>CANGNS010000013.1 GCA_947455465.1 Comamonadaceae bacterium | reverse complement strand
TGGATCATGACCTTGGAATTGGGCAGGGAAAACCGCTTGCCTTTGGCGCCAGCGGCCAGCAAAAACGCCCCCATGCTCGCCGCCATGCCCACGCACAGCGTAGATACATCGGGCTTGATGAAGCTCATGGTGTCAAAAATCGCCATGCCTGCGCTCACAGAGCCACCGGGCGAGTTGATATAGAAGGAAATATCCTTGTCAGGATTCTCGCTCTCCAGGAACAAAAGCTGGGCGACCACCAGATTGGCCGTGTGGTCATTGACCGGGCCGACCAGGAAAATCACGCGCTCTTTGAGCAGGCGCGAGTAAATATCGTAGGAGCGCTCTCCCCGGCCCGACTGCTCGATGACCATCGGGACCATGCCCAAGGCCTGGGTTGGCATGCTGCCTGGCAACTCGAATTTCATATGGATAGCCTCGTTGGTAAGTAAACCGGCGCACCCGATCGGGGCACGCCGTACATTAATTTTGCCCCATCAACTCGTCAAAGGAGATGGTTTTCTCAGTGACCTTGACTTTGGACAGGACAAACTCAGTCACATTGTTCTCAATCACCACGGACTCGACATCGCTCATGCGGTTTTGGTCGCCGTAGTACCAGCGCACCACTTCTGCCGGGTTTTCGTAGCTGGAGGCCAGCTCTTCCACATGCTGCTTGATCTGGGCAGGCGTGGCCTGGAGCTGGTTGGCGCGTACCAACTCGCCCACGACCAGGCCTAAACGCACCCGGCGCTCAGCCTGGGCGGTGAACAATTCCTCAGGAATGGGGGCGTTTTCGGCATCTTTGACACCACGCTGCTTGAGATTGGCGCGGGCATCGGCAATCAGGCGCTCGACTTCGGACTTGACGCTGACCTTGGGCAGGTCCAGCTCGGACTTGGCCATCAGCGCTTCCATCACGCCTTGCTTGTTGCGCGAGAGCAGGCGCGACTTCACTTCGCGCTGCAAATTCTTGCGGATGTCTTCCTTGAGCGCAGCTACCGTGCCTTCGGCAATGCCCAGGGCGCGGGCCAGCGCGTCGTCGACCTCGGGCAGGTTCGCCGCTTCGATCTTCTTCAAGGTGACAATGAAGTCGGCTGTTTTGCCTGCGACATCCTGGCCGTGGTAATCGGCGGGAAAGGCCAAGGGGAAAGTCTTGCTTTCGCCAAACTTCATGCCGCGGGTCGCCTCTTCAAATTCCTTGAGCATTTGGCCGTCGCCCAAAATGAACTGAAAGTCTTCGGCCTTGCCGCCGTCGAAGGGTTCGCCGTCAATCTTGCCTTCAAAGTCCACCGTGACCCGGTCGCCGTCCTGGGCGGGGGCCTCATGCGGGCGCAGGGCAAAGGTGCGGCGCTGTTTGCGCAGGATGTCGATGGTTTTTTCGATGGCCGCGTCGGTCACTTCGGCGTGGGCTTTTTCCACTTCAGCCGTGGCCAGGTCGTTGATTTTGACTTCCGGAAAGACTTCAAACACCGCGTCAAAGGCCATCTGGCCGTCCACCGGCTCGGCCGACTCGGTGATTTGGGGCTGTCCGGCCACGCGCAGCTTGGCTTCGTTGGCGGCCTTGGCGAAGGCGTCGCCCACTTTGTCGTTCATCACTTCGTAGTGGACCGAGTAGCCGTAGCGCTGGGTCACCACATTAAGCGGCACCTTGCCCGGACGAAAGCCGTCCATCTTGACGGTGCGGGCCAATTTGCGCAGGCGCGCCTGCACTTCGTTTTGGACGGCATCGACCGGCAAAGTCAGTTTGATCTTGCGTTCCAGCTTTTCCAATGTTTCTACAACTACCGTCATTCAGATGCTCCTAAAAATTGAAGGGGCAGCACGGACCGCACTGTGCGGCCGCAGGCTGCCCCGCAAATGGGGTTCAACTTGCCTTGTGAGTGGTGCGCGGGGGGGGACTCGAACCCCCACACCATTGCTGGCGTCAGGACCTAAACCTGGTGCGTCTACCAATTTCGCCACCCGCGCAAAAAATATTCAACAACCGCCCGGGGGCAGGCGCCAAAGGCGCCGTCTCCCTGCCGGTCGCTGGAAATCGGTCAGCCGGGCATTTTAGCCTGCGCGCCTAGGCGCTAGCGGCGCACCCGAAACCAGGCCGCGTACATCGCCGGCAAGGCCAGCAAGGTCAGGGCCGTAGCCACCATCAGTCCGCCCATGATGGCCACCGCCATCGGGCCCCAAAAGACCGAGCGCGAGAGGGGAATCATCGCCAACACCGCCGCGGCGGCCGTCAGCACAATCGGGCGCAGGCGGCGCACCGCCGACTCGACGATCGCGTCCCAGGCCGGCACCCCGCGCGCGCGGTCCTGCTCGATCTGGTCGATCAGGATCACCGAGTTACGCTGAATCATGCCCATCAGCGCGATGACGCCCAGCAGCGCGACAAAGCCAAAAGGCCGGCCAAAGGTCAGCAAGGCTGCCGCCACACCGGCGATGCCCAACGGGCCGGTCAAAAACACCAGCATGGCCCGGCTAAAGCTGTGCAACTGCAGCATCAACAAAGTAAAAGTGATGAACAGCATGACCGGCACGCCCGCCGCAATGGAGCTCGAGCCCTTGCTGCTCTCTTCCACAGCGCCGGCCACCTCGATGCGGTAGGAGCCGCCGCGGCTCTGCCAGCCGGCTTCGATCTGGCGCAAACTGGGCAGCAACTCGGCGGTGACGGTGGCCCCTTGCAGGCCTTCTGCGATATCGCCTTGCACCGTGATGGCGTAGTCGCGGCCCTCACGCCACATCACGCCCGGCTCCCAGGCAAAAGTGGGTTTGGCGATTTGGGTCAGCGGAATCGAGCGTCCGCTGGCCGTGGGCAGGTAGGCGTTGCCGATGTCTGAAATCGCATTGCGCTCGGATATCGGCTGGCGCAGCACGATGTCAATGAGCTTGTCGCCATCGCGGAACTGCCCGACGGTGCTTCCGGCGAGCAAGGTGCGCGAGGCCTGGGCAATTGACTGGCTGGTGACCCCCAGCGCGCGGGCCTTGGCCTGGTCTACCTCCAGGTGAATCACCTTGACCGGCTCGTTCCAGTTGTCATTGACTCCGCGCATATGGGCATTGGCGCGCAGGGCCTCTTTCACCTCGTTAGCGCGCAGGCGCAGCGTGGCCGGGTCTTCGCCGACTACGCGGAACTGCACCGGGTAGGCCACGGGCGGCCCATTGGGCAAGATCTTGACGCGCGCCCGCACCTCGGGAAACTCCTGGGCCATGAGCGCTGGTAAGCGAATGCGCAAACTCTCGCGCAGCTTCAAGTCCTTGGGCAGCACGATAAATTGCGACACATTGGACTGCGGAAAAATAGCGTCCAGCGGCAAATAAAAGCGCGGCACGCCCGAGCCAATCCAGGTGGTGACATTGACCACGCCCGCCTCTTGCATCAGGCGCGCCTCGATGCGGCGGGTCACTTCCTCGTTGGCGGCAATGGAGGTGCCCTCGGCGTACCAGACGTCCATCATCACTTCGGGGCGACTGGAATCGGGGAAAAACTGCTGCTGCACCCGCCCCATGCCAGCAATACCCAGCGCAAAGGTCAGCAGCATCAGGCCGATGGTGATCCAGCGGTGCTGCACGCACCAGTTCACCGTGCGTCGAAAGGCGTTGTAAAACGGCGTATCAAACACCTCCTGGTGCTCTGCGCCGCCCTGCGCGTCTTTGGCCTTGAGCAGCACCGTGCCCAAGTACGGCACGAAATACACCGACACCACCCAGCTCACCAACAGCGCCAGCACCGTCACGCCAAAGATGGCGAAGGTGTACTCGCCCACCGTGGAGCGGGCGATGCCAATGGGCAAAAAGCCCACCGCCGTAATCAAGGTGCCGGTCAGCATCGGCATGGCCGTGATCTCGTAGGCAAAAGTGGCGGCGCGCACTTTGTCGTAGCCCTCTTCGATTTTGCGCACCATCATTTCCACGGCGATGATGGCGTCATCGACCAGCAAGCCCAAAGCGATGATCAAGGAGCCCAGCGAAATTTTGTGCAGCCCGATGCCCCAGTAATACATGCCCAAAAACGTCACCGCCAGCACCAGCGGAATGGTGATGGCCACCACCAAGCCTGGCCGCACATCGACGTAATACCGCCGCCACCAGGGCTGCAGTCCCGCGCGTTTATGTAGGCCCAGCGCTACAAAGCTGACCAGCAACACAATGACGATGGCCTCGATCAGCACAGCGATAAATTCATTAACCGACTTGGCCACCGCGCTGGGCTGGTCTTGCACCTCTACCAAACGGATTCCCACCGGCAAAGCGGCACCGATCTTGGCCGTGGTTTTCTTGAGCGCCTTGCCCAGGGCGATGATGTCGCCGCCCTTGGTCATGGACACGCCCAGAGCGATCACCTGCTGACCCTGGAAGCGCACCTTCACGCTGGCCGGATCCACATAGCCGCGCTTCACGTCGGCGATATCGCCCAGGCGCAGCTGGTTGCCCGAGCTGCCCCGAATCGGCATTGCACGCAGCTGCTCGGCGGCCTCAAAAGCGCCGCTCACACGGACCTGGACCACGTCCAGCGGGGTTTGCATGGTGCCCGCGCCTTCCAGCGCGTTTTGCTGTGCCAGTTGGGCCAGCACCTGATTGATATCCAGGCCCAGTTGCGAGAGGCGGCGCTGCGACATCTCGATGTACAGCTTCTCATCCTGCGCGCCAAACAACTCCACCTTGTTCACATCAGGAACGCGCAGCAGTTTTTGGCGCACCTCGTCAGCCACTTCCTTGACCTCGGCGGGCGAAAAGCCCTCGGCTTGCAAGGCGTAAATCACGCCGTATACATCGCCAAATTCGTCGTTACAAAACGGCCCCACCACGCCCTGGGGCAAGGTGCCGCGCATATCGCCAATTTTTTTGCGCACGGTGTAAAACAAATCCGGTACCTCGGCGGCGCGGGTCGAATCTTTGAGCTGAAAAAGAATCGTCGTCTCGCCCGGCTTGGAAAAGCTGCGGATTTTGTCGGCCCCAGGCACCTCTTGCAAAGTGCGCTCGAGCTTGTCGGTCACCTGCTGGGCCACCTGCGTGGCCGTGGCGCCAGGCCAAAAGGCGCGCACCACCATGATCCGAAAGGTAAAAGGCGGGTCCTCGTCCTGGCCCAGTTGGAAATAGGCGGCCGCGCCCAAAAGCATGAGCACCACCATCAAGTAGCGCGTTAGCGCCGAATGCTCCAAAGCCCATTTGGAGAGATTGAAACCGGGCTTATCTGTATCCATGCTCATGCGGCGCTCACTTAGACGCTGCCGGTGCTGGCGCCGGCGCCGAAGCCGACTTGGGCTGGTAAATCGTTACTTTCTGGCCCGGATTGAGCACATGCACGCCGGTGCTGACAATGCGCATGCCCGGCTCCAAGCCCTGCGCCAGCACGACCTCGTTGCCGTCCGCCGTTGCGATTACCACGGGCTGCAAACGCACCGTCATGGTGGCGCCATCGACCACCCAAACCGCTGCCTTCTCGCCGTCATGCTGCAAAGCACTGGTGGGCACTTTGATCACAGCCGGTCCCGAGCGGTCCAAGGCCTTGGGGCTGACCGTCACGGTCGCGCCCAGCGGCCAGGGGGCGGCGCCGTCGAGCCCCACTTTCACCATGAATGTACGGGTCACCGGATCAGCGCTGGCAGCCACCTCGCGTACGCGGGCGCTGGCCTGCTTGTCCGAAGCCCAGCCTTGCACCGTCACCGCCGAGCCCACATTGATCAGGCCCACTTTGTCCTCGGGCACCGCAAAAACCACGTCGCGCGGGCCATCCAAAGCGATGCGCACCACCGGCGTGCCTGCGGCCAGCACCTGGCCGGGCTCGGCGTCCACCGAGGTCACCACGCCCGAGGCGTCGGCCAGCAAATTGGTATAGGACGCCTGGTTGCCTTGACCGGCCAACTGGGCCTGCGCCTGGTCCACCTGCGCTTGCGCGGCCTTGAGGGCGGCCTCACGGCGCTCCAACTCGGCGGCACTGATGAAGTTCTGGTCGCGCAAATCTTTGTAGCGCTTGTAATCGGCCTGCGCCAAGTCGCGGTTGATCTGCGCCGAGGCGAGCAAGGCGCGGGCGCCATCGGCGGCCAGTTTCAGGTCTTGCGGGTCCAGTTGCGCCAGCAGCTCGCCAGCGCGCACGCGCTGGCCCAGCTCCACCTGGCGACGCAGCAATTTGCCGTTCACCCGAAAGCCCAGGCGCGACTCGGAGCGAGCGCGCACCTCGCCAGCGTATTCCAGCCCGCTTTGGATGCCCTCGGCGCCTACGGTAATGACCTTGACCGCCCGCACCGGCTCCTCGGCAGGGACAGGTTTGGAGCAGGCTTGCAGAAAAACACAGGCAAGCACCAGCAAGCGCAACGCGAAGGGATGAGGCATATTCATGGCACGAGAAGGGAGTAAAAATGAAAAAACGGCCAAATTACTGACCGCTTGGTTATTAATTAAACCACAAGCCTTTCTTGCACTGGAACTTGCTGCGGGTTTTCCCCATGCGTGAGAGGGCCATTTCGCAGGCGAGCTGGCCCCTCGGGCCCCGACCGCCAAGGCACAATGTGCCGCTATGCCCCCCGCCCCGCCGCCCGCAGCGCCGATTGCGCACTACGAGAACTTTCCTGTCGCCTCTTGGTTGTGCCCACCGCATTTGCGCGCGCCCATTGCGGCCATCTACCACTTTGCCCGCAGCGCCGACGACCTGGCCGACGAGGGCGATGCCACGCCCGCCCAACGCCTGGCCGCGCTGGCGGGCTACCGCCAGGCGCTGGAGCGCGCCTGCCACACCGCGCCAGCGCAAGATGCCCCCTGGGCGTCCGTGTTCATCCCGCTGGCTCACGCGCTGGCCCGCTGGGCGCTGCCCGTATCGCTGTTACACGACCTGCTAGATGCCTTTGTGCAAGACGTCGAAATGACCCGCGACGCCCGCCCTTACACCACCGAAACGCAGTTGCTGGACTATTGCCGCCGTTCAGCCAACCCGATCGGCCGCCTGCTTTTGCACCTGTACGGCGTACACGACAGCGCAGCGCTGGCCCAAAGCGACGCCATCTGCACCGCGCTGCAACTCATTAATTTCTGGCAAGACCCGAACGTCGATTTGCCGCGCGGGCGCAATTACTTTCCCCTGGACTGGTGCGCCCGCTTTGGCTGCTGGCCGGGGCGCGAAGGCCAGGTGCAGCGCCCGGATCTGGCTGGCGCACTCTTGGCCCATTGCACCGCCGACGCGCGCCAGCGCATGGCCCAAGGCGCCGCCCTGGTGCACCGGCTGCCCGGGCGCGCCGGTTGGGAATTGCGCCTGGTGGTGCAAGGCGGCCTGCGGGTGCTGGACAAAACCGAGCGCCTGGGCGCACGTGCCCTACAACAGCGTGCGCGCTTGCACCCCTGGGACGCGCCCTTGCTGCTGTGGCGCGCCCTGACCATGCGCCCATCGCGCCACAAAAGCGACAATAAGGCATGACCCCGGCCCAATACGTTCAGGAAAAAGCTGCCGCATCGGGCAGCAGTTTTTATTACGCCTTTTTGTTTCTGCCGCCGCCCCGGCGCGCCGCGATTACCGCCTTTTATGCGTTTTGCCGCGAAGTGGACGACGTGGTCGACGAGGCCCGCGACGCCAGCGTCGCAGCCACCAAGCTGGCCTGGTGGCAGTCCGAGGTCCAGCGCGCCTACGCCGGCCAGCCCACGCACCCGGTCATGCAGGCACTCATGCCTCTGGCGGCCGACTACGGCATCACGGCGGCGCAATTGCAAGCCATCATCCGAGGCTGCCAAATGGACCTGGAGCAAACCCGTTACCTGGACTTTGCGGCGCTGCAGCAATACTGCCATTTGGTGGCCGGCGTGGTGGGCGAAGTGGCTGCCCTCATCTTTGGCCAAAGCCAGCCCCAAACCACCGAATACGCCCATACCCTGGGCCAGGCGCTGCAGCTCACCAACATCATCCGCGACGTGGGCGAAGATGCTAGCCGTGGAAGAATATATATACCGATCAATGAGATGCAGAAATTTGATGTGAAAGCACATGAAATTTTAAAATGCATCCCTTCACCCCGATTTAGCGCCCTGATGGCCTTCCAGGCCGAGCGCGCGCAAGGCCTGTACACCCAGGCGCTGGCCCTGCTGCCCGATGCCGACCGGCGCAGCCAAAAGCCCGGGCTGATGATGGCCAGCATCTACCGCACCCTGCTCTCGCGCATCGAGGCGCGGGGCTTTCCGGTGCTGGCCGAGCGCGTGCGCCTGAGCCCTTTGCGCAAATTTTGGCTGGCCTGGCGCGTTCAGGCGCTGGGGCGCATGTGAAGCGTTGGCGCGTCGCCGTCGTCGGGGCCGGATGGTCCGGCCTGGCAGCGGCTGTTAGCGCCACCGATGCCGGCCACCAGGTCACGGTTTTTGAAGCCAGCCGCAGCCTGGGCGGGCGGGCGCGCAGCCTGCCGCCCAGCAGTGCGGCATGGCTGCCCGACGGCAGCGCCGCCGTGCTGGACAACGGCCAACACATTCTCATCGGCGCCTACCGCGAAACGCTGGCTTTGATGCGCCAGGTGGGCCTGTTGCCTGGTGAGTTGCTGCTGCGCGTGCCGCTGAATCTGCGTTTTGACGACGGCTGCGGCCTGCGCTTGCCCGATTGGCCCCAGCCCTGGAACTTCGTCGCTGGCCTGGCCTTGGCCTCGGGCTGGAGACTGAGCGACAAATGGTCCTTGGTCCAAGCGCTGCGCGCCTGGCGCAAGCGTGGTTTTCAGTGCGATGTCCGCACCACCGTTGCCGATTTGTGCAAAGACCTGCATACCGCGGTGGTGGAAGACCTGATCGCACCCCTGTGCATCTCGGCCCTGAACACGCCGCCCGCATTGGCCAGCGCCCAGGTATTTCTGACCGTGTTGCACGACAGCCTGTTCACCCCGGTCAGCCCGCCCGCGCCGGATGCGCAAGACCCGTGGACGGCAGCCGGCTCGGACCTGCTGTTGCCCCGCGTGGACCTGGGCCGCTTGTTCCCCGAGGCCGCAGCCGCTTGGCTGCAGGCGCGCGGGGCGCAAATCCGCTTGGGCCAGCGCTGCGAGGCGCCGCAATGGGGCGGCGGGCAATGGCAGCTGCACGGCCAGGGTTATGACAAAGTGATTTGGGCCACCGCGCCACAGCATGCGGTACAGGTTTTTGGCGCCTACCAAGCACAGGCCCCGCGCAACCTGGGCCTGCATTTGCAACGTTGGCTGCGCCAGGCGCGGGGCCTCAAATACCAGTCGATTGCCACGGTCTACGCCCACGCGCCCGGTCTGGCGCTGCCGCAGGCGCTCATGGGCTTGCGCAGCAGCCCCTTGGCGCCGGCGCAAGTGGTTATCGACCGGGGCCAGCTTGACGGGCCGGCAGGACTGGTGGCCCTGGTGGTCAGCGCGCCGCAAGGCAGTTACGACGATTTAGAGGGCATGGTGATCGCCCAGGCGAACCAGGCGCTGGCGCCCTGGCTGGGCGGCGCCCGGCTCACGCCAGTGCAAACCGTGATGGAAAAGCAGGCCACTTTTTCCTGCGCCCCGCGCCTGCTGCGGCCCCAGCAGCGCGTGGCGCCGGGCTTGCTGGCCTGCGGCGACTACCTGTACACGCCCTACCCGGCCACGCTGGAGGGCGCGGTGCGCAGCGGCATCATGGCCGCGCTGGCGCTCGATGAAACCGAAGGTTTTGTCTGGAAAGAATGAGCGCTCGCCGTGCTTAGACGCCCAGCGCGTCGCACAAGGCGTTTAGGGTGTGAACCGTCAGGTGCGGGCTCGCGGGGCCGTGGGCCCAGGCCTCGCCCCGGCGGTTGAGCCACACCGCCTGCATGCCAGCGGCCATGGCGCCCACCACGTCTAAGTGCGCGTCGTCGCCCACGTGCAAAACCTCCTCGTTGCTGCAGGCCAGGTGCTGGGCAGCGGCGTCAAAAATAGCGCGGTGCGGCTTGGGCTGGCCTCGGGTATGGGCGCCCACGCTGCCGCAAAAATAGGCGCCCAAGCCCACCAAATGCACGTCGGCATTGCCGTTGGTCAGTGCCAGCAGCGGAAAGCGCGCCGCCAGACGGGCCAGCGCGGGTTGGGCGTCGTCATAGAGCGTGACATTTTGGCGGGCGGTATAAAACACCTCAAAAGCCGGCTCGCACCAGTGGGCAGGCTCCTCGCTTTGGGCCAGCGCCAGGGCAATGATGTTGCGCCGCAGCGCGCTCATGTCATGGGCGCACTGGGGGGTTTGCGCCACGACGGCGTCGCGCAGCGCCATACGCTGGGCCAGGTGGGCGAGCAAGGCGGCGGCGCGCGGCGCGCGTGCGGCCAACCAGTCTTGCATCGCGCGCTCGGCACCGGCGATGGTGGGCGCCACCGGCCACAGCGTATCGTCCAGGTCCAGGGTGATGGCGCGGATTTTGGAGGGGTCAAACATAGTGGGGGAGAATAGCGCATGCCATTTTCTGAAGAACCCCCCTTTTTTCACGGCCAAACACCGCGCACCGCCGTGCTGTTTTGCAATTTGGGCACGCCCGATGCGCCCACGCCTGCGGCTGTGCGCCGCTACCTGGCCGAATTTTTGAGCGACCAGCGCGTGGTGGAAATTCCGCGCCTTTTGTGGTTATTCATCTTGCACGGCATTATTTTGCGTTTTCGGCCCGCCAAATCGGCCGCCAAATACGCCAGCATCTGGACGCCCGAGGGCTCGCCCCTCAAGCTGTGGACCGAAAAACAAGCCGCGCTTTTGCAAACCGCACTGCAAGCCCAAGGCGAGCAGGTGCTGGTGCGCTGGGCGATGCGCTACGGCAGCGGGTCGGTGGCCTCGCAGCTCGATGCGCTCAAAGCGGAGGGCGTCACCCGGGTGCTGGTGCTGCCGGCCTACCCGCAGTACTCGGCGACGACCACGGCTAGCGTGTTTGACGCGGTTTACCAATGGGCAGCGCGCACCCGCTCCATCGTCGAATTGCGCTTTGTCAACCACTACCACGACCAGGCGCAGTACATCGCCGCCCTGCAAGCGCGGGTGCAGGCGCATTGGGCCGAGCACGGCCGCCCCGATGTGTTGGTGATGAGTTTTCATGGCGTGCCGGCGCGTACGCTGGCGCTGGGCGACCCCTACCACTGCGAATGCTTCAAGACCGCCCGCCTGCTGGCCGAGGCGCTAGGTTTGGACAAAACACAGTACAAAGTCACCTTCCAAAGCCGCCTGGGCCGCGCCAAATGGCTGGAGCCCTACACCGAGCCCACGCTCATTGCCATGGCGCAGTCCGGTACCAAGCGCGTGGATGTGGTCTGCCCCGGCTTTACCAGCGACTGCCTAGAAACCCTTGAAGAGATCAATATGGAAGCGCGCCACGCGTTCCTGAGCGCGGGCGGCAGCGCCTTTCATTACATCGCCTGTTTGAACGACAGCGCACCGGGCATTGAGGCTTTGGCCGCCGTGGCGCGCCAGCATATGGGCGGCTGGCCCACGCAGGCCCCGCATGCCACGCAACTGGCCGCCTCCAAAGCGGCCGCGCTGGCCCTGGGCGCAGCGCAGTAAACCCATGGCGCTGGTCCTGGCCCCGATGGAGGGCCTGCTCGACTTTGTGTTGCGTGACGTGCTCACCCGGGTAGGCGGCATCGACCGCTGCGTCTCTGAATTCATACGCATAACCAACACCTTGCTGCCCGAGCGCGTGTTTTTGCGCGTAGTGCCCGAGCTGGCCCACGGCGGGCGCACACCCGCGGGCGTACCGGTGCGCCCGCAGCTACTGGGCTCGGACCCCGCCTGCCTGGCCGACAACGCCGCGCGCGTGGCGGGTATGGGCGCCGATGGCGTGGACCTGAACTTTGGCTGTCCGGCCAAAGTGGTCAACCGCCACGGCGGCGGCGCGGCCTTGTTACAGGACCCGCAACAGCTGTTTTCCATCATGCAGGCAGTGCGCCGGGCCGTGCCCGCGCCGCAAACCGTCTCGGCCAAGATGCGCCTGGGCTTTTTAGACGACAGCCGCGCCGAAGAATGCGCGCTGGCCCTGCAAGAAGGCGGTGCCAGCGAAATCGTGGTTCACGCCCGCACCCGCGCCGATGGCTACCGCCCGCCGGCCTACTGGCATCGCATCGCCGACATCCGCGCGCGCCTGCATACGCCGCTGGTCGCCAACGGCGAAATCTGGACCGTGCAGGACGCCCAGCGCTGCCGCGCCGAGTCGGGCTGCCATGCGCTGATGCTGGGGCGTGGCATGGTCAGCAACCCGGGGCTGGCCCTGGAAATTCGTGCCGCCGATGGTGGCCGCGCTGGCGAACCGGGCGTGCCTTGGGCGGCCTTGCAACCGCACTTGCGGGCGTTTTGGGAATTGGTGATCAGCCGGCTGGAGCCGCGCCAACAGGCTGGGCGGCTCAAGCAATGGCTCTATTTTCTGCGCCGCCATTACCCGCAGGCTGATGCGGCCTACGGGCAACTGCGTGCGCAAAACGACTTGGCCGTGATCCAGACCTGGCTGGCCGCACAGGCCTAGGCGCCACCGAGGGCGCCTTGCGCAATTAAGCGGCGGCCACGCAGGTTTGACTTTGCTCGCCCAGGCCAGCAACGCCCAAGCGCATCACGTCGCCGGCCTTGAGGTAACAGGGTTCGGGTTTTAGTCCCAGACCCACGCCTGCCGGTGTTCCGGTGCTGATGATGTCGCCCGGATGCAGCGTCATAAAGCCGCTGATGTAGCTCACCAGTTCGGCGATGCCAAAAATCAGATTGGACGTGGTGCCGTCTTGCACCCGCTTGCCATTGACCTCCAGCCACAGACTGAGCTGCTGCGGATCGGCCACCTCGTCCGCAGTGACCAACCAGGGGCCTACGGGCGTGAAGGTGTCGGCGGCTTTGCCCTTGTCCCACTGGCCGCCGCGCTCGAGCTGAAAGGCGCGCTCGGACACATCGTTGACCAGCACATAGCCCGCCACATGGAACAAGGCGTCCGCTTGGCTGACATAGCTGGCTTTGCTGCCAATGACCACGCCCAGCTCAACCTCCCAGTCGGTCTTGAGGGCGCCGCGCGGGATGGTGACCGGGTCGTTGGGGCCAGAGAGCGAACTGGTGGGTTTGAGAAAAAGCACCGGCTCTTTGGGCGGCTGCATGCCCGATTCGCGGGCGTGGTCGGCGTAATTGAGGCCGACGCAGACAATTTTCCCAATCTCTGGCACCGGGCAGCCCCAGCGCGTGCCCTCGGGCAGGCGCGGCAAACGGTCCACGTCGATAGCGCGCAAAGCGTCCAATGCGGCGGGCGCCAAATGGGCGGCGCGCCAGTCGGGCACCAGCATGGAGATGTCGCGGGCCATGCCGTCGCTGCCCAAAATACCTGCGCGCTCCTGGCCCGCCGGGCCAAAACGTAACAATTTCATGTCGCTCTTTCCTTGAAATGGGTGAAAAACGGCATCCCAACGCGCCGCCTCTGAGCGCCATTGTGCTGCAAAGCCTGCGCCGGTCCGGCGCCCTGCCCGCGCCCAAAAGCCGCTACAGTGCACGCATGGAAAGTGTTCGAATCGACAAATGGCTGTGGGCAGCGCGCTTTTTCAAGACCCGCTCCCTGGCCACCGAGGAGGTCAACAAAGGCCACGTCCAGGTAGGCGCCAACAAAGTCAAGCCCGCCCGCGAGCTGCGCGTGGGCGAGATCGTCACCGTGCTGCAGGCGCAAATTGCGCGCACCATCGTGGTTAGGGGCCTGAGCAGCCAGCGCGGGCCCGCCCCGGTGGCGCAGGCCTTGTACGAGGAAACGGCCGACAGCATCAGCGCCCGCCTGGCCCAGCAAGAGCAAAGGCGTCTGCGCGTGGAGCCGGCCAGCGCCATCGAGCACGGGCGCCCCACCAAACGCGAGCGGCGCAAATTGCAGGCCGGCCTGGACGCCCGCTGGAGCGCCACCCTGGACGACTAAGGCCGCCAAGGCGCCGCTTGCGGCGATAATCCGACCCTGTACCTGCAGGCCCCGGCCCCCATCGCGCCGCGCCGCAGGAAAACCCGAAAGTTACCCGATGACCGTCTCTACCTCCACGCCCATACCTATTTCTCCTGTTGAAGACATCGTGGCCGATATGCGCGCCGGGAAAATGGTCATCCTGGTCGACGAAGAGGACCGTGAAAACGAGGGCGATCTGGTGCTGGCCGCCCAGCACGTGAGTGCCGAGGCTATCAATTTCATGGCGCGCTTTGGGCGCGGCCTCATTTGCCTGACGCTCACCCGCGAACACTGCGAGCGCCTGCAACTGCCGCCCATGGTGGTGCGCAACGGCACCAAGCACGGCACCGCCTTTACCGTCTCTATCGAGGCCGCCGTGGGCGTGAGCACTGGCATTTCGGCCGCTGACCGCGCCTGTACCGTGCGCGCCGCCGTAGCACCCGATGCCAAACCGGACGATTTGGTGCAGCCGGGCCATATTTTTCCGCTGCAAGCGGTGGACGGCGGTGTGCTCATGCGCGCCGGCCATACCGAGGCGGGCTGCGACCTGGCCGCGATGGCCGGCTGCGCACCGGCCGCCGTGATTTGCGAAATCATGAAAGACGACGGCACCATGGCGCGGCTGCCTGATTTGCAGCTGTTTGCGGCTGAGCATGGCCTGAAGATTGGCACGATTGCCGATCTGATCGCCCACCGCAGCCAGGTGGAATCGCTGGTCGAGCGCAAAGGCAGCCGCCCCTTGGAAACGGCCTTTGGCCAATTTCAGGCCCATGCCTTCCAAGACTCCACCGGCCAGGGCGTGCATTTGGCCCTGGTGTTGGGCCAATGGACCCCCGACGAAGCCGTGGCGGCACGCGTGCACGAGCCGCTGTCGGTGCTTGACGCCCTGGAGCGCGGGCGCACCCTGCACTCCTGGAGCCTGGACGCCAGCCTGGCGCATATCGCCGCAGAAGGCAAAGGCGTGCTGGTGCTGCTCAATTGCGGCGAAACCGGCGAGCAACTGCTGTCCCAGTTTGAAGGCACAGCCCGCCCCGCCCAAGCGCCCGAGCGCGGCCGCATGGATTTGCGTACCTACGGCGTAGGCGCCCAAATTTTGCGCCTGTGCGGTGTGCACAAAATGCGCCTGATGGGCTCGCCGCGCCGCATGCCCAGCATGGCCGGCTATGGGCTGGAGACCACCGGCTACATCAGCGCCCCAGCCGCTTAAACTTTTTTGAAAAACGAAAGAAAACCATGTTTGGTGCAGACAAAGGCAACATCGACGCGCAAGACCAGCGCCTGCAAGGCAAAGGCCTGCGCATTGCCCTGGTGCAAGCGCGCTTTAACGCCGACATCACCAACGCGCTAGCACAGGCCTGCAAGCAAGAGTTGCTGGTGCTCGGTGTGGCCGAGCGCGATATCCACCACCTCACCGTGCCCGGTGCGCTCGAGGTGCCGGTGGCCCTGCAGGCCTTGGCCGAGCGCAGCAAATACGACGCACTAATTGCCCTGGGCTGCATCATCCGTGGCGAGACCTATCACTTTGAGCTGGTGGCCAATGAATCAGGCGCGGGCGTCACCCGCATTGCGCTGGATTACCAAATTCCGATTGCCAATGCCATCCTCACCACCGAAGACGTGGCGCAGGCGCAGGCGCGCCAAATCGACAAAGGGCGCGACGCGGCCCGTGTAGCCGTCGAGATGGCCAACTTGCTCGAAAGCATGTGATGGCCGCAAGCGATACCGCCCGCCCTGACCACGCGCCTGTCCAACTGAGCAGCACCGGCGTGCGCAAAACCGCCACCAAAAACAAGCGCAGCCGCGCCCGCGAGTTCGCGGTGCAAGGCCTTTACCAAAGCCTGGTGGGCAAAAACACGCCAACCGATGTGGACAGCTTTACCCGCGACCTGTCGGGCTTTCACAAAGCCGATGCGGCGCACTTTGATGCGCTCTTGCATGGCTGTATCGCCCAAGCCCAAGACGCCGACGCGCTGATCAGCACCCGCTTGGACCGGCCCCTGACTGAAATCTCACCGGTCGAGCATGTGGTGATGTGGATTGGCGTCTATGAAATGCAGCACTGCCTCGACGTGCCCTGGCGCGTGGTGCTCAACGAATGTGTCGAGCTGGCCAAAGAGTTTGGCGGCACCGACGGCCACAAATATGTCAACGCGGTCCTCAACGGGCTGGCGCCGAGCTTGCGGGCCCTGGAAGTCGAGGCCGACCGCGCCCAGCGCGAGAGCGCTTAATCGCGGCGGGCCCTTCAGCCGATGGCAATGCAAATTTCCCGGCGCGCGCAGGCCATAGAACCCTTTTATGTCATGGAGGTGGCCAAAGCCGCCGCCGATAGGGCGCGCAGCCTGCAAGGCAGCGCCAAGCCCATGGTGTTTTTGAACATCGGCGAGCCCGATTTCACCGCCCCACCCGCAGTGCAAGCGGCTGCGCAAGAAGCCATTGCCCAGGGGCGCAGCCAGTACACGCCGGCCACCGGCTTGCCGCAGCTGCGCGAGCGCATCAGCCAGTGGTACAGCCAGCGATTTGGCCTGGCAATTGCGCCCGAGCGCATTGTGGTCACCGCCGGCGCCTCGGCCGCGCTGCAACTGGCCTGCCTGGCTTTGCTCAACGCCGGGGATGAAGTGCTCATGCCCGACCCCAGCTACCCCTGTAACCGGCACTTTGTGAGTGCGGCCGACGCCAAGGCGGTGCTGCTACCGACCACCGCAGCCCAGCGCTTTCAGCTCAGTGCGGCGCAGGTGGAGGCGGCCTGGGGACCGAACACGCGCGGCGTGCTGTTGGCCTCGCCATCCAACCCGACGGGCAGCTCCATCGACCCGGCCGAGATGGCGCGCATCGCCCAGGCGGTGCAGGCGCGCGGTGGTGTGACGCTGGTCGATGAGATTTATTTGCCGCTCAGTTACGACGCGCATTTCGGGCAAAGCGCTTTGGCGCTGGACGAGTCCATCATCAGCATCAACAGCTTTAGCAAGTATTTCAATATGACCGGCTGGCGTTTGGGCTGGCTGGTACTGCCACCGGATTTGGTGCCGGCGGTCGAGCGCCTGGCGCAAAACCTGTTTATCTGCCCCAGCGCCATTGCGCAGTACGCCGCCTTGGCCTGTTTTGAGCCCGAAAGCATTGCCCTATACGAAACACGGCGCGCCGCCTTCCAAGCGCGGCGCGACTATTTTGTGCCCGCCTTGCAGCAATTGGGCCTGGACGTGCCGGTCATGCCCGACGGCGCGTTTTATGCCTGGGCCGACTGCACCCAAGCCAGCGCCCAGCTGGGCGTGCAAGGCAGCTGGGATGTGGCTTTTGCGCTGATGGAGCGCGCCCATGTGGCCGTTACGCCGGGGCGCGATTTTGGTCAGTTTCAGACCGGGCAGTTCATCCGCTTTTCAACCGCCAGCTCCATGGAGCATTTGGAAACCGCGATTGCGCGCCTGCGCCAGTTGCTGGGCTAGCACCGGGTTTATTCGTCACCTACCTCACCACTTTGGACACCATGAACCAAGACCTCGACATCCTCCAACTTGTGCTGCACGCCAGCGTGGTCGTGCAACTTGTGATGCTGCTTTTGCTGCTGGTTTCGGTGGCCAGTTGGGCGGCGATTTTTCGCAAGATCTTTGGCATTCAGCGCGTAAAGTCGCAAAACGAGGGCTTTGAGCGCGAGTTTTGGTCCGGCGCCAGCCTCAACGAGCTCTACTCCACAGCGGCGAGCAAGGGCAAAGCCTCGGGGCCCATGGAGCGCATTTTTGCCAGCGGCATGCGCGAGTTCCAAAAACTGCGCGAGCGCCGTGTGAGCGATGTGGCCACGCTCATGGACGGCGCGCGGCGCGCCATGCGGGCAAGCTTTCAGCGTGAGATGGACGAGGTCGAGAGCAATCTGTCCTTTCTAGCCTCGGTCGGCTCCGTCTCACCGTATGTGGGCTTGTTTGGCACGGTCTGGGGCATCATGCACGCTTTTACCGGCCTGGCGGCGCTGCAGCAGGTGACCTTGGCCACGGTGGCCCCGGGCATTGCCGAGGCCTTGGTGGCCACGGCCATTGGCCTGTTTGCGGCCATTCCGGCGGTCATCGCGTACAACCGCTTTGCGCGCGATATTGACCGCATTGCCATCAGCCACGAGACCTTTATCGAAGAGTTCTCCAACATCTTGCAGCGCAATGTGAGCGCGCAGGCCAGCGTGGCCGCGCCGCGTTAAGGAGCCCGCCATGCCAGCAGTGAGTTCACGGGGGCGCGGCCGGCGCACCATCAGCGAGCCCAATATGGTGCCCTTCATCGACGTGATGTTGGTGCTGCTCATCATTTTTATGGTGACCGCGCCACTGATCACCCCCAGCATGGTCGATCTGCCCAGCATGGGCAGCGCCGCCAAGCAACCCGACGTGGTTATCCAGGTGGTCGTGGGCAAAGACGATGGGCTGGAGCTCAAGACCCAAGACGGTAGCGAAGCCGTCCACCTCGACACCCTGGCCAAGGCCGTGCGCCAGGCGCAAAGCAAAGCCCCGCCCAATGGCGCAGCGGTGGTCATCAGTGCCGACAAAAGCGTGCAGTATGAGCGGGTGGTCAAGGTCATGGACACCTTGCAGCGTGCCGGTATTGCGCGCATTGGGCTGTCTGTCCAGTTGGCGCCCTAACTGCCCATGAGCCAAAGCCGCGCGCATACGGATTTTCTGCCCACGCGCAGCCCGGGCATGGGTCCGGCTTTGGTTTTGGCGGTGATCGTGCATATCTTGCTGGTCATTGCGCTGTCGGTGGCGGTGCGTTGGCGTCACCACAGCGTGGAGATCGTGACCGTGGAGGCGCAGCTGTGGTCCGAGTTGCCGGTGCAGGCAGCCCCCCCGCCTCCTGCACCTCCGGCGCCGCCCGAAGAAGCTGCGCTCAATACGCCCCCGCCGCCAACGCCGGTCGAAGAAAAGCCGGCACCTGCGCCCCTGCCCGACCCGGCCATCGTGCTGGCCGAGCGCAAGGCCGCCGAGAAAAAAGAGGCTTTGCAAAAAGCCCTGGAAGAGAAAAAGCGCAAAGCCAAGGAGGCCTTGGAACAGCGCAAAGCCGAACAGCGTAAAGAGGAGGAGCGCAAGCAAGCCCAGCGCGAGGAAGATAAGAAAAAAGCCGAGGCCCTGAAAGCCAAAGAGGACAAAGCCAAAGAAGAAAAGACCAAGCTGGCCAAAGCCGCGCAAGCCAAGAAACTGGAGGCGGCCAAAGCCCGTGAGGAAGCAGCCCAAAGCGAGCAGCGCCTCAAAGAAGCCACCGAACGTGCGCTGCGCCTGGCCGGCGCCAGCGGCAGCGGCAGCCCCAGCGCCACCGGAACCGCCAGCCACAGCAGCGGTCCGACGGCCAAATATGGCGCCAAGGTGGTAGCGGCCATCCGGCCCAATATTTCACAACTCAAAGAATTCAGCGCCAACCTGATGGCCGATTACGAGGTCTATACCGACGCCAGCGGCAAAGTCATCAGCGCCAAGTTGGTCAAAAAAAGCGGCGACCCGGCCTGGGACGAGGTAGCCCTCAACGCCATCTTGAAAACCGAGCGCCTGCCGCTGGACGAAAACGGGCGCGTGCCCTCGCCCATGACCATCGGCCTCAAACCCCGCGATTAGTGTGCAGCGGCGCAGACCCGATTAAGGGCGGCGCTGCATAAAAATGATTTTTTTCTCTGCTGCGGGCGACGCACTGCTCTGGTCGCAACCGTCGCACTGGCAGGCCCCGCCCGCCGTGGCCCTGGACAGGCGCCCACGCGCCCACGCGGGCAAGGGCCACTGCAGCATGGCGCCTGCCAGCTTCCTGCGCCACAGGGCCGGCATCAGGCTCCAGGCGGCGTAGGCGAAGCTGGCCGCCACCAGCAGGGTGCTAAAGACGTCTTGCCAACCCAGCACGCTTACCCCCCCGCCCTGCCAAGCCACAAAGTGACGTGGTAGGTCAGCCAGGCAGCGGCATAGGCCAGCGCAAACAAATAGGCCGCCATGATGAGCGGGTAGCGCCAAGAATTGGTCTCGCGGCGCACCACAGCCAGCGTCGAGAGGCACTGCGGCGCAAACACAAACCAAGCGAGCAGCGCATAGGCCGTGGCCATCGACCAACTGCTCGCCAGCACCGGCGAGAGCGCGTCGGCCACGCCGCTGTCGGCCGCCGACAAGGAATACACCGTACCCAGCGCACCGACCGCCACTTCACGCGCGGCCATACCGGGCACCAGCGCGATGGAGATTTGCCAGTTAAAACCCACCGGCGCAAACACATATTGCAGCGCATGGCCCAAGATGCCTGCGGCGCTGTAGGCGATGGCCGGGCCTTGGCTGGCGTCCCAACTCGCTGGCGGTGCCGGGTAGGTGGACAAGAACCACAAAATCACCATCAAAGAAAAAATAATGCCGCCTACACGGCGCAAAAATATCAGGGCGCGCTCCCACAGCCCCAGCACCAAATTGCGCAAACTGGGGTAGCGGTACGGAGGCAGTTCCAGCATCAGCGGCTGGTAGCTCGACTTAATCCACACGCGCTTGAACACATAGGCCACGGCCATGGCAGAGAGCACGCCGGCCACATACAGACCAAAAAGGGTGAGTCCGCGCAGACTTAGCCCGGCCACGCTGCGCTCGGGTACAAAGGCGCCAATCAGCAAGGCATACACCGGCAAGCGGGCCGAGCAGGTCATCAGGGGCGCCACCATGATGGTGGCCAGCCGGTCGCGCCAATTGGCAATCGTACGCGTGGCCATGATGCCGGGAATGGCACAAGCAAAGCTGCTCAAAAGCGGAATGAAGGCACGCCCGGACAAGCCCACTTTGCCCATCACGGTGTCCAGCAAAAACGCGGCGCGCGGCAGGTAGCCCGAGTCTTCCAGCAACAAGATGAAGAAAAACAAAATCAAGATTTGCGGCAAAAACACCAGCACACCGCCCACGCCGGCGATCACGCCGTCCACCAGCAAGCTGCGCAGCGGACCAGGCGCCATGGAGGCCGTCGTCCAATCGCCGACGGCGGCCATGGCTTCTTTAATCAGGTCCATGGGCACGGTGGCCCAGCTGAACACCGCCTGGAATATCAAAAACAGCACCGCTGCCAGCACCACCAGCCCCCCCACCGGGTGCATCACCACGCCATCGAGCCGGTGTTGAAAACGCGCACGTGCCGGGGCTATTGGTGCGACCACCGCCAAAATACGGCGTACCTGGGCTTGCAAATCGGCTGCGCTCGCCTGCAGGACCGCCGGCTGCGACAAGGTGGACGGCGCCTGCGCGCCCTGCGCCAACATGGGGCCAAGCGCCTGCAACAAGGCGCGGTGGCCCTGCGACTTGACGGCCACGGTTTCCACCACTGGACAGCCCAGTTCTTGGGCCAGGCGGGCGGTATCGATGGCCAGGCCATTGGCGCGCGCCACATCGGCCATGTTGAGGGCGACCACCATGGGGCGGCCCAAAGCGCGTAACTCCAGCACCAGGCGCAAATTCATGCGCAAATTGGTGGCATCCACCACGGCGACGATGGCATCGGGAACGGCTTCTCCAGCGCGCTCGCCTAGCAGCACCTCGCGCATGACCTGCTCGTCGGGCGTGGCCGGGCTCAGGCTGTAGGCACCCGGCAAATCCACCACCACCAGACGCTGCCCGTCGGGCAACTGCGCCTGGCCTTGCTTGCGCTCCACGGTGACACCGGCGTAATTGGCGACCTTTTGGCGCGCACCGGTCAGCAAATTAAAGAGCGCGGTCTTTCCGCAATTGGGATTGCCCACCAGTGCGAGCGTGAACGGGCCTGCGCGTGGGGGCGTAGGTGTGGGCGTGGGGGCAGCAACGGCGCTGAGCATGGTGCGCGCCTAGGCCAAGGCCACCTCGATGCACTGCGCCTCCAACAGGCGCAAGGCAAACTGGGTGTCGCCGATCTGCACGGCCAGGGGCTCGCGCCCACCCGGACCACGGCGCAGCATTTGTACTGGCTCGCCGGGAATAAAACCCAGCTCACCCAAGCGACGCACCAAGGCAGCTTGGTCTACCCCCTCGCCGCCGTGTAAACGCTGCACCACGGCATGCGCGCCGGCGGGCAGTTCGGCCAGCGGCCGCAGGGATGAAGGGCTTGGGTTCATGGCGTCGATCGGGTCTGAATCTAAATGAGATTGTATCTCATTTAGATTTGCAAGGCCGCCCGCCGCAGGCCATCAGTCGTAGGCGATGACCGCACGCCCTTGGTCGGCGTGCACCCGCCAGCGCGCCAGGGCCTCGTCGCTGGGGAAAAAACGCAGCTGCTCATCGAGCTGAACCTCGGCGGCTGCGCCCTCGTCCGCCCCCTGGGCAGCGCACTCCAAGCTGATACGCACCGGCAATCCGCGCACCAACTCGCCTTGCTCGCTCATTTCGCGGCGGGCGGGGAAATCGCGCAGCAAAGCGGCCACGTCCGGGCCACGTCCTTCGCCTTTGACGTGCACGCGCAAATACTTGCCGAAACGGCAGCGCGCCGCCTCCAAATCCCACATCTGGGTGATCGTAAATTGCATGCCACCGGAGAAACGGTCGGTCTGGGCTTTGCCCATGGCGATGACCAACGCGTCTTCTTTGAACCAGTGTTTGTGCGCGTTGGTCAGCGCCTCGTCGGCGCGCGCGTCGATGGCACCGGATTTATCGTCGAGCTTAAACAGCGCCAGCTTGCCGCGCTGGCCATTAATGGTGCGCAAATCATTGACGATGCCTACGAGCAGCTGCGGCTCGCGGGTTTCGAGCAATTCGTCAATCGGGCGCTTGGCAAAGCGGCGCACTTCCTGGGCCACCTCATCAAACAAATGGCCCGACAGGTAAAAACCAAGCGCCGTTTTTTCCTGGGTCAAGCGTTCTTTAACACCCCAAGGCAAGGCGGGTACCAAATCCGGCTCTTGGGTGCTGGAGCCGTGGTCGTCTTCGCCACCCATGTCAAACAAACCGACCTGGTGCACATTGGCGCTGGCGGCGGCGGCAAAGTCAAAAGCGCGGTCCACCGAGGCGATCAGGCTGGCGCGGTTGAGCTCCAGCGTGTCAAAAGCGCCGGCCTTGATCAAGGCTTCCAGGCAGCGCTTGTTCAGGCGGGTGCGCTCCACGCGCCGACAAAAGTCAAACAAGCTGGTGAAAGACCCCGCCTCGCCGGTGGGGCCGCGCCCTTCGCGGGCCGCAACAATAGCCTCGATGGCCTGCTGCCCGGTGCCCTTGATAGCGCCCAATCCGTAGCGGATTTCGCGGTTGGAGATGGGCTCAAAGCGGTGCACGCCCCGGTTGATATTGGGCGGCTCAAAGTGGATATCAAAGCGCTCGGCATCTTCAAACAAGAGCTTGAGCTTGTCGGTGTTGTCCATCTCCACCGTCATATTGGCGCAGAAGAACTCAGCCGTGTAATGCACCTTGATCCAAGCCGTGTGATAAGCCAGAAGCGAATACGCCGCCGCATGGGATTTGTTAAACCCGTAGCCGGCAAAGCGTTCCATCAGGTCGAAGATTTCGTCTGCTTTGTCTTCGGCAATATTATTCTTGGCAGCACCGGTGCGGAAGATGGCGCGGTGCTCGGCCATCTCTTCGGCTTTTTTCTTGCCCATGGCCCGGCGCAGCATGTCAGCCCCGCCCAGCGAATAGCCACCCAAAATCTGCGCCGTCTGCATCACCTGCTCTTGGTACACCATGATGCCGTAGGTCTCGGACAGCATGTCCGCCACCAAGGGGTGCGGGTACTCCACCACTTCGCGCCCGTGTTTGCGCGCCACGAAGCTGGGGATCAGGTCCATCGGCCCGGGGCGGTACAGTGCGTTCAGGGCGATCAGGTCTTCTAAGCGCGTGGGCTTGGCGTCGCGCAGCATGCCTTGCATGCCACGGCTTTCAAACTGGAATACGGCCTCGGTCTTGCCGGCGGAAAACAGACGGTAGACCTCGGCATCGTCCAGAGGCAGGTCCTCGTAATTGAAGTTTTCCTGGCCCCGGTGGCGCCGGGCGATCAGCTCGCGGGCGATTTCCAAAATCGTGAGCGTCGCCAGACCCAAAAAGTCGAACTTCACCAGGCCGATGGCCTCGACATCGTCTTTGTCAAACTGGCTGACCGCCGAGTCGCTGCCCGGTTGCTGGTAGAGCGGGCAAAAATCGGTGAGCTTGCCCGGGGCGATGAGCACGCCGCCGGCGTGCATGCCGACGTTGCGCGTCAGGCCTTCGAGCTTTCGGGCCAGCTCGAGCAGGGTTTTGACATCCTCTTCCTGCGCTTCGCGCTGGGCCAGCAAGGGTTCGGCCTCGCTGGCGTAGACGGTTTTGTCGTCTTTTTTGCGCTCGGCGGCAGGCGGGGGCAGCTGCAAAGTTACCGAGGTGCCAGGTTTGTTGGGGATGAGCTTGCTGATGCCGTCGCAAAAGTTGTAGCCCAGGTCCAGCACCCGCCCGACATCGCGAATGGCTGCGCGTGCCGCCATGGTGCCAAAAGTCACGATCTGACTGACCGCCTCCTTGCCGTATTTGTCTTTGACATAATCAATGACCCGGTCGCGGTTGCTTTGGCAAAAGTCGATGTCAAAGTCGGGCATAGACACCCGCTCGGGGTTCAAAAAGCGCTCAAACAGCAGCTTGTATTGAATCGGGTCAAGGTCGGTGATTTTGAGCGCATACGCCACCAGCGAGCCCGCGCCCGATCCGCGGCCAGGCCCTACCGGGCAGCCATTGTTTTTGGCCCAGTTGATGAAATCGCCCACGATCAGGAAATAGCCCGGAAAGCCCATCTTCACGATGGTGTCAAGCTCAAACTCCAAGCGCTCCAGGTACAGCGGCATCTGGGCGGCACGGGCCGCCCCATCGGGGTACAGGTGCAGCATGCGCTCTTGCAGCCCCAGGTGCGAGGCATGGCGGAAATACTGCTCGGGTGTCATCTGCACGCCATCGACCAAGGGCGTGGGGAACTCGGGCAGCTGCGGTTTACCCAAGACCAGCGATACATTGCAGCGCTTGGCAATTTCTACCGTGTTGTCCAGCGCCGAAGGCAGATCCGCAAACAATGCCTGCATCTGCGCAGCGGATTTGAAATACTGCTCACGCGTAAAGCGACGCACCCGTTTGGGGTTGCTGAGCAAGTCGCCGTCAGAAATACACACCCGCGCCTCGTGCGACTCGAAATCGTCAGCATGCGCAAACTGCACCGGGTGCGTAGCCACCAAAGGCAGGTGCATGCGCGCAGCCAGCTCAGCGGTAGCGCCCACATGGTTTTCGTCCTCGGGCCGGCCGGCGCGCTGTACCTCCAGGTAAAAGCGGTGGGGAAACACGGTGCTCAACTGCAAGGCCGCCTCATGGGCGCGCGCCTGGTCGCCCTGCACCAGCGCCATGCCGACCGGGCCGGCCTGGGCGCCCGAGAGGCAAATCAGCCCCTCATGAAGTTCAACAAGCCACTGCCAGCGCACGGCGATGTGCGCTTTGGCGCCATTTTGGGTGTGCGCCCTGGCCAGCAACTCCGACAAATTGAGATAGCCCTGGTGGTTTTGCACCAGCAGCACAATGCGCGAACCTTGCGCTGCGTCGGCCCCCAAACCCTCCAAGCTGACCTCCGCCCCCACCACGGGCTTGACGCCCAATCCACGGCAGGCGCGGTAGAACTTAACGGTGGCAAACAGGTTATTGAGGTCCGTGATGGCCAGCGCGCCCTGGCCGTCGGCGCAGGCTAGTTCAGCCGCCTCGTCCACGCGCGTGGTGCCGTCGACGACAGAAAACTCGGTGTGCAAGCGCAAATGGACAAACATGGCGGGCATTGTAGGTAGGCGCGGGCCGCTGGAAGAGGCAGCCCGGGCGGTTTTGCTGCGCCGCAGCGACGGGGAAAGGCCTGCCCGCGCCGCTTGGCTATAATGGCGGGCTTTGCTGCTTGGCGCACCCCTTTTGGGTACATTGGCAAGCAGCAACGGGTTACCGCCACCCGGATTTTGGCGAGGTGAGGTTTGGTTGCGCTGACTTGTCAGGCACAGCCGGGCCGTTTAAAAGTATCGGAGTGTCCTCATGGCACGCGTATGTGAAGTCACGGGCAAAGGCCCCATGGTAGGAAACAATGTTTCCCACGCCAACAACAAAACCAAGCGCCGTTTTCTGCCTAATCTGCAGTACCGCCGTTTCTGGGTGGAATCTGAAAACCGCTGGGTGCGTCTGCGTATTTCGAACGCCGGCCTGCGCCTGATTGACAAAAACGGCATCGACGCCGTGCTCGCAGACCTGCGTGCACGTGGTCAGGCATAAGGAGCAAGACCATGGCAACCAAAGGCGGACGCGAAAAAATCAAGCTGGAATCGACAGCCGGCACCGGTCATTTCTACACGACCAGCAAAAACAAGAAAACCATGCCCGAGAAAATGCTGATCAAGAAATTTGATCCCAAAGCACGCAAGCATGTGGACTACAAGGAAATGAAGCTCAAATAAAGCTTCGGTTTCCCTCCAAAGAAAAAGCCCGCAATTGCGGGCTTTTTCTTTGGCGCAGCAGGCCGCATGCAGCCCGCCGTGCCAGGGAGTTTTTTAGGCCATGCGGGTCGCGCGCAGTTTGAAGGAAAACTCACGCAAGGTGGCAATCCCGCTGTCTTCGGCGCGGCGGCACCAGGCGGCCAGTTCTGCGGTCAGTTGCTCGCGCGACACGGCGGTGTTGAGCCAGAGCTGGCGCAATTCCTCGCGCATGGTCACCATCTGATCCAGCACCGGAGAGGCGGCACGGGCCAGCGCCAGCTGCGCAACCGCAGCAGGGGGCACTTTTTCCGCATCACGGTGGGCCCAGAGCTTGGCGGCTTTGATCACGGCAGAGTCGGCGCTACGCGCTTTCATGGCCTCGAGCTCCTCGCGCACCGTGGCGCGCATTTGCTGGGCAAAACCGGCCATGATTTCATAGCGGTTGGCAATGAGCGCCTCCAGCGTCTTTTCGTCGGCAACCGGGCGTACATCGCCATAGGCGGCTTTGGGGGGCGTCTTTTTGACGCGCGCCAGTCCGGCAAATTGCAAGATGCTGATGTACATCCAGCCGATGTCAAACTCATAGGGCTTGACCGAGAGTTTGGCCGAGGTCGGGTAAGTATGGTGGTTGTTGTGCAACTCTTCGCCGGCGATGATGATGCCCCAGGGCGAAATATTGGTGCTGGCATCGGGCGACTCGAAGTTGCGGTAGCCCCAGTAGTGCGCCGCACCGTTGATGATGCCGGCCGCCATGATGGGCGTCCACGCCATTTGCACCGCCCACACGGTCAGGCCCAGTGCACCGAACAAGGTCAGGTTGATCACCAGCATCAGGCCTACGCCCTGCCAGGAAAAGCGGGTGTAGAGGTTGCGCTCAATCCAGTCGTCCGGTGTGCCGTGGCCGAAGCGGGCCATGGTTTCTTTGTTGCGCGATTCAGCGCGGTACAACTCGGCGCCTTCCAACAGCACTTTGCGGATGCCATAGATTTGGGGGCTGTGCGGGTCATCCGGCTGCTCGCACTTGGCGTGGTGTTTGCGGTGGATGGCGGCCCATTCTTTGGTGACCTGCCCGGTGGTCAGCCACAGCCAGAGGCGGAAAAAATGCGCCACGGCAGGATGCAAGTCCAGCGCCCGGTGCGCCTGGTGGCGGTGCAGGAACACCGTCACGCTGATCATGGTGATGTGCGTGAGCGCCAGTGTGAACAGCAGCACTTGCCACCACGCCAGGCTCCAGATGCCGTGGCCCAGCCATTGCAAAACGGCGTTGAAAAGGGGGGAGTCAGCAAAAAACATGGTTTATTCAACTTTCAAGAAATGAAGTTCATCGCGACTTCTTGGCAAATGAGCGGCTTTCCCTCTAGGGGCGATTGTAAAAAGCACTGGACGTTTTCAAACGTCAAAAGAGACGGTCAACGGGAAAATACCTATAAAAATCCCAAATAAAGCTATTTTTTCTGCCAAACCGCCGCGAAAAACCCGTCGGTGGCATGGCGCTGAGGCCAAAGGCGCAGGTAGCGGCCGCCGCTCTCCCCCCCCACGCACAGGCTTAGTGCCTGCTCTACCTTCAGACCCGCCAACACTTCGCAGGCCTCGAGCGGCACAAATTCGGGGTTCGCCGCGCTAAAGGCCTGCGCAATCTCTTCGTTTTCCGCAGGCAGCACGCTGCAGGTGGCATAGACCAAGCGCCCGCCCGGTTTGAGCAGGCGCGCAGCGCTTTGCAGGATGGCGGTTTGCTTTTGCACCATTTCGAGCACGCTTTGCGGGCTTTGGCGCCATTTGAGGTCCGGGTTGCGGCGCAAGGTGCCCAGGCCCGAGCACGGCGCATCCACCAGCACGCGGTCAATCTTGCCCGACAGACGCTTGACGCGCTCGTCGCGCTCGTGGGCAATAGCGGCCGGGTGGACATTGGACAAACCGCTGCGCGCCATGCGCGGTTTAAAGGAGTCCAAGCGGTGCGCCGAGGTGTCAAACGCATACAGGCGCCCGGTGCTGCGCATGGCTGCGCCAATGGCCAGGGTTTTGCCGCCCGCGCCGGCGCAAAAATCGACCACCATCTCGCCGCGCTTGGCATCGAGCAGCAAAGCGAGTAACTGCGAGCCTTCGTCTTGCACCTCGAACTCGCCGCGCATAAAAGCCTCGTGCTTGTTGAGGGCCGGCTTGCCCGCAATACGCAGGCCCCACGGCGAGTACGGCGTAGGCACGGCCTTGATGCCCGAGAGCGCCAGCGCTTTTTGCACATCGGCGCGCTTGGCCTTGAAATCATTGACACGCAAGTCCAGGCCCGCGCCGCGGTTGAGCTGCTCGACCAGCGGCCAAAACTCCTCGCCCAATTGGTCTTTGAGGGGCTGGACCAACCACTCTGGCAGGTTGTGGCGGTGGCGCTCCATCAGGTCGGCGGGGTCGACTTTTTCGCAGGCGTCGAGCCAGGCTTTTTCTTGGTCGCTCAGGGCGCTGCGCAAAAAATCGCCGGGGCCATAAAACCCCAGAATCGCCAGGCGGCGCTCTTTGGGGCCGCTGCCCGAGGGTGCTAGGTGGTCAAAAAGCAGCTTTTTGCGCAACACGGTGTAGACGGTTTCGGCCATGGTGGCGCGCTCGCGTGGGCCCAGGCCCTTGTGGTCGCGGAAAAAGCGCGACACGGTGGCGTCGGCCGGGTGTTCGAAGCGCAGCGTCAGGCGCACCAATTCGGCGCAGGCGTCTAGTAATACTTTTGGATGCATAAGCGCTGCATTGTCCCACGCGGACCTTGCCGGCCCTTACGAGCGCAAGCGCGGGCCTAGGGCTTTAGCGTCTGCAGCAAGCGGCGCAAGGCGCGCGGGTAAATCTGGTGCTCGGTGGCCAGCACCCGGGCGGCCAGGCTGGCTTCGGTGTCGCCGGGCAGGACGGGGACGACCGATTGCTCCAAAATCTCGCCCTCGTCGAGCACCTCGGTTACCCGGTGCACGGTGGCGCCGGCAAAGCGGCACCCCGCCGCCAGGGCCCGCGCGTGGGTGTGCAAGCCCGTAAACGCAGGCAGCAAGGACGGGTGGATATTGAAAAGCCGCCCGCTATGGGCCTGCACAAAAGCAGGTGTGAGGATGCGCATAAAGCCCGCCAGCACCACCCAAGGCGGAGGCCCGCCATTGCCGTGGCGGGCGATTTCTTGGGCCAGCGCCGCCTCAAAAGCGGCGCGGTCGGGGAAATCGGTGTGCGCAATGACCCGGGTCGCCATATTCTGGGCCGCCGCCCAGGCCAAGCCGGTCGCGTCGGCGCGGTTGCTGATAACGGCGGCGATGCGGGCGCCATAACGCCCCGGCCAATCCTCTTGGCGTGCGGCGCGCACGATGGCCTGCATATTGGAGCCGCCGCCGGAAATCAAGATCACGATCGCTTGCATGGCGCGCATTATCGGGGCCTTGTCACCGCACCGACAGCAAAAAACGAACGATCGTGCTAAAACACGGGTTTTACCGGTTTTGACACCCGCTTTGACCACTTGGAGACGCCTTTATGGATCTGGCTTTTACCCCCGAAGAACAGCAATTTCGAGAAGATATTCGCACCTGGGTACGCGGCAATTTGCCGCAGGACATTGCCCACAAGGTTCACAACGCCTTGCACCTGACGCGCGACGATATGCAGCGCTGGGGCAAGATTTTAGGCACCAAGGGCTGGCTGGGCCACGCCTGGCCCAAGGAGTTCGGCGGCCCGGGCTGGAACGCTATCCAAAAGCATTTGTTCGAGGAAGAATGCGCCCTGGCCGGTGCGCCGCGCGTGGTGCCCTTTGGTCCGGTAATGGTGGCCCCGGTGATCATGGCCTTTGGCAATGCAGAGCAGCAGCAACGCTTTTTGCCCGGCATCGCCAGCGGCGAGGTCTGGTGGAGCCAGGGCTATAGCGAACCGGGCTCGGGCTCAGACCTGGCCTCGCTCAAAACCCGCGCCGAGCGTGTGGGCGACAGCTATATTGTTAACGGCCAAAAAACCTGGACCACGCTGGGCCAGTACGGCGAGTGGATTTTCTGCCTGGTACGCACCGGCACCGAAGGCAAGCCGCAAAACGGCATCAGCTTTTTGTTGATCGACATGAAATCCCCCGGCGTGACGGTGCGCCCCATCATCTTGCTCGACGGCAGTGCCGAAGTGAACGAGGTGTTTTTTGACAACGTGAAAGTGCCCGCTGAAAACCTGATTGGCGAAGAAAACAAGGGCTGGAATTACGCCAAGTACTTGCTGGCCCATGAGCGCACCAATATTGCCGACGTCAACCGCGCCAAGCGTGAGTTGGAACGCCTCAAGCGCATCGCCAAGGCTGAAGGCGTGTACGACGACATGCGCTTTCGCGACGAAATCGCCAAGCTGGAAGTGGACGTGGTGGCCCTGGAGATGATGGTGCTGCGGGTGCTGTCGGCCGAAAAATCAGGCAAGCAAACGCTCGATATTGCCGGCCTACTGAAGATCCGTGGCAGCGAGATTCAGCAGCGCTACTCTGAGCTGATGATGTTGGCCGCTGGCCCCTTCGCCCTGCCGCTGATCCGTGAGGCCATGGAGGCCGGCTGGCAAGGTGACTTTGTGGGCAACGCGCATTGCGCACCCCTGGCCTCGGCCTACTTCAACACCCGCAAAACCACGATTTACGGCGGCAGCAACGAAGTGCAGCGCAACATCGTTTCCCAATTCGTACTCGGCTAAGCCGCTGGCATTGCACAAGGACACACAAAATGGATTTCGATTTTTCTGACGATCAAGAGCAACTGCGCGAGGCCGTGCGCAAATGGGTGGACAAGGCTTACACCTTCGAGCGCCGCCGCGCTATCGAACAGGCTGGCGGTTTTGACCGTGCGGCCTGGAACGAGTTGGCCGAACTAGGCCTTTGCGGACTCTACGTAGGCGAGGAAGACGGCGGCATGGGCATGGGCCCGGTCGAAGGCATGGTGGTGATGGAGGAGTTGGGACGGGGCATCGTGCTCGAGCCGCTGGCCCAGGCCTTGATCGCAGGCGCCGTGCTCACCGGTTACGCCGACGATGCCACCAAAGCCCACTGGCTGCCCCAGGTTTGCAGCGGCGAGGCGCTCGTTGTGCTGGCGCACCAAGAGCGTGGCCAGCGTTATGGGCTGGGCGCGTCGGCCTGCACGGCCAAGACGGCCGGTGACGCTTACCAATTGAGCGGCGCCAAAAGCGTGGTTCCGGTTGGCGACCATGCGGACGCGTTTTTGGTGCCCGCGATGCTGGAGGGCAGCTTGGCGCTGTTCCTGGTTGAGCGCAGCGCCAGCGGCGTGCAAACCCGCGGCTATGGCACGCAAGACGGTGGCCGGGCTGCGGAGCTGCATCTGCACGACGCGCCAGCCACCTTGCTGACCCGCCACGGCCTGACGGCTCTGGAGCACGCAGTGGACATCGGCATTGCCGCCGTGTGCGCGCAGGCGGTGGGCGCCATTGACAAGTCGCTGGCAGCCACCGCCGAGTACATGAATACACGCAAGCAGTTTGGCGCGACGCTGAGCAGCTTTCAAGCCCTGCGCCACCGCGCGGCCGACATGAAGATGCAAGTGGAGTTGGGCCGCTCGATGAGCTACTACGCCAGCCTCAAACTCAACGCCCCGGCCGCCGAACGGCGTGCCGCCATGGCCCGGGCCAAATACCAGCTAGGCCAATCGATGCGCTTTGTCGGCCAGCAAGCGGTGCAGCTGCACGGCGGAATTGGCGTGACCAATGAGTACATGATCAGCCATTACTTCAAGGCCCTGACGCAGCTGGAAATGACCTACGGCGATAGCCTGCACCAGCTGGGCGAAGTTTCCAGCCGTATGCAGGACACGGCTGGCGTGTTTGCCTAAACCCGACCCCGCCCGCTAAGCCGGGCGGGACAACCTGGGAACGGCGCGCAGCAGTTCCTGGGTGTAGGCATGCTGTGGCTGGCACAACACCTGCTCGGCGCTGCCGTATTCAAGCAGCTGGCCGTTTTTCATCACCGCGATATCGTGCGCCAAGTACTCGACTACGCCAAAGTTGTGCGTGATAAACAAATAGGCCACGCCCAACTCTTGCTGCAAATCGTTGAGTAAATTGAGGATTTGCGCCTGCACAGAGACGTCGAGCGCCGAGGTCGGCTCGTCGGCCACGATCAGCCTAGGCTGCACTGCCAAAGCGCGTGCGATGGCTAGGCGCTGGCGCTGCCCCCCCGAGAACTCGTGCGGATAGCGCGTGATGGCGGCGCGGGGCAAGCCGACTTTTTCCAGTAAATCGGCAACCCTTGCGCTGCGCGTACCAGCGTCAATCTCGGGGTGCAAGGAAGCCACGCCTTCCTCCAGTATCTCGTTGACGCGCATACGCGGATTGAGCGAGGCAAACGGATCCTGGAAAATAATCTGCACGGCGCGCCGCGCTTGGCGCAGGCCTTCGCCTTGCATGCCCTCCAGTGCCTGGCCCTCGAGCAAGGCACGGCCCTGGATCTCGGCGCTGCCGCGTAACAGCTGTAAGAGGCCCTTGCCTACGGTTGTTTTACCACTGCCCGACTCGCCTACCAGCGCCAAGGTACGCCCGCTGTGTAAGCTAAAGCTCACACCATCCACGGCTTTGACGTGGCCAACCGTGCGTTGCAACAGGCCCTTGCGGATCGGGAACCACACGCGGTAGTCCTGCACCTGCAACAAGGGCACGCCGCTTGGCGGGATTGGTGCGGTACGGGCCAAAGCCGGACTGGCGGCCGCATTGCGCGTGGCCAAGGTCTGGTCCTGGCCCGCACGGTACAAGACGCAGCGCACTGCATGGTCGGCCTGGACGGCCACCAATGCAGGCGGCGCGCTCAGGCATGACGCGCCGGCGTCGGTGCAACGGTCGGCAAAGCGGCAGCCGGCAAAGACCTGGTGGAGCGGCGGCACGGTTCCGGCGATGGCCGCCAGGCGCTTGCCGCGCTGCTGGGCATCTGGCAAGGCGTCGAGCAAATTGACTGCGTAGGGATGGCGGGGCTTGGCAAAAAACGCTGATGCACTGGCCACCTCGACAATTTGGCCGGCGTACATGAGCGCCACGCGGTGCGCCATCTGAGCCACCACCGCCAGGTCGTGGGTGATCAGCAGCATGGCCATCTTTTGGGATTTTTGCAGGGCGCGCAGCAGATCCAAAATCTGCGCCTGGATGGTCACGTCCAACGCGGTAGTAGGCTCGTCAGCGATCACCACATCGGGCTCAGCGGCCAGCGCAATGGCCACCATGACGCGCTGCTTTTGCCCGCCCGACATCTGAAAGGGGTAGCTGTCAATGCGCCGCGCCGCATCGGCAATACCCACGCGCTCTAACCACTGCACGGCTTTGGCTTTGGCGGCGGCGCCCGAGAGCGCGGTGTGGCGCTCGATGACTTCCACAATTTGGTGGCCCACCGTCATCACCGGGTTCAGGCTGGTGGCCGGCTCCTGGAAGATGATGCTGATGCGCCGACCACGGATATTGCGCATGCTGCGCTCGGGCAGGCCCATGAGCTCGGTACCGTCCAGCGTCACGGTGCCAGCGGTGACGCGGCCGCTGTCCGGCAGCAAACGCAGCAAAGACAGGGCCGTCATGGACTTGCCGCAGCCCGATTCACCGACCAGGGCAAAAGTTTGCCCGCTTTCAATAGTGAGCGACAAGGCGTCCACCGCGCGCACCAGGCCATTGTCGGAGGCCAGCTCGGTGCTGAGTTGTTCAATAGCGATCATGCGGCCTCCTTGGCGGGCGCCAGGCTTTGGGTGCTGCTGCGCACCCGAAAGGCGCGCGCACGCGGATCAAAAGCCTCGCGCACCGCGCCGGCAAACAAGGTCATGGACAAGACCAGCACGACCATAAAACCAAAGGCGGAAAACAGGTTCCACCAAACCAGGGGGTCGCGCGACATTTCGTTGCGCGCCGTATTGATCATGGTGCCAAAGCTGTTGGTGTTGGGGTCCACGCCCACGCCCACATAGGACAACACCGCCTCGTAGAGCACCAAGCCCGAAAAATCGAGCACCGCCACGATGACCACGATGTGCGTCAAGTTGGGCAGGATATGCCTGCGCATGATGCCGGTGTCCGAGACTCCAAAGGCGCGCGCAGCTTGCACATAGTCCAGCTCGCTGAGCTTGAGCGTCTCAGCGCGCAGCAAGCGCGCCAACTGGGCCCAGCCGGTAATGCCCAAAATCATGGCCAGCAGGAACAGACGGATGTCAGCGCGCTCCAGGCCGGTCTCAAAAAGCTGCGGGTTTTTGTCAATAAAGACCTGGATCATCAGCACAAAAGCTGAAATGAGCAGCACCGAAGGGATAGACGAGAGTACGGTATAAAAATACTGGATGGCATCGTCTACCCGTCCTTTGAAATAGCCTGCCAATATGCCAAACACCAGCGCCAGCGGAATGGTGGCAATCGTGGCCAGCGATCCAATAACCACGGCGGTACGTATGGACTTGAGGCACACAAACAGCACGTCGTTGCCGGTTTGGTCGGTGCCCAGCACATGGTAGTAGGGCCACAAGGTGGCCACCCAGGCGGCGCAAAGTACCAAGGCGGCCACCGTCAGGGCAATAGCGCGCCACGGCACACCAAGCTGCCCATGCCACGTCGCCGAGGCAGCCCGCGCCCAGGGTAATGCGTGGCGTCGAGCCAGTGCCTGCACCAGCAAAGCAGCCAAAACCAAGGCCACAAACGCGCCTGCGAACAGGCCGCGCGCGGTGCGCGTCAAAACATCGTTCGCCCATTGTGTGGACGGATCTTGCAAGTGCGTACCGCCAAATTTGAGTCGCGGGTAATCGCGCACCGTGACGCCGTCGCGCTGCAAGGACTCCTTGGCGAACTGATGGGTTGCCAAGGGCCGTGAGTAGGTCTTCTCCCGCGCTTGGCGAGGGCTGCTGAGCAACGCGTCCAGCACCGAGAGTGTTTGCATGGAATACGCCGGCGCAGTGCCTGCTGGTGCGTCGGGCGCGTTGGGCAGTACCGGCCTAAAGTGCACAGAATCAAGAACCGCTACCAACATGAACAGCCCCAGGATCACGCTGCACGCCATGGCGGTGGCATCGCGCTGCACATAGCGCCAAGTCTGGCGTAGCAAGGGCGTGCGCAGCGCGTGCGCAACATAGAGTGCGAGCACCAGCAACTGGAGGTACAAAGCCAGATCGGTCGCCAGGAATACAAATTTAGGCATCGCGCGCGTCCTTTAGCCCAAACGCACACGCGGGTCGGCCAGCGTGTAAGAGATGTCGGTCAAGACCAAGCCCAGGATGTAAAGCAAGGAGCCCAAGAACACCATGGCCCGTACGCCCGCAAAATCTTGCCCGGCGATGGCATCAATGGTGAAGCTGCCCAGGCCCGGGATACCGAAAAAGGACTCCATGATCAAAGCACCCAAAAACAGCAGCGGCAGCACGGCCACGGTGCTGGTCAGAATCGGCAGCAAGGCATTACCGAGCACATGGCGAAACAGCACCATGGTTTCAGTCAAGCCCTTGGATCGGGCGGTGCGCACATAGTCTTTGCCAATTTCCTCCAAAAACATGGTGCGGTAAAACAAGGCCTCGCCCCCAAGGCGCGAGACGATGCCGATGAAAACGGGCAAGAGCAAAAAGACGACAAAGTCAGGCCCGTCCGAAAAACCCGAAATCGGCACTAGCTTGAGCATTTTGGAAAACAAAAACTGTCCCGCGATGATGTAAAAAAGCCCCGAGATGGACAGCAAAAACACACAAAACCCGACGCCCCACAGCTCCAGATAAGTAGCCCGGAAAAACACCAACACCAGCGAGAACACCACCACCGCAAACACGCCGAGCAAAAAGGTGGGCACCGCCACCGCCAAAGACGGTCCGGCGCGCTGGCTCAACTCATAAGCAATATCGCGCCCGGTGTCGGTGGCGCCGAAATCCAGCACAAACAAGGGTAAAGAGCGCTGGTAAAACAGGGTTTGGGTCAGCTTTTCAGGGCCTTGGGCCTTCTCGTTCCAGAGCAAGGGTTTGTCGTAGCCGCGCTCCACTTTCCATTTTTGGATAGCGTCGGCGCTGACGCGCTTGCCGCCGATGTTCATGCGCGCCATATCGTCAGGCGTGTTGACCGCAAAAAACAGCACAAAGGTGAGCAAATTCACACCCACCAAAACCAGCACGCCATAGAGCAGCCGGCGCAAAATGTAATTGAACATGCGCTTACTCCACAGAAGCCAAAGTGCGCGCCGCCGTCTCGCGGTCGCGACGCCGCCACAGCCAGACGGCTGGGGCAATCAGTGCGGCCACCACGAGCAGCAGGAGCGGCAGCGGCCACCAGACCGGCACATTCCATGCCGCCATCTTGCTGGCCCGCAAGGGCGCATCCAAACGCAAATAACTGATATGGTTGCGCGTTATCTGCGTGGGCTTGCCATTAAATACCCACTGGTGGTAGGCGGCGGCCGATGTCGGGAAGTAACCAAAGCTCCAGACGGCATCGTGCTGGGTAATTTGAATCATTTTGTCGATCAGTGCCTGCTTTTCCGGCCCGTCATCGAGCAACTTCATGCGTTCAAAAGCGGCATCAAACTGGGGGTTTTGGTAGTTGGCGCTGTTCTCGCCATTGCCATCGGTCATGGCCGTAGCGTTGGGGCCGTAGAGCAAGAAAAAGAAGTTTTCTGCATCCGGGTAATCGGCCAGCCAGCCCGCGAAAAATATCTGTACCCCGCCCTTTTTCAGCTTGTCGCGAAAACGGTTGTAGTCGGTAGCCCGCACTTCCATTTGGATCCCTAGCTTGGCAAATTGGCGGGCATACCAATCGAGCTCGGCTTTGGCATTGCCGGTGGCGACCAGTTGGAAATCAAAGTTCAGCACCAGTGGCTGGCCGGTTTTGGCGTCGCGCCCGCCAGGGTAGCCCGCTTGGGCGAGCAGCTCTTTGGCCTCGTCTATGCTGCGCCGCACGACTTTGCCGTCGGGCTGCTTGCGGTAGACCACCGCGTTAAATGCACTGGGCCCATCTTCGCGGTAACCAAAAAGCGAAGGCGGCAAGGGGCCGTGCGCAGCGACGCCTTGCATGTCCCAGAAGATTGATACGTACTCTTCCCAATCGATAACGATGGACAAAGCCTGGCGCAGTTTGCGGTTGCGCTCGGCTTGCTCAGGCGTTTTGCCTTGACCGACCACCGGGTCCAACCAGTTGAAGGCGACGTACCAGTTGTTGGGCTCGACCGTGGTGGGCAGACGAAAGCCTTTTTCGCGGTACTCTTTTTCCTTTTTGGGGTAGTCTGCCATGGCCGTCAGGTATTGGGTACCCATGTCTAGACGCTCGACGGCGGGCGAATCGTAAAAGCCCTGCTTGAACTTGGAGTGCAGGGGCACCGACTCTTTCTCGATCTCAAAGACCAGTTTGTCCACGAAGGGCGTGCGCTTGCCGCAGTCGTCGAGCAAGCCTTTTTCTTTGTCACCCGGTGCGCCTTCGCAGGGATAGGGTTCGCCCCGGTAATTGGGGTTGCGCACCATGGTGTGCCGCCGGTTGGTGGCGTACTCGGTGAGCATAAAAGGGCCTGTACCCGCGGGCCAGAAATTGAGCGAGAGGTTGCGCTCGGACATACCTTGCTGGGCGTAAAAGGCCTCGGCCTCCCAGGGGATGGGGGCAAAAAAGGTCATGGCCAGCCAGTACTTGAACTGCGGGTATTTGCCCAGCACCTTGATGCGCAGGGTGTACTTGTCAGGCGCACTGACGCCCTCGAAGGCGTATTGGCGAAAGTCCAGGTGCGGCAAATCGCGTTGTGTGGGTGGCAGCTTACGGCGCAATTCTTTATCGACCTGGGCAATGCGCGCGCCATAGTCTTTAAAGCCCACGATGTATTCGGCCAGCGTGGAATACGAGGGTGAAATCACCCGGGGCGTAGCCAGCCGACGGATCGCATACACATAGTCATCTGCCGTTAACTCGCGGGCGCCGGTCTGGGTGAAATCGGGCAAGGCGTGTTTGCCTTGCAGATCTTGGGGCGTCAGCGCGTGGTAGACATAACGGCCTTGCGCGTCCTTAGCAAACGCGGGGTGCGGCGCGAACATAATGCCCGGCTTGAGGTGGATGTCATACACCGACTGTGCGATTTGCTGCGGCGGGGCCGTGTCGGGCAAGGGCTTGCCGTCTTTATCGAAGTACTTGGGTGCGACTACCTCTTGTGCGGTGCGGCCGATTAATTCATAGGGGCGCTTGAGGTAATGGTAGGCGTACAGAGGCTCGTAAGCCTGGTAGGTAAAAGGCGTCTCTTCGTTGGAGTACGAGCTAGTTGGATCCAGGAATTTGGGCGAGTGGTAGAGCACCGGGAAAAACAAGGTGTTTTCGCGCTCTGAGCCCAGGGGGTGGGGAGAGTTGAGGACGGGGTTGCAGGCAGACAGAATGGCCGTGGCAAGAACCGGCCAAAGACGGCCTAATGATTGCATGTTGATTCCAAACGCCATGGTGTGAGCTTGAACTGCTAAAAAAAAAACCGCGACCCAGGGGGGTCGCGGTTTGATTTTATCGACTGCTATCGCAGATCAGAACTTGTAGTCATAGTTAAATGACAGCTTGGCGCTACGCGGTGCCGAGAAGGTCTGGTAGCCGTAGGTAGCAGTAACCGTCTTGATGTCGCCCGCAGATTCACGGGTCTCATTTTGCGACGCCACCAATTGGGCATTGAGAACGTTAAACACATCCAACTTCATGGTCACGCCCTTGATCAGCGCAGGCTTGTACGTCAGGCCCAAGTCCAAGGAGTATGTCCAAGGCAAGTCACCCGCAGAGCCGCGTGGGCTAGGCTGTCCACTGCAGTAGTTGAAGTAGGGGCCATAGCCGTAGGGGTCCATGGCAGGCGTTGGCGCATTGCCAAAGCAGTTCAACGGGCGTCCCGACTCAATGTTCAGGTTACCGCCAACGCCCCACTCTTCAGCCAATTGGTAGAAACCAAATGCCTTGATTTGATGGGTGCGCGTGTTGGGCAAACGACCGGTGGTGTTGGCCATGATCTGGGGGAAGTCCCAGGACACCGTAGCACCCACGTCAGCCTGAGCCAAGTCAGAGTTCAACTGGCCTTCCATGTTGCCAATACCTTGAGCCCATGTGTAGTTCACCTTGCCGTACCACACGCCATTGAAGGGGTGCTCGGCATAGAGGTCGACCGCTTTGTAAGTACGCTCAGGTGCTGGGAAATTGCCCATGTCCGCATTGGTCACCAGGGCACGCACAGGGCCGCGGCCATCGCCAAAGTCAAACTGGAATGCGTTGTCCATGCCAGGGTTGAACAGGCGGCAGTTCGCATCGTTCTCGGCATTGGCAGTGGGCAACTTATTGCGAATTGCATAGTTGACCAGGCCCACGTTGTCGCACAAATCGTCAATCGTCGAGTTCATGTAACGATAGGTAACACGCGCACCAACATTGAGTTCTTTGTTGATCGCCTTCTCAAATCCGAGTGCAAACTCATCCTGAGAATTGGTTTTCAGATCCAAATTGATGTAATCGTGGAAGTCTTTAGCCTGGCCATATTCGTTGTTAGACGAATACAGTGTGCTCAAAGGCGTTACGCCTGTGGGACGTCCATCGGCACCCACACCGGTGTAAGCAAAGTACTGCTGAACATAGGTCGAGGAGCCGAGTTGGCGAATCGCCACGTTGGTCGGAATCGGCAAGTGGTAGCGACCACCCGAACCGAACACGCGGAAGTTGGAGTCACCGTCGACGTCCCAGGCCACGCCCACGCGGGGTGCAACTTGGTTCGGCAGCGACAAGAAGGTTTGGCCATCGCCATTGCGGTTGTCAAATCCTTCATTACGCAAACCGAGGATCAACTGCAGGCGGTCGGTGACGGCCCAGCGGTCTTCAATGTACTGCGCATTTTGAATGGTCGAAGGTGCAGAGCCATTGGACACATAAGCCGTGCTGACGTAGTAACCGGCAGCTGCCAGCGGATTACCCGTGATCGAGCTGAGTGTCTTGGTGTTGTACTTGTTGATGATCGTTCCGGGCGTCGCGGTATATCCGTAGATATATTGCGTTCCACCTGCATAGGCGGTTCCGTTGAGCGAAGAGATATCGTTTTTGTCCATTCCCACACGAACGGTGTGCTGGGCATTGAACGCCCATTCCAAGTCCGCGCGCATGTGGGTGTTTTTATCCTGTGCATTGGGCACCAAGATCGAACCACTGATCGACTGCGGATGGGGGTAAGGTCCCAGGCCAGGGTACTCATTGGCGGGTGCCGAGGAAATTTGGGAAAACGACGGGTTGTATCCAACCGGCGTTTGCTTCATATTGGTAACCATCTTGCCAGCCAATAATTGAAGCGTCAGCGTGTCTGTTAAGTAGCCTTTGTACTTAAGAATGTCGATCTCCGCACCTTGGGGGCTGTAAGGCGCCAAAGAGCTCGCGGGGCTATCCCAGTTGACGTCGGTCGTACCACCGACCACCACGTTGTTGCGTGTAAACGTGGAATAGTCAAAACCAGAGTATTTGTAGGTACGGGTAACTTCCGACAAGAACTTTGTGTACTCCAAAGAGTGGCTATCCGTGATATTCCAGTCCAATTTCAGCAAATAGCGCGGATCGCTCGTTGTGATGTCCTGCCAACCGGAAGTTTTCGCGGCAGAGTCAACGCGCGTACGACGGATCACAGAGGAATTGCTGTTAACACCTTCATATGCCAAAAATGCGAAAAGCTTGTCTTGCAACAAGGGGCCGCCAAAGTAAAAACTTTGGGAGTCGCCGCTCACCTGGTTGGCATTGTTGTACAAGTACAAAAGTCCATCGGTTGCCGCGTTCTTCGGGTCACCCGTCATTGGGTAGTAGGTGTTAGCTTGGGTGGCACGCCAAGCAGCTGGTGAAGTCGTGGCACCCACGCCGAAGACGTAATCATTGGTACCGCGTTTGGTAACCAAATTCACCACGCCACCAGTGGAACGTCCGAACTCCGCACCATAGCCGCCAGTCATGACCTGGGCTTGCGCCATCGCGTTGGATGGGATCTGGGGGAAGCCAACTTGCACATACACATTGGTGATGGGCATGCCGTTGAGGTAATAGGCATTCTCGGACGCACCAGCGCCTCCGAACGAAGGCGCTGAAGCACCGCCGTAGCGGCGATCGCCTTTGGTTGTATCCGGGGCCAACTGGATCACCGAAGCAACGCTGGTGCCGACCGGCAGTTTTGCCAGTTCGCTTGCTGTGAAAGTTGTTGTGGTGCCCGATGCCGAGGTATCAATACCACGCTTGAAATCGGCCGATCCGACCACCTGAACGGTACCCAGATCCGTAGAGGCGATAGAAGCCTCGACACCCTGATTCAAGCGAACCTCAACAACACGCGTACCCAAAGATTTGCCGCCCTTGAGGGCTTCGACTTTGTAGTTGCCAGTGGTCAAGGAGGACAAGCTGTAGTGACCCGACGCATCAACCGTAATGCTGCGGCTGGCGCCCGAATCCAAGTTCGTCACCACCAAAGTCGCACCGGCATCCACCTTGCCAAACAAAATACCTGTGGCATTGGATTGCGCGTACACGGGTGCCAGCATTCCAAGGGAAAGCGAAGCGGTGATTGCCTGCGCAACCAGGGTCTTGCGGCTAATCCGCGACAACAAAAACACATCTTTCATGGGTAATCCTTCATTGGCCAATAGGAAATTCGAGCCCGTGGACTCTGACCAATTACTTTACTTTGTTTTTGCGTATTTAACAAATTCGACACTTTTATTTGTTAAAAGTGCCATTTTTACAACATTCAATAGTTGCCTCGCAGGCGCACCGAGGCCGCATTAACAAAACAGGCGCGCCCATGCGCGGGCGAGCGCAAGCGTCACCACAAGGTCAATAGATACAGCTTATGGATGCCGCGCGGTGCGGCAAAGCTGGTTTACTCCGCCGCTCTCACCCGCAAAAAGCTGGCGAATCGGGGTAAACCCTGGGGCGTGCGCCCCCGGCAGGTGTAGGAAATTTGGCTTCCCAGGGCCGGTGGGTTGGCGCGTTCCACATCGCGCAAGCCTGTGCCCAGCGCGAAGCGGCGGCCATCGGGCAGCTCCAGAAGCAGCGCGCCGGTTTGTCCTTCGTACTTGCCTTTGCCGGGGACATAGCCGACCAGGCGCGCCTCTTCGTCTTCAATAGGCTTGAGCTTACGCACAGCATCGCTGCGCCCCGGCTGCCACGGCGCATCCCAGCGGTGCAGCACCACTCCTTCGGCGCCCTCGGCCATCCAGCGCTGGTAGCGGGCCTGCAGGTCGGCGGCGCCAGACACATCCCATTGCTGCACCGCAACAAGCCATTGGGCCTGGGTTTGGATGACCAGCGCCTGCAATTTTTCGTAGCGCTGGCGAAAGGCCAGTGCCGGGTCGGGCGCGTCAAACACCATGTAGCGCACCGCGCGCCAGGCCTCGTCGGTGGGCGGCTGGGCTCGCACCGTCGCCGAAAGCCGGTCAAAACTGCCCCGCCCCAGCCACAGCTCCCCGTCCAGCCGGTGCGCGGGCAGCACCGCCGTAAACCACGGCGGCGCCGCGATGACACGGCCGCTGCGGTAGCGCAGAGTCTGGCCGTCCCAAATCGCGCGCACGCCGTCCAACTTTTCGGACAGCGCGAAAGGCGTCGGGTCCCATTGGCTTACCCAGGGGGTGGCCAACTCGGCCAAAGCTGCGCCTTTATTGACAGGGCCCTGGACGGCATCGCCTTGGCCCGCACGCAGCAGCGCAGGCGCCAGCCCCGCTAGCCCATACAGCGCCGACACCAGCGCACGCCGGCGCGAAAAGCCCGGCCCGCTCGGCCCCATGAGTTGATTGATTTTGCGCATACGCCCTCCCTGGCACGCCCTTTTTCGGGCTCTAAGGCTAACGATACGCAATAGAGCGCGCGCTGCCAAGCGCTGCAAGACACTTAGGCCCTAAAAAACTACACCAGCAGGCGCGAGGAACGCGGCACGTGGGACATCAAGAACTCCATCTGGTCGGCCAGGATGCGCCGGTTGCGCAAAATAAAGTCTTCCCACAGGCTGGGCACGTAGGGGGCGTAGAGCAAAGGCATGTTGGCTTGCTCGGGGGTGCGGTGGCTTTTGCGGTGGTTGCAGGGGCGGCAGGCGGTGACCACATTCATCCAGTGGTCCACGCCCTGCTGAGCAAAAGGGATGATGTGCTCGCGGGTCAGGTCGGTCTCATGAAAGCGCCCGCCGCAGTAGGCGCAGACATTGCGGTCGCGGATAAATAGCTTGCTGTTGGTCAGGCCCGGGCGCAAATGAAAAGGGTTGATTTTGGGCACGCCCCGGGTGCCGATGATGCTGTTGACGCGAATAACCGACTGCAGCCCCGTCACCGCGTTGTGCCCGCCGCGAAACACCGCCACCTCGCCGCCAGACTCCCAGCGCACCTCGCCGGCGGCGTAGTGCACCACCGCCTGCTCCAGCGAAATCCAGGACTGCGGCAGTCCTTGGGCTGACAACTTCAGTACTTTCACGCAACTCCTCCCGATCCAAAAAGACACCGGCAAAACCACGGAACACACCCGCCCAGCCTGCGCGGGGCAGGCCACTGTGGGGGGCTGCGTCACAATATACCCTCATTCGGTGACACTGCGCCCCCGGGCCGCCACCCCCAACAGATCGCTTTTCATGCAGTTATTTCGCGGCTACCAACACCCAGGACTGGCAAGCGCCTGCGCCCTGACCATCGGCAACTTTGACGGCGTGCACCGCGGCCACCAGGCCATGCTCGCTCTTTTGCGCAGCGAGGCGCAGCAGCGCGGCGTGCCCAGCTGCGTGATGACCTTCGAGCCCCACCCGCGTGATTTTTTTGCACTGCAGCACCAACGCCCCGACCTCGCGCCCAAGCGCGTGGGTACTTTGCGTGACAAATTGCAGGAACTGGCCCAATGCGGCGTGGACCAAACCGTGGTCCTGCCCTTTAACGCCGCCCTGGCCAGCCAAAGCCCGCAAGATTTCATCTCCCAGGTGCTGGTCGGCGGTCTGGGGGCGCGCTATGTGCTGGTGGGCGACGACTTTCGCTTTGGCGCCCAGCGCGCCGGCGACTACGCCATGCTGGACGCCGCCGGCGAGCAGCATGGTTTTGACGTGGCCCGCATGAACAGCTACGAAGTGCACGGCCTGCGCGTGTCCAGCTCGGCGGTGCGCGGCGCGCTGGCGGCCGGTGATATGGCGCAGGCGGCGCGGCTCTTGGGCCGCCCCTACCGGATCTCGGGCCACACGGTGCACGGGCGTAAGCTAGGCCGCAGCCTGGGCTTTCGGACCCTGAACCTGCGCTTTCCGCACTGGCACCCTGCGGCCAGTGGCATTTTTGTGGTGCTGGTCCACGGTCTGGCGCCCGAACCGGTGGCCGGCGTGGCCAACCTGGGGGTGCGTCCCTCACTGGATGCCAACGACGTCAACGGCGGGCGCGTGCTGCTGGAAACCCATTGCCTGGACTGGCCCGCCAGCCTGGGCGAGGAAGGGGGCTACGGTAAAATCATCGGCGTGGAACTGCTGCACAAACTACACGACGAGCGCAAATACGACGGCCTGGACGCCCTGCGCGAGGGCATACAAGCCGACTGCGACGAAGCCCGGGCCTGGCTGGCCGCCCGAATTTGACGGGGCACGCTGGCGCACCTTGCCCCGCGCCCCTTGCCTTTCGGCGCTGTTGATGCGCCTGCCCCCCAATTGGCCCCTAGCGGCCCCGACCCGAGACTTGTATGACCGAATCCGTTGACTACCGCAGCACCCTGAACCTGCCCGACACGCCCTTCCCCATGCGCGGCGATTTGCCCAAGCGCGAGCCGGCCTGGGCCCAGGCCTGGACCGACCAAGGCCTGTACAAACGCCTGCGCGTCGCGCGCCAAGGCGCACCGCTGTTTGTGCTGCACGACGGTCCGCCCTATGCCAACGGCAAGCTGCACATCGGCCATGCGCTCAACAAAGTCCTCAAAGACATGATTGTTAAAAGCCGCCAATTGGCCGGCTTTGATGCCCAATACATCCCCGGCTGGGACTGCCACGGCCTGCCCATCGAAAACGCCATCGAAAAACTGCACGGACGCAAACTCAGCCGTGACGACATGCAGGCCAAAAGCCGCGCCTTCGCCACCGAGCAAATCGACCAACAGCGCGAAGACTTCAAACGCCTGGGCGTGCTAGGCGACTGGGAGCGCCCCTACCGCACCATGGACCCGGCCAACGAGGCGGGCGAAATCCGCGCCTTCAAGCGCGTGATCGAACGCGGCTTTGTCTACCGGGGCTTAAAGCCGGTGTACTGGTGTTTTGACTGCGGCTCCTCGCTGGCCGAATTTGAGATTGAGTATGCGGACAAGAAAAGCGATACCTTGGATGTTGCCTTTTTGTGCGCCGAGCCGGCCAAGCTGGCCACCGCGTTTGGCTTGCCCGCACTGGAGAAAGACGCATTTGCGGTGATCTGGACCACCACGGCGTGGACGATTCCGGCCAACCAGGCGCTGAACGTAAATCCCGAAATGGACTACGCCTTAGTCGATACATCTAAAGGCTTATTGCTGTTAGCTGAAGCATTGGTCGACAAATGTTTGGAGCGCTACGGCATACAGGGCCGAGTGATTGCGGTGAAAAAGGGCTTGGCTCTAGCGACGCTTCAATTTCATCATCCACTAGCGCACGTTGATTCAGGCTATGCCCGAACAGCTAAAGTATTAGTTGCGGAATATGTGGGTGCAGAAGATGGCACCGGCATCGTGCATTCCTCACCCGCCTACGGGGTGGAGGACTTCAACTCCTGCGTGGCGCATGGCATGTCTTACAACGACATACTGAACCCCGTGCAAGGCAACGGCGCCTACGCCGCTGACTTCCCGCTCTTTGGCGGTCAGCACATCTGGAAAGCGGTGCCAGAGATACTCGAAGCCTTGAAAAATGCCGGTCGCCTGATGGCCACCACGCCCATCACGCACAGCTACCCGCATTGCTGGCGGCATAAAACACCGGTCATTTACCGCGCCGCCGCCCAGTGGTTTGTGCGCATGGACGAAGGCGTGGGCGTCTTCACCAAAGACAAAGCACCCAAAACGCTGCGTCAGTTGGCGCTCGATGCGATTGAGCAAACCGAGTTTTATCCCGAGAACGGCAAAACCCGTTTGCGCGACATGATTGCCAACCGGCCGGACTGGTGCATTTCGCGCCAGCGCAGCTGGGGCGTGCCGGTGCCCTTCTTCTTGCACAAAGACAGTGGCGAGCTGCACCCGCGCACCATGGCCATTTTGGATACTGCCGCCGACATGGTGGAGCATGGCGGCATCGAGGCTTGGAGCCGCGCCAGCGTGCAAGACATCCTGAACCAGCCGGGCGATCAGCCGGACCAGTACACCAAGAGCACCGATATTTTGGAAGTCTGGTTCGACTCGGGCTCCACGTTCGAGCATGTGCTGCGCGGCAGCCACAAAGACGCTTACGACCGCGCGCCTTTTCACGACCACGGCCCTGAGGCCGATCTGTACCTGGAAGGCCACGACCAGCACCGCGGCTGGTTCCACAGCTCGCTTCTGCTGGGCTGCGCGCTCTACGACCGCGCGCCCTACCGGGGCCTGCTGACGCACGGCTTTGCCACCGACGGCCAAGGCCGCAAAATGAGCAAGAGCCTGGGCAACACGGTGGCGCCGCAGGAAGTCACGCAAAAAATGGGCGCGGAGATCATCCGCTTGTGGGTGGCTTCGACGGACTATTCGGGCGACCTGAACATCGACGACAAAATTCTGGCCCGCGTGGTCGACACCTACCGCCGGGTGCGCAATACCCTGAAGTTTTTGCTCGCCAATGTCAGCGACTTTGACCCGGCCAAAGACAGCGTCGCCAGCGCCGACATGCTCGAAGTGGACCGCTATGCCCTGAGCCGCGCCGCGCAGCTGCAAGCCGATATCGTGGGCAACTGGAATGCAGAGCGCAAAGTATTTGAAGGCGGGCACTTTGGTCGCTACGAGTTCCACCCCGTGGTGAGCAAACTGCAGGTGTACTGCTCGGAAGACTTAGGCGCGTTTTACCTGGATATTCTCAAAGACCGGCTCTACACGACTGCGGCCAACTCGCACGCGCGGCGCAGCGCGCAAACCGCGCTGTGGCAGATCACCCAGGCCATGCTGCGCTGGATGGCGCCCTTCTTGAGCTTTACCGCCGAAGAGGCCTGGGCTACGCTGGTGGCACAAGGAAAAATTGCCCAGCCCCTGCACGACTCCATCTTTTTGGCGCAGTACGCTGCGCTGGCCCAGCCCGATGAGGCGCTCAACACCAAGTGGGCGCGGGTGCGGGAGATCCGCGAGGCGGTGAACAAAGACATCGAAGTGCTGCGCGCCGCTGGCCAAGTGGGCGCTTCCTTGCAGGCGGCCGTGCAAATCAGCGCACCGGCGGCTGACCTGGCGCTGCTGCGCAGCCTGGGCGCCGACCTGAAATATGTGCTCATCACGTCCACCGTGGGCTTGCAGGAGGCCGCGCAGCTGGCGGTCAGCACCCGCGCCGCCGCAGCGGCCAAGTGCGAGCGCTGCTGGCACTATGTCGAAGAGCCCGGCCTGGGTGTGGGCAGCGACCCGGCACACCCCACCGTGTGCGGACGCTGCGTGAGCAACTTGTTCGGCGCGGGCGAGTCCCGGCAGGTCGCCTGATGGCACGCGGGGGCAGTGGCGGCATGCGCATGCTGCACTGGCTGGCAATTGCGCTGATCATCATCCTGGCTGACCAGTTCAGCAAGCTGCTCATCATCGGCAGCATGCAGCTAGGTGCCAGCGAGCCGGTCACCAGTTTTTTTAACTTGGTGCGCGCACACAACAGCGGCGCCGCGTTTTCTTTTTTGGCGGACGCCTCGGGCTGGCAGCGCTGGTTTTTTACGGCACTGGGCTTGGGCGCGGCGGGCTTTATCGTTTGGCTGCTGCGACAGCACGCCGGGCAAACCTTGTTTTGCTTTGCCATCAGCTGCGTGCTGGGCGGCGCCTTGGGCAATGTCATTGACCGCATGGCCTATGGCTATGTGGTGGACTTTTTGGACTTCCATGCCGCAGGACTGCATTTCCCGGCGTTTAACCTGGCCGACAGCGCCATCACCCTGGGCGCCATCTGCATGATTTTGGACGAGCTGCTGCGGGTGCGGCGCGCGCGCTAATCGCTGGCTTGGCAGTGCTACGGCACTTGCACGCGCAGCAGGGTGTAGTCCTCGCCCGCTTCTTTGCCCGCAGCCAGCCGGATTTGGCGCGGCAAGGTTCCCGTTTTGTGATCCACCCACTGGCCTTGCAAGACCGGTGTGGCCTGGCCGATGTGAGGCGCCAAACTCGGGAGCGCGTCGGTGCGGGCCAGCAAAAAATAGCTTCGGCCAGCGGCGGGCAACTCCTGCAAAGTACGTACCGACTGGCTAGGCGCACTCTGGCGTGCCAGGCCAATATCCCAGGCGACGGTTGGGTCCAAGTCGTAAACCAGCACCGGCATCTGCGGCTCACGGGCCAGGGCCGGTAGCACGCGGTACGACAGAGCGTGGCCGGTGTGGGCGATCAGCGTCATCCCCTCCAGCGCCAGGTACAGCAGGTTCACCGCCAGCACCGGGTGCACCAGCAGCGCCATGGTCGGCCCCGATTTAAGCATGGCCAAGCCGTAGGCTAACCAAGCAAGGCTGGCCAAACCCAAAAACGTGGTGAGCCAGGTATTGCCCACTTGCAGGTCAATCGCCCAGGCCAGGCCAAATGTGACCAGCGTCATGAGCCATTGGGCGGCTAGCAAGCGCTTGCTAACACCTGCCTGCAAACGCGCATGCAAAAAATCCGCGCACACGATCGCAGCAAACGGATAGACGATGACGGTGTAGTAATCGAGTTGAAACGCAGTGGCGCTGAAAAGCGCAAAGGTCACGAAAAAGCTGGCGCACAAATAAACAAAAGCTTCGCGGTCCGGCGCGCCGCGCTGCCCAAAACCGCGCAATCCTTGCACCAGGGCCATGCCAAACGCAGCCACCCAGGGCAAAAACGCCCACAAAAACACGTGCACAAAATACCAAGGATTGCCCTCGACGTTGCGTATAGGCCCGGAATTAAAAAAGCGACCAAACTGACTGTCCCACAAGAAAAAACGGATGCCCGAAACCCCTGTCTGCCCGAACACCACTTTCTCCGGGTGGCTGTCAAACTGCCAGTACAAAGCGTAAATTTCTGGGACCAAAAACAAGAGTGTCAGCCCCAGCGCAGCCAGCCAGCGCAGGCGCAGCAGCTGGCCCAATCGCCCCTGGTACGCCCACAAGCACACCAAGCCGCTGCTGATGGTGATCAGGGTGAAGATGCCCTTGGTCATCACCGCCATGGCGCTCAGGGCGGCGCCCAGCAAAAGGTGGCGCCATGTGTGCTCCCTGTCCCAGCGCAGCCAGTAGTAACAGGCCCCGGTGATGCTACCGGTCAGAAAAGCCTCGGCTTTGAGCGCCGTGGTGCTGTACATGACATGGTAGGTCGACACAAACACCAACAGCGCCAGCAGTGCGGTACCCCGTCCATAGAATAAGCGCGCAATGCGGTAGGTGTAATAGGCCCCCAGCACATGAAAAACATAGCCCGGCAGCGCGTAGGTCAGCGGGCTGATGCCCAAGAGCTTAAAGGACAGCGCGCCCAGCCAAAACGGAAAATGCGGTTTGTCCAGCCAGTCTTTGCCGTCGAGCACCAGCGACCAATAGTCGCCGGTTTGCACCATGTGCTGCGCTAGCGCCGCGTAGAGCACCGAGTCCCCCTCGTTGATAAGGGGGGTGAGCATCACCAGCGCATTGACCAGCAAGGTCAGGACTATGGCCCAGCGCAGTGTGCGCGCCAGCGCATCAGCTGCGCCGCCCTGCATGCCCAGACCCGGACTCACAGAGTCAGGATGGTGCAGCCTGTGGTCTTGCGCGCTTCCAGGTCGCGGTGTGCCTGCTGCACATCTTCCAGGGCGTAGCGCTGGCCGATCTCGATGTGCACTTTGCCGCTGCCCACCACGCCGAACAAGTCGTCGGCCATGGCCTGGGTGCTTTCACGGCTGGAAATATGGCTAAACAGGGTTTGGCGGGTCACATAAATCGAGCCCTTACCACCGAGCATGGCCGGCGCAAAAGGCGCTACCGCGCCCGAGGCGTTGCCAAAGCTGGCCATCAGGCCAAAGGGCGAGAGGCAGTCCAGGGACTTGTCCCAGGTATCTTTACCCACCGAGTCATAGACCACTTTGACACCCTTGCCGCCGGTTATGTCCTTCACCCGCGCCAGAAAGTCTTCCTTGGCGTAGTTGATAACGTGCGCCGCGCCGTTGGCCTTGGCCAGTGCGCATTTTTCGTCCGAGCCGGCCGTGCCAATCAGCTGCAAGCCCATCTCGCGCGCCCATTGGCAAGCGATCAGGCCCACGCCACCAGCGGCGGCATGAAAGAGCACATGGTCGCCAGCTTGCAAGCCGCCCTGGGGCAAGGTGCGCTTGAGCAAATACTGCACCGTGAGGCCCTTGAGCATCATGGCAGCGCCCGTCTCAAAGCTGATGGCGTCAGGCAGTTTGCACACACACTTGGCGGGCAACACGCGGCGCTCGCAGTAGGCGCCGGGAGGCTGGCTGGCGTAGGCGGCGCGGTCGCCCACCTTCAAGTGGGTGACGCCCTCGCCCACCGCTTCAATCACGCCCGAGGCTTCCATGCCCAGTTGGACGGGCAAATTCATGGGGTACAGGCCGCTGCGCTGGTACACGTCGATGTAATTCAGGCCAACCGCGCGGTGCGCGATGCGCACTTCGCCCGGGCCGGGTTCGCCCACGGCGATATGCACCAAGCGCATGACCTCAGGGCCACCATGCTGGTCGATTTGGATAGAACGGGACAGAGGTGAGGACATAAACAGGCTCCGAACGGGTGGATTGAATTAAAACCGGCTGATTATCGGCCCAGCACGCAGTCGGCCGCCGGCCAGGGGACTTTGCCACCGCCGCCTGCCGGGCAGGCGCTTCAAAGTTACAGTGCGGCCATGGCCCTGCCCCCCACGCTTTCGCTGCGCTCCGTCCTTTTGCTAACGCTGGCGCCCCTGCTGTGGTCGGGCAATGCAGTGGTCGGCCGCATGATTGGGGGCCTGGTTTCGCCCATGACGCTCAATTTGCTGCGCTGGGTGCTGGCCTTTTGCCTGCTTTTGCCTCTGGCGTCCTGGGTCTTGCGCCGGGGCAGCCCCTTGTGGGCGCAGTGGCGCCGATTTTTGCTGCTGGGCACGCTCAGCATCGCCAGCTACAACGCGCTGCAGTACCTGGCGCTGACCAGCTCCACCGCCATGAATGTCACCCTGGTGGGCGCCAGCACACCCGTGTGGATGCTGCTCATAGGCCGCCTGTTTTTCGGCACCGCCATCAGCCTGCGGCAAATACTGGGCGCAGCGCTGTCCATCGGCGGCGTGGTGCTGGTGCTCTGCCGTGGCCAGTGGGATTTATTGGTCGGTGTGCAATGGGTGGCGGGCGATATGTACATGCTGCTCGCGTCCTTCGGTTGGGCTTACTACAGTTGGATGCTGGCCCACCCGACGCCCGAGTCGGCTTCGCTGCGCAGCGATTGGGCGGCGTTTTTACTGGCCCAGGTCGCGTTTGGCCTGCTTGGCGCGCTGACCTGCGCATCGCTGGAATGGGGCCTGGCTGCGCCGCGTCTGGTACTGGGCTGGCCGCTGGCGGCGGCCCTGGCATTTATCGTCCTAGGGCCGGCGCTGCTGGCTTACCGCGCTTGGGGTGCCGGCGTGGCGCTGGTGGGGCCCACGGTGGCGGGCTTTTTCATGAACCTGACGCCCCTGTTTGCGGCGCTGCTGTCAACGATTTTTCTGGGCGAAACGCCCGAGCTATTTCACGCGCTGGCCTTTGTGCTGATCGTCTCGGGCATTGTTTTGTCTTCGCAGCGCCCCAGCGCAGCCAAACCTTAAAAAGTACCGCCGAAGGCGCCGCCATCGACCAAGATGTTTTGGCCGGTGATGTAGCCCGCCAAAGGGCTGCATAAAAACGCGCAAGCTGCACCAAACTCCTGCGGCTGGCCAAAGCGCTGCGCCGGAATCGACTTGCGCCTTTGCGCCGCCACCGCATCCACCGTCTGGCTGGTTTTGCCGGCCGTGGTGGCAAACAGGCTTTGCAGCCGGTCGGTGTCAAAAGCACCGGGCAGCAGGTTGTTGACCGTGACGCCCTGGGCCGCAATGCCCGAGCGCGCCAGGCCGGCGACAAAGCCGGTCAGCCCGCTGCGCGCGCCGTTGGACAAGCCCAGCGCCTCAATGGGCGACTTCACCGCGCCCGAAGTGATGTTGATGATGCGCCCAAAGCCGCGCGCCGCCATGCCGTCCACCGTCGCCTTGATCAACTCGATGGGCGTGAGCATATTGGCCTCGACCGCGCGGATCCAGTCCTCGCGGCCCCAATCGCGAAAGTTACCGGCCGGCGGCCCGCCGGCGTTGGTGACCACGATATCAAAGTCTTTGCGCAGCGCAAATACCTGCGCGCGCCCGGCCTCGGTGGTGATATCGGCCGCGCAGGCAAGCACTTGGGCACCTCCCAGCGCCCGCAGCGCCTGCGCCGCCTCGGCCAGCACGGCCTCGCGTCGGGCAACGATCAGCACATGGACGCCCTCGCGCACCAGCGCCTCGGCGCAACCCAAACCCAGCCCCCGGCTTGCGCCGCAGACCAGGGCCCATTTACCTTTGATTTGCAAGTCCATCGTCTACCTCTTGTGAAAATTGCGGTTCTGCAGCCGGACTGCGGCTGCACACAAAAACCCCTGATAACACCAACACCGTGCCACCCAGCACCCAGTAAGTCAGCGGCTCACCGAGCACCCACGCCGACATCAGCAAAGTCGACATCGGCCCGACCATGCCCACCTGCGAGGCCAGACCCGAGCCCAGGCGCTCGATGGCCAACATCACCAGCACGACGGGGATGACCGTGCAAGCCGTGGCATTGAGCACCGAAAGCCACCATACCTGCGGCGCCAGGGTCTGCAAGCTTTCCAGGGGCCGCATAAGCACAAACTGCCCTATGCACAGCACACAGGCCACACAACTGGCCCAGCCCACCAAGCGCAATGCGCCCAAGCGGCGCACCATCTCGCCACTGTAAGACAGATAGAGCGCGTAGCTGACCGCACTGCCAAATACCAAAGCCGAGCCCAGCCAGACGCCCTCGCCCGACAGATGCACCTCGTGGCCAAACACCAGCACCACGCCCACATAACTGATCGCCAGCCCCAGCCACTGCGCCCGCCGGATAGGGCGGCGGTACAGGACGGCGCCCAAAATCACGACGATGGTGGGGTTGAGGTACAAAATCAGTCGCTCAAACGACGCGCTGATATAGGCCAGCCCCGCGAAATCCAAAAAACTCGCCAGGTAGTAACCGCAAAAGCCCAGCCACAGCACGCCCAGGACGTCGGCCTGCGTCAAAGGCAGCGGCTTGATGACGCCGCGCGAGCGGCCCGTCCACCAAACCATCAACATGAAAAAAGGCAGCGCCAACAGCATGCGCAGCATTAGCAAGGTGATGGCGTCCACGCCATGGCGGTACGCGAGTTTGACAATGATGGCCTTGCCACTAAAGGCCACCGCGCCCAGCACCGCAATGGCCAGGCCGCTGGCCAGGCGCTGACCATGGGGCGGCGCGCCGGGCGCCTCAGGGGGTGTCAAAGTGGCCAAAAAAGATTCACCAAAACGCAAAAAAGAAGTGCCATTGTCACCCGCCTGCGCGCTCGGCGCGCGTACGCGACACCGATTGATTTTTCCATGCCACGCCAATCATTGCCTATGCAAGCATTACAATGATCTCATGGTAAACCCGAATACCACCGCTGAAACAACCCCTTCGCCTGCAAGCGCTTGCCCGAGCGCACCCGCGTTTTACAGCGCCGAAACCTACCTGCCCGAAGACAGCATTGGCTACCTGATGCGCCGCATTTTGGTCAGCCTGGCCCAATCGGTGGAGACCGAATTGGCCGGTTCGGCGTTGACCAACGCGCAATGGCTGCCGCTGCTCAAGCTGTCCTCGGGCACCGCCTCGACGGCCGCCGAGCTAGCACGTCACTGCCAGCTTGACGCCGGCGCCATGACGCGCATGCTCGACCGCCTGGAAGCCAAAGGCCTGTGCCAGCGCAGCCGTTCGGCCAGTGACCGGCGCGTCATCGACATCCGCCTGACCGAAAGCGGCCAGCGTGCCGCCCAAACCCTGCCCGGTGTGCTCAGCAGCGTGCTCAATGCGCACCTGCAAGGCCTCACCGCCACCGAATTTGAAACGCTGAAAACCCTGCTGCAAAAAATGTTGTCCAACGCCGCTGCGCTGCATGGCGCCAGCGGCCCCAACGAGCCCACTTATGAACCCACACCGATTACCTCCCCCGGATTTAGCGATGCGGCCTAGCCCCCGGCGCCTGCCCACGGCGGCGCTGACGCTGGCTGCTACCTTGGCGCTTGGCGCCTGTGCCGACTTCTCGGGCATTGCGCCCCAGGGCAGCACGTTGGCGCCGGCCACGCTAGGTTTACAAGCGCCCGCGCCCCTGGCGCCAAGCGCCAGCGACTTTGACAGCCAATGGTGGCGCAGCTTTGGCGACAGCGCTCTGGACGCCTTGGTCACGCAGGCCCTGCAAGGCAACCCTAGCCTGCAGACGGCCGCTGCACGGGTGGCACGCGCCCAAGCACTCACCGAGGTGGTCGGCGCGGCCGACGGGGTGCAATCGAACGCAGCAGCCGACCTGAGCCGCCAGCGCTTTAGCAGCCAAGGCATGTACCCGCCACCCCTGGCCGGCGGCGTGTATGAGACGGCCAATCTGCAAATCAACGTCGGCTATGAGTGGGACTTTTTTGGCAAAAACCGCGCTGCGCTGGACGCGGCGATCGGGCAAAACCAGGCCGCCATCGCCGAGTTGCAACAAGCGCGCCTGCTTCTGTCCACGCAGGTAACGCGCACTTACTTTGCGCTGCTGCGCCTGCAAGCGCAAAAGGCTGTGCAGCAAACCTATTTAGCCCAACGCGAACAGGCCAATGCCATCGGCCGAGCCCGTCGCGATGCAGGGCTGGACAGCCAGCAGGAGTTTCTGTCGGGTCCGATCACCCTGGCCGAAATTCGCCAACAAATCGAGGCCTTGCAAGAACAAATCGCCCTGAGCCGCAACAGCCTGGCGGCGCTGTGCGCGGTGGCCCCGTCGGCGCTGGTGCAGCACGAGGCGCATCTGCCAGCGGCACCCAAGGCCCCCGTGCAAGACGGTGTGCCGCTGGACTTGTTGGGCCGACGCCCGGACATCGTTGCGGCGCGCTGGCGCGTGGAGGCGGCCACCTCCGACATGGCCCAGGCCAAGGCGCAGTTTTATCCCAATATCAGCATTGGTGGCTTTGTGGGCCTGAACAGCGTGGGCTGGAACAACCTCACCCGCGGTGGCAGCGAGCAATGGGGCGCCGGGCCGGCGCTGCGTTTGCCGGTGTTTGACAGCGGCCGTCTGCGCGCCCAACTGCGCGGCAAAGCAGCCGAGGTCGATGGTGCCATCGCCGCCTACAACGCCTTGGTGTTTGAAGCGGTGCGCGAGGTCAACGAGCAGCTCATCAGCCTGCGCTCTATTGCCCAGCAAGAGCGCGAACAGCAAGCGGCCCAGGCCAATGCCCAAAGCCTGCTGCACATTGCCCAGCAACGGCACAAAGCCGGACTACTGCCCCAAAGTGCCGTGATCCAAGCGCAAAACGCCCTGGTGGTGCACCAACGCCAGACCATTGATTTGCAAGCCCGCGCCCTGGACGCCCACGCCCAGTTGCTGCGCGCTTTGGGTGGCGGCTACAGCGCAGCAACCGCCGTGGCCCAGGCCACCCCCTGATTTTTTTCAAAAGCATTTCCCATGAGCACTTCTCCAACTTCCCCCACTCCCGCAACCGCGCCGGGCGGCGCCCGGCAAAAAGCCCTGACCCTGGCCGGCCTGGCTGTGGCCCTCGCCCTGGGCTATGGCGGCTATGAATGGTTCAGCAGCCGCCACCAAGAATCCACCGACAACGCCTATGTGCAGGGCAATGTGGTGCAAATTACGCCTCAAATTGGCGGCACCGTGACCGCCATCCTGGCCGATGACACCGATTTTGTGAAAGCCGGCCAGCCCCTGGTGCGCCTGGATGCGGCCGACGCCAAAATGGCCCTGTCCCTGGCCGAGGCCAACCTGGCCCAGGCCGTGCGCCAGGTGCGCATGCTCTACGCCAGCAACAGCACCCTGGAAGCACAAATAGCCGTGCGCGAAGGCGATGTGGTGCGCGCGCAAAACGACATTAGCCGCCTGAGCGACGATCTGGCGCGCCGCCAATCCATTAGCGGCGTGGGCGCGGTCTCGGCCGAGGAAATAGCGCATCTGCAATCGCAGCTGCGCCAGGCGCAAAGCGCGTTGGGCACGGCCAAGGCCAGCGTGCTGGCGGCACGCGAGCAGCTGCAAAGCGCCCAAACCATGACAGACAACACGCAAGTGCCCTCGCACCCCAGCGTGCAGGCGGCTGCGGCCAAAGTGCGCGAGGCCTATTTGGCGCTGCACCGTGCCACCCTGCCCGCCCCGGTCGACGGCTATGTGGCCAAACGCTCGGTGCAACTGGGCCAGCGCGTGGCCGCAGGGAGCCCGCTGATGTCGGTGGTAGCACTCAACGCCCTGTGGGTGGACGCCAATTTCAAAGAAGCCCAGCTGCGCAATATCCGCATAGGTCAACCGGTAACGCTTACGGCCGATGTCTACGGCAAGAAGGTGGATTACAAAGGCACCGTGGTCGGTTTGGGCGCGGGCACAGGCGCGGCGTTTTCGCTCTTGCCGGCCCAAAACGCCACCGGCAACTGGATCAAAGTGGTGCAGCGCGTGCCGGTGCGCATCGCTCTGGACCCGGCGCAAGTGAGCGCCCACCCCTTGCGCGTCGGTTTGTCGATGGAAGCGACGGTGGACGTGACGGCGCAAGACGGCAAAGCCCTGGCCGACGCTGCGCAAGCGGCCTCGGCGGTACAAACCGATGTGTATGAATTGCTCGACGGCCAGGCCACGGCAGAGATTCAGCGCGTGATCGGCGCCAATATGGGCAGCCCTGCGCCCAAAGCCGCCGCCGACGGCAAACATTCTTAAGCGCGCCATGGCAACTCCCGGCCCAGGCACTGGCTTTAGCCACCCGCCACTGCAAGGCGCAGCCCGCTTTTGGGGCACGGTCGCGCTCTCGACGGCGACCTTTATGAACGTCTTGGATTCGTCCATCGCCAACGTGTCGCTGCCCGCGATTGCCGGCGACCTGGGCGTCAGCCCCAACCAGGGCGCCTGGGTGGTCACCAGCTTTGGCGTGGCCAACGCGATTGCCGTGCCGCTAACGGGTTGGCTGTCGCAGCGCTTTGGGCAGGTGCGCCTGTTCACGCTGAGCGTGCTGCTGTTTGTGCTGGCCTCCTGGCTGTGCGGCTTGGCGCCCAATATGCCGACCCTGATTGCCATGCGCGCCTTCCAGGGCTTTGTGGCCGGCCCGATGATGCCGCTAGCCCAAACCCTGCTGCTCTCAAGCTACCCGCCCGCGATGGCCGGGATGGCCATGGCTATGTGGGCCATGACCACGCTGGTGGCTCCCGTGCTGGGGCCACTTTTGGGCGGGTGGATTACCGACAACGCCCACTGGGGCTGGATTTTTTATATCAACGTGCCCGTTGGTATTGGCGCAGCCTTTATTACCTGGACGATTTTTAAAAAGCGCGAGTCACCCCGGCAAAAACTACCTATCGACACCGTGGGCCTGACGCTTTTGGTGCTTGCGGTTGGCGCTTTGCAAATCATGCTGGACCGGGGCAAAGAAGTGGACTGGTTCCATTCGGCAGAAATCATTACTTTGGCGGCGGTCGCGGGCATTGCGGGGCTGTTTTTCGTAGCCTGGGAGCTGACCGACAAACACCCCGTGGTGGAGCTGCGCCTGCTCAAGTTGCGCAATTTCCGCTGGGCCGCAATCTGCCTGGCGGTGGCCTACAGCCTGTTCATCGGTAACCTGGTGCTGTTTCCATTGTGGCTGCAGCAGTTCATGGGCTACACCTCGACCGATGCGGGCATGATGCTGGCACCTGTGGGCATTTTCGCCATGCTCTTGTCGCCGGTAGTGGGCAAAAACATCCAGAAGTTTGATCCGCGCTCGCTGGCGACCTTCTCCTTTGTGATGTTCTCGCTGGTGCTGTGGATGCGCTCGCACTTCAACACCCAGGCGGACTTTGCCACCATCATGCTACCGACGATTGTGCAAGGCATCGCAGTGGCTTTCTTCTTTATTCCGCTGTCCACGCTAACGCTCAGCGGCATCGCGCCAGCCAGTTTGCCCTCGGCCTCCGGTTTATCAACGTTTATGCGGATTTTGGGAGGCTCGTTTGGCACGTCCATCACCATCACGCTGTGGCAGGACCGCGCAGCCATGCACCATGCCCAATTGGCCGAGATGGTCAACCTGAACAACCCAGCCGCCACGGCCGCGATCAGCGGCTTTGCGGGCATGGGCATGAGCCCAACCCAAGGACTGGCCAGCATCAACCGGCTGATCGACCAGCAGGCCTTTACCCTGGCAGCCAATGACATATTTTTGGGCTCGGCGCTGATCTTCTTGTTGCTGATCCCGATTATTTGGCTCAGCAAACCGCTCAAGGCGCCGCCCTACAGCGGCCCGGCGGCGCCACCAGCGGACGCAGCGGGCGCCCATTAGCGCCAAGAGGCCCTGCGGGCCTGCCGCCCCACAGGCGGGCTTCAGGCGGTCAGCGCGGGAAACTGGCCGGTATAAATCGCCAGCCACAAGGCAAGCATTGCCAAGGCCAAAAGAGCGCCCAGCAGGCGATGGGCTGAACCGATCGCCTGCCTGGGGCGGGCTTGCTTGCGGCCGGTAAGCATCGCGCGCACCAGGCTTTCGCCATGGATCAGACCCGTCGCTACAACGGCCAGCACATGCACGCCTACCAGCAAGAAAAGACCATTGACCAAGGCCTCATGCACTTCGCCTGCGATCTCTAGCGCGTCAGGCTGTTCTGCCCACCAACCGCTGGCCACAGCGCCGGCCAGCAGCGCCAGCAAGCCAAGCACCGCCCAGCCGCCCGCTGGGTTGTGCCCGACAAAAGAGGCAGGCTGCGCGCCCGCAGCCCAGGGCATATACCCACGCAAGTAGGCCCAAGCCGCTGCCGGGCTTTTCACGAAATCGGTAAAGCGCGCGTAGCGACTGCCGACAACACCCCACAGCAGACGCCACAGCACCAAGGCGCCGGCGCAATAACCAAAGCTCAGATGGATCAGCTTGGTGCGCTCGCTCTCGGCGCTCGCCCAGGCGCCGGCCACGCACAGCACCAGCAACCAATGGAATACGCGCGTCGGCACATCCCAAACCAGCTGGGCGCTGGGTGGGCTGGTATCGGTCTCTTTATCGGGCGGGATCATTGGGGAATCTTGACGCGGTCTTCGTCAAAGTCGCCGCGCGCCGCGCCGCTGTGGCACGCGCCGCAATTGGCTGCGCTTTTGATGCTGGCGCGCTTCCAAACTTTGCTGCCCACCTCGTCATGCTGGCGCACAAACCAGGCACTGGTGCTGATGCGAAAGTCAGCGCTGGGCTTGGCATAACGGCTGCCCTTGGCGGCATGCGCTACCAGCCAGGCCGTAATGGTTTGGTGCGCCTTCTCGTCCATGGAGGCGTCCACGCCGAAATGCTTGTCCAGTCCGGCCATGATGCCGCGCCAACTGGCCTCGCCCGCCAAAGCTGGCGCATAGCCGATATGGCAGCTGGTGCATTCCGCAGTGAATGCGGCCGGTGCGCCTTTGAGCCCTCCCGCTTGCGCCCACGTGGCGCTCGCGCACAGCGCCAGCGCCAAAGCAGCGCCTGCGCTGCGCCAAGGTAAGTAAGCAGTTTTCATCGGATTCCTTCCAAATTATTTCAGGCTGAGCAGCCAGGCCAGCACATCGGCCTTTTCGGCGGCAGTGCATTCGCGGGCCAGCACGTCTTTGCAATTACGACGGAACCATTTTTCGGACTTGGCCAGGTCGGTAAAGCGCTGCGCGTTGAAGGCCGGCGCCATCGGCTCGATCACTTTGTGGGTCATGGCGTGTTCGCCCTTGCCAGTGGGCACGGCGCCGTGGCAAGAAGCGCATTTCCACTCATTGCCATGGGTCTTATTGAAAAATACCTGCCCGCGTCCCGCGTCGCCGGCCGGCTGGCCCTGGGCCTCGGCCTTGTAATGGGCCAGCAAATCTGCGGGGGTATCGGCCAGGGCAAAGCCCATGCCCCAAGCCAAGTACCCCAGCACGCAGGCGCGGGCCGTCCATCGCAACACGCTCATAGCAACCACCCATGAAAAGAAAGAAGTAACGGCTGCACTGTAAAACGCGCCGCAGCCCCAGGACTTGACCGGCGTCAAGTCCTGCGCAGTTAAGCCGGGTTCACCAGCGCCAAGGGCTTTTAGGGGCTTTAAAGCAGGGCCACGCCTGTTTTCGACTGCAAAAATTCCCGCGTCACGCCGGGTGCCATTTCCACAACCTTAAGGCCTTGGGGCGTCACGTCCATCACCGCCAGGTCGGTAATGATGCGGTCCACCACGCCCACACCCGTCAGCGGCAAGGTGCAGTTAGGCAAGATTTTCAGATCTTCGGTGCCGTCTTTTTTCTTGGCGACATGCTCCATGAGGACAATCACGCGCTTGACGCCGGCGACCAAATCCATGGCGCCGCCCATGCCTTTGACCATCTTGCCCGGAATCATCCAGTTGGCCAAGTCACCGTGTTCGCTCACTTGCATGGCGCCCAAGATGCTCAGGTTGATCTTGCCGCCGCGAATCATGGCAAAACTCTCGTGGCTGCCAAAAATGCTGGAGCCTTTGATGGTGGTCACGGTTTGCTTGCCGGCATTGATAAGGTCGGCATCCACCGCGTCCTCGGTCGGGAACGGGCCGATGCCCAGCATGCCGTTTTCACTTTGCAGCCAGACTTCTTTGTCGCTGGGCACAAAATTGGCCACCAGCGTGGGGATGCCGATGCCCAGGTTCACATAAAAACCGTCTTCCAGCTCTTGCGCCGCACGTGCGGCCATTTGGTCTTGGGTCCAGCTCATGGTCAGGCTCCTTCTTTCTCAGAAATCGTGCGTTTTTCGATGCGTTTTTCCGGTGTGGCGTTGAGCACGAGGCGGTGCACATAAATGCCGGCCAGGTGCACATCATCGGGGGCGATGGCGCCGGTTTCGACGATTTCCTCGACCTCGACCACCGTGATTTTTCCGGCCATGGCGACGGCCGGGTTGAAGTTGCGCGCCGTCAGGCGGAACTGCAAATTGCCCGATTTGTCGGCGCGATAGGCCTTGACCAAGGCCACATCGGGCACCAAGGCGCGCTCCATGACATAGGTCTCGCCATCGAACTCGCGCAACTCCTTGCCCTCAGCCACCATAGTGCCCACACCCGTTTTGGTGAAAAACGCCGGAATGCCCGCGCCACCGGCGCGCAGTTTTTCGGCCAAAGTGCCCTGGGGCGTGAACTCCAGAGCCAGTTCGCCGGCCAGGTACTGGCGCTCAAATTCTTTGTTCTCCCCCACATAGCTGGAGATCATTTTCTTGATCTGGCGGGTCTCGAGCAGCTTGCCCAAGCCAAAGCCGTCGACACCGGCGTTATTGGAAATAGCGGTCAGGTTTTGCTTGCCGCTGTCGCGCAAGGCATCAATCAGCGCCTCGGGAATGCCGCATAGCCCAAAGCCGCCCACTGCAATAAGCTGCCCGTCCTGGACGATGCCTTCAAGCGCCGCAGCGGCGCTGGGATAAATTTTGTTCAAAATAAGTTCTCCACCAAAGCAATACAAAGTACCCAACCGCTGTCGCCAGGGCCGCGCAGGGCCTAAAAGGGCCCCGATTGACGACGATAGGCCCCATTTTCACCCAAAGACCTTTGCGCTGGCTGACCGCTCCGGTGGGGTGCAGCGCCCTCAGGCAGGCACAATGGGCGCATGACCGACAACCCGCCCCAGGCGCCCGCCGACAAGCTTGCATCAGAGTCCAGACTGACGGCGCTGGAAATCAAAGCCAGCTTTCTGGAAGACACTGTGGACCAGCTGGACAGCGCCCTGGCACGCCAGCAGCAACAAATCGATGCTTTGCTGCGCGAGGTGCTGCAGTTGCGCACCCAATGGGCCAGCGCCGCGCCCGAGTCCGGACGCAACCCGCGCGACGAGCTTCCGCCCCACTACTGAGCCGGTGCCCGCCCAGAGGCGCCGCATAATCTGCCGCCAAACGCCCTTTCAGGAAGCCCGCCATGACCCGCTACCCCCTGCCCGATCTGAACACCTTGCCCGCTGACATCCAGGAAAAAATTCTGGAGGTGCAGGAAAAATCAGGATTTATCCCGAATGTGTTTTTGTCGCTGGCACGGCGACCGGCCGAGTGGCGGGCGTTTTTCGCCTACCACGACGCCATCATGCTGCGCGAGTCCTCCAGCCTCACCAAGGGCGATCGGGAAATGATCATCACCGCCACCAGCGCGGCCAACCAGTGCCTCTATTGCGTGGTGGCGCATGGCGCGCTCTTGCGCATTTACGAGAAAAAACCGCTGGTGGCCGACCAGGTGGCGACCAATTACCGCAAGGCCGACATCACGCCCCGTCAGCGCGCCATGCTGGACTTCGCCCTGCAGGTCTGCCACAGCAGCCACCGCGTGGAGGATGCCGACTTTGCCGCCCTGCATGCGCACGGTTTTGACGACGAGGACATTTGGGACATTGCCGCCATCACCGCGTTTTTCGGCCTGTCCAACCGCATGGCCAACGTCAGCGGCATGATGCCCAACGCCGAGTTTTACCTGCTCGGACGCCAGCCCCGACAAAAGTAAAGCCTCCAGCGCCATGGCCATCCCCCAAACCTTTATTCAGGAGTTGCTCGCGCGCGCCGATGTCGTGGACATCGTCGGGCGCTATGTGCAGCTGAAAAAAGGCGGCGCCAATTACATGGGCCTGTGCCCGTTTCATGGCGAAAAATCGCCCTCGTTTTCGGTCAGCCCGACCAAGCAGTTCTACCACTGCTTTGGCTGCGGCAAAAACGGCAATGCGATTGGGTTTTTGATGGACCATGCCGGCATGAGCTTTGTCGAAGCGGTCAATGACCTGGCCCAGCAATTTGGCATGCAAGTGCCCCAGGACGAGGCCTCGCCCCAAGACCGCGCACGCGCTCAGGAACAGCGCGAGAAGCAAAACACGCTCACCAGCGTGCTCGAAAAAGCCGGCGAGGCCTACCGGCGCCAGCTCAAAGACGCGCCGCGCGCCGTGGCCTATCTCAAAGGGCGCGGCCTCTCGGGCGAGGTGGCCAAGCGCTTTGGCCTGGGCTACGCGCCCGAGGGTTGGCGCAGCCTGGCCAGTGTTTTCCCCAGCTACGACGACCCGCTGCTGGTTGAAAGCGGTCTGGTGATCAGCAACACCGAAGAAGGCGCCGAAGAAAAACGCTACGACCGCTTTCGCGACCGGGTGATGTTCCCGATCCGCAATATCAAGGGCGAGTGCATCGGCTTTGGCGGCCGCGTGCTGGGCGATGAGAAGCCCAAATACCTCAACTCTCCCGAAACCCCTGTCTTTAGCAAGGGCCGCGAACTGTACGGATTGTTTGAAGCCCGCGCGCATTTGCGCGACAAGGGCTATGCGCTGGTCACCGAGGGGTATATGGACGTGGTGGCGCTGGCCCAGCTCGGTTTTCCCAACGCCGTCGCCACGCTGGGTACCGCCTGCACGCCCGACCATGTGCAAAAGCTGTTTCGCTTTACCGACGCGGTGGTTTTCAGTTTTGATGGCGACAGCGCCGGGCGCCGGGCCGCGCGCAAAGCCCTCGACGGTGCGCTGCCCTATGCCACCGATGTGCGCAGCATCAAATTTTTGTTTTTGCCCGAAGAGCATGACCCGGACAGTTTTATCCGCGCCCATGGCAGCGAGGCCTTCGCCCAGGCCGTGGCCCAGGCCACGCCGCTGTCGCGGTTTTTGGTGGAAGCGGCCAGCGAGGGTTGCGATTTGCACAGCGCCGAAGGCCGGGCACATCTGTCTAGCAATGCAAAGCCACTGTGGTCGCTGCTGCCCGAAGGCGCGCTCAAACTGCAATTACTGGCCGAATTGGCCGAGCTGGTACAGCTGACCACGCGCGAACTGTCCAGCCTGTGGATGCCCGGGGCCGGGCCCGCGCAGGGCGGCGCGCCACGCAAACGAGGCGTCAACGCGGGTGCCAGCGCCAGCGGCACCGCGCCAACGTGGGCAAAAACCAGCAGTCGCAGCCCCTGGCCGCCGACCCGCCCCGGCCTGCGGGCCCAGCCGACCAGCCGCGCCGACCACGCCGCGCGCCTGCTACTGGGCCAAAGCCATTTGTGGGAGTCGCTGACCGATGGGAACCACGCCATGCTGTGCGAGCTGCCCATGCCCCATGGCGGCTTGTTTGTATGGCTGGAGGCCCAGCTGCACGAACACGGCCCGGTCAACTGGACGGCCTTGCGCGCCGAATTGGCCGGCCAAGCCTTCGAAACCCTGGCCCTGCACCTCATGTCTGGCCCCACCGCGCCCAGCGAGCACAGTGAAGAAGCGGCCCAGGAGCTCAACAATGTGCTGCTGCGCCTCTCGGTCGACCGTATTGACGCCGAAATGAAAGACATCGCCCCATTGGTCGGCGAAGCCGCCATGGGCCAGCGCTACCGCACTCTGGATGCGCACCGCAAACTGCTCCAAGCCCAAATCGCTGCACTAAAAATGTGAAAAATGGTATAATCCGTTTTTTCCTGGCAAGAGCGACAGCAGTACCTCCGGATTTGGCCACGCAGTGACACCGATCACCCCGGCCGCTCCTCCCGCAAGGGCTGCAAACCAAATGTTCGCCCACCCATCTTGCCGACCCCGTCTGTTATCCCCGTAGTCCATCCTGCAGGCCTGTTTTTGTGCGGCTTTGCGGCGGTGATTTGCCATTGCGATCCGTTCTTTGCCCGAAGGTTGACCCATGCCGACACCTAAATCCTCCAAAGCTGCGCTCTCCAAATCCAAATCGGCCAGCGCCAAGGCCCAACCCGCGACCAGCAAAAAGCCGGCGCCCGTGAAAAAAGCAATTCCCGCAAAAAAAGCGGCACCGGCCAAGAAAGTCATAGCCGCGAAAAAGCCAGTGGCCAAAGCCCTGGTTGTCAAAAAAGCTGCTCCCGCTAAAAAAGCCGCTCCGGCCAAAAAAGTGGCCCCTACCAAGAAAGCCCTTGTGGGCAAAAAACCGGTCGCAAGCAAAAAATTAGCACCGACGAAAACCGTCGCCCCAAAAAAAGCGGTACCAGTCAAGAAAACTGCAGCCGGCAAGGCGACGGCCGCAAAGACTGCAAAAAATGTAACAATATCCAAAAAAGACAGTAAAAAATTAGCGCCTTCTAAAGCAAAGGTCATCGCCACCACGAGTTCCAAAACCAAACTGCAAGCCAAGCCCCAACCGGTCGCCAAAGCGCCGGTGCGCAGCGCTGCAAAGCCTGCGAGCAAGGCACCCGCCAAAGCCGCGCAAGCGACCAAGGCGCAAGCCCCTACTAAAAAACCAATTCCAACTGTGTCCAAAACTGTGCCTGTCACCACACCCAAATCCAAACCCAATGCAAAGCCGGCGGACAAAAAGACCGCCGGTAAAGCCCTCGCTGTAGCACCTGAAAAAACCAAAGCAGCCCCGGTCGCCAAAGCGCCTGCGGCACCTGCCAAACCGGTGGCCAAAGCGCCAGCGCCCAAAGCCAAACCCGCCAAAAAGACCAAGGCCAAAGGCAAAGCCGCCGGCGACGAAGGCGATGACACCGATTTGTCCGACATCGAAGCCGAGCTCGAAGCCGAGCCGGTAGCGGCGGGCGAGAAGGTCAAGCCCCTGCGCATGAAGATCAGCAAGGCCAAAGAACGGGCCTTGATGAAGGAGTTCGGCCTGGAAGAGACGATTCTTTCCGAGGAAGAAAAAACCAAGCGCCGCCTGGCCTTTGTCGCCTTGATCAAGCTCGGACGCACGCGGGGTTACCTCACGCACGGCGAAATTTCTGACCATTTGCCCGGCAAATTGGTGGACGCCGAGACCATGGAAGTGGTCGTCGCCATGCTCAACGACATGGGCGTGGCCGTTTACGAACAAACACCCGACGCCGAGACCCTGCTGCTCAACAACAATGTGGCCACTGCGGCCACCGAAGCCGAGGCCGAAGAAGAGGCCGAAGCCGCCCTGTCCACTGTGGACAGCGAATTTGGCCGCACCACCGACCCGGTACGTATGTATATGCGGGAAATGGGCACCGTCGAACTTCTGACCCGCGAGGGCGAGATTGAGATTGCCAAGCGTATCGAAGGCGGCCTCATGGCCATGATGGAGGCGATCTCCGGCTCGCCAGCAACCATCGCCGAAATTCTGCGCTTGGGCGAAGAGATTCGCGAAGGCAAAGTCGTCATCACTACCATCGTGGACGGTTTCTCCAACCCCAACGAGGCCGATGACTACGTGGCCGAGGAAGACTTTGACGAGTTCGACGCCGACGACGATGACGACGGTAAAGGTGGCTCCAAAGCGCTGACCAAAAAGCTCGAAGAGCTCAAGCGCGAGGCCTTGATCCGGTTTGACCGTCTGCGCGAGCTCTTTGATGCCATGCGCAAGCTCTACGACAAGGAAGGCCACGGCACGCCCAAGTACATGAACGCCCAGCGTATGCTCAGCGAAGAGCTGATGACCATCCGCTTTACCGCCAAAGCCATCGAAAAGCTGTGCGATATGGTGCGCGCCCAGGTTGAAGACATCCGTAAGAAAGAGCGCGAGCTGCGCCGCATCATTGTGGACAAATGCGGCTACAGCCAGGACTTGTTCATTGCCGACTTCAGCGGCCGCGACAAGAACGGCAACCGCGCGGCCAGTCAGCTGCTCAACCTCAAGTGGATTGAGAAGCAGGCCGCTGCGGGCAAGCCCTGGAGCGCCATCATGGCGCGCAATATCCCGCCCGTGCAGGAAATCCAGCAGCGTCTGATCGATCTACAAGCACAGGTGGTCGTGCCCCTGGACCAGCTCAAAGACATCAACAAGCGCATGAACCAGGGCGAGGCTTCCAGCCGCTCGGCCAAAAAAGAAATGATCGAGGCCAATTTGCGCCTGGTTATCTCCATTGCCAAAAAGTACACCAACCGTGGCCTGCAGTTCCTGGACCTGATCCAAGAAGGCAATATCGGCCTGATGAAAGCGGTGGACAAGTTCGAATACCGCCGTGGCTACAAGTTCTCGACCTATGCCACCTGGTGGATCCGCCAGGCCATTACCCGCTCGATTGCGGACCAGGCGCGCACCATCCGCATCCCGGTGCACATGATCGAGACCATCAACAAGATGAACCGCATCAGCCGCCAGCATTTGCAGGAGTTTGGCTTTGAGCCCGACGCCAGCGTTCTGGCCGAGCGTATGGAGATTCCTGAGGACAAGATCCGCAAGATCATGAAAATCGCCAAGGAGCCGATCTCCATGGAGACGCCCATCGGTGACGACGATGACAGCCACCTGGGCGACTTCATCGAAGACGGTGCCAACACCGCCCCGATGGAAGCGGCCATGCAAGCCGGTCTGCGCGATGTGGTCAAGGACATCCTGGACAGCCTCACCCCACGCGAAGCCAAGGTGCTGCGCATGCGCTTTGGTATCGAGATGGCCAGCGACCACACCCTGGAAGAAGTGGGCAAGCAGTTTGACGTGACGCGCGAGCGTATCCGCCAGATTGAAGCCAAAGCGCTGCGCAAGCTCAAGCACCCCAGCCGCAGCGACAAGCTGCGCAGTTTCACCGACACCCTGTAAGCCGGTGAGCGCGCACGCCCAGCCTTTTGTGCTGGCTGGCATCATGGGCTGGCCGGTAGCGCATTCGCGCTCGCCGGCCATCCATGGCCATTGGATCGCCCAGTACGGCCTGAACGGCGCCTATGTGCAGTTGCCGGTGCAGCCCGCGCAGCTCGAACAGGCTTTGCGTGCCCTGCCAGTGCTGGGTTTTGCCGGTTGCAACCTGACGATTCCGCACAAAGTGGCGGCCCTGTCGGTGCTCGACGAGGTCGACGCGCTGGCCCAGCGCATCGGCGCGGTCAATACCGTGGTGGTCTTGCCCGATGGCCGTTTGCGCGGCACCAATACCGACGCCTTTGGCTACATCGAAAGCCTGCGCGAAGCCCAGCCCGCCTGGCAGGCCAGCGCCGGGCCGGCCGTGGTGCTGGGTGCGGGCGGCGCGGCGCGCGCGGTGGTCTGTGCCTTGCTAGACGCGGGCAGCCCCTTGGTGCGTCTGTGCAACCGCAGCTTGGCCCATGCCCAGGGGCTGGCCCAAGAGTTTGGCCCGCAAGTCCAAGCCTGCGAGTGGGCAACGCGCAGCGCCGTTCTGGCCGACGCCAACCTGCTGGTCAACACCACTAATTTAGGCATGCACGGGCAAGAGGCGCTGGACATCAGCCTGGAGGCGCTGCCGGTGCAGGCTTTGGTGTCGGACATCGTCTACGTGCCGCGCATTACGCCGCTTGTGGCGGCAGCGGCGGCGCGCGGCAACCCTTGCGCCGAAGGCCTGGGCATGCTTTTGCACCAGGCGCGGGCTGGTTTTGCGGCCTGGTTTGGCCGCATGCCCGAGATGTCGGCAGGTCTTCGCCAAGCGGTAGAAGCCACTTTTTAAATTTCTCCTCCCCCGCGCTGCCCTGCGCAGCGCACTCCTTCTTTACCAACTGAAAGACTTTTATGCACACCAGCCCTTCCGGATTGCAATACGAAGACACCGTTCTGGGTGACGGCGACACCGCCGTGGCCGGCAAACACGTCACCGTCCACTACACCGGCTGGCTCTGGGAAGACGGCGAACTGGGTGAAAAATTCGACTCCAGCAAAGACCGCAACGACTCGTTTGGCTTTCGCCTGGGCGCCGGCATGGTCATCCAAGGCTGGGACGAAGGCGTGGCCGGCATGCAGGTTGGCGGCCACCGCACCCTGATCATTCCGCCCGAGCTGGGCTACGGCAAGCGCGGCGCCGGCGGCGTCATTCCGCCCAATGCCACGCTGAAATTCGAGGTTGAGCTGCTGGCCGTCTAAAGCCCACTTGAAAAAGCCGCCGGCCGCCCCATGTCCTGGGAACACCGTTTTTTCCACCGTATTTTTGGTAACCGCATGTCCGACAACACTCCCTCCCCCTCTGGCGCCCCCGCCCAATCTGACCCCCACGCGGCCGCTGACGGCGCGCAACTGCCCGAGCAGGCCGACGCGCTAACCATCGCGCAGGCGGAATTGGCGGTTTTGCAGGCCAAAAGCGCCGAACTGGCCGACCAGTTCCTGCGCGCCAAGGCCGACGCCGAGAATGCACGGCGCCGCGCCGAGGACGAAATCTCCAAAGCACGCAAGTTCGCGGTGGAAAATTTCGCCGAAAGTCTGTTGCCGGTCGCCGACAGCCTAGAGGCCGGTCTGGCTATCCAGGACGCCACGGTGGCCCAGATCCACGAGGGCGCGCAGGCCACGCTGCGCCAGCTGCTCGCTGCGCTGGAGCGCAACAAAGTCATTGCGATCAACCCGGAGGCGGGCGCCAAATTTGACCCACACCACCACCAGGCCATCAGCGTGGTGCCAGCGGAGCAAGAGGCCAATACGGTGGTTGCCGTGCTGCAAAAAGGCTATTTGATCGCCGATCGGGTGCTTCGCCCGGCCCTGGTCACCGTGGCAGCCCCTAAATAAGCCGCATTTTTGAGCGGGCGGAGCCGCTGGCGCTAGCAAATTGCGCGCCGGGCCCTTGAAAAGCCGGCAAACGCCCCGAACTGCCACCTATCTCGTTTTATTGCATTAGCAGGAGTTTCATCATGGGAAGAATCATCGGTATTGACCTGGGCACGACCAACAGCTGCGTTGCCATCATGGAGGGCAACACGCCCAAGGTCATCGAAAACGCTGAAGGCGCGCGCACCACGCCTTCCATCATCGCCTACCAAGAGGATGGCGAAGTCCTGGTCGGCGCGTCGGCCAAGCGCCAGTCGGTCACCAACCCGAAGAACACCTTGTATGCGGTCAAACGCCTGATCGGTCGCAAGTTTTCCGAGAAGGAAGTGCAAAAAGACATCGACCTGATGCCCTACAAAATCGCTGCAGCCGACAACGGCGACGCCTGGGTAGAAGTGCGTGGCAACCGCATGGCGCCGCAACAGGTCAGCGCCGACATTTTGCGCAAAATGAAGAAAACCGCCGAGGACTACCTGGGCGAAGAAGTGACCGAAGCGGTCATTACCGTGCCGGCCTACTTCAATGACGCACAGCGCCAGGCCACCAAAGACGCCGGACGCATTGCCGGTCTGGACGTCAAGCGCATCATCAACGAGCCGACCGCTGCGGCTTTGGCCTTTGGCATGGACAAGAACGAAAAAGGCGACCGCAAAATTGCGGTTTATGACCTGGGCGGCGGCACCTTTGACGTCTCCATCATTGAAATTGCCGACGTCGATGGCGAGAAGCAGTTTGAAGTGCTGTCCACCAACGGCGACACCTTCCTGGGTGGCGAAGATTTTGACCAGCGCGTCATCGATTTCATCATTGCCGAGTTCAAGAAAGAGCAAGGCGTGGATTTGTCCAAAGATGTGCTGGCCTTGCAGCGCCTCAAAGAAGCGGCCGAAAAAGCCAAAATCGAGCTCTCCAGCAGCTCGCAAACCGACATCAATCTGCCTTATGTGACGGCCGATGCCACCGGACCGAAGCATCTGAACATCAAACTGACCCGCGCCAAGCTGGAGTCTTTGGTGGAAGAGCTGATCGAGCGCACGATTGCGCCTTGCCGCATGGCCATCAAGGATGCCGGCGTGAGCGTATCGGACATCCATGACGTGATCTTGGTCGGCGGCATGACCCGCATGCCCAAGGTGCAGGACAAGGTCAAAGAGCTGTTTGGCAAAGAGCCGCGCAAAGACGTGAACCCGGACGAGGCCGTAGCCGTGGGCGCTGCCATCCAGGGCCAGGTGCTTTCGGGCGACCGCAAAGACGTGCTGCTTTTGGACGTGACGCCTTTGTCCCTGGGTATCGAAACCCTGGGCGGCGTGATGACCAAGATGATCACCAAGAACACCACCATCCCGACCAAGTTTGCCCAAACTTTCTCGACCGCCGATGACAACCAGCCGGCCGTGACGATCAAGGTCTACCAAGGCGAGCGCGAAATGGCCTCGGCCAACAAGTCGCTGGGCGAGTTCAACCTGGAAGGCATCCCCCCATCGCCACGCGGAACGCCGCAAATCGAGGTGTCTTTTGACATCGACGCCAACGGCATCTTGCACGTGGGCGCCAAAGACAAAGGCACGGGCAAGGAAAACAAGATCACCATCAAGGCCAACTCGGGACTGACCGAGGCGGAAATCCAGCAGATGGTCAAGGACGCCGAGCTCAACGCCGCCGATGACAAGAAAAAGCTCGAAGTCATCCAGGCGCGCAATGAGGCCGAAGCCAATATGCACAGCGTCAAGAAAAGCCTGACCGAGCATGGCGACAAGCTGGAAGCCGGTGAGAAAGAAAAAATCGAAGCCGCGATCAAAGAGCTGGAAGCCGTGATCAAGAGCGACGACAAGGAAAGCATCAGCTCCAAGAGCGCCGACCTGATGGCGGCGAGCCAGAAGCTGGGCGAAAAAGTCTATGCCGACATGCAAGCCAAGCAAGCAGCCGAGGGCGCAGGCGCCACTGGTGGCGCCGAGCAAGCGGCCAAACCAGCGGACGACAATGTGGTCGACGCTGAAGTCAAAGAAGTGAAAAAGGGATAAACCCGCTGCAGCCTGCGCTGCTTGAAAACCCGCCGCGCTGAACCCGTCTTGGAGTTCAACGCGGCTTTTCTGTTGTTACGGAGCCCGCAATATTCATGGCCAAAAGAGATTTTTACGAGATTCTGGGGGTGCCCAAGACCGCTTCGGACGAGGAAATTAAAAAGTCCTACCGCAAGCTGGCAATGAAGTACCACCCGGACCGCAACCAGGGGGAAGCGGCCAAAGAGGCGGAAGTCAAGTTCAAAGAGGCCAAAGAGGCCTACGAGATGCTGTCCGATCCGCAAAAGCGCGCCGCCTACGACCAGCATGGCCACGCTGGCGTGGACCCCAATATGCGCGGCCCGGGCGGCGAAGGCTTTGGCGGATTTGCCGAGGCCTTTGGCGACATTTTTGGCGAGATGTTTGGCCAGCAGCGCGGCGGACGCGGCGGGCGCCAGGTCTTTCGGGGTGGCGACCTGAGCTACGCCATGGACCTGACGCTGGAAGAGGCCGCGGCGGGCAAGGATGCGCAAATTCGCATTCCCACCCATGAAAACTGCGAGGTATGCGCCGGCGCCGGCGCCAAGCCGGGCACCCAGATCAAAAACTGCGGCACCTGTGGCGGCGCGGGTGTGGTGCAGATGCGCCAGGGCTTTTTCAGCGTGCAGCAAACCTGCCCGACGTGCCGGGGCGCCGGAAAAATCATTGCCGAGCCCTGCATCGCCTGTGCGGGCCAGGGCAAGGTCAAGAAACAAAAAACCCTGGAAGTCAAAATCCCTGCCGGCATCGACGCAGGCATGCGCATACGCAGCGCGGGCAATGGCGAGGCTGGCACCAACGGCGGACCGCCGGGCGATTTGTACATCGAAATCCGGCTCAAGAAACACGATATCTTTGAGCGAGATGGCGACGATTTGCATTGCACCGTGCCCATCGGCATCGTCACTGCGGCCTTGGGCGGCGAGATTGATGTGCCCACGCTGCAAGGTAAGGCGGCTATCGATCTGCCCGAGGGCACGCAAACAGGCAAGCAGTTTCGCTTGCGCGGCAAGGGCATCAAAGGCGTGCGCTCGAGCTACCCGGGCGATTTGTACTGCCACATCACGGTGGAGACGCCGGTCAAACTCAGCGAGCATCAGCGCAAATTGCTGCGCGAGCTTGATGAGTCCTTCCGCAAAGGCGGTAGCAAGCATTCACCTTCGGGCGATAGCTGGACCGATCGACTGAAAAGCTTTTTTAGCTAAGCGGGCCGGCACGCGGCAGGCACTGCAGCCATGGACACCAGCGCGCCCCTGCCCTACCTCACGGCGGCTTTTTACCGCTTTGTGGACCTGCCCGACTGCAGCCAGTACAAAGACCCGCTGCAGTCGCTCTGCGAAGCGCAGCAGGTTCGGGGGCTGATTCTGCTCGCGCCCGAAGGCATTAACAGCACCATTGCCGGCCCGCCCGAGGGCGTGCGCGCGGTGCTGGACTGGCTGCGCGCCCAGGCGCCTTTCGCGCCGCTGGAGCACAAAGAATCCTGGTCGGCCAAAGCGCCATTTCGGCGTATGCGGGTGCGTATCAAGAAAGAAATCGTCACCATGGGCGTGCCGGCTTTGCGCCCGGCCAGCCAGGCCGGCACCTACGTAAAGCCCCAGGACTGGAACGCGCTGATCCAAGACCCTGACGTGGTGGTGATCGATACGCGCAACGACTACGAGGTGGAAATAGGCAGCTTCGCTGGGGCGATCAACCCGCACATCCAAAGCTTTGCCGAACTGCCAGCCTGGCTAGAGGCCCAGGGCCTGCTGGACACCAGCAAACCGCGCAAGGTGGCCATGTTTTGCACCGGCGGCATCCGCTGCGAAAAATCAACAGCGCTGCTGCGATCGCAGGGCCTGGAGACGGTCTACCACCTCGAAGGCGGCATCTTGAAATACCTGGAGACGGTGCCGCCTGCCCAGAGCCTCTGGCAAGGCCAGTGTTTTGTGTTTGACGAACGCGTCTCCGTGGGGCACGGCGTAGCGATGGGCGACCACCAACTGTGCCGCTGCTGCCGCCAGCCCCTGCCCGAAGGGGCCCTGGCCTCAGCCCAATACGAGGCCGGGGTGAGTTGCCCACGCTGTTTTGCCCATACCAGCGAGGCGCAAAAAAGCAGTGCGCGCGAGCGGCAAAGACAGTGGGAACGTGCCAAAGCCAAAGCGGCCAGCGCGCAGGCGTCGGGCCAGGCGGACCATGCCTGAAAACTTGCCGGTTCTGTACTCTTTTCGCCGCTGCCCCTACGCCATGCGGGCGCGCATGGCTTTGCACACCAGTGCCACCGTTCTGGAACACCGCGAAATCGAACTCAAAAACAAGCCCGCTGCGATGCTGGCCGCCTCGCCCAAGGGCACGGTGCCCGTGCTGGTGCTGCCCGACGGACGCGTGATCGACGAAAGTCTGGACATCATGCACTGGGCCTTGGCCGAGCAGGACCCGATGCATTGGTGGCCCACCGCGGACCGCGAACCAGCGGCCTTGGCCTCGATTGCGCAGAACGACGGCCCTTTCAAGCAGGCCTTGGACCGCTACAAATACCCCCATCGCTTCGGTTTGCGCAAAGGCACGGCGGCGCGCGATGCGGGCGCAGGTTTTTTGCGTTCGTTAGAGAGCTATTTGCAAGACCAGGCCTTTTTGGGCGGCGCAAGTTGGGGCTTGGTCGACGCCGCGCTGGCGCCCTTTGTACGGCAGTTTGCGCATACCGACGCGACTTGGTTTGCGCAACAACCCTGGCCGCGCCTGGCGCAGTGGCTGGCCGATTTTGAAGCCTCGGACCTGTTCGCCGCCATCATGCACAAGCACCCGGTGTGGGTGGCGGGCCTGGCGGCACCGGCCAACAGCGCCAGCCCTTGCGCCCCAGAGGCTTAAAACGCGTCTAAGGCCAGCGCCGTGACAGCATCGGCGCCTTCAACAATGCTGTCGCGCAAGCCCGGCGCCTTGGTCAGGATGTGGTCCGCATAAAAGCGGGCGGTACCGATCTTGGCCTGCATGAATTCTTTGTCCACACCGGCTGCTAACTGCGCTTGCGCCACCAGCAGCGAGCGGCCCATTTGCCAGCCGGCCATGAGATTGCCAGCCAGCATTAGGTAGGGCACGCTGCCCGCGTAGACCGCATTGGGGCTGGCCTTGGAGTGGCCGGCCACAAAGTCCACCACATCGACGAAGGCGGCCCGAGCGGCGTCCAGGCGCTTGGCCATGGCCAGCGCGTCGGCGCTGCCGTTGGCCTGGAGCTCGGCCACGGTGCCTGCCACCTGCGCGGCAATCGCCTTGGCGGTCTGGCCACCGTCACGCGCCGTTTTGCGCCCTACCAGGTCATTGGCCTGGATGGCGGTGGTACCTTCGTAAATCGTCAAGATCTTGGCATCGCGGTAGTACTGAGCCACGCCAGTTTCTTCGATAAAACCCATGCCGCCATGGACTTGCACCGCCATGGAAGTGACCTCCAGGCTCATCTCGGTGCTAAAGCCCTTAACCAGCGGCACCATGAATTCATAGAACGTCTGGTGCTCTTTGCGCGCTTGTGCATCCGGGTGGTGGTGGGCCACGTCAAAGGCCGCTGCCGCCACCGAGGCCAGCGCACGACATCCTTGCACATACGCGCGCATGGTCATGAGCATGCGGCGCACATCTGGGTGGTGGATGATGGGCGCGCTGGTGTTCATGGAGCCGTCCACCGGGCGGCTTTGCACCCGATCGCGCGCAAACTGGGCTGCCTTTTGGTAGGCCCGCTCGGCAATCGCAATGCCCTGCACACCCACGCCATAGCGCGCAGCGTTCATCATGATGAACATGTACTCCAGGCCCCGGTTTTCCTGGCCGACCAGGTAGCCCACGGCGCCCGCGCCACCGGCATCGGCTACCGATCCGGCCAAACCATCGCCAAATTGCAGCACCGCCGTCGGGCTCGCTTTGATGCCCATTTTGTGTTCGATGCTGACGCATTGCACATCGTTGCGCGCGCCAGGGTTGCCTCGCGCATCGACCAAAAACTTGGGGACCACAAACAAGCTGATGCCCTTGACGCCCTCGGGCGCGCCCTGCACCCGGGCCAGCACCAAATGGACGATGTTCTCGGCCATATCGTGCTCACCCCAGGTGATGTAAATCTTGGTGCCAAAGACGCGGAAAGTACCATCGACCTGCGGCTCAGCGCGGGTGCGTACCAGCGCCAGGTCGCTGCCCGCCTGCGGCTCGGTCAGGTTCATGGTGCCCGTCCATTGACCGCTGACAATTTTTTCCAGGTAAATCGCTTTGAGCTCGTCCGAGCCTGCGGTCAGCAAGGCCTCGATGGCGCCGTCGCTCAGCAGCGGGCACAAGGCAAAACTCATATTGGCCGAGTTCTGCATTTCGCCGCAGACCGCGCCAATCGTCTTGGGCAGGCCTTGGCCGCCAAAGTCCACCGGGTGCTGCAAGCCTTGCCAACCGCCTTCGGCGAATTGGCGGTAGGCCTCTTTGAAGCCGGGCGTCGCGGTCACCACGCCGTTGTTCCAGGAACTGGGGTTTTTGTCGCCTTCCCAATTGAGCGGAGAGAGCACCTGCTCGTTGAACTTGGCCGCCTCTTCGAGCACCGCTTGCGCCGTGTCCAGCCCCGCGTCTTCAAAACCGGGCAGCTGGGCGATCTGGTCGATGCGCGCCAGATGCTCGATGTTGAACAACATGTCTTTAACAGGGGCGAGGTAGGTCATGGCAAAACTCAGGTGAAACGCGCAAGGGCAAAAAAAAGGCACCGCGCGGGTGCCTCGGGAAGCGCTCGGTCAGAGCGCTGCGACCAAGTCCGGGACGGCGACAAACAGGTCTGCCTCCAATCCGTAATCGGCGACGCTAAAAATTGGTGCTTCGGCGTCTTTGTTGATCGCCACAATCACCTTGCTGTCTTTCATGCCGGCCAAATGCTGGATGGCGCCGCTGATGCCGCAGGCCACATACAGCTGGGGCGCCACGATTTTGCCGGTTTGGCCCACTTGCCAGTCATTGGGGGCATAGCCCGCATCGACAGCAGCGCGGCTGGCGCCCATAGCAGCGCCCAGCTTGTCGGCCAGAGGCGTCATGACTTCCATGAACTTTTCGTTGGAGCCCAAAGCGCGGCCACCCGAGACAATGATCTTGGCGGCGGTCAGCTCGGGGCGGTCGTTCTTAGCGATTTCCGAGCCGAGGAAGCTCACGTCAGCACTGGCAGCCTGGGCCGCTTGCACATCGACGGCAGCGCTGCCGCCAGCAGCAGGCGCGGCGTCAAAACCGGTAGTACGCACGGTAATGACCTTGATGGCATCACCGCTTTGCACCGTAGCGATGGCGTTGCCCGCGTAAATCGGGCGCTCAAACGTGTCGGGGCTGTCCACCTTGGTGATATCGGAAATCTGCGCCACGTCCAGCTTGGCGGCCACGCGCGGGGCGATGTTCTTGCCCACAGCCGTAGCCGGGAAAAGAATGTGACTGTACTTGCCGGCCATGGAGACCACTTGCGCGGTCACGTTTTCGGCCAGGCCGTTGGCAAAAGCGGGGCTGTCGGCATGGATTACCTTGGCCACGCCGCCAATGGCGGCAGCAGCGGCGGCGGCGGCGCCTGCGTTGTGTCCGGCGACCAGCACATGCACGTCGCCGCCACACTGGGCCGCAGCGGTGATGGTGTTGAGCGTGGAAGGCTTGATGCCAGCGTTATCGTGTTCGGCAACGACGAGAGAGGTCATAAAGAGTCCTGTAGACGAAGGGGTTGAATCGAATGGGCAGTGCGTCAGCCGGTCTTAGATGACCTTGGCATCGTTGCGCAACTTGTCCACCAGCGTGGCCACATCAGCCACTTTGATACCGGCGCTGCGGGCAGCGGGCTCGACCACTTTGAGGGTTTTGATGCGCGGGCTCACGTCCACCCCCAGATCGGCCGGGCTCACGGTGTCGAGCTGCTTTTTCTTGGCCTTCATGATGTTGGGCAGCGTGACATAGCGCGGCTCGTTCAGGCGCAAGTCGGTGGTGATGATGGCCGGCAGGGCCAGGCTCAGCGTCTCGGAGCCGCCGTCTACTTCGCGGGTGACGGTGGCTTTGCCATCGGCCACTTCCACCTTGCTGGCGAAGGTGGCTTGCGGGCGGTCGCACAGGGCGGCGAGCATTTGGCCGGTTTGGTTGCAATCGTCGTCGATCGCTTGTTTGCCCAAAATCACCAGTCCGGGTTGCTCTTTGTCCATCAGGGCTTTGAGGATTTTGGCCACGGCCAGAGGTTGCAACTCTTCGGCGGTTTCCACCAGGATGGCGCGGTCGGCGCCGATGGCCATGGCGGTACGCAAAGTCTCGGTGCACTGGCTCACGCCACAGGAGACGGCGATCACTTCGGTGACTACACCTTTTTCCTTCAAACGCACCGCCTCTTCAATGGCGATTTCGTCAAAGGGGTTCATGCTCATTTTGACGTTGGCGATATCGACGCCGCTGCCATCGGATTTGACGCGGACTTTGACGTTGTAGTCGACCACGCGCTTAACCGGAACCATCACTTTCATAAACACCACTCCAGAGGTAAATAACAGGAAAACGGGCCAGAGATCGCCCCGCTGCGGGCCAATCCGAGATTCTATGCGGCGCGCTCGTACGCAGGGCTTACAAGCACATTCACAGCGCCCCAATCCAAAAAAGAACGATCGTGCTTTTTTAATTATACGCGCTTGCGAAACTGCAGTACGCCGTCGGCCAGCGGGCTCCAGCGCAGCGCCAGCAGGTCGCGCAGGTAGTTCTGGTAGAGCCGCCAGGGCCGCTTGCTGCCCTGCTTGGGGAAGCGGTCCATGGCACGCTGGAAATAGCCCGAGCTGAAATCCACCCAGGGCTCGGGCTGCACGCTCGGGTCCTGCAAAACCGGCACCACGGTGGCCAGACCTTGGCGGCGCATGTGGCGCAGCAGACGGGCCACGTACTGGCCGGTTAAGTCACTCTTGAGGGTCCAGGACGCATTGGTGTAGCCAAACACGTAAGCCAAGTTGGGCACGCCTTGCAGCATCATGCCTTTGTAGGACAAGGCTTGGCTGACCTCCAGCGCCTGCCCATCGACGGCAATCTGCATGCCGCCAAATCCCAGCAAATCGAGCCCGGTGGCGCTGACAACCACATCGGCGGGCAACAAGGCGCCGCTGTGCAGGCGTATGCCGCCGGCCTCGAAGCGGTCAATCGTATCGGTCACCATCTGCGCCGTGCCCGCACGCAAAGCGGCGAACAAATCGCCATCGGGCACCAGGCAGATGCGCTGGTCCCAGGGCTTGTAGCGGGGGGTGAAATGCTGGGCCACCGGATAGCCCGCGGGCAGCGCCTGGGCCACGCCTTGCAAGAGCCTGCGCGTGGCCAATTCGGGTTTGCGTCTGGCCAAGGCATAGTAAAACATGCCGGTCAGCACGTTTTTCCAGCGTGTGAGCGCGTAGGCGGCGGCGGCCGGCAGTAGGCGGCGCAAGCCATCGCCCAGTGCGTCGGTGCTGGGCCGGTCCACCACAAAAGTGGGCGAACGCTGCAACAGCGTTACGCGGGCGGCCAGTTTGGCCATCTCGGGCACCAGCGTCATGGCGGTGGCGCCGCTGCCGATCACCACCACCTGGCGGCCCCGGTAATCCAGGTCCTGGGGCCAGTGCTGTGGATGCACGATGCGCCCGGCAAAATTTTCCTGCCCGTCAAAGTGCGGTGCGTGGCCGTGCTGGTAGTTGTAGTAGCCACTGCACAGGAGCAAAAAGCGGCATTGCAGGCGCAGCGTTTGCCCGTCGGCCACACGCAGGACCTGCAGCGTCCAGCGGGCACTGGCGCTGTCCCAGTCGGCTTGCAGCACCCGATGGCCAAAGCGGATCAGCGGCAAAACGCCCTGCTCCTGCGCCGTCTCCTCGATATAGCGCAGGATGGACGGGCCATCGGCAATCGCCTTGGCGCCGGTCCAGGGCTTGAAGGCATAGCCCAGCGTATGCATATCGGAGTCGGAGCGCACACCGGGGTAGCGAAACAAATCCCAGGTGCCGCCAATGCGTTCGCGCGCCTCCAAAATCAGCACCGACGCATCGGGCAGGCCTTGGCGCAAATGCACCGCACTGCCGATGCCTGACAGCCCGGCCCCCACGATCAGGGTGTCGACGACGGTTCCCTGCAGCGTCTCGCTCATGCCACAAACACCCGCGAAAGTCGCCCCATAGAGCACCAATACATATCCCGCTCCCAACCCACGCTGGGGAAGACTACACCCTGGGTGATGCCCCCCACGCGCACGCGGGCGCACTCGGCGCCGCTGGCAATGTCGAGCACCACCACCTCTTCGCCCCAGCGGCGGTAATCATTGAGCACCACCTGGCCGCTGGTGGGCAGGAGCACCATATGGCTGGCCACGCCGAAATGGGGCTTTTCCCACAAGGGCGCGAGCCCTTGCCCGGCAGAACCAATGCGCCAGGCGCGTAAAAAGCGGTTGGCCGCGTCATAGCCCAGCACGATCTGGCGCTGCACATCAACCAGCGGCGGATTGGTGATACTGCCGCCGGCCTGGCCGCTGATCGCCACGGCGCTATGGTCTTGGCTGTCGTGCAGCGAGACGCGTAGCAAGCGGTTGGGTGTTGGGGACACCCCAGCGCCATGCATATTGATGCGGTAGCGATGGCGTCCGTTGTCCATAAACCAGGCGTTGTGGCCGTCGATCACCACGTCCCAGCCGTAGCTTTGGCTGGTGGCGCCAACGTAGTCCCAGCGCCAATCGCGATCCATGCGCAGGGCTTGCGCCGCTTCGTCCCAGTGGTAGCGAAATATCGAGCGCACGCCGACCACATAGACGGTATTGCCCACCGCACTGAGGCGCGCAATCGATGGCTCGGGGCAGTTCAGCGGTGCGCTCACGGTTTGCAAGCGCTCCGGGTCTAGCACCACCAGCTGCGCGGCCACGGTGTCCGACAGGTTTTTGGTAACGATCAGCCCGTTGTCCAGCACCACAAAGGAGTTGTAGGGCTGATCGATAGGCAGTTGCAGGGACTGCTTGGGCTGGCAATGCCGGTCCAGGCGATGTGCATAGCGGCCGTAGACCACGTAGATATCGCCGTTGCGGTGGATCGCCATGCCGCCCGGCCACATCGGGCCGCCGGGCAAACGCGGCGAGCGCTCCAGGGTGCGCAGGCTGTGCGGGTCGATGCGCTCCACGCAGGCCGTCGTGGCCAGTCCGATATGGGCGCGCAGCGCCGAGTGGGTTAGAAGATACAGCTGACCCGGATCGCCCAGCACCGTCATGGTCGACAGCGTGGTGTTGCGGGTGCGGCATTGCAGGCGCTCGTGGGGCTGCAGTTTCCAGTCCCAGCCCGGTGCGGCCGTTTGCAGGCGCGCCGGCCCGCCGTCTTCGGCCGGCCAGGGGCTGCCGTAGTAGCCTGCGCTCATGCGCGGCGCCGACGCCGGCGCACGCTCCACCAGAGCGTCAATAGCACCAAGCCCACCAACACCGCGCCCATTTCCTTGCCCCAGACGGGCAGCCAGTAGCGCCAAAAGCCATTGATCATGACCTGTTTTTGTGGGCTGTAGCCGGCCGGAATGTCCAGCACCTGGTTGGCCTGCGACCAAGCAGCAAAGTCGGTTTGCATGGTGGCAAACTCTTGGGGCAAGGCATCGCGCAGGTCCTGGGTTTCGCCCGGGTCGCTGCGCAAGTCGTACAGATGCCATTGGCCATCGCCCAGCGGCGCAATATTGCGCACCAACTTGAGGTGGTCTTTGAACAAAGCGGCGTTGCCCGACAACTCATAACCCAGCACCTGTCCGGGCCCGCGCACGGCGGTGGTGCCGCCCTGCAACAGCGGCAGCAAACTGCGCCCGACGATGGGCTCCACGGGCGCGCCGCGGTAGCTGCCCCGATGCGGCGCCACCTGGGCCAAATCTAGCAAGGTGGGGGTGATATCGGTCACGTGGGTGAGCGCGCCCTCCACGCGGTTTGCCTGACGCACGCCGGGCCCAGCCATCAGCATCGGGGTACGGATACCGCCCTCGCCCGACCAAAATTTATAGGTGTACAAAGGCGAGGCCGAGGCGCTGGCCCAGCCCGGGCCGGGGATCCCGTAAGTGCCCTTGGCGCCCAAGGTCTCGGTGTCTTGCTTGTAGTTGAACACCAGCCATGGCTGCGCTTCGTGGTAGTCCGAGCCCTCGGCGCCGTTGTCCGACAAAAACACAAAATGGGTGTTGTCGTATTGGCCGGACTTTTTCAGGTAATCGACCAAGCGCCCGACATGAAAGTCCATGGCCTCGGCCATGGCGGCGTAGACCTCCATCTGGCGCTCCATGTGCAAGCGCTCCTTGGCGGGCAAAGCGTCCCAGTCGCCGGTGGTGGACATGGTGCGTAATTGCGTGCCCGGCGGCACGATGCCCAGCTCTATGGCTTTGGCCAGCCGCTGCGCGCGCAAAGCAGTCCAACCCGCGTGGTAACGGCCTTTGTACTTGGCAATGAACTCGGCCGGCGCCTGCACCGGCACATGGTTGGCCTGAAAACCCACGTAGGCAAAAAAGGGCTGGTCTTTGCGGCTATCCGCCTCAATGTAGCCGATGGTGCGGTCCACAAAATACTGCGAGGAATAAAACTCGGCAGGCATCTTGGCGGTTTGCCCGTCCTCAAACCAATACACCTGCGGCAAGTGCGGCAGGTACTGCTTGGCCGGCTCCCAGTTGTCCGAGCCGGTATCGCCCTGCACGATCGACTTATCAAAGCCGCGCCGGTTGGGCAGGTTGTGGGGTTCTGAGCCCACATTCCACTTGCCAGCAACATAGGTGCGGTAGCCGCTGTCTTGCAAGAGCGACGCCACCGTAACCACCTGGGGCGTGAGCGAGCCCTGGTAGCCCGGTTTGCCCAGGTGCTCGGTGGGCATGGCTTCACGCAAATTGCCCACGCCATTGCGGTGGTTGTCCACGCCGGTCAGCAGCATCGAGCGCGTGGGCGAGCAGGAGGCCGCCACATGGAAGTTCGAAAAGCGCACGCCCGCGTGGGCCAGGGCGTCCAGGTGCGGCGTGGCCATCTCGCCGCCAAAAGCACCCAGGTCGGTAAAGCCCCAGTCGTCGGCGACCAGCACGACGATATTGGGTCGCTTGCCCGACTTGGCGGCCACGATGGCGCCGGTGGCCGGTGCGTTTGCGGCCGCAGGGCTTGATGCGTACAGCACGCCCGCGCTGCATCCAGCGGCCAAACTTGCTGCCAGCAGCGTACGGGCCATGGCCTTTGCGCCAATATTCATGAGCGATGTCTCCAAAGGGGATGCCGGCCTTGCGCAAGCGGACGTCCATACAGATATGTACTTTGCTGGCAATGTAGCACGCCCTCGGCGCGCCCGCAGGCACCTGGGCGACGCTGCTTGGGTCACAATACCGGCTCCAACTTGACTATAAATTCCCTATGGCGAACCCGACTTCGGCGCGCAAAACCTCTGTCCAAAGCGGCACCGACCGCACGCTGGCCTCGCGCCTGGGGCGCGACGATTGGCTGGACGCGGCCTTTCGCGCCGCGGTAGACCATGGCTTTGACGCCATACGGGTGCTGTCGCTGGCCGAGGACCTGAAGGTGACGCGGGGCAGTTTTTACTGGCATTTCAAAGACCATGCCGACCTGATCGCCGCCCTGATAGAGCGCTGGCGCGCGCGCGAAATCGCGCTCTACCCTGGCCTGCAAAGCGACGCCCATCCCGACCCCGTCAAGGACATTGAAGCCATGCTCGATACCGTGCTGGCCTTTGGTGGCGATGACCTGAACAACATCCGCTTTGAGCTGGCCTTGCGTGGCCTGGGCCGCCGCGACGCGGTGGTGGCCACCATGCTGCGCAAAACCGATGACATGCGCATTGCGCTGTTTACCCGCAAATTCACGCGCCTGGTGGGCGAGGAAAAAACCGCTGCCGATCTGGCCACGCTGTTTTATTTGTCGGTAGTGGGCAGCTACCATGCCTTGATCCGGCCGCAAACGGCCAGCAGCACCAAGCGCTATTTTTTGGACATCATCGCCAAGTACCTGGTGCAGCAGCAGGTGCGCTAAACGCATCGGCACTTTGCGTACCGGCATTTCTTTGGCATATACCGTGGCACGCAGGGACAGCGTGCCAGCGGGCAACCGGTGTTGGGGTTTGGCTGCGCCTAGGCTGCCGCCGGAGTGCCGACGGCCGTGAAATGCTGGGTGTTTTGCGCCAACCACAGCTGGCCCCGGCTGGCATCGTGCTGCTCGGGATGGAAGTCTTTGCGCAGGTAATCGCGCCAGGCGGCCACATTGCCCCGAAACATGCCGTCGCGTGCGAACAGCAGACGCCCGGCGCTGCGCCAGGTACTCCACTGGAACAGGCTGCCGTCGTGCCACAGGTTGCGCACGGTTTGGCGCAGCACGTCGGCGATAAACACAAAGGAAATCACCCGGAACACCCGCACCCGCCAGGTGTGGCTGCCGCCACTGGCCTGGTAAATATTGAAGGCCGTGCTGCGGTGTTCGGACTCTTCGGCGCTGTGCCACAGCCACAGGGTTTGCAGGCGCTCCTCGGCGCCCTCCAGGGCTTCGGGGTGGCGCAGCATCCAGTCGGCAAACAAGGCGGTGAAATGCTCAATGGCGGCGGTCGCGGCCAAGTGCATGCGCGGGTCAAGGTGCGCGGCCTTCTGGATGCGCTTGGCGCCTATCACTTCAATTTTGTTGACAAAGCCCATGCGCTCCAAATGGCCGTTAAACAACTGGTGAATGCGGCGGTGCGTGGCCTCTTGTCCGACAAAACCCTGCACTTCGGCGGCGAACTGCTGGCGCTGGTCTTCGGGCAAAGCCTTAAAGCAGGTGCGCACCGAGTCGATGAAATACTGCTCACCGAGCGGAAAGCTCATCGAGAGGGCGCTAAAAAATGCCGAGCGAAAAGCGTCGCCTCCGTTCCAGCGCGCCTCAAAAGGCGTGGTCAGGTCCACCAGCAAACGTCGCACTACCAAATCAGTCATGGCAAAAGTCCTTAAACAACAGATTCATCAAATTCAACAAATTCTTCGGGAACCCGCAAGGCGCGGCGCAGCACCTTGCCGATGGCGCTTTTGGGCAAATCGGCCTCAAACACCACGCGACGCGGCACTTTATAAGCGCTCAGGTGCTGTCGGCAATGGTCAAGCAGCATGGCCTCGGTCAGGGCCGGAGATTTTTTCACCACATGGATGTGCAACTCCTCACCCGTGGTCTCGCTGGGGCGGCCCACCGCCGCCACCTCGCGCACGCCGGGGTGCTGCATGACAACATCCTCCACTTCATTGGGATAGACGTTAAAACCAGAGACCAGCACCATGTCTTTAAGCCGGTCCACGATACGCAAAAAGCCTTGCGCGTCCATGACGGCCACATCGCCGGTGCGCAAAAAGCCGTCCTCGGTCATGACCGCACGCGTCTCTGCGGGCCGCTGCCAATAACCTTGCATCACCTGCGGGCCGCGCACGCACAACTCGCCGCGCTCGCCAATGGGCACATCCTGGCCTTGCGGGTTGCGGATCACCACCTCGGTAGAAGGCAGCGGCAAGCCAATACTGCCGCCCTGGGGCTGCGTGTCAAAGGGGTTGATGGCCACCGTCGGGGCGCATTCGGTCAGGCCATAACCTTCTACCAAGGGAGCGCCGGTCAGCGCCTGCCAGCGCTCGGCCACTGCTTGCTGTACCGCAGCGCCACCACCGACAGCCAAACGCAGCGTGCCAAAGTCCACCTTGTCAATATCGGGATGGTCCAGCAAATGGTTAAACAAAGTATTCACGCCCGGCAATGACACCGCAGGGTAGCGCCGCAGCACTTTCACCAATGCGCCGGTATCGCGCGGGTCGGACACCAGCACGTTGGTGCCCCCCATGGCCGTGAAGGTCAAGGAGCTTCCCAGCGCAAAGATATGGTAGAGCGGGATCGCCGTGATGCTAAGCAACGGCTGATCGGCATCGACAAAAGGCGCACACCAAAGTTTGACCTGCTGCACATTGGCCAGAACGTTGCGGTGGCTGAGCATGGCGCCTTTGGACACGCCGGTGGTACCGCCGGTGTACTGCAAGAAAGCCAGGTCGTCCGGTTGCAGATCGACCTTGCGCCAGGGCGACTGCTTGCCGCGCGCCAGCATGTCGCGAAAGGCCACCGCACCGGGCAGGGCATAAGGCGGCACCATGGCTTTGACCTGGTGCATCACAAAATTGGCCAAATTGCGTTTAAAAAACGGCATCATGTCCGCCAGCCCGCTGACCACAACATGGCGCACCGGTGTGTTGCCAATGACCTGGGCCAGCGTGTGGGCGAACAAATCGACCACCACCATGGCCTGCACGCCGGCATCGCGCAGTTGGTGCTCGAGTTCGCGGGGCGTGTACATCGGGTTCACATTGACCACCACATAGCCGGCCCGCAGCAGCCCAAACATGCACACCGGGTACTGCAGCACATTGGGCATCATCAACGCCACCCGGCTGCCCTGGGGCAAGTGCAAAACGTTTTGGAAATAGCTGGCCACGCGTCCGGCGTAATCGTCCAGCTCGGTGTAGCTCAGCTTGGCGCCGGTGGAGCCGCTGATAAAAGCGTCACGGTCGGCATATAAATGCACCGCATCGTCCAAAAAATCAGCCAAAGTGCCCAAGGCGTGGGTGTCTATACCGGCCGGTACGCCGGGCGGGTAATTGGCAATCCAGGGAAAAGAGGCGTAGGCGGACATCGCAGGTCGGGCTTTCAATACACAAGTGTACTGTTAAACCAGCGCTTTGCACCAGCGAAGGCTTTGCACTTATAGGGGCAAGGGAAAGGAAGCTGGCGCAGCGGTGGCGCGCGTCGGCCCGGCCAGGGCGATTCCCTGCTCAGCAAAGACGTGCCACAGCGCCAAATTGAGGTCAGAGCGCAAATTGCCCTGCCCGTTTTCGAGGTCGGCAATCCAGTACACCACCGTGAGCTCAATCCCCTCGGGCACGAACTGCGACAGCTGCACGCTGGGCGCTGGGGTGGCCAGCACCCGCGCTTGGGCGCGGGCGGCCGCTTCCATCAGCGCCATGGCACGCGGCACATCGGCATCGAAGGCGACCAAAACCCGCGTGGTTTGCACCACCTTGGGGTCGGCCAGCGAGAGGTTTTCCACCCGGCTGGTGAGCAGCATTTCGTTGGGGACGATGGCCTCGCGCCCGGTAATGGCCCGCACCACGGTGTAGCGCGCATTGATTTGGGTGATGGTGCCTTCGAAGTCCTCGACGCGCACGTTGTCGCCGATACGCAGGCTGCGCTCGGCCAGAATCAAAAAGCCACTGATGTAATTGGCCGCCAGTTTTTGAAGGCCAAAGCCGATGCCCACGCCCAGCGCCCCGCCCACCACGGACAAGGCCGTCAAATCAATGCCCACGGCTGAAAAAGCCATGATCAAGCCCAAAAACAGCAGCACCACCCGGGTGGCATTGCTGATGGCTTTGCGCACCGACAGCTCGCCACCGTTGGTGGCCGAGCGCAGCAAGCGCGACTCGATAGCCGCCGAAATCCACAGCATCACAATCAGCACCGCGCCGGCCGTCAGCAAGCCCTCGAGCAAATTGCGCACCGTCAGTCGGGCGGCGCCTACTTTCCAGCCAATTTGGTCCATTTCATTGAGCACGGCCGGCAGCAGCCCGCTGACCCACAGCACCAACGCCAGCCACACCAGCCAGGAAATGGTTTGCTCCAGGGCGCGCACCCAGCGCGCCTCGGAAAAAGCCAGTTGCAAGACCTTGACGCCGGTGCGAATCACTACCAGCGCCAAAAGCACGGGAATGGCCACGCGCAGCACCACGGTATCGAGATGGCGTGCCAAAACGGCACGCGCCGCAAAAGCCAGCACCAAGAGCAGCGCCGGGTACAACACGCCATCGATATTGCGGTTCCCAAACCAGACCGAGCGCCGGTCGCCGCCCAAAGCGGCCGCCAAGCCGCGCACCAGCACCCAGGCCAGCGCGCCACACAGCGCCAGCGCCGCCAGCTCGAACCCGACCGAGGGCTGAAAAAACGCCGCCAGCCAGCCCTGAAAGTCCTCGATGGGTGCGGGGCTAGACATCGGCCAGCACCCGGATATGGGCTTCCACACTGCGCCCCAGCGCGCCCAGGTTGTAGCCGCCCTCCAGGCTAGAGACGATGCGGCCCTTGGCCGAGGTGGCTGCCACCGCCTTGATTTGCTGGGTGATCCAGGCGTAATCGGACTCGACCAGGCCCATCTGGCCCAGATCGTCCTCGCGGTGGGCGTCAAAGCCGGCGCTGATAAAAATCATTTCCGGGGCAAAAGCCGTCAGACGCGGCAGCCAATGCTGGCTGACCAGCGCGCGCACCGCCTCGCCCTTGGTATAGGCCGGTACCGGCACATTCAAAATATTGTCCGCCGAGCCCTCGGCGCCGCTGTAGGGATAAAACGGGTGCTGAAAAAAGCTCACCATCAGGATGCGTTCGTCGCCGCTGACGATGTCCTCGGTGCCGTTGCCGTGGTGCACATCAAAATCCACGATCGCTACGCGCTGCAAGCCGTGCTGCTCCAGGGCGTGGCGCGCGGCAACGGCCACATTATTGATAAAGCAAAACCCCATCGCCTTGTCGTGGCAGGCATGGTGGCCGGGTGGGCGCACGGCGCAAAAAGCGTTTTCCAGTTCGCCGCGCAGCACCGCGTCGGTGGCCGCTACGGCAGCGCCGGCGGCATGCAAAGCCGCCTGCCAAGTCCACGGGTTCATGGTGGTATCGGGGTCGAGGGCGGCATAGCCGGGACGCGCACCCTGCACCAGCGAGACCTGCAACCCCGCGTCCAGGGCTTGCAGCTTTTCCACCAAATCGAGGCTGTGCGCCTTTTCCACAACAGTGAGGCTGGCGGCCGGTGCTTCATAGCCATGCAAAACATCCAGCAAACCGGTGGCCAGCAAGCGGTCGTTGATGGCGTCCAGGCGCTGGGGACACTCGGGATGGCCCGGGCCCATCTCGTGGCGGTTGCCGCTGGGGTGGGTGAAATAGCCGGTTTTGGACATGAGGCAGGAATCCTTTGTTGGCCAATTCATTCTAGTGCCGCCCCACAGCACGGCCCCTGCGCCACAATGCACCCCAACACGTCCCCATCCGCACAGCCTCCATGCCCTCTGCCCCCACCCTGCCCGTCTTGGGTGCCCGCTCTGTCTTGCGGGCCTGGGCCTGCGTGGCGCTGGCGGCCTGCCTGCTCAGCCCCAGCGCATTTGCGGCCAAGCCCAAAAAGAGCAAAACCCCGGCCACCCAAAGCGCCCTAGCCGCCAAGAGCTACAGCAAGGACCCGCGGGTGCGCGAGGCGGCACGCCAAATCGCCGAGCGCCAGGGCCTGAGCCCGACCTGGGTGCGCGCCACGCTGGCCCAGGCCCAAAAGCTGCCCGAGGTGGTGCGCGCGGGCAGCCCCGTTGCCGACCCCGGCGTACGCAACTGGGACGCCTACCGGCGCCGCGTACTCGACCCGGTGCGCATCCAGGCTGGCGTGCGTTTTTGGCAAGCCAACGCCGCCACGCTGGCGCGCGCGCAGCAGCAAAGCGGTGTCGATGCTGGCACCATCGTTGGCATCTTGGGTGCAGAGACTTTGTACGGCCAGCGTATGGGCAAATACCGCGTACTCGACGCACTGGCCACCCTGGCCTTTGACTTTCCTGTCCATCACCCCAAAGCAGCCGGGCGCAGCGCCTATTTTTTGCAAGAGCTCGAGGCATTTTTGCTCTGGAGCCACCAGACCGGGCGTGACCCCCTGACCGTACGCGGCAGCTACGCCGGCGCCATGGGCATGGCGCAGTTCATGCCTTCAAGCTGGCAAAAGTATGCGGTGGACTTTGATGGCGACGGCCGCATCGACCTGTTTGGCAGCAGCGCAGATGCCATCGGCTCGATTGCCAATTACCTGGCCGCTTTTGGCTGGAAGAGCGGCATGCCCACGCACTTTTCCGTCGAACTGGACGCCGCCCGCGCCGACCTGCCTGCCTTGCTTGAAAAAGATATTGTGCCCAGCATGACGCCAGCGCAAATGCAGGCCCGTGGCGCCCTGCTGCCAGCCGCTGCGCTGGCGCACCCCGGCCTGTTGGCGCTGGTGGAACTTCCCCAAGGCCTGGGCGCCAACCCCAGCTATGTCGTGGGCACCGACAACTTCTATACCGTGACCCGCTACAACTGGAGCAGTTTTTATGCCTTGTCAGTCATCGAGCTGGGCCAAGCCGTACAAGCTAATTTACCGGCACCAAAAACTCCCGACTGATGTGCAGGCCCAGGTCGTTGACGCGGTCTAAGAATTGCGTCAAAAACGAGTGCAGGCCGGTGTCCAGGATTTCGTCGATACGTCCGTATTTCAACTGCGCCAGCAGTTTGCCGGTGCGCCGCAGCGTCTCGCTTTCGGTCGATTCGCTCACGCGCTCCAGGTTGGCCAGCACCTCATTCATAGAAGCGTGCAGCGAGCGCGGCATGTCGGCCTTAAGGATGAGCAGCTCGGCCACCCGCTCGGGGCGGATCACGTCGCGGTAGACCTTGCGGTAGACCTCAAAGGCCGAAACGCTGCGCAAAATGGCGCTCCAGTGGTAGAAGTCGCGCTCCTGGTCGCGCGCCAGCGCGGTGTCCAAGAAGTCGGTCTGGCCGGCGTAAAACTTCACATCCACCAAGCGCGCGGTGTTATCGGCGCGCTCCAGGAAGGTGCCCAGACGCATAAAGTGCAGCGCCTCGTCCATCAGCATGGTGCCCACGGTGACGCCACGCGAAAGGTGCGAGCGGAACTTCACCCACTCAAAAAACTGCGCCGGGTCGCGCTCAAAAGCGCCCGAGGCGATCATGCGCTTGACCTCCAGCCAAGTCTGGTTGTGCGTCTCCCAGACCTCGGTGGTCAGGGTGCCGCGCACGGCGCGGGCGTTCTCGCGCGCCGCGCCCAGGCAGGACAAAATGCTTGAGGGATTGCTTTCGTCCTTGACCATAAAGTCCATCACCTCGCGCGCTTTGACGGCGCCCCGGGTTTGGGTGTAGTTGTGCAAGAGCTCGCTGATGCTCAAGAGGCCGCGCCAGCCCAGCTCGGCGGCGGCCTCGCTTTGGCCGAGCAAGCCGGTTTGGTAGTTGACATCGAGCATGCGCGCGGTGTTTTCGGCGCGCTCGGTGTAGCGCGACATCCAGTACAAATGGTCTGCGGTGCGGCTGAGCATGGCCTAGTCCTCCAAAATCCAGGTGTCTTTGGTGCCACCGCCCTGCGATGAATTGACCACCAAAGAGCCTTCTTGCAAGGCCACACGCGTCAGGCCGCCGGGCACCATTTGCACCGTCTTGCCGCTGAGCACATAGGGACGTAAATCGACATGGCGCGGCGCGATCCCGCTTTGCACATAGGTCGGGCAGCTCGACAGGCTGAGCGTAGGCTGGGCGATATAGCCCGCCGGGTTGGCGGTGAGCGCTTGGCGAAAGTGCGCCAGCTCGGCGGCGGACGCGGCCGGGCCTACCAGCATGCCGTAGCCGCCCGCGCCGTGCACCTCTTTGACCACCAGCTCGCTCAGGTGCGCCAGGGTGTAAGCCAGGTCCTCGGGCTTGCGGCACATATAGGTCGGCACGTTGCTGAGCAAGGGTTTCTCGCCCAGATAAAACGCAATCATCTGCGGCACATAAGGATAGAGCGACTTGTCATCGGCAATGCCGGTGCCGACGGCGTTGCAAATGGTTACGTTGCCAGCACGGTAGGCGCTGATGAGCCCGGCGCAGCCCAAAGTGGAATCGGGGCGGAACACCAGCGGGTCCAGAAAGTCGTCGTCCACGCGGCGGTAAATCACATCCACCCGGCGCGGGCCGCGTGTGGTGCGCATGTAAACAAACTTGTCTTTGACAAACAAGTCCTGGCCCTCGACCAGTTCTACGCCCATTTGTTGCGCCAAAAACGCATGTTCAAAATAGGCGCTGTTGTACATGCCCGGCGTGAGCACTACCACCGTGGGCTCGGCGGTGCCGGCCGGGCAACTGGCACGCAAGGTTTCGAGCAAGAGATCGGGGTAGTGCGCAATCGGCGCCACGCGGTGCTGGTTAAACAGCGCCGGGAACAGGCGCATCATCATCTTGCGGTCTTCGAGCATGTAGCTCACGCCGCTGGGCACGCGTAAATTGTCTTCCAGCACAAAGTAGTCGGGCTGGCCATCGGCGCCCGGCGCGCGCACGATGTCAATGCCCGAAATATGCGAGTAAATCTGGTGCGGCACCTTCACGCCCACCATCTCGGGGCGGAACTGTGCGTTGTGCTCCACCTGTTCGCGCGGCACGATGCCCGCTTTCAGGATCTCTTGGTCGCCGTACACATCGGCAATAAAGCGGTTGAGCGCCGTGACACGCTGCACCAGGCCACGCTCCAGCGCGCGCCATTCGCCAGCCGGGATGATGCGCGGAATCATGTCAAACGGAATCAGGCGCTCGGTGCCCGCACCGTCTTCGTCTTTTTCGCCATACACCGCGAAGGTGATGCCCACGCGCCGAAAAATCATCTCGGCCTCTTCGCGGCGCTGGGCCATGCTTTGCGCGCTTTGGGTGCTGAGCCAGCGCGCGTAGGTCTGGTAGTGCTCGCGCACCTGGTCGCCATCCAAACTGCCGTAAGGCAGCGCCTTCATCATTTCGTCAAGTTTGTCCATGGATCGCCCATTTGTTTGCAGTCACGTAAGCAAAACATGCGCCAAGCCTGCTCGCTGCGCATCTTGCACTGTTTCAGGGCACCACATGGTGCCAGTAGCGCTGCTGGACCATTCTTGCGCAAATCCCACTGTCTGGCGCCCAAGATTGCCACAAAAATGCACCGCAATGGGGCGAATCCACCCACTGCATGGGCGCCTGGGGCGGGTAGGTGGCGGCCAATTCTTGGTAGCGCTGCACCACCGGCGGCGCCGGATGGCCATAGCGGTTGCGGTAGCCGCCCTGCACCAGCACCGTGCGCGGATGTACCGCCTCCAAAAATGCCGCGCTGCTGGAGGTTTTGCTGCCATGGTGCGGCACGAGCAGAAAGTCGGCCGCCAAACGGTGGCCGGCATCGCTAGCCCGGCCAAGCAGCTGGGCCTCGCCCGGCGCCTCCAAATCGCCCACCAAAAGCGCGCTGCGCGGCTGCGGCACACCGGCGCTTTGGATGCGCAACACGCACGACAGCGCATTGGGCTTGGGCCGGGGCGTCTGGGTGTACAGCTCGGCAGCGGGGTGCAGCACCTCAAAGCGCACGCCGTCCCACTCCCAGCCTTGGCCGGCGTGACAGGGCAAGGCGCTGGCCTGGTCCAACAAGGGATGGCCAACCTCCAAAGAACTGAGCACATCGGCCTGCGGCTGTGCGGCACGTACGGCGGCAGCGCCACCCACATGGTCGGCGTCGCGGTGGCTGAGCATCAAGCGGTCCAGGCGCAGTTGCTGGGCGTCAAGCAGGGGCACCAGCACGCGCTGGCCCGCATCGCTCTCCAGGCTGTAGCGCGGGCCAGTGTCGTACAGCAACACATGGTGGGCGGTGCGCACCAGCACCGCATTGCCTTGTCCAATGTCTGCCGCGAGCAGCGAAAACTCGCCGACCGGTGGTGCAGGCGGGCGCCACAGCAACAAAGCCAGCAGCAAAGGCGCGCCTTGCAGGCGCACGTGCCAGGGCAAAGGCAGGCACAGCAAAATGCCAGCGCCACTGGCCGCAGCGCCTAACCATAGCGGCGGCGAGGGCAAAGCCCACAGCGCCCAGGGCCACGCGGCCAGCCAGTGCAGCGTAGCCATCCAGGCCTCGCCCGCCAGCGCAGCTGCGGACCACAAGGGCGGACACAGCACACCGCCCATGGCCAAGGGTGTAATCACCAAAGTCACCCAAGGCACCGCCACCAGATTGGCCGCCAAGCCGGCCACCGAGAACTGCCCAAAGAGCAAAACCGTCAAGGGCGCCAGCGCTGCGCTGATGCGCATCTGCTCGTGCAAGAGCGCGCGGGCTTGCGCGCCCCAACGTGCGCAGATCTGCGCAGTCCACCGCACAAAGGTGGGTCGCGCTGCGTCCAGGGCCTCCTCGGTCTTTGGGGAGTGCAGCTCCGAGGCGCGCCCGTCAGAGGCCAGCAGCACGCCCACCGCGACAAAGCTCAGCCAAAACCCGGCCTGCAGCACAGCCCAGGGGTCGCACAGCAGGACAAAGCCCAGCGCCAGCAGCCATACCTGCGGCCAGGGCCAGCGCAGCCCCAACAAGCGCAGCGCCGCCACCGCCGCGAGCATGATCCAGGTCCGCTGCGCCGGCACACCGCCACCCGAAAAAACGGCATACGCGCCCGCCGCCAGCACGCCTCCGACCCAACCAGCATAGGGCGCCGGATAGGCCAGGCAGCAGCGCGGTGAGCGGCGCCAAAGCCAAGCGATCAGCCAGCGCGCAGCCCAGGCAAACATAGTGATATGCAAGCCCGAAATACTCACCAAATGCGCTACGCCCGTGGCCCGAAACAGCGCCCAATCGCTGTTCGAAATAGCCGATTGTTCGCCCACCACCAAAGCCACCAACAAACCCACGCTGGGGCTGCTGCCCGCAGCGGCCTCGATGCGGCTGCGCAGGCTTTGGCGCCATCGGTCTACCGGGTACCACCAGGTAGTGGCCAGGCGTTGGGGCGGTGCATCTTGCGGACCAGCACGCACATAGGCGCTGGCCTGCACGCCTTGCTCCCACATCCACAACTCGTAGTCAAAGCCCTGGAAATTGAGGCTGCCGTGCGGCGCTTTGAGGCGCAGCGTCATTTGCCAGCGCTCGCCGGGATGAAGCTCCTGGGGTTGGCGCTGCAAGGCCCATTCCTCGGGTTCGGTGGGGCTGCTGCGCGGAGCCAAGCCCCGGTACCAGGCCACATCAATACGCGCAGGCAGCACCACGGGCGCGCCATCCAAAAATGCCGCCTCGACCTCCAGGCCAAAGCGCACGCCCATCGGGTTGCTGTGCGGCAAACCGCGCACCAAGCCACGCACCTGCACATCACGCCCTTCCAAGGCGGGCGCCAGGCGCTGCGTGTCGTACATACAGGCGCGCAGGCCGGGCCAAGCAAAACCGAGCACCAGACAGGCGCTAAAAACAAGCCATGCCTGCAGCGCGCCTGCGTAAGAGCGCAGCCGGTAGCGCGCTGGGCGCCAAAAAAGAAAATGCACGAGTACCGCCAGCCCCGCAGCCCACAGGGCCAGGTAAACGGCAAGTGGCCACAGCCGGGCCTGCTGCAATTGCAGCGCCGTGCCGGCTACAAAAGCCAGCACCATCCCTCCCCCCAGCGCCCGGTGGACGGGCGCATCTGCACTGTGTTGTGCTTGCATGCCAAGAATCTTATCGGCGCCCTGCCCCCCTGCCTAGGCGAGAATGCGCGCTAAGGGCCCGTGGGGGCCGTTTTTATCCGAGGCTTTCATGAATATTTACGACAAACTCAGCGAATTGGGCATCACCCTGCCCCCGGTGGCCGTGCCCGCAGCGGCCTACGTGCCCTTTGTGCAAACCGGTAATCTGGTCTTTATCAGCGGCCACATCGCCAAAAAAGACGGCGCAGCCTGGGTCGGCCAACTTGGCGCCACCATGCAAACGCCCGAGGGCCAGCAAGCGGCCCGCGCTATTGCCATTGATTTGCTGGGCACTTTGCATGCGGCGGTGGGCGATCTCAACCGCGTCACCCGCATCGTCAAACTGATGTCGCTGGTCAACTCCACCGGCAGCTTTACCGAGCAGCATCTGGTAACCAACGGCGCCAGCGAGCTGATCGGCCAGGTCTTTGGCGCGCGTGGCGCCCACGCCCGCAGCGCCTTTGGCGTAGCCCAAATCCCCATGGGCGCCTGCGTAGAGATCGAGATGATTGCCGAGGTCGGGGCCTAGAGCGCTTAGGGGTCCATCGCCGCCGAGGGCGGGTTGTCGATGGTGGCGCGCACCGTGTGCAGGCCGGTTTGCAACTGCTCCACCGAAGCGGGCGCGTTCAGGCTGATGCGGATGGCGTGGGGTGCGGGCGAGCGCCCGACGGCAAAGTGGTCTGCCGTGCGCACCAAAACGCCGCTTTGGCGCAGCACCGCAGCAAACTGGCCGGCGCGCCAGGGCTCGGGCAGGGGCAACCAAATCAAGGGGTATTCGGAGTCGGTGCGGAAGTCCAGGCCCCGCAAAATCCGCAGCGCATGGCCCAGGCGCTCGGCCGTCATGGCGCGCTGCTGGCCGATGAGCGCCTCCATGGCGCCGCTTTCCAGCCAGCGGGTGGCCACCTCGGGAAGGAGCGGGGCCACCATCCAGCTGTCGGCGCGCATGCTGGCGGCAAACTTGCTCAGCCACTGGGGCGCGGCCTCCACATAGCCCACGCGCAGCCCGGGCGCAAGCACTTTAGAAAAACTGCTGAGCAAAAACGAATGCTCAGGCAGCCAGGTAGAGAGCGCGGGCAGCGGCGTGGCCTGCATGGCCGCGTGTACGCAGTCCTCGATGATGTACAGGCCATTGGCGCGCGCTACGGCGGCAATCGCCTCGCGCCGCTCCAGGCCCATGGTGGCGCCGGTGGGGTTGTGCAAGCTGGGTGCGCAGTACAAAAATTTGGTATCAAAAGTCTTGGCCGCCCGCTCCAGCGCCTGGGGGGTGATGCCTTGCTCGTCGGTCTCCACGCCCATAAGCTGCAGGCGCATGGAGCGCGCCAGCGACTGCAAGCCCGGGTAGCTGAGCGACTCGGTCAGCAGCGCGTCGCCTGGCCGGGCCACGGTGCGCAGCACGCAGGCCAGCCCGTGCTGGGCGCCGTGGGTGACCATCACCCGGCTCCACTGGCCGCTGGTGCCAAAGCGGCGCAGCCACTGGGCGCCGGCCTCGCGGTGGCGGCGCATACCGGTTTCGCTTTGGTACATCAGCACCTGGCGCAGCATCTCCGGGTCGGTCGACAAGGTGGCAAAAGCGGCCTGCAAGGCGCTGGCCTCCTCGCCCACCATGGCCACGTTGTGCGCCAGGTCGATGGGCGCGGCCACGGCCGGGGCGTCCTGGTCGGGGTCGACATGCTCGGCCGAGCGCACATAGGTGCCGTCGCCCACCCGGGCGGTGGCCAGGCCCTGGCGCTCCAAGATTGCGTAGGCGCGGCTGACGGTGCCCGTCGTCACGCCCAGGCGATGGGCCAAATTGCGCTGGGGCGGCAGCTTTTCGCCCATGGGCACCTGGCCGTTGAGGATGGCTTGGGCCAAATCCTCGGCGATGGACTGGTACTTGGGCTTGCTGCCGTCGCCCAGGCTGGCGGTGGAAATCAGTTGTTCAAAAGACATAAGGCATCAAAATGAGAGCAAAAATGCGCAGTGGCACCCCATGCAGCCGCAGGCCGACCGGGACGCCAAGCGCAGGAAATGCTGTGTTCAATTACTTTATTTGACCGCATTGTTGGCATGCAATCTCTTGCATAGTATGACCTTTGTACCCGGACACCGATTTATGCCCCCACTTTTGACGCCCCGGCGCGCGCGCCCATGAACCGCTTTGACTACATCATCATTGGCGCCGGATCGGCCGGATGTGTGCTGGCCAAGCGCCTCACCGAAAGTGGCAAAGACCGGGTATTGCTGCTCGAAGCCGGAGGCTCGGACCGCAGCCCCCTGATTCAGGTGCCACTGGGCTATGGCCTGACCTACGCCGACCCCAAATACAACTGGATGTACACCGCCGAGCCCGACCCGGCCATGAACCACCGCGCCCTGTATTGGCCGCGCGGCAAAGTGCTGGGCGGCAGCAGCTCGCTCAACGCCATGGTCTATATGCGTGGCCAGGAAGGCGACTTTGACGACTGGCGCGACGCCGGCAATCCCGGCTGGGGCTGGGCCGATGTGCTGCCCTATTTCAAAAAATCCGAGGACCATTGCTGGGGCGCGTCCGAGCACCATGGCGCAGGTGGCGAACTGCATGTCAGCGACTTTGCCGACCAGGTGCACCCCTTGTGTGAGCGCTTCTTGAAAGCCGGCGATGCGCTGGGCTTTCATCGCACCGCCGATTTCAACGGTCCGAGCAAAGAAGGCTTTGGCCTGTGGCAAATGACCATCCGCAATGGCTGGCGCGAGTCGACCGCCAAAACCTTTTTGCGCAGCGCCATGAAGCGCCCCAACCTGACCGTCATCACCCACGCCATGGTGCGCCGGGTGGTTATCGAAAACCACCGCACCACTGGCGTGGAATGCCTGATTGAAGGCGTGCTGCAAAGCTTTGGCGCGGGCAAAGAAGTCATCGTCTCGGCGGGGGCGGTCAATTCACCGCAGCTGCTGCAGGTCTCGGGCATCGGGGACGCGGCGCATCTGCGCCAGCACGGCGTGCCGGTGCTGCACCACCTGCCCCGCGTGGGCCAGGGCTTGCAAGACCATTTGGCGGTGTCGTATTTCTTTAAGTCCACGGTGCCCACGCTCAACAACACGCTGAGGCCCTGGTACGGCAAGCTGTGGGCCGGCCTGCGCTACGCCTGGAACCGCAAGGGCCCGCTGGGCATGAGCGTGAACCAGGCCGGTGCCTTTGTGCGCAGCCGCCCCGAGCTGGAGCGGCCCAATTTGCACCTGTATTTCAACCCCATCAGCTACACAGCGGGCAGCGCGCCGATCGGCAAGCGTTTTCAGTTGCAAAACCCCGATCCGTTTGCGGCCTTCCTCATTTCGTTTAACACCTGCCGGCCCACCAGCCGGGGCAGCGTGCTGATCCAATCGCCCGACCCGCTGGCCAAGCCGCGCATCCAGACCAACTTCCTGACCACCGAACACGACCGCCAGGACATCATGGACGGCTCGCGCATGCTGCGCCGCCTTGCCGCCGCCGCGCCGCTGGCCGAGATCATCAGCGACGAGCACCTGCCCGGCGCCCATGTGCAAAGCGAGGAAGCTGTCTTTGCCGACTTTGGCCAACGCGCCGGCTCGGTCTACCACGCCTCGTGCACCTGCGCCATGGGCCCGGACCCGATGGGCAGCGTCGTGGATGCGCGATTGCGAGTGCACGGCATTGCCGGCCTGCGGGTGATCGACGCCTCGGTGTTCCCGGCCGTCACGTCGGGCAATACCAACGCCCCCACCATCATGGTGGCCGAAAAAGGCGCGGATATGGTCTTGCAGGACAATCGCTGAACAGCCCGCTTGCGGCCGCTGCCAAACACACCCGACCCCCATAAAAAGAGGCAAAAACCATGGACACAACATTCAAAGCGCTGGTGGTGGACCAAGTCGAGGGCAAATCCGTCCCCGCGGTCAAAGAACTGCATGTCTCGGACTTGCCTGCGGGCGAGGTGCTGGTGGCTATTGACTACTCCAGCATGAACTACAAAGATGCCATGGCCTTGTCCGGCCTGGGCAAGATCATCCGCAGCTTTCCGATGGTGCCGGGCATTGACTTTGCCGGTACGGTGGTGGACTCGAGCAGCCCGGCCTACCGCGCCGGTGACCATGTGGTGCTGACCGGCTGGAGCGTGGGCGAGCGCTACTGGGGTGGCTACAGCCAGATGGCACGCGTCAAAGCCGATTGGCTGGTGCACCTGCCAGCCTCGCTAAGCAGCCAAAGCGCCATGGCCATAGGCACCGCCGGCCTGACCGCCATGCTGTGCGTGATGGCGCTGGAGGACGCGGGCGTCAAGAGTGGCAAGATTTTGGTCTCTGGTGCGAACGGCGGCGTGGGCAGCGTAGCCATCAGCCTGCTGGCACGCCTTGGCTACGAGGTCACGGCGCTGACGCAGCGCCCTGACGAGAACCGCGACTACCTGATCGGCCTGGGCGCCACCGAGGTGATTGGCGGCCCCGAATGGAAAGAAAAAGCAGCGCCCTTGGGCACCCAGCGCTGGCAAGGTGCGGTTGACGTGGTCGGCGGCACAGTGCTGGCGCGCATGCTCAGTGAAATCGACTACGGCGGCGCCGTGGCCGCCTGCGGGCTGGCCGGTGGCTTTGGCCTGGAAACAACCGTCATGCCTTTCATCCTGCGCGGCGTGCGCTTGTGGGGCGTGGACTCGGTCATGTGCCCGCTGGCGCGGCGCAATGCCGCCTGGGAGCGCCTGGCCACCGAATTCGGCGCCGCGGCGCAGCAACAGATGGAGCGCGTCGTTGGCTTAGCCGATGTAGTGCCGCTGGCCGCAGCCTTTATGGCCGGCACCTCGCGCGGACGCGTGGTAGTCGACGTCAACCGTTAAAACTTCTTTAAAACCACTCTCACACAGAAGGACAGTTTCATGAGTGCTAACAAACTCCGTATCGGCTTTATCGGCTTGGGCTCCTTGGGCGAAGGCCTGTGCAACAACCTGGTCAAAGCAGGCTACCCGGTGGTCGTGAACGACCTGAACAAAGACCTGGCCAAAGGCCTGCTGGCCGGTGGTGCTACATGGTCGGACGATGTGGCGGGCACGTGCCGCGATGCGGATGTGGTCATCACCGTGCTGCCCTCACCCGCCGTGTCGCGCAAAGTGGTCGAGGGCGCAGGTGGCGTGTTTGAGAACCTCAAATCCGGCGGCACCTGGATCGAGATGAGCACCACTGACATGGAAGACCTGCTGCGCTTGTCGGACGTGGCCAAGTCCAAAGGCATCACGGTGCTGGAATGCCCGGTCACCGGCGGTGTGCATTTGGCTAACTCGGGCGAGATCACCGTGCTGGTCGGTGGGGAGCAATCGACCTTTGACCGGGTGAAAGACATCCTTGGCACCATGGGCGGCGAGATTATTTACATGGGCAAGATGGGCAATGCCTCGGTCGTCAAAGTAGTGACCAATATGCTGGCCTTTATCCATTTAATCGCAGCGGGCGAAGCCATGATGCTGCCGGCCAAATACGGCGTCGATCCCGACGCCACCTACCGCGCTATCCGCGCCAGCTCGGGCAATAGCTTTGTGCATGAGACCGAATCCAAGCTGGTGCTCTCGGGCAGCTACAACGTCAAGTTCACCATGGACTTGGCTTGCAAAGACTTAGGGTTGGTCAACGGCATTGCAGAAAAAATCGGCGTGCCCTTGGAGCTGGGCTCGATGGCGCAACAAATTTTTAGGCGCGCACGCGGCCTGTACGGCAGCCAAGCGCAGTCACCCGAAGTGGTGCGCATGATCGAAGCCGCCTGCGGTCTGGAGCTGCGCGCCCCGGGCTACCCGACCGAACTGGTCGCTGAATAAAACCCAAGGCACCGTCTATGAGCACGCATTGCAACTTTTACATCAACGGCCAATGGGTTGAACCCGCGGGCGCCCACACGGTGCACACGGCCATCAGCCCGGGCGACGAGTCGGTGGTCGGCGAGGTGATGATGGGCGGCGAAGAGGATGTGAACCGCGCCGTCCTGGCCGCGCGCCACGCCTTTGACAGCTTTAGCCAAACCAGCCTGGCCCACCGCACGGAACTGTTGCAAAAGCTGCAAGCCGTGTTTGAGCGCCGCTACGAAGAAATGGCCCGCGCCATCAGCCTGGAGATGGGCGCGCCCTGGGACTGGGCCTACGACCTGCAAGCCGAGTGCGGCCCCGGCCACATCAAGGCCACGCTGGCCGCAGCCAAAGACTACCCCTGGGAAACACGCAGCGGCGACAACGCCGACCTGGTCTGCGAAGCCATTGGCGTGTGCGTGCTGATCACGCCCTGGAACTGGCCGCTCAACCAAATCGTCGCCAAGCTGGCCCCCGCCTTGCTCACGGGTTGCACCGTGGTGCTCAAGCCCAGCGAATACGCGCCTTTGTCGGGCAAGCTGGTGGCCGAGTTTGTGCACGAGGCCGGCTACCCGGCTGGCGTATTCAATATGCTGTTTGGCGATGGCCCCCACGTCGGCCCCCTGCTGAGCAGCCACCCAGAAGTCGACTTTATTTCCTTCACCGGCTCCACGGCGGCGGGCATTTCGGTGGCCAAGCATGCTGCGGACAGCGTCAAGCGCGTGGTGCAAGAGCTGGGCGGCAAGTCGCCCAACATCGTGTTTGCCGACAGCCAGGTGGACAAGGCGGTGCGCTTTAGCGTGAACAAGTGTATGAGCAACACCGGCCAAAGCTGTAACGCGCCTACCCGCTTGCTCGTCGAGCGCAGCGTGTACGCCCAAGCGCTGCAGGTGGCGGCCGAGGCCGGTGCCAAAGTGCCGGTGATTCGCAGCGCAGACAAAGGCAAGGGCATCGGCCCGCTGGCCAGCAAGCGCCAGTGGGAGACGGTGCAGCGGTATATCCAAATTGGCATCGACGAAGGCGCGCGCCTTTTGTGCGGCGGCCTGGGTCGGCCCGAGGGCATGGACAAAGGCTATTACGCCCGCCCCACGGTGTTTGGCGATGTGAACAACCAAATGCGTATCGCGCGCGAAGAAATCTTCGGGCCGGTGCTGGTCATCATTCCGTTTGACACCGAAGCTGAAGCCATCGCCATTGCCAACGACACGCCTTATGGCCTGGCGGCCTACATCCAGTGCGGCGATGTGCCGCGTGCCAAGCGCGTGGCGCGGCGTCTGCGCGCCGGCATGGTGTCTATCAACGGCCAGGGCCAAGACTACTGCTCGCCTTTTGGCGGCTACAAGCAAAGCGGCAATGGCCGCGAGTGGGGCCGATTTGGTTTGCAGGACTACCTGGAATACAAAGTCATCAACTGCGCTAGCTAAGCGACCCACGCGCCCCCACACACCAATAAAAACCCTGACGGAGACCCCATGAAAATTACCGACGTAAAAACCTTTGTGGTCGGCAACCCGCCTCCGGGCTTTGGCGGGCGCTACTTTGTGTTCATCAAGCTCATCACCGACGAAGGCATCGAAGGCCTGGGCGAGGTCTATAACCTGCCCTACCACCCCAGCGTGGTGGAACACATGGTGCGCGACGTGGTGGAGCGTTGCGTGGTCGGCAAAGACCCCTACGACACCGAGCGGATCTGGCGCAGCGTGTATGGCAGCGGCTTTATCCACCGACCCGATATCAGCACCATGGGGATCCTGAGCGCCATCGACATGGCCTGCTGGGACATTGTGGGCAAAGATGTGAACAAGCCGGTCTATAAATTGCTGGGCGGCCAGGTGCATGAAAAGCTGCGCAGCTACACCTACATCTACCCCAAAGAAGGCGACAAAACCAATGTTTACGCCGACCCGGTGCTGGCCGCCGAGCGCGCCGCCGAATACCTGGCCATGGGCTTTACCGCCCTGAAATTTGACCCGGCGGGCCCTTACACCGTGTACGACGGGCGCCAGCTATCGCTGACCGAGCTAGATCGCTCCGAGACCTTTTGCCGCATGCTGCGCGAAGCCGTGGGCACCCAGGCTGATTTGCTGTTTGGCACGCACGGTCAAATGACGGCGGCAGGCGCCATCCGCCTGGCGCGGCGCCTGGAAAAATACGACCCGCTGTGGTTTGAAGAACCCATCCCGCCAGACAACCAGCGCGAGATGGGCAAAGTGGCACGCGGCACCACCATCCCCATCGCCTGCGGCGAACGGCTGGCGACCAAGTGGGAATTTCAGCGCGTGCTGGAAGAAGGCGCAGCGGCCATTTTGCAAATGAACCTGGGCCGCGTGGGCGGCATTTTGGAAGGCAAAAAAATCGCTGCCATGGCCGAAGCCTGCCATGTGCAAATCGCCCCGCACCTGTACTGCGGCCCGGTGGTGGGCGCAGCCAATATCCAACTGGCCACGTGCAGCCCCAACTTCCTGATCCAGGAAAGCATCCTGGACTGGAAAGGTTTTCACAGCCAGATTCTGAAAAAACCCATCCAGTGGGAAAACGGCTACATCATCCCGCCCACCGCGCCCGGC
>CANGNS010000012.1 GCA_947455465.1 Comamonadaceae bacterium | reverse complement strand
TTGCGAAATACCAATCGCGCAGGCCAGCACCACGCTGTAAAAAGCGTAGCTGCTAAAACTTGTAAATAACGCGACAAGACCCATGTCGGCAGCCAGGTCAATATCACGCAAAAAGTGATACACCATATTGCCCACACCTGCGGCCATAAAGGTTGCAAAGAACATACGCAGACGCGGATGTTTTTTGAAATAGCGCAAAAAACTGGGCGTGAAAAATAAATCCACCATCAGCTCTTTGAAGTAATACAGGATGCGGTTGAAATAATCCATCATGGTGCGCGACTCCAGCGGCCGCCAGGTGCTACGCGGCAGACGAATTCCGGCCAGTCGCGCTGTTGCAATCACCATATGGCCCCACAGGCCAAACCACAGCGCAAAATCAAATTGCGACCACAGCAAGGACAAAATCAGTTGGGGCCGGGAGGACGGATGCTGGGCCAGAAAGGCGCTAATTTCACTCTCCACGCTGTGCACCTGCAGCACGGTTTCAAAAAAGTAACTCAGCGCAGTATCCAATCCATACAAGCAAATAGCCCAGACCAGCAATTTCAGCCCTTTGATTTGGGTGACGGCCAGATCATGCGCATTGGTGGCACGGGTTTTACGCAAGAGGGCTGCGCCTTTTCCATAAGGCAAGGTGGTAGAGCCCCAAAACGGGTGGAACATGCCCAGCTGCACCGTATCCGGGCTGCGTGCTTTGGCGCTTTGGTCCAGCAGGGCAAACGCCAGAAACCAGATATAAGCGCAATAGGTCACCAAAAATGACCAGACCCAGACCCGCGCCATGCCATGGAGCAGCCCTCCGCTGGACGCAATTAACAAAGCCAGGGCCAAACCCAGGAGCGCCCAGACCGGCCTGCGCGCCACCCACTGCTGGGGGTGGCGGCGGACATACACCAGCGACAACCAAGCCAACAGAACAAAAACCAGGTAGGTCCAAAGGGAAATTTCCCACACAGGTAGGCCGATCACATGCTCTTGGGCAATGACCTTTTGAATATCATTATTGAAATAATTGGACGAGCTAACGATGCGGTAAATCCCCAAGCCTTGGGTAAATACCAATAAAACCAGATCCTGACGCCGGGGAATATAGGCAAAAGAAAACGCCAAACCCAATAGCAGCAAGGCCTTGAGCAAGTCGGCACTCTCGACACTGAACAGCAAAACACACAATACAAAGAGCGCCGCCCGTCCGCGCCAGTCTTGTAGGGCCGAAATAACTTTCTCATTCTTGTCCAAGGACCAGAATTTTTCCAACAAATGCATTTTGATTACCGCATTTTGCGGCTATATATTTTTTGGCCAGTGCAAACCAGAGGGTGCGAGGCATGGCTGGGGTGAATTATTCAAATTATTATATTTATTCGATACACCATGGCTGCGTTGGGTCGCCGAGGCGACCGCGTACATGCTGCCTAGCTCAGCGCGCAGATTGACAGAGAATTTATGAGGCAGTTAAAGTGCCAAATATGAAGGAACCCGCCATGCCAATATTTACAACTCCGTGCCCTCCGGTTTTTTTACGGGCCATGGCCCCGCGCGCAGGAGCTGCGTTGTGATCGGCGCTTGGTGGGCCTGGCCAGCGGCATTGGCGGTCTATGTGCTCTTTCGCGCCTGGTATGACAACTGGCGCGGCCCTTTGACAAAGGCCGAGATTGACGCCTTCTTTGCGCAACCGGATGCGGGTCAGGTCAATGCCACGACCGAGCGGGCCGTGATCCGTGCTTTTTTAGAGGCGGATGACGGCAAAGAATTCATCATGAGCAATCTGGTGCGCGTGCACCCCGGCCAGGTGCCGCATCCATTTAGCGGTGCGCCCACCGAAGGCCTGGCGCTGATGCAGGAATACGGGCGGCGCTTTGTCAAGCTGCTGTTTTTCTATGGTGGCCACCCCATGCACGTGATGCGCAAGGTCGGCGGTTATGTCGATTCCTGGAACACGGTTCCCGACCCGGGCTGGCATATTGTGGGTGCCATGCGCTACCGCAGCCGGCGCGATCTCATGCGCCTGGCGCGCGATCCGCAGTTGGCGCAAGTCCATCCCTTCAAATCGGCGGGCATCGACGCCACCTTTTCTTTCCCTACCCACGTGGTGGCCAGTTTTGCGCTGCGGCCGCGTGTTGGAGTGGCATTGGTGCTGGCATTTGCAGCCTCGCTAACGCATTTAATAAGCTTAATCAGTCTGCTGGGACACTGAGTGAGATTTTATCAATTTTAACAAATTAAATGAATTAATTTATGATAAACACTGGCAAATAGGCGTTTTTCCATGGAAAATAGCTTCCATTATGGAAAAGTCCTCTTTGCTTTTACATGGCGTCCCAGGCTCTCCCTACACCCGGAAAATGTTGGCCGTATTGCGCTATCGGCGCATCGCCTACCGCCTGTACCCTTCGGCCCTGGGTGTGCCAGGTATGCCAGCGGCCAAGCCGCCACTCTTGCCCACGTTCTATCTTGAAGGCGCCGATGGCCAGACGCAGGCGGTCACCGATTCGACGCCGCTGATCCGCCGCTTTGAGGCGGCCTATGCCGGGCGCAGCGTGGTACCGGCCGATCCGGCGCTGGCATTTATAGACGCCTTGCTCGAAGACTTCGCCGACGAATGGCTGACCAAAGCCATGTTCCATTACCGATGGACCTACGCGGCCGATATCGACAAGGCCGGTCGGGTGCTGGCCGGTTGGTATGAGGGGCCCAAGGACGACGCCACGCTCACCCATATCGCCAAGCAAATTGCGGGGCGGCAAATTCCCCGCCTGCGCTATGTCGGCTCCAACCCCATGACCGGCCCGGTCATTGAGGCCGGCTATTTACGTGTGCTACAGGCCCTGGAAGAGCATTTGCGCCACCACAGCTTTCTGATGGGCGCGCGTCCGGGTAGTTCTGACTTTGCCATGTACGGCCAGCTCACCCAGCTGGCGCAGTTCGACCCCACGCCGGCGGCGATTGCCACGGCGCATGCGCCACGCGTGTGTGCCTGGGTGGCGCTGCTGGAAGATCTCTCCGGCCTGGAGCCGCAGGACGACCAGTGGCAGTCCATGGACGGTTTTCCGGCCAGTTTGCAAATGCTTTTGAGCGAGGTGGGGCGTCTGTATGTGCCTGTCATGCTGGCCAATGCCCAGGCGCTCGCGGCCGGGCAGGGCGAAGTACATGCGGTGGTGGACGGCCAGCCCTGGGTGCAGCAAAGCTTTGTGTACCAGTCCAAATGCCTGGGCTGGCTGCGGCGAGACTACCGGGCGCTGACGCCGCCCGCACGTGCCAAGGTCGACCAGGTGCTGGCAGGTACCGGCTGCCAGGAGCTCTTAATCGGCTTGTGACGCAGGCTCCGCAGCGGACTCTGCAGCGGGCTTGCGCCGGTTGACCAGCGAAATGCCTACGCCCACCATGGCCAAGGCGCCCACCAGCGTGAGCGTGATCTGCTCGCCCAGCCACAGCGTGCCAAAAAACAGCGCGAACAAGGGCGTGGAAAACGCAAACGCCCCAATCTTGTTGGCTGGATAACGGCTGAGCAGCCACATCCACGACAAATAGCTGGCAAAAGCGCCGACCACGGTTTGCAGCGCCAAAGAGCCCAGCGCAAAGCGGCTCATCTCCCAGGGCCAGGACCAGTGCTCGCCGAGCTGGTAGGACAGCAGCGGCAGCACCAAAGCGCTGCTGGCCACTTGGTAAAACAGCATTTTTTCGGCGCCCACACGGCTGAGCACGGTGGTGCGGATGGTGACCGTGGTCAGCGCCCAGGCGATGCCGCCGCCGATGCCTAGCAAATCGCCCCAGTGCTGCGTGGCCGTTTGCCCGCCCACAAAACCCTCGCGCAAGGTAAAGGCGACAGCGCCAAAAGCAAAGACCAGACCAAGCCACTGCACTGCACGCAAACGCTCCGAGGGCACAAACCAGTGCAGCACCAGCGCTGCCCACAGCGGCGAGGTGTACAAAAACACGGTGAGGCGGGAAGCAGCGCTAAATTGCAGACCGTTGAACAGGCAGAAAAACTCCATGGAGAATAAAAAGCCCGCCAGCAAGCCCGGCAGCAAGCTGCCATCGCGCTCCCACAGCGCAATACCGCGCCAACGGCACCACAGCCACAGCACCACCGTGGTGGCAGCAAAGCGCACCCCGGCCTGAAATACCGGCGGCACCTCGGCCAGCGTGGCCTTGACCAGCACTTGTTGGAAGCCCCAAAAAGCGCAGCAGGCAATCAGGAGCCCGATGGCAAAAGCATCCAAATGGTCTTTGCGTTGCATGGCAGTGGCTGCGACCCTTAGCGCAAACCGCCGGTGAAAAACTGGCTGCCCTGGTACACCAGGGGCGCGGCGCCGCTGCGGTGGCTGCAGCGCTCGACTTCGCCGACAAAGATCAGGTGGTCGCCCTCGGCGTAGCGGCTGCGGTTGCGGCATTCAAAGTGGGCGATGGCCCCGGCAATCAGCGGCGCGCCGGCCAGGCCGCTGTGCCAGGCCACGCCGGCAAAGCGGTCGATGTCTTTGGAGGCGAACTGGCGGGCCAGGGCCTCATGTTCGGCCCCCAGCACATTGATGGCGTAGTGGCTGCAGCTGCGCAGCACCTGCATTGAGGCCGAGCGCAGGGCCAGGCTCCACAGCACCAAGGGCGGCTCCAAAGACACCGAGTTAAACGAGTTGGCGGTCAGGCCAACCACGGCGCCATCGGGGCCGCAGGCCGTCACCACCGTCACGCCGGTGGCAAATTGGGCAAGGGCCTGGCGAAATTCGCTTTGGGTGAAATGTGGCGTAGGGGGGGCAGAAGCGGCGAGTTCCTGCGCCTGGGGGATATGGTTCAAATTAATGGCCTAGTATTTTGGACAGGAAGTCGCGGCTGCGCTCGTTTTGCGGATGGTTGAAAAAATCGTGCGGGTTGTTTTGCTCCACGATCTGGCCCTCGTCCATGAAGATCACCCGGTCGGCCACCGCTTTGGCAAAGCCCATCTCATGGGTGACGCAGACCATGGTGATGCCTTGTTCGGCCATCTCGATCATGACATCGAGCACCTCTTTGATCATTTCCGGGTCCAGCGCCGAGGTGGGCTCGTCAAACAGCATGATTTTGGGCGTCAGGCACAAAGCGCGGGCAATGGCCACGCGCTGCTGCTGCCCGCCGCTCAGTTGCAAGGGGTATTTGTGCGCCTGCTCGGCAATGCGCACTCGGCGCAGCTGTTCCATGGCGCGATCCTCGGCCTCTTTTTTGGGCAGCTTGCCCACCCACATGGGTGAGAGCGTGAGGTTTTCCAGCACCGTCAGGTGCGGGAACAGGTTGAACTGCTGAAACACCATGCCCACTTTTTTGCGCACATCGTCGATGGCTTTGAGATCGTCGGTAATCTCCACGCCGTCCACCGTGAGGCGGCCTTGCTGGTGTTCCTCGAGGCGGTTGATGCAGCGAATCAGCGTGGACTTGCCCGAGCCCGAGGGCCCGCACACCACGATGCGCTCGCCTGCGCGCACCTGCAGGTCGATGTCGCGCAGCACATGAAAACTGTTGCCGTACCACTTGTTGACTTTGGCAAATTCGATGATCGGTTGGGACATGGCTTTCCTTAACGCTGGCGGCTTTTGTTGACCTGCGCCTCAATCCACTGGCTGTAGCGCGACATGGAGAAACAAAACACAAAGTAAATCAGGGCGATAAACAAATAGCCCTCAATCCGAAACGGACGCCAATTGGCATCGGAGTTCATGGCCATGCCCATGGCACCGGTTAGCTCGTACAGGCTGACGATGGCCACCAAAGAGGTATCTTTGAAGGTGGAAATAAAGTTATTCATGATGCCCGGCACCACCATGGCCAGGGCCTGGGGCAGCACAATCATGCGCTGGGTTTGCCAGTACGACAGGCCCAGCGTCGCCGCCGCCTCCACCTGTCCTTTGGGAATGGCCTGCAAGCCGCCGCGAATCACTTCGGCCATATAGGCCGCCGCGAACAAGGTAATGCCCGCCAGCACACGGATCAGCACATCGATATTGAAGCCCTGGGGCATCAGCAGCGGGAACATAAACGAGGCCATGAACAGCACGGAAATCAGCGGCACACCCCGGATCAACTCCACATACACGGTGCACAAACTGCGAATGGCCGGCATGCCCGAGCGCCGCCCCAGCGCAATACCCACGGCAATCGGAAAGGCCATGGCCATGGACACAGAGGCCAGCAAAATGGTCAATGGCAGTCCGCTCCACAAGTCGGTCTCCACATAGCGCAGCCCGGCAAAGCCGCCGCGCATCAAGGCCAGGTAGGCGAGCAGCACGCCCACCCACAAGCCGCCCAACCAGGGCCGCCAGCAGGCGCGGGTGCAGCTGGCGACGATCAGGGCCAGCAGCATCAGCGTGCACACCAAGGCGCGCCAGTGCTCCTCGTGCGGATAGCGGCCCATCAAAATAAAGCGGAATTTCTCGCGCACCACGGCCCAGCAGGCGCCGTTGGCGGCGTGGCAGGCTTCGTAGCCGCCGTTCCAGACGGCGTCGGTCAGGGCCCAGGCCCATAGGCGCGGCAGCAGCGCCCACACCACCAAGCCGATGAGCAGCGTGCCCAGGGTGGTTTTCCAGTCGTGGAACAAGTTGGCCTTGCACCAGGCCAGCGGCCCGCTGCTGGCGTCGGGCGCGGGGCGCGGGGCGATAGCGCTAAAGGTGGTGGACATGGTCGGTTCAGCCTTTAGCGCTCTTGGATCGCCACGCGGGCGTTGTACCAATTCATGAACAGCGAGGTGATCAGCGAGGTGCTGAGGTAGACCACCATAATCAGCGCGATGCACTCCACGGCCCGGCCGGTTTGGTTGATGGCCGTGTTGGCAATCGAGACCACGTCCGGGTAGCCAATGGCCACCGCCAGCGAGGAATTCTTAGTGAGGTTCAGGTATTGGTTGGTCATGGGCGGAATGATCACCCGCAGCGCCTGGGGCAGCACCACCAGGCGCATGCTTTGCACCGGCGACAAGCCCAGCGCGCTGGCCGCCTCGGCCTGGCCCAGCGAGACCGACTGAATCCCGCCGCGCACCACCTCCGCCACAAACGCGGCGGTGTACAGCGTCAGTCCCACCAGCAGCGCCAAAAACTCGGGGGTGAGTGCACCGCCGTTTTCAATCGCAAACTCGCCCTTGATGGGCATGTCCATCGCCGTAGGTGCCCCGCCCAGCAGCCAGCCCGCCAGCGTGCAAGCGAGCAGACCGGCCAGCGGCACCCAGACCATGCTGTGCGGCTGGCCGCTCGCTTCAAAGAGCTGCCTTGCGCGCCTGCGCAAAAACCAAGCGCACACCAGGCCCAGCAAAAGGCCCCAGGCGGCCCACACATGGCCTGCAGCCCACACCGGGATCGGGAAATTGAGGCCGCCTTTGCTCAAGAACATAGGACCGACGACCCAGGCGCTGGCCGCATCGGGCAGCACTTCGGTAAAGAGCAGGTACCACATCAGCAGTTGCAGCAGCAGCGGAATATTGCGAAACAATTCCACATACACCCGGCACAGGCCGCGCACCAGTGCGTTGCGCGCAAAGCGGCCTACGCCCAGCAAGGTGCCCAGCAGCGTTGTCAGCACAATGCCAAGCACTGCCACGCGCAAGGTGTTGGTTACGCCTACCAGGTAGGCGCGCAGGTAGGACTCGCCCGAGTCAAAAGGAAACAGACTCTCGCCAATGTCAAAGCCGGCCGTTCCGAGCAAAAAGCCAAAGCCGCTTTGGATGCCGCGCTGGCGCATGTTGGTGGCCGTGTTGTGGGCCAAAAACCAAACGACCAAGGCGATGACGCTGACGGCCAGCACCTGGTAGACCAGCGCACGAAAGGCCTGGCTGCGCCAAGACCAGCGTTGTTTGGGCGGGGACAGGGGGGCAGCGCTCATACGGGGCTTTGAGGGTCAAACGTGTTACGCATTGGCAGCGCGGCGATAGGAAAAGGGCAGCGCAACGGAGTGTTGTCACTGCCCTGGTTCAGGCCTTGCGCGGGTAGCCGCCAAGGGCTTGCGTCATTAGCGGATGGGCGGGGCGTACTGGATGCCGCCTTTGTTCCACAAATTGTTCAGACCACGGGGCAGTTGCAGCGCCGATTTGGGGCCGACATTGCGCTCAAAGATTTCGCCGTAATTGCCCGTGGCTTTGACGGCATTGGCCAGCCACTCTTTGTCCAGGCCGAGCAGTTTGCCGGTGTCTTCGGTGGTGCCCAAGATACGGCCAACGACCGGGTCTTTGCTGGTGGCTTTGAGTTCATCGACATTGGCGTGGGTGATACCGTTTTCTTCGGCTTCGAGCAGACCGTAGACCGTCCATTTGACGATGGCTGTCCACTCGTCATCGCCACGGCGCACCATGGGGCCCAGGGGCTCTTTGGAGATCAGCTCGGGCAGGATCAGGTGGTCGGCTGGGTTTTTCGCCGACTTGTTGCGCACCGAGGCCAGGCCCGAGGCGTCGGTCGTGTAGGCCACGCAACGGCCCGAGAAGTAAGCGCCCTCGACGGCGTCGAGCTTTTCAAACACCACCGGTTTGATCGCCAGGCCATTGGCTTTGGAGTAATCGGTCAGATTTTTCTCGGTTGTGGTGCCCGACTGGACGCACACGGTTTGGCCCTTGAGCTGCTTGGCGCTCTTGATCTTGCTCTTGACCGGCACCATAAAGCCTTGGCCGTCGTAGTAGACCACGGCGGTCTGGCTCAGGCCGATGGAGGCGTCACGCGTCAGGGTGAAGGTGGTGTTGCGCGAGAGCACGTCCACTTCGCCCGACTGCACGGCCGCAAAGCGCGCTTGGGCGGTCAGGGGCACGTATTTCACTTTTTCGGCATCGCCCAGGGTGGCCGCTGCCACAGCGCGGCAGATATCGACGTCGATACCAGCCCATTTGCCATTGGAATCGGCGGCGCTAAAGCCGGCCAGACCGGTGTGCACGCCACAGACGACTTGGCCACGGGCTTTGACTGCGTCCAGGGTTTTGCCAGCATGGGCGGGCGCCCAGGCGACGCTGCCAGCGACGGCCAGCGCCGCGACGAGAGATGAGGTACGGTTCAGTTTCATGCGGTTTTCTCCAAAAAACGGGTTTTACATGGGCAATCGTAGGCGCCGCGCACGCACGGCAAGGCAGCGCATTGTGCCTGAGGGCCTATCCTAAAGCGCTGTGGCGCCTTGCCGCATCGGGGTAAACACCCGCAGGCGGCGGGCAGGGCACCCGGGCCCAGCGAGGGTAAACGATGCATGCCGGTCGCTATTGGAGCACGCAAAATCACCAGGCCGCGCAGGGTGCGGCACGGTTTTTACAGGACTTTTTAAAGGTTGCCCATGCCCGCCGCTGATTCAACTGCCCCGCGCCACTACCGCTTTTGGCCGGCGCGCCTGCCCAAAAGCATTACTGTGCCCCAGACATCGCTGTGGGACAACCTGCAAACCAGCGCCCGGCGCTTCCCGCACAAAACCGCCATGGTGTTTTTCGGTCGCCAGACCTCGTATGCGCAGTTGCAGGTGCAAGCCGAACGCTTTGCCGCCTATCTGGTGCGCCTGGGCGTGCATGCGGGCGACCGGGTGGTGCTCAATATGCAAAACTGCCCGCAGCTGGTGGTTGCCCACTTCGGCATCCTGCGGGCCAATGCCGTGGTGGTGCCGGTCAACCCGATGAACCGGTCCCAGGAGCTGCAGCACTACATCCTGGACCCGGAGGCCAAAGTTGCCATTACCAGCGCCGATTTGGCTGCGGACTTGGCCGCGGCCAGTGCTGCGCTGCCGGTCGGGCAGGGGCTGGCGCATGTGGTGATCACCCATTTCACCGACGCATTTGACCCACAAAGCGGCGACGATGCCCCGCCGGCCGCTTGGAGCGACTGGCTGCTTACGCGCCACCCCATGCCCGCCTTGGCCGGCGGCCAGGTGCACACCTGGGAACAGGCCCTGGCCTGCGCCGACGCGCCGCCCGCGCTGACCGCAGGCCCGACCGACCTGGCCGTGCTGCCCTATACCAGCGGCACCACCGGCCTGCCCAAGGGCTGCATGCACCGGCATAGCAGCATCATGCACAACGCCATCGCCAGCGCTATGTGGGGCAATGGCAGCATGGAAAACGTCACGCTGATGGTGGTACCCATGTTCCACATTACCGGCATGGTCAGCCTGATGCACACCAATATCTACTGCGGCGCCACCATGGTGCTCATGCCGCGCTGGGACCGCGAACTGGCCGCCAGCCTGATCGCCCGATGGCGGGTGACGCACTGGACCAATATCCCGACCATGGTCATCGACCTGCTGGGCAGCGCCAACGTGGACCGCTTTGACCTCTCCAGCCTGGTCTACATCGGCGGGGGTGGGGCGGCCATGCCCCAGGCGGTGGCGCAGCGCCTGCTGGAGCAATACGGCCTGCGCTACGCCGAAGGCTACGGTCTGACCGAGACGGCCGCACCTTCGCACAGCAACCCGCCTGACGCGCCCAAGCAGCAATGCCTGGGCATTCCTTTTGTCGGCGTGCAAGCCCGCGTGGTCGACCCGGACACCCTGGCCGATATGCCGCTGGGCGAGTCCGGCGAGATCGTGATGCGCGGCCCGCAGATTTTTGAGGGCTACTGGCGCCGCCCCGAGGCCAATGCGCAAGCCTTTGTCGAGATCGAGGGCGCGCGCTACTTCCGCTCGGGCGACATGGGCCGCATCGACGAAGACGGCTACTACTTTATGACCGACCGCCTCAAGCGCATGATCAATGCCTCGGGCTTTAAGGTCTGGCCGGCCGAAGTGGAGGCGCTGATGTTTCGCCATCCGGCCATCCAGGAGGCCTGCATCATCGCCACCCAAGACGCCTACCGGGGCGAGTCGGTCAAGGCCATGGTGGTGCTGCGCGCCACGCACAAGGGCCAGGTCAGCGCGCAAGACATCATCGCCTGGTGCCGCGAGAACATGGCCGTCTACAAAGTGCCGCGCGAGGTGGAGTTTTTGGACGCGCTCCCCAAGAGTGGCGCCGGTAAGGTTATGTGGCGCTTGCTGCAAGAGCAAGAGCGTGAACGCAGCTCGGGCGCCTGAGCTTTTTTTCTTGTTTCCCCCTACTTTGTCATGCACTTAGCCACACCTTTACCCACCACCACACCCGCCGCCGCCCGCTTTGACCCTGCCCGCTGCACGCAGTTGCTGCAGACACTGCAAACCCAGGTGGACGTGGGCCGACTGCCGGGCGCAGTCTTGCTGATCGCCCGCCAGGGCCAAGTGCTGCTGCACGAGGCCATCGGCAGCCTGGACCCAGCCACCGGTACGCCCATGCCGCTGGACGCGATTTTCCGGATTTACTCCATGACCAAGCCGCTGGTCTCGGTTGCCGCCATGCAGCTGGTCGAGCGCGGCAAGCTACAGCTGACCGATCCGGTGGCGCGCTACCTGCCGGCATTTGCCGATGTACAGCTAGGCCGCCTGGAGCAGGGCGTGCTGCACCTGCAGCGCCCGCGCGCCGCCATCACTGTCTATGACTTGCTGCGCCACACGGCGGGCATGACCTACGAATTTTTAGGCCAGTCGCCAGTGCAAAAAATGTACGAGGAGGCCGGCCTGCGCATCACCGCGCGCGGCCACAGCAATGCCGAATTTGCCGCGCTCCTGGCGCGCATGCCGTTGATGTTTGAGCCCGGCTCCATCTGGGAATACAGCCGCGCCACCGACGTGCTGGGCGCGCTCCTGGAGGTGGTCTCGGGCCAAAGCCTGGGCCAGTTGCTGCAAGAAAACGTGCTCGGGCCTCTGGGCATGGTGGACACCGCGTTTCACGTGCCACCAGCTCAGCAGCACCGCATTGCGCAGGCCTTTGCCCACGACCCGGACGGCGGCACGCCCATGCCCTTGATTGACCTGACCGAGGTGCCACGCCTGGAGTCCGGCGGTGGTGGTTTGGGTGGCACGGTGGCCGACTATGCCCGTTTTTGCCAGTGCATGCTCAATGGCGGCACGCTGGCAGGCCAGCGCCTGCTGAGCCCGCACACCGTGCGCTTCATGACCGCCGACCACCTGGGCCGCATCGGCCAAAACCGTACCGAAAACGCAGGCAATATGCTGGCACCGGGCACCGGTTTTGGTCTGGGCTTCGCGGTCCGCCTGGCAGCCGGCCTGGACACACTGCCCGGCAGCGTGGGCCTGTATTCCTGGGGCGGCATTGCCGGCACCACCTTTTGGGTGGACCCGCAGCAAGACATGTTTGCCATCCTGATGATTCAGGCGCCCAACCAGCGTGAGTTTTTCCGGCCCTTGTTCCGCAACATGGTCTACGCGGCCATGCTCGACTGAGCGGGGCGGGCAGCGGCTTTAGGCGCTTGCCACCTCGAGCACCAGTTTGCCGAAGTTCTCACCGTTAAATAGCTTGAGCAGCGCCTCGGGGAAGTGCTCCAGGCCCTGCACGACGTCCTCTTTGCTCTTCATGCGGCCGTCTTTGAGGTAGCCAGCCATTTCGGCAATGGCCAGGTGGTAGCGGTCGGCGTAGTCAAAGACCACGATGCCTTCCATGCGCGCGCGGTTGACCAAAAGGCTGAGGTAATTTTTCGGGCCGGCCACCGCCGTGGTGGCGTTGTACTGGCTGATGGCGCCGCAAATGACGATGCGCGCTTTGCGGTTGATGCGGGCCAGCACCGTATCGAGAATCTCGCCGCCCACGTTGTCAAAGTAAATATCCACGCCCTGGGGGCAATGGGCTTTGAGCCCCTCGCGCACCGCGCTGGGGCCAGCTTTGTAGTCGATGCAGGCGTCAAAACCCAGCTCCTGGACCACCCAGTCGCACTTGGCTTGGCCCCCGGCGATGCCGACGACGCGGCAACCCTTGATCTTGGCCATCTGGCCCACGGTTTGGCCCACCGCACCTGCCGCGCCCGATACCACCACGGTCTCGCCCGCCTGGGGTTGGCCCACGTCCATCAGGCCGAAGTAGCCTGTCATGCCGGGCATGCCCAGCACATTGAGCCACTGCGTGAGCGAGCCCATGCGAAGGTCGATTTTGAAAATTCCGTTGCGCTTGAACTCACCCGGTGCCAAGCGCAGGTACTGCTGCACGCCAAAGCCGGCGCTCGCCATATCGCCGACCGCAAACTGTGGGCTCTTGGAGGCAATCACCCGGCCCACGCCACCGGCGCGCATCACCTCGTCGATGGCCACGGGTGGGATGTAGCTGCGCCCTTCGTTCATCCAGCCGCGCATCGCCGGGTCCAGCGACAAAGCCAAGGTTTGCAGCACGACGCCGCCGTCCTCGGGTTCGGCCACCGCCTCGGTGGTGAAACGCCAGTTGTCGCGCGTAGGCATGCCTACGGGGCGCGCAGCCAGCCGGATTTGGTGATTGACGAGGGTGGACAAGACGGGAGCGGACATGGGGGAGGCCTTTCTGGGCAGTGCTGTCAAGGGCTGCGATGCTAGCGCAGGCCGGCCCGCCGGCGGGTTGCGTAGGCGACAAGTCCACTAATGGGGGCCCAACGCTCACGTTGGCGCCCGCCATGGCTATCAGCTTTGCCGCTCAAAAATCGCCGCAATGCCCTGCCCGCCGCCGATGCACATGGTGACCAGCGCGTAGCGGCCTTGGATGCGTTCGAGTTCGTACAAGGCTTTGACGGTGATGAGTGCGCCGGTGGCACCAATCGGGTGGCCCAGCGATATGCCCGAGCCATTGGGGTTGACCTTGGCCGGGTCCAGGCCCAGGTCGCGGGTGACGGCGCAGGCTTGGGCGGCGAAGGCTTCGTTGGCCTCGATCACGTCCAGATCGTTAACCGTCAGGCCGGCCTTTTGCAGCGCCAGTTTGCTGGCCGGCACCGGGCCGATGCCCATGTACTGCGGGTCCACGCCGGCGTGGGCGTAGGCCACCAGGCGCGCCATGGGCTTGAGGCCCCGGGCTTTGGCCGCGCCCGCTTCCATTAGCACCACCGCAGCGGCGGCGTCGTTGATGCCCGAGGCATTGCCAGCCGTGACGGTGCCGTTTTCTTTCAGGAAAACAGGTTTTAATTTGGCGAGTTCGGCAGCCGTGCAGTTAGGGCGGAAATGCTCGTCGGTGGCATAGGCGATATCGCCCTTACGGCTTTTCAAGGTCACGGGCATGATCTGGGTGGTGAAGTACCCGCCCTCGGTAGCGCGTTGGGCGCGGTTGTGGCTTTCAACGGCCAGCGCGTCTTGCTCCTCGCGGCTGATGCCCCATTTGGCGGCGATGTTTTCAGCGGTTACGCCCATGTGGATGTTTTGGAACGGATCGTGCAGCGCGCCGACCATCATGTCCACCATTTTGTTGTCGCCCATGCGTGCGCCCCAGCGCATATTGAGGGACGCAAAAGGCGCGCGGCTCATAGTCTCTGCACCGCCACCAATGGCGATGTCGGCGTCGCCTAACAAAATGCTTTGGCTGGCGTTGACGATGGCTTGCAGGCCCGAGCCGCACAAGCGGTTCACGTTAAAAGCCGGCGTGCCCTGGCCGCAACCGCCGCCCAGGGCCGCCACGCGCGAGAGGTACATGTCTTTGGGTTCAGTGTTGACCACATGGCCGAAAACCACATGGCCCACGTCTTTGCCGTCCACCTGCGCGCGCGCCAGGGATTCGCGCACCACTTGCGAGGCCAGCTCAGTGGGGGCGATGTCTTTGAGGCTGCCGCCAAAAGTTCCAATAGCGGTGCGCACTGCGCTGACGACGACGACTTCACGGGACATGATGGTTTCCTTGGGTTAATTAGGTTAGGCGGCCGGGTCCCGGCGTACCGGGCAAGCCGCAATTTTCTGGGTGCTTGCGTACGCGCGCCTTACGGGCTTGGCTGGCGGCAGGGGCGGCTTTAGCCCCGCACGTCGGCCACGGGTTCGTGGCCGAAGTCGGGGCGGTCCAGGTAGGCCAGCACCCGCTTTGCGGCGTCTGCGGGGCTGCTCAGCAGGCCTTGGGCGTGCAGGGCCTGGAAGTTGCCAATATCCGGGAAGGTCTGCGGGTCGGCACCGCGCAGCTGCGCTTGCATGTCGGTGGCAATCACCCCGGGCGCCAGGGAGCAGACTTTGGCGCCTTGGGCTTGCAGCGCCTCTTCCAGCGCCAGGCTGCGGCTGAAATGGTCCAGGCCCGCTTTGGCCGCGCAGTAACTGGCCGAGGAGGCCATGGCCCGGCGGCCCAGGCCCGAGGAAATATTGAGCACTTTGCGCGGCACGCTCCAGTGCCGCGTCGCACCCAAAAAGGCGGCGCACAGCAGCATGGGCGCCTCCAGGCCGACGCGCAGGGCGTGGGCCAGGTCGGCTGCGTCTGCCTCGCGCACAGGGGTGAGGGCGGAGATCACGCCCGCGTTATTGATCAAGGCGACCGATTGCAGCGTGGCCGGCTCCAGCGCTTGCAGCCACGTGGCCAGGCGCTGCGCCACCGGCGCGGCGTCGGCCAAATCCGCTTGCCATTGCTGCAATTGCGCACCTCGCTGCGCGGCCAAAGCGTCCAGCGCCGCATTGGATTGGCGTGAAATGCAAAGCAGCAGCGTGCCTGGCTGCAGCAGTTGCTCGGCCATAGCCAGGCCCATGCCGCGCGAGGCGCCGGTCAAAATCGTCAGGGATTGGGGCATGGGCGGTCTCCGAAGGGGTTGGACGGGCTGCCATTGTGGCAGGTGGGCAAGTAGGCGGGCAGTTGCGGCCGGGGCCTCGGTCACAATCGGTGCATGGCCCTCAAATCAACGATTTTCAAAGCAAACCTGCAAATTGCAGACATCGACAACAACTACTACGCCGACCACACACTGACGCTGGCCCGCCATCCCAGCGAAACCGACGAGCGCATGATGGTGCGCCTGTGCGCCCTGGCCTTGCAGGCCCATACCCTCAACAGCGTGTGCAATGGCGACGGCACCTTGGCTTTCGGTGCCGGCCTATCGGACCCCGATGAGCCCGATGTCTGGCTGCGCGATTTCACCGGCCGCACCCGCGTCTGGATCGAGGTGGGCCAGCCCGAAGACAAGCCGCTCATCAAAGCCTGCGGCAAGTCCGACCAGGTGCTGCTGTACTGCTTTAACCATGCCGCCGAAGTGTGGTGGCGCAGCATGGAAAGTAAACTCAGCCGCCCGCAAAATCTGCGCGTTTACCGCATCCCCACGCTGGCCTCGCAAGCGCTGATACCGCTGGCGCAGCGCAGCATGCAGCTGCAGGCGACTGTGCAAGAAGGGGTGCTTACCTTGGGCGATGCCAGCACGACGGTCGATATCGAGCCGGTGCGCTGGAAGTAGCCTCAGCTCTGCACCGCCTCCACAAAAAACTTTACCCTTCGCACGCCATTCCACTCGTCGGCGTCGAGCCGAAAGGCCATGGTCACCACGGCGGGCAGCGGCTCGGTGTGGCCGAACCAGATGCCGTCGACCGGTTCGCCCTGGTGTTTGAGCTTGAGTGCCAAATGTTTTTCGCCGACGATGCGCTGCGACAGCACTTGCACTTCTTCGCTAAAAGTAGGCGTCGCAAAACCTTGGCCCCAGACTTCTTTGTGCAGCGTGTCCACCAGGTCTACGCGGCGGTATTCCGGGGCTAATGGGCCGTCGGTTTCCAGGCGGCGCTGCAGCGTGGCCTCGTCCAGCCATTCGTGGGCGACTTCGCTCAGGGCCTGCTCGAAGGTGTCCAGATGCTCCTCAGCAATCGTGCAGCCCGCCGCCATGGCGTGGCCGCCAAAGCGCAGCAGCACGCCAGGGTAGCGCTTGGCCACCAGGTCCAGCGCGTCGCGCAAATGAAATCCGGCAATAGAGCGGCCCGAGCCTTTGAGTTCATGCTCTTTGCCCGGTGCCTGGCTGGCGGCAAACACAAAGCTGGGGCGGTGAAATTTGTCCTTGATGCGCGCGGCCACGATGCCGACCACACCCTCGTTGAAGTCCGGGTCGAACACACAAATGGCCGGTGGCGCTTCGTCCTGGTCGTCAAACAAAGACTCGGCCACTTCCATGGCCACGTCGCGCATATCGCCCTCGATGACGCGGCGCTCGCGGTTGATGGCGTCGAGCGCGCGCGCCAACTCGTCGGCGCGCGCCGGGTCGTCGGTGAGCAGGCACTCAATGCCCAGTGTCATATCCGATAAGCGGCCAGCGGCATTGATGCGTGGTCCCAGCGCAAAACCAAAGTCCTGGCTGGTGGCAATCGCTGATTTGCGCCCGGCAGCCCGAAACAGCGCCTCCATGCCCGCAGGCATGGCCCCGGCGCGCACGCGCTTCAGGCCTTGGGCTACCAGGCGGCGGTTGTTGGCGTCCAGGCGCACCACGTCGGCCACCGTGCCCAGCGCCACCAAGGGCAGCAAGCTGTCCAGCTTAGGTTGGGTGGCGGCGTCGAACACGCCGCGTGCGCGCAACTCCGAGCGCAGCGCCAGCAGCACATAAAACATCACGCCCACACCGGCCAGGGCCTTGCTCTCGAAAGTGCAACCGTGCTGGTTGGGGTTGACGATGACGTCGGCCTCGGGTCGCTGCGCAGCAGGCAGGTGGTGGTCGGTCACCAGCACCTGCAGGCCCAGCGCTTTGGCATGCGCCACGCCTTCCACGCTGGCGATGCCGTTGTCCACCGTGATCAGCACGTCGGCGCCCTGGGCTTTGACGCGGTCGGCAATCGGAGCCGTCAGGCCATAGCCGTCCACCACGCGGTCGGGTACCAAATAGCCGACCTGCTGCGCGCCCAGCAGTTTCAGGCCCCGCAGGGCCAGCGCGCAGGCGGTGGCGCCGTCGCAGTCGTAATCGGCCACGATGCACAAGCGCTTGCCTTGGGCGATGGCGTCAGCCAGCAAGGTGGCCGCTGCGGCTATGCCCAAGAGCCCGTCGGGCGGCAAGAGTTTGGCCAGGCTGTCGTCAATTTGCGCGGTACCGGTAACGCCACGCGCTGCGTACAGGCGCGCCAGCAGCGGATGCACGCCGGCTTGCTCTAGCGCGTACACGCTGCGCGGAGGAATGTCGCGGGGGATGATTTTCATAAGTCGTTTAAATAAGTGTGGGGGCGTCGCGCAGCAAATAGCTGGGCCAACCGTTGCCAGGCGCTGGGTGCGCCTAGGGTGTAGCTGCGCCCTTGCGCTGTACCGCACAGGCTGATGCACAGCGGCTCTTCGGGGTTGCGGGTGTGGCGCGCCAGGGCCTGGGCCAAGGGGCCGGCGTCCAAGGTCTGCCAGGCGGTGCACCAAGCCTGGGGGTCGTCTTGGGCGGCGCTGCGGGCCAGCAGGTCGAGCAACTGGCCTCGGGGTGGCTGGGGTGCGCCGGTGCCGCTGATCCAAAAGCCGTTGACGGGGCTCTGCCCGGCGGCGCTGCGGGCGTCGTTCACCGGGTGGGTGTAGAGCAGCATTTGCATCTCGTTTTGCAGGCGGCGCAAGCCGCCAGCCTGCGCTTGGCGCGGTATCCAGGGGTCTATGGGCTGGCCGCGCACCCGGGCCAGGGCGGCGGTGGGCAGGTCTTGCAGCGCTGCGCCCTGGGCCAGCCAGGTGCGCGGGCTGTGCCAGTGCAGCGTGATGCCGTCTTCCGCAAAATAGGGCGCCATCGCATCGAGCAGGGCGCGGGACGGGCCTTCATCGAGTTGCAGGCGGTGGGGGTCGTGCATGGCGACATGGTCGGCGTGAACTTGCAAATGGCAGGGCGTGATCAACGCCCAGGCCTGGCCGCTTTGGTACAAACCGGCGGCCTGCGCCTTCCAGGCGGCCCAGGGCACCAGGCCGTCGGGCACCTGCGTGCCGGCCACCAGGCGCTCGGGCAGCGGGCACAGATCGGTGTCGCTGGCCGGTAGCGCGCGCTGCGCGCGGGCGCGCGCCAGCAGGGTTTGCAGCGCGGGCAAGGCCAGGGTGCGGCTTGCCGCGCGGCAGCGCGGGCCTGGGGGCGCGGCGTGGGAGATCACAAGGTGCATGGGCGGCATTGTCCCGCACCCGGGCGCAGCGCCGAAGCTGCCACAATCGGCCAGTGATGAACCTACCTTTTGAACTTCGCATCGGCTGGCGCTACACGCGGGCGGGCCGCAGCACACGGCGCAATGGCTTTATCTCCTTTATTTCGGGCGTCTCCATGCTGGGTATTGCGCTGGGGGTGGCGGCGCTGATCATTGTGCTCAGCGTCATGAATGGTTTCCAGCGCGAAGTGCGCGACCGCATGCTCAGCGTGGTCTCGCACATCGAAATTTATGCCGCCAACGGCGCGGCCCTGCCCGATGCGGCGCAAACGCTCTTGCAAGCGCGGCGCAATTCGCAGGTGGTCGGTGCCGCGCCTTTTATTGCCGCGCAGGCCTTGCTGGCGCGCGGCGACGAAATGCATGGCGTGTTGGTGCGCGGCATCGACCCGGTGCTCGAGCCCGAGGTCACCGACCTTGCCCGCCCCGAGCAGCGCGCCGCGCTGCAGCAGCTGCGCCCGGGCCGCTTTGGCGTGGTGCTGGGCGCCGAGCTGGCGCGCGCCCTGGGCGTGCGCGCGGGCGATCCGGTCACGCTGATCGCGCCCAGCGGCCAGCTTACGCCGGCCGGCGTGGTGCCGCGCCTCAAGCAAATGGAGGTGCTGGGCACTTTCGATTCCGGGCATTTTGAGTACGACTCGACCTTGGCGCTGGTGCATCTGGACGACGCAGCCCGCATTTTCCGGCTCGAAGGCCCCAGCGGTGTGCGCCTGAAGCTGCGCGATTTGCACCAGGCGCCCTTGGTTGCGCAGGCCTTGCGCGCCGATTTAGGCCCGGAGGTGGCGGTGCGCGATTGGTCGCAACAAAACCGCAGCTGGTTTGCTGCCGTGCAGGTGGAAAAGCGCATGATGTTCATCATCCTCACGCTGATCGTGGCCGTCGCCGCCTTCAATTTAGTCAGCACCCTGGTGATGACGGTGACCGACAAACGCGCCGACATCGCCATCTTGCGCACCCTGGGCGCCAGCCCGGCGAGCATCATGGGCATTTTTGTGGTGCAAGGCGCCATGGTTGGTGTGATCGGGACGTTGAGCGGCCTCCTGTTGGGTTTGGGTGTGGCCTTCAATATTGACGTCATCGTCCCGGTCCTTGAGCATGCGCTGGGCGCGCACTTTTTGCCGCAGGATATTTACCTGATCAGCCGCATGCCCAGCGACCCGCAGTCGGCTGATATCGTGCCCATTGCGCTCATTAGTCTGGTGCTGGCCTTTGCCGCCACGATTTACCCCAGCTGGCGCGCATCGCAAGTCAAACCGGCAGAGGCGCTGCGCTATGAGTGAAACGCAGCACACCTCGCCAGAGCCTTTGCTCAGTTGCGCCAACCTGGGCAAGCGTTTCCAGGAAGGGCGGCTCGACGTAACCGTGCTGCGTGGCGTGCATTTGCAGGTGCACCGGGGCGAGACGGTGGCTATTGTGGGCTCCTCGGGCTCGGGCAAAAGCACGCTTTTGCATTTGCTGGGCGGGCTGGACACGCCCAGCACTGGCGAGGTGGTTTTGTGCGGACAGCCGCTGGCCCAGTTAGACGCTGCGGCCCAGGGGCGCTTGCGCAACCGGCATTTGGGCTTTGTGTACCAGTTCCACCACCTCTTGCCCGAGTTCAGTGCGCTGGACAACGTGGCCATGCCGCTGACTTTGCGCCGCAGCGACCCGGCGCAAGCCCGCGCTGCCGCCATGGCGATGCTGGACAAAGTGGGCCTGGGCGCGCGCGCCGAACACCGGCCGGCCGAACTCTCGGGCGGCGAGCGCCAGCGGGTGGCCATTGCCCGCGCGCTGGTCACCCAGCCCGACTGCGTGCTGGCCGACGAGCCCACGGGCAACCTAGACCGCAGCACCGCCGACGGCGTGTTTGCCCTGATGCTGCAACTGGCACGCGACCAGGGCACGGCCTTCGTCCTGGTCAGCCATGACGGCAGCCTGGCCGCCAAATGCAGCCGCGTGCTGCGGCTGGACGGCGGCGTGTTGCACAGCGCGTCCGCGTAAAGCGCCGGTACAACGAGGCAAAGGCCAAGCGGCATGTGGATAGACAGCCACGCGCACCTGGACGCCGCCGAATTTGACGCGGACCGCGCCCCCGACCGTGCCCTGGCGCGCGCTGCGGGTGTTGGCCTGTGTGTCATCCCCGCCGTAGAGCGCGCCAACTGGAATGCGGTACGCCTGCTTGCACATGAGCAGCGCGACGCCTATGCACTAGGCATTCACCCGCTGTATGTGCCGCAGGCGCAGGAATCTGACTTACAAGCCCTGGACGCCGAACTGACGGCGCGGCGCAGCGACCCGCGCTTGGTGGCGGTGGGAGAAATCGGCCTGGACTTTTTCGTGCCCGCACTGTGCACGCCTGAGATGCGCGCTAAACAAGAGTTTTTTTACCAAGCCCAGCTCAGGCTGGCACGCCAGCACGACTTGCCGGTGCTGCTGCATGTGCGGCGCAGCGCAGACCGCTTGCTCAAATACTTGCGCGCCGAGCAGGGCGGGCAGCTGTGGCTTGGCATGGCCCATGCCTTTAATGGCAGCGCGGCGCAGGCGCAAGCCTTTGTCGAGCTGGGGCTCAAGCTGGGCTTTGGCGGGGCGCTGAGTTTCCCGCAGGCCTTGCAGCTGCGCCGCCTGGCCAGCAGCTTGCCCCTGGAGGCCTTGGTGCTCGAGACCGATGCGCCCGATATTCCGCCACAGTGGCTGTACGTCACTGCGCAGGCCCGTGGGCAAGGCCAGCACCAGGGACGCAACAGCCCGACACAGTTGCCGCGCATCGGCCAGGTGCTGGCGCAGCTGCGCGGCCTGGCGCTGGCGGACCTGCAGGTGGCACTGCAGGCCAACACGGCGCAAGCGCTGCCCAAATTGGCGGCACTGGTATAAACCAGCGCTGCATACCGATCACCTTTTTCGCCATAGGCTCCGCTTGAAAAAAAACCTCGCCACCGAACCGCCCGAAGTCAATTTCTCCGAAGAGGGGCTGGTGCGGCATTTGCATTTGGGCAGCATCTGGATCCAAGGCTCCATGCGCGTGGACGCGCCCACCGTGCTGGTGCATGAGTACGTGCAACGCATGATGGCCTGGCTGCTGCTGGTCGACCCGGCCACTGCGCCCATGCGTCGGGCGCTGCAACTGGGCCTGGGCGCAGGCTCGTTGAGCAAGTTTTGCGCCTTGGAGGTGGGTATGCGCAGCACCGCCATCGAACTCAACCCCCAAGTGCTGCACGCCTGCCGGGGCTGGTTTGCCCTGCCCACTGACCACCCGCGCCTGCACGTGGTGCTGGCCGATGCTGCCCAGGAAATCTGCCAACCGCAATGGCAAGGCAGCGTGGACGCCCTGCAGGTGGACTTGTACGACCAGGACGCCGCCGCCCCGGTGCTCGACAGCCCCGACTTCTACGCCCATTGCCGCAGTACTTTGACGTCCGACGGCTGCATGACGGTGAATTTGTTTGGCCGCAGCTCCAGCTTTGCTCGCAGCGTCAACAGCATTGCCCAGGCCTTCGGGCGCGATGCGATTTGGGCTTTCAAAGCCACCCGTGAGGGCAATACGGTGGTGCTAGCCCAGCGCACCGCCACGCGGCCCGACAGCGAAGTATTAAAAAAACGCGCCGCGTATATCCAGGAACATTGGGGTTTGCCGGCGCTGAAATGGGCACGGGCTATGCAGCCGGCGTAGAGGGTATTCCCTAGCGCTGCAAGAGGGGCTATGTTGTTATAGTACGACGGCTTGGTACACCATCTCATTGGGTGGTTGCCAGCGTACGGTTTCTTTTCTAAATATTCGATTTATGAATAATTTAAATTTCGTTCGCGGTCTGTTTTTGGTGGCCGTATCCCTCCTGTTTGGATTGACCTCTTTTAGCTACAAGATGGGCGATTTCAGCCGTGCGGGGCCGGGCTTGTTTCCGCTGGTGGTAAGTATTTTGTTGTTTTTAATTGGCTTGTCGTCCGTGATTCGCTCGCGGTATGTGGCGCCGGTGCCTATTGATTACAACTTCAGAAATATTTTCATCATTATTTTTAGCTTGGCGGGCTTTGCATTTATCTCCGAGCACGTCAATATGTTGGTGGGTATTTTCTTTTTGGCTTTTTCTGCCTCCTATGCGGGCCAAAATAATTCCATGGTCCGCAACGTGAAAATTGCCATCGGCTTGCTGCTGGTAGCCTGCGGTTTTAAATATTTGCTTCACCTTAACCTACCGATTCTCTAATGGACATTATCAACAACCTTGCTTTTGGTTTTGAGCACGCGCTAACCGTCCAAAACCTGATGTACTGCGCCATCGGCTGCGTGGTCGGTACCTTGATCGGCCTGCTGCCTGGCTTGGGTCCGCTGTCCACGATCAGCTTGTTGCTGCCGCTGACGTATTCGATCCCTACCGACGGCTCCTTGATCATGCTGGCCGGTATTTACTACGGTGCCCAGTATGGCGATAGTGTGAGCGCGATCACCATGAAAATACCGCATGCCAGCAGTATCGTGGCGTGTATTGACGGCTACCAAATGACACTGAAAGGCCAGACCGGTTTGGCCTTGTTTACGGCAGGTATTTCCAGCTTTATAGGCGGTACGGTAGCCATTGTGGTGCTTGCCACCCTATCGCCTTTACTCGGCGAAGTGGGCCTGATGTTTGGCCCGGCAGATTATTGTGCGCTGATGCTTTTCGGATTTTTCTGCGTAAGTTTCGTGACTACCGGAAGCATTCTGAATGGTCTGGCTATGACTATGATCGGCATATTGCTCGGATCGATTGGAACCGACGTAAACAGCGGCCAAATGCGTTTCACCATGGATTTGCCTTTCCTGATGGATGGCATTGGCTTGATCAGCATCGCGCTTGGTTGCTTTGGTATTGCCGAGATTGTAAAAAATCTGGACAACCACCAGGAATTAACCCCTTTCAGCGGCGAAATCAATCTGATTCCGACCTGGCCGGAATTTAAGCGGATTATTCCCAGCGCGCTGCGCGGAAGCGTGATTGGTTCTGTTATGGGCATCTTGCCTGGCGGCGGCCCGGTTTTGGCGCAGTTTGCGGCCTATGCCGCAGAAAAGCGCTTTAGCAAATACAGCGCCGAAATCGGCCATGGAGCTATCGAGGGCGTAGCAGGGCAAGCGGCCGCAGACGAAGCGGCTGCGCGCACCAGTTTTATTCCCTTGATGAGTATCGGCATTCCAGAAAATGCGGTGATGGCGCTCATGATGGCGGCCTTTATCGTCAAAGGCGTGCAACCCGGCCCGAACATGATTGCTACCCACCCCGACTTGTTTTGGGGCCTGGTGGCCAGTATGTGGATTGGTAATGTGTTTTTGGTGGTTTTAAACGTGCCACTGGTGCGTTACTGGCTGACGGTTTTCAAAATCCCATTCAGCGTATTGTTCCCGTCTATTTTGTTCTTTTGCTGTGTAGGTACTTTCAGTATCAATAACAGCTTGGACGATGTTTACATTACCGCCACCTTTGGTTTAATCGGCTATATGTTCATGCGCTTGGGCCTAGAGGCTGCGCCGCTCATGCTCGGCTTCATTTTGGGTCCCATGTTGGAGGAGTATTTCCGTCGCGCGCTGCTGCTCAGCCGCGGTAATTTCGGTACCTTTTTCACCCGCCCGATCAGCGGCACCTTGCTGGCTTTGATCGGAATATTTGTGGCTTGGCAGCTGATTGCCTTCTTCCTAGATTCACGTAAACCGAAGGCGGCGTGATGCAAATTAAAAGGGCTGCCTAAGCAGCCCTTTTTTATGGTGCGCAGGTCGGTCCACTACGAGCTCCGCAAATCTCCGGCCAAGCTGGCCAAAGTTTCCGCAGCGATGCTGGTATGCGCCGGGTAGTTGGTGTGGTCGCAGCCCAGTTTCACGCTGGCACCCGCTTTGACGGCGGCGCACATCGCAGGCGTCAGCTCAAAGCGCACAAAGTGCACCGCCGAGGTTTTCTCCTCGTTCTCACGGTCTAGGTCTTCGTCGGCGATGGCGTAGACCCGCGCCTGGCCTTCTACCTCGACAAACATGCGGTCTTCCACGCCAATGAGGCGTGCCAGCTCGCGCTTGCGCTCGTGGATATCCGGGTATTCGAGCAGCATGGTGGCTTTCCAGTTGCCGCCATCGGGCATCAAAGGCGCGTAGGCCTCGATTTCTTGCAGGATGCCTTCTTCTTCGAAAATTTTCTCGATGCGCAGCATTTCCTGGATTTGGTAGCGGATGGTGGTCTCGCTCTCAAATTGCAGGGTCATGTTCTCGCCCAGGGCGACGCTGCGCATTTTGCGGTGCGCCATGACCTCGGCCTTGTGGGTTTTGCGGTATTTGGTGTAAGCCTCCAAGGTCATGAGGCTTTCGGGGGTGATGTGTCCGGTCAGTTGCATAGCAGGGTTCTTTCGAAAAATATCAGGTCAGGCCGTAGGCCTTGGCGACCAGGCTTAAGGGGTGTTCTTGGGTGGGCGCGCCCAGGCCGTTGACTTCAAAGCCTTGGGCAATATGGTGGCCGCCCAGCGGGCAGTCCGAGCTGATGTAGTCGGGCTTGCTGCCGTCCTTCATGGTCGCCATGGCTTTAAAGAGTGGTTTGCCGATCTTCATGGCCTGCTGGTGGGTGGCTTTTTTGACGCCAAAAGTTCCCGCGTGGCCGGAGCAGCGCTCGTGCGTCTGCACCGTGGTGCCGGGAATCATTTTGAGCATTTCCTCGGTCTTCTTGCCGATGTTTTGCACCCGGCCATGGCAGGGCATTTGGTAGCTCACATTGCCCAGGGGCGTGCTGAACTCGGTTTTGAGCAGACCGTCGCGCTTGCGCTGCATCAGGTACTCAAAGGGGTCCCACATGTTTTCTTTGACCAGCTGCACATCCACGTCGTGCGGGTACATCAGCGGAATTTCTTGTTTAAACATGAGCGCGCAGCTAGGCACGGCGGCCAAAATGGCATACCCCAGGCGCGCGTAGCGCGCCAGCACCGGGATATTGGCCTCTTTGGATTCATTGACCGCGTCCAGATCGCCCAGCTCCAGCTTGGGCATGCCGCAGCATTTTTCTTTGTCCACGATGACGTAGGGAATGTCGTTGTGGTCCAGGATCTTGAGCAAGTCCAGCCCGATGCCTGGCTCGTTGTAATTGATATAGCAGGTGGAAAAAATCGCCACCTTGCCCGGCGTTTTTTCGCCGTTTTGCACCACCGTCGCCTTGGCTTTGGGAGCGCTGGCGCGGAAGGTCTGGGTGGCCAGCTCGGGCATCCAGGCGTCTTTGTCCACGCCCAGGGTCGATTCCATCACCTGGCGCGCCACCTTGGTTTTACTCACTGCATTAACGGTTTGCACCACGATGGGGATGCCGGCCAGCGATCCATGCACATCGGTGCTGGCCAGAAACTTCTCGCCCGCGCCGACTTCGCCGTTTTTGAACTTGATGGCTTTTGCCCGCAGCATGGTGTGCGGAAAGTCCAGGTTGAACTCGTGCGGCGGCACGTAGGGGCACTTGGTCAGGTAGCACAGGTCGCACAGATAGCACTGGTCCACCACTTTCCAGTAATCTTGTTTGTTCACACCATCGACTTCCATGGTGGCGCTTTCGTCCACGAGGTCAAACAAGGTCGGGAAGGAACCGCACAAGCTCACGCAGCGGCGGCAGCCGTGGCAAATGTCAAAAATGCGCTCCATCTCGTGGAAAACCGCCTCCTCGTTGTAGTACTCGGGGTTTTTCCAGTCGATGGGATGGCGCGTGGGTGCCTGCAAATTGCCTTCGGTAGCCATACAAGTTCTCGTGGGGTGGGCGCGTGGGGCGCGCGGTTGCGGGGAATGTTCGGGCCTGGGCGCTGCGCTGCAATGCCCAGGCCGGACAACTCCAAGGCGCCTGCCTGCTGGCAGACAGGCGCCCGGGTGCTATCAATCAGCCAGTTCGGCCAGGGCCTTGGCGTAGCGGTTAGCGTGTGAACGCTCTGCTTTGGCCAGGGTCTCGAACCAGTCAGCCACTTCGTCGTGGCCTTCGTCGCGGGCGGTTTTAGCCATGCCGGGGTACATGTCGGTGTACTCGTGGGTCTCGCCAGCCACTGCAGAGGCCAGGTTGTCACGGGTGCTACCAAAAGGCATGCCGGTGGCGGGGTCGCCGCACTGCTCGAGCCACTCGAGGTGGCCGTGGGCGTGTCCGGTCTCGCCTTCAGCGGTCGAGCGGAACAGCGCGGCCACGTCGGGTTGGCCTTCAACGTCGGCTTTGTTCGCGAAATACAGGTAACGGCGGTTGGCCTGGGACTCGCCTGCGAAGGCGGCCTTCAGGTTTTCTTCCGTTTTGGAGCCTTTAAGTGCTGCCATGGAAATCTCCTAAGGGTTAAAGAAAACGCGTTTGCTCTGAACACAATGGCCCAAAGACCGCGCCAGCTTAACCCCTGGGCGTGACGGCGTCTAATTGGCAAGCTCAATATCCATGATTGAGCTTGCCTATGGACTAGGCTTTAGCCAAAGAGCGCGTCAAAGCCCCCGGCGGGCTCAAAGCGCTTGTTGCGCCAAAACAGCTGCAAGGGCCCGGGCAGGGCACGCGCGGGCACCGGGTGGCGCGGGTGGCCGGGGTAGCAAATGACGCGCTCGTCGTTTTCCTGGAAGGCCTCGGGCAAGATCAGCGGCGGCAACTGGTTGCGCGCCTGCGCCATGGCCTCGGTGGCGCTGCGGTAGCGCGCCAGGTGCGCCAGGCTCATGATTTGGGGCGGCGCCAGCTCGATCTCGCGCGCCCAGTACTGCGCCAAGGCGTCGCGCGGGCGCAGCCAGGCGCTTTCGGTTGCCTCCACGTTGTCGTGGGCTGCTTTTTGGCCCGGCGGTAGCACGGCAATAAAAAAGCGGGTGTCAAAGCGTTTATTGGTCACCGAGGGCATGCGCGGCGTGATCCAGCGCGACCAGGGGTGTACCGCCTGGGTCTGCAGGCGCAGGCTGCCACTGCGCACCCGCACATGAAAATCAGCCGCCGCACCGGTGTGGGCGTCCGCGCCATGGGCAAAAAGCACGCCCGCCTCCTCATAGGTTTCGCGTAGCGCCGCCACGAACAAGCCGCTGGCCAGGTCGGGCGCGGTGTCCGGCTCGCCCAGGGCGGCATGCAGTTGCGCGCGGTCCTGGTCGAGGTGGCGGTGGGTGTCGGGGGCGCAATCGGCCGCATCGAGCTTGCCGCCCGGAAAGACGTAGGCCCCGCCCAGCACGTCCGAGAGGCCATGGCGCTTGACCAAAAACACCTCCAGGCCGTGCGCGCCGTCGCGCAAGATGACAACAGTGGCCGCGTCGCGCGGCGGTGCGGTGGGGATCTCGGAGTTCAGTTCCATGGGCTGGCCTAGTCGGGATGAGGGTGGGTGCGGGCGTGGGCTTGCAGTAGAGTTGGCGCTTGGGCGGCGCACGGTGCGCCACTTTTATTTCTTGCAGGACATGTTATGCCGATTGATTTCAAAGACCGTGTAGCGATTGTGACTGGTGCCGGCGGCGGTTTGGGCCGTTTACACGCGCTGGCCTTGGCTGCGCGCGGGGCCAAAGTGGTGGTCAATGACCTGGGCGGTGCGGTAGACGGTTCGGGCAGTTCGGCCACGGCCGCTGAGGCGGTGGTTGCTGAAATCCGCGCCGCCGGCGGCCAGGCCATGGCCAGCGCTGCGTCCGTTACCGACTACGCCGCCGTCCAGGCCATGGTGCAGCAGGCGGTGGACGCCTGGGGCCGCGTGGATATTTTGGTCAACAACGCGGGCATCCTGCGCGACAAGAGCTTTGCCAAAATGGAAATCGATGATTTCCGCCTGGTGCTGGACGTGCACCTCATGGGCGCAGTGCACTGCACCAAAGCCGTTTGGCCGCATATGAATGCCCAAAAGTACGGCCGTATTTTGATGACCACCTCCAGCAGCGGTTTGTACGGTAATTTTGGCCAGAGTAACTACGGAGCAGCCAAGATGGCGCTGGTCGGGCTGATGCAGACCCTGTCCATCGAGGGTGCCAAAAACAACATCCATGTCAACTGCCTGGCCCCTACCGCAGCCACGCGCATGACGGCCGGTCTGATGCCCGAGCCGGTACTCGCCGCGCTCCAGCCCGAGGCCGTGGTGCCGGCCATGCTGGTGCTGGTTGCCCAGGATGCGCCCAGCCGCACGATTTTGTGCGCCGGTGCGGGCAGCGTGGAGGCGGCGCACATCACCCTGAGCGATGGCAGCTGGATCGGCCTGGACGCCCAGGCCGACGAACGCCTGCAGGCCAAGCTGGCCGAAGTGGTCGATACCGCGCGCTTTCAGGTGCCTGGCAGCGGCGCCGCCCAAGGCGCGCACGAGATTGGCCGCGCTAGCCGCGAACTGCGTTAAGCGCCCGGGCGGGCGCCAATTCCCCCGTGCCAGGCTCTTGCAATCGGCCTGGCGCACCCCAGTTTCATGGGAGTGTGCTAACTTTGGCGCCGAGTTAATCCTGAAGGGCCAATAGGCATGAGTGAATGGAACGTGGCCCGAGACGGCTTGTCTGCGCAGCAGTTGCTGGGCATCCGGCGCGGCATTGAGAAAGAAAGCCTGCGTGCGCTGCCTAGCGCCGCGCTGGCGGCGACGCCGCATCCGGCGGCCCTGGGTTCGGCGCTGACGCACCCGCACATCACCACCGACTTTAGCGAATCGCAAATCGAGCTGATCACGGGGGTGCACGCCGGCATCGAAAGCTGCTTGGACGAGCTGCGCCGGGTGCAAAACTTCACCCTGGCGGCCATGGGCGAGGAGACTTTATGGGTCTCGAGCATGCCCTGTTGCCTGCCTGCCGATGACGCCATCCCGCTGGGCCAGTACGGCAGCTCCAATGTCGGCCAGGCCAAAACCGTTTACCGCAACGGCCTGGGCTACCGCTATGGCCGGCGCATGCAAACCATTTCGGGCATTCATTACAACTGGTCCTTGCCCGGCGTCTCCAGCGAGGCTTATTTTGGGCTGATCCGCAATTTTCGGCGCCATGCGTTTTTGCTGCTGTATTTGTTTGGCGCGTCGCCGGCGGTGTGCTCTACGTTTGTGCAGGGGCGCGACCATGCCTTGCAGGAAATGCAGCCCGGCACCATGGGCCTGCCCTATGCCACTTCCTTGCGCATGGGCCGCCTGGGCTACCAAAGCGCTGCCCAAAGTGCGCTGGCTGTAAGCTACAACAGCCTGGAGGGCTACGCCGCCTCGCTGCACCAGGCGCTGACCTTGCCCTACCCGGCTTACGAAGCTATTGGTCTGCGCGATGCCCAGGGCCAGTTCAAACAATTGGCGACCAGCCTCCTGCAAATCGAGAACGAGTTTTACGGCACCATCCGTCCTAAGCGGGTGATTTTCCAGGGCGAGCGCCCGCTGCACGCGTTGCGCGAGCGGGGTGTGGAATACGTCGAAGTGCGCCTGATGGACCTGGACCCCTTCGAGCCCGTCGGTATCAACGCCAGCACCTTGCGCTTTTTGGACGTGTTTTTGCTGCATTGCCTGACCCAGGCCAGCCCCCAGGACAGTCCGCAAGAGATTGCCGCCATGGCGCACAACCAGCAAGCCGTCGCCGAGCGCGGCCGCCAGCCCGGCTTGCAGTTGCAGCGCGGCCAGACGCAGGTCGAGCTTCGAGCCTGGGGCCTGGACATCGTGCAGCAACTGCGCCCCCTGGCCCAGGCGCTGGACCAGGCCCACGGCGGCAGTGCCTACGCCCAAGCGGTGGATCTGGCAGCGCACGGCTTGCACGAGCCCGACAGCTTGCCCTCCGCACGCGTGCTGCGGGTGATGCAAGAAGAGCACGGCGGTTCGTTTTCCGCCTTTGGCGCCAGCCGTTCACAACAAACCAAGGTCCAGGAACTGGCCCTGGCCTTGCCGGCGCACGCGCTGGCGCACTTTCAGCAAATGGCCCAGGACTCGCTGGACAAGCAGCGCCAAATCGAGGCCGCCGACACCCTGCCTTTTGCGCAGTACCTGGCGCAGTATTTGTCGCCCGAGCGGCTGGGCCAAGCCCGACAGCCCCAGGCCGCCTGACGCCCTATGGCCATCCAATGGTTTCCTGGCCATATGCACCTGACGCGCAAGGCCATTGGCGAGCGCATCCGGGAGATTGACGTTGTTATCGAATTGCTGGACGCCCGACTCCCAGGCTCCAGCGCCAACCCCATGCTCGCCGAGCTGACGCGCGGCAAACCCGCCCTCAAGGTACTGAACAAACAAGACCTGGCCGACCCCGAGCGCAGCGCCCAGTGGCTGGCCCACTACAACGCCATGCCCGGCGTGCGCGCGCTGCCCTTGGATGCCAGCGTCAGCACCCCGGCGCGCGCGCTGGTCGAGGCCTGCCACCAACTCGCGCCCCTGCGCGGGGGTATGGCCAAGCCGATGCGGGTGCTGATTTGCGGCATCCCCAATGTGGGCAAATCCACGCTCATCAATACTTTAAAAGGCAAGCGCGCCGCCAAGACCGGCGACGAGGCCGGCGTGACCAAGGCCGAGCAGCGCATCACGATTGCCGACGACTTTTACTTGTATGACACGCCCGGGGTTTTGTGGCCGCGCATCATCGTGGCCAAAACCGGCTACAACCTGGCCGCTAGTGGGGCCATCGGCCGCAATGCTTTTGACGACGAAGAGGTGGCCTTGGAGCTGCTCGACTACCTGCGCCAACACTACCCCCAATGCCTGGCGTCCCGCTACGGCCTGACCGATGCCGCGCACAGGACGGACGAGGAGTTGCTCGAGGGCATTGGCCGCAAGCGCGGCGCGCTGCAATCGGGCGGGCGGGTGCAAGTGCAAAAGGCGGCTGAAATCACCATCCACGACTTTCGCAGCGGCGCGCTGGGCCGTCTGACACTGGAAACGCCCGAAGAATTCGCCCAATGGCTGGCGGCCGGCGAAAAGCGCGACGCTGAGCGCCAGATCAAGAAGGACGCCATCGAGCAGGCGCGCCTCATCCGCCTGAAAAAAATCCCCCGCCCGCCACGCGTGGACGAGGCGCACGAGCCCTCGGATTAAGCCGTGCGCGCTCCGCCGTGCGCAGCCACTGCGCGCAGCGCCACCCAGCGCGAGACCTGCGGCCCCAACAGCAGCACCAACATAAAGCGCGCCAGCTGCATGGCCATCACAAAGCCGACATCGACCATGGCGGCATGCGTGGCGATGATGGCCACCGAGTCTGCCCCGCCCGGGCTGGTGGCCAGGTAAGCGGTGAGCGGATCAAAGCCGCCGCCCAGGGCCAAGGCGCTGGCCAGCGCCATGCCAAAGGCAATCAGCACGCCAATCGACACCAGCACCCGGGGCAAGGCGCGCCAGGCGTGCGCCAAAGTGGCCCGCGTGTAGCGCAGCCCAATCGTCCAGCCTATGCAGGCATAGGCCAGCGCCAGCAAGAGCGGCGGCAGCTCGATATGCAGCAGGCCCAGGCCTTGCAGCGCCACGCCGGCCACCAGGGGTAGCAGCATGGCGCCAGCCGGCGCGCGGGTCAGGCGCGTGGCCAGCAGGCCGGCCGCCACCAGCGCCAAAGTACATGCCAGGTCGCTGGGGCTGGCGACGGTCCACCAGGTGGTGGTCGCCGCCGTGGCTGAACTCGGCCCCAGCCACAGACGCGCCACCAAGGCGGCCACGGCGGTCACGATGACCACCCGGGTGTATTGCATAAAGGCCACCAGGCGCGCGTCGGCCCCGTAGGCCTCGGACATCAGCACCATGGCCGAGGCGGCACCCGGCGCCAGGCCCCAAATAGCCGTGGTGCCCGGCAATACCTTGTGGCGTGAAAGCCACCAGCCCAGGCCCACGCTGGCGGCCATGACGAGCAGGGTAAATGCCAAAAACAGCGGCCAGTCGTGCAGCACGCGCAGCAGCATGGCGGGCTGAAGGCTCTGTGCCATCAGGCAGCCGATCAGCCCCTGGGCAACAAACAAAAATTGCACTGGCACCCGCACGCTGAAATTGCGCGTTGAGGTGGCAATGCCGGCCACCATGCACGCCAACAGCAGAGCCGCCGGCATGTGTGCGGCCTGCAAGAGCGCAAACACGCCCAGGCTCAGACCGCCCAAAACCCCCCATTGCGCCACAGCGGGCAAGCCGGTGCCAGCGCTTGGGGCCTTTGAGGCCCCGGGCAGGTTTGCCATGGTGGGCCGGCAGGTTTAGGCTTTGGGGCGGGCCATTTCGGCCTTGCGATCGGCCACCACTTGCTGCGAGCTGGCGCGCTCACCCAGCAAGGCCAGGTAGGGCTTGTAGTCGATGCCGCCAGCGATCAGCAAATCCTCGCCATAAGCGCCCTTGGTAGCCATGCCGATCAGCGGCAGGTTTGAAAATGCCACGCAATCGGCCAGGCTGAAGCTGTCGCCGGCGATGTAAGGCCCAAAGCGCACCAGGCGTTTAAAGCCGGCGATATGGCGCTCGAGCAGCTTGCGCGTGCTGGCCTTGACCTCATCGGAGACCGTGCCGCCAAAAAACACCGCCGGATACAGCTCGCGCGCCACCAGCTCTAGGTGCAGGTTGATAAAAGTACACAGCTCGCGCACCTTGGCCGCCGCGTACGCATCCGCGGGCACCAGCGGGTGGGCGGGGAACTGCGCCTCCAGGTAGTCCAGGATGACGGCCGTCTCGCACAAAGGGCCAGCATCGGTGCGGATAAAGGGCACTTTGCCCAAGGGCGACGCGCTGAGCACCGCCTCGTCTTTGCTGCGCGTCATGGTGCGCTCTTCGGTAAAGGGGATTTGCTTTTCCAGCAGTACCTGCTTGACGATATTGAAATAGTTGGACACGGCAAAGCCGCACAGCGTGATCATCGGGACAATCTCCTGGAGAAAATGGTTGGAAGCAGCCCAGTGTATCGGCCCGCCCCGCTGGGCCTGCCGCCAAAGCGACAAAAGCAGGCCTGCAGCTCAGGCGCCCAGCGTTTCCCGAGCCTTGGCCAGCCAGGCGTCCAGGTGGTCGAGCAGGGCCGACTGGCTAAAGGAGCAACTCTCCTCGCTGAACAAAGCGCTCGATTCGAGCCGGTCGATCAGCCCCAGCCACACCTCGCCATAACGCGCAGGCAGCGCTGCCAGCAAAACATCTTGCGCGCGCGCCAGCGCACAAAAAGCCTGCACGCCCATGGCGTCGGCGCGCAGCTGGGCGAGGGCGTGGTGCAGGGGGGTGAGGGAGGGCATGGGGGCAGAGTTTATCGGCGGTCGGTTGCCGCGGCGTGGGGCGGGCGAAGGGCAGCCCCACGCCTAAAACGCGGACCCCGGCTCATTTAGAAAGGCCAGCTCCTCAGGCGTGGACGCGCGGCCCAAGATGGCATTGCGGTGGGGGTAGCGGCCAAAGCGCGCGATGATGGCTTGGTGGCGCTGCTCAAAGCGCAGGCTGTCTTCCATGCCCGGCTGCGAAAACAGCAAGGCGGCTTGGGCATGGATCAGCGCGGACTCGCTGTGCATATAGGGCATGTAGGCAAAGCTGCTTTGCGCCAGGGGCAGGCTGCGGTCCTGCCCACTTGCCACCAGCTCTTGTGCCAACGCCAAAGCGAGTGGATCTTGGGCAAAAGCGCATGCCGTGTCGCGGTACACATTGCGCGAGAACTGGTCCAGCACCAAGATTTCGGCCAAGCGCCCCTCGGGCGTGGCGCGCCAGGCAAACAACTCGCACCGCGCCGCAGCCTCCAGCGTAGCGCCGAAGCGGGTGCGGATGGCGTTATCCAAGGACGCGTCTTTGGCGTAGTGCTGCTTGGGGGTGAGTTCGGTGAACCAGAAGTGGAAGACGTCGTTTGGATTCATGGTGGTGCCGCTTCAAAGTTTGGATGCCGCAGCATCAGGACCGAGTCTTTAAGCCGCCTGGCGCAACTGCGAGGGAATCAACCCCTCATTTTTGGCCTCCAGCAATACGATCTCCATAATCGTTCCATCCTCGGCATAGCTGATGATGGTGTTCCAACCCTGCGATGTTTCGCGCACAACCGCTTTATCTGGCAACTTGATTTCCAAGTTGTTATCTTGTTGGTAATAAACGATGCTCTTGCCGCTTTGATTTTGCGTAGCGTGGCCCGCGCTCACTTCCCAAACGAATCCTTCAACCCCACCGCAAAATTAAACACCGGCTTGCCCGCCGCGTGGTCCACCCGGTCAGCTACAAAGTAGCCATGCCGTTCAAACTGAAACTTCTCGTCTGGCTGTGCGTTAACAAGCGAAGGCTCCACGATGGCGGTAACGGTTTTCAGGCTGTCGGGGTTCAGGCTTTCCAGGTAGTCTTTGCCGCCGGCGTCCGGTTGCGGGTCGAGGAAGAGGCGGTCGTACATGCGCACTTCGGCGGCCAGGCCGTCGTGGGCGCTGACCCAGGTGATGACGCCCTTGACCTTGACGCTGGACGAACCCGGCGTGCCGCTTTTGGTGTCGGGGATGAGCGTGGCGTGTACTTCGGTGACGCGGCCGCTGGCGTCTTTGGCCGCGCCGGTGCATTCGATGATGTAGCCGTATTTCAGCCGCACTTTGTTGCCGGGGAAGAGCCTGAAAAAGCCTTGCGGCGGGGTTTCTTCATAGTCGCTGCGCTCGATCCAGACTTCACGGCCTATGACAAAGCTGCGTTGGCCGCGCTCGGGGTGGTGCGGATGCACCGGGGCACTGCAAGCGTCCAGGGTACCCGCGCCCATCACCTCGTCCCAGTTGGTCAGCACCAGTTTTACCGGGTCCAGCACCGCCATAGCGCGGGCGGCGCTGCCGTCCAAGGTTTCGCGCAGGCAGCCTTCCAATGTGGAGTAGTCGATCCAGCTATCGCTTTTGGTTACGCCAATGCGTTCGGCAAAGAGTTGCAGGCTTTCGGGCGTGTAGCCGCGCCGGCGCAGGCCGACGATGGTTGGCATGCGCGGATCGTCCCAGCCATTGACTTTGTGCTCGTTGACCAGCGCGGCCAGCTTGCGTTTGCTGGTAATCACGTAGGTGAGGTTCAGGCGCGCAAACTCGTATTGCTGGGGCAGCGGCTGGGCCAGCAAGCCGCCTTCGGCCAGGCGCAGCAGCACCCAGTCGTAAAACGGACGTTGGTCTTCAAACTCCAGGGTGCAGATGCTGTGGGTGATGTTCTCTAGCGCGTCTTCCAGCGGGTGCGCAAAGGTGTACATCGGGTAGATACACCAGGTGTCGCCGGTGTTGTGGTGCGTGGCGCGGCGAATGCGGTAGATGGCCGGGTCACGCATATTGATGTTGGGGCTGGCCATGTCGATCTTGGCGCGCAGCACCATGGAGCCGTCGGCATGCAGGCCGTCCTTCATCTCCCGAAAGCGGGCCAGGTTCTCGGCCGGGGTGCGGCTTCGAAACGGGCTGTTGACGCCGGGCTTGCCAAAGTCGCCCCGGTTGGCGCGCATTTCTTCGGGGTTTTGCTCATCCACGTAGGCGTGGCCGGCCTCGATCAAATATTCCGCAGCGCGGTACATAAACCCAAAATAGTCGCTGGCCTGGTACAAGTGCGAGGTGCCGTTGGCATCCCAGCCAAAGCCCAGCCAGCGCACCGCGTCCAGGATGGAGTCGACGTATTCGGTGTCTTCTTTTTCCGGGTTGGTGTCGTCAAAGCGCATGTGGCACACGCCGCCATAGTCGCGCGCCAGCCCAAAATTGAGGCAAATGCTTTTGGCGTGGCCCACGTGCAAGTAGCCATTGGGCTCGGGCGGAAAGCGGGTGCGAATCTTGGCCGGGTCGGGCGCGCCAGCGGCATGGTGGGCCGCGTCGCCCGGGCTGCCCCCCCACTGGCGGCTGGCATAGGTGCCACGGGCCAGGTCTGCGTCAATGATCTGGCGCAGAAAATTACTCGGTTTGGTGCTGTCGGTCTCGGGGGCGGGGTGGGGCGCGTTCATGCGGGGATTTTAGGGCCGCCTGAACCTTAAAAAAGCCCCAGCCACTGCCCCCAAACCAGATTGCCCAAATAGCGCCCCGGCAGCAGGGTAAAGGCCCCGGCTGTCACGCAGGCACTGAGGTAAAGCGAGGTCATGCCTTTGCGATGCCGTGCGATGTCGCCCCGGTACAGGGCATGAAAGCCGTTGAACAGGCCCAGCAGGGTGACCGGTATGAGCAGGTGAATCGGCGTAAAACCTTGCACATTGGGCAACCCGTAATCGCGGATAAAGAACGAGCTCATGGCTGCGGCCAGCATCAAAGTGGCAAATCCATAGCCAAAGGCCCGGTGCAGCCGGGGCCGTTGGGTGGCGCCTTTGCGCGCCCAAATGGCCACGGGGCCGAGGACTAAGGCGCCCAAGGCGGCGCTCATATGGATGGCGATGAGGGGCGTTAATTGCATAAAAATCGGGCGTTGGGCAGCGATAAAGGGGCGGCGGGGGCGGGGGCGGGATTTTTACAACTTTTTTCCAACTTAAAAGCTAGCATGAAACCCGTTGGAAATTCTATGATAAATACGATAACTAATTTATCTGTCCGCGCCGAGCGGCTGAGCACCTGGCAAAAAATGGCAGTGTCGATGCTGGTGTGCAGCCTGAGCGCGGCGCTGATGGATCCGTTCATCGGGCACCTGGATTTGGCCAACATCGTGATGGTGTTTTTGCTGGTGGTGCTGTTTATATCGGTCACCTTGGGGCGGGTGGGCGCCATGGTGGCGGCGGTGGTGTCGGTGCTGTTCTTTGACGTGTTGTTTGTGCCGCCGCGCTTTTCGCTGGCGGTGGAGAATGCGCAGTACCTGGTCACCTTTGCGGTCATGCTCATTACCGGACTGATCAGTGGCCAAATGGCCGTAGGGCTCAAGAACAAGGAGCGGCAGGCTCTGCAGCGGGAAGTGCGTACCCGGGCGCTTTACGACACCGCCCGCAAATTGGCTGGCGCCATCGCGGTAAGCCAGGTCAAAGAGATTTGCCAGACCTTTTTTGAAGAAGAGCTGGGCGTATCGGCTGCGGTGCTCATCGCCTATGACGGGCCAATTGACTTTGAGGCGCCGCATAACGCAGCCTCTTTCCCGCTGGAGCGGCATTTGGCGCAAAACGCCATCCGCAGCGGCAAAACCATCCACAACGAAGCCATGGCCAATACCCGCTATGCCTCGATTTATGTGCCACTCAAGGCGTCGGCGGCCACGCGGGGGGTGCTGGCCTTGTCGCAGTTTGAGCGCGCCACGCATCTGACGGCCGACGATTTATCGCTGGCCCAGGCCTTGGGCGCACTGTTGGCCATCACCATCGAGCGTCTGCACTATGTGGAAGTGGCCAGCCAGGCCGAGCTAGACCGGGTCGCAGAGCGCTTGCGGGCCACTATTTTGTCGGCCTTGTCGCACGACCTGAAAACACCCTTGACCGTCATCATGGGTCTGGCCGAGTCACTCAGCCGGGGCGATACCGTGGTGGCCGAGCCGGCACTGGGTGTTGCGCGGGATATTTACGCCAACGCGGTACGTCTCAAAACCATGGTCAATAACCTGCTCGATATCGTGCGCTTGGAGCAGGGCCGCATGGCGCTGGGACTGGAGTGGCACTCCCTGGAGGAGGTAGTGGGCGCTGGCATCCAGTACTTGGGGCAGTCGCTGGCTGGCCACACCGTGCGGGTGCACATCGCGCCAGACTTTCCGCTGGTAGAAATGGATGCCATATTGATGGAGCGGGTGTTCTCCAACTTGCTGGAAAACGCCGCTAAATTCGCGCCGCCAGGCTCCTTGATCGAGATTGAGGCCAGCGTGCACCAGGGCGAGGTTCATATCTGCATCTGCGACCAGGGGCCTGGCTTTTTGCCTGCCGACCGTGATACCGCTTTTGAGCGCTACAACCGGGGTGCGTTGGCCCACGTGCAAGAGGGTTTGGGACTGGGACTGTCGATTTGCCAGATGATTATCAAGGCACACGGCGGCGATATTTCTTTGCACAACCGCCCCGAAGGCGGCGCCTGTGTGCAGGTCGTGCTCCAGCGCGGTGAGGCGCCCCAGGTGCCGCAAGAGCTATGAGCACTAACCGCGTCCGCATTTTGGTGGTGGAAGACGCGCTGGACATCCAGCGATTGCTGCGCGCCGCATTTGAGTCCGAGGAGTTCGAAGTGCAAGAGGCGGGTACGCTGGCGCTGGCACTGAGCCGCGCGGCCACCTTCCACCCCGACCTTATCGTGCTCGATTTGGGCTTGCCCGACGGCGACGGCCTGGCATTTATTGACAAATTTCGCGCCTGGTCCCCCGCGCCGATTCTGATTTTGTCGGCCCGCATGAACGAGGCCGACAAGATTACCGCGCTAGACCGAGGGGCTGACGACTATTTGTCCAAGCCCTTTGGCTTGGGTGAACTGCTAGCGCGGGTGCGGGTGCAATTGCGCAGGGGCTCCAAGACCGAAGCGGGCACGCTATCGCGCCTGGAGTTTGGCGATGTGGTGATCGACTTTGTGCAGCGCACCGTCACCAAAGCAGGGCAGGCAGTGAACATCACGCCCACCGAATACCGCCTGCTTACGGCGCTGACGCGTTCGCCCGGCAAGATGCTGACCCAAAGCGCCTTGATGAAAGAGGTATGGGGCCCGCATTTCAAAGACAGCACGCATTACCTGCGCATTTACGTAGGCCATTTGCGCCGCAAATTAGAAAACGATCCGAGCCAGCCTCGGCATTTCATCACCGAAACCGGCGTTGGCTATCGCTTTGTGAAGTGAGCGTCGGTTTTATTGCCCCTTTGTTTCACGCTTCATTTGCATTATGTCTATCAGTAATCCCGAATACTCCCATTCCAAATTTTTGCGACCCATTGAGTTTGACCAAGAGTCGCACCATGCTAAAGGCAGTTTGCTGGCGTTGGCTGTTTTAGCGATTGGTATTGTGTTTGGAGATATTGGCACCAGTCCTTTATACGCGCTCAAATCTTGCTTTGACCCGGCCAGCGGCATACCACTGAACAAGGACTCGGTCTACGGCGTGCTGTCCATGATTTTTTGGACTTTTGTGATTGTGGTGTCCTTGAAATATGTCGCGTTTGTGATGCGTGCCAATAACCACGGCGAGGGCGGCATATTGGCCCTGATGGCGCTTGCGCTGCGAACCGCCAAACAAGGCAGCGCGCAGGCCATGACGATTATGGTGATGGGCGTTTTGGGTGCGTGTTTGTTTTATGGCGACGCGGTGATTACGCCAGCGATCTCGGTACTCTCGGCCATCGAGGGTTTAACTGTGGTGTCCGAGGATTTCGGGCATGTGGTTTTACCGTTGACGCTGATGATTCTGATTGGCCTCTTTTTGTTTGAGAAAAAAGGCACCGAAATTGTCGGCATATTGTTCGGGCCGATTATGTTGGTCTGGTTTGGCGTGATTGGTGCCATGGGTATTTACCAAATTGCCCAAGGGCCCGAGATATTGGTGGCGTTTTCGCCCTGGTATGCCCTCAGTTTTATGCTGCAGAACTCGGCGATTGCATTTGCCGTGACCGGCGCGGTGTTTCTGGTGGTTACGGGCGCCGAGGCTTTGTACGCCGATATGGGTCATTTTGGAATTCGGCCCATCCGCTATGCCTGGTTTTTGTTGGTTATGCCGTCCTTGCTGCTCAATTATTTCGGCCAGGGTGCTTTGCTGCTGCGCGACGCCCAGGCGGTCAGCAATCCGTTTTTTCTGATGGTGCCGCAATATCTAACATTGCCGCTGGTGATACTGTCTGCATTTGCCACCGTGATTGCGTCGCAGGCCTGTATTTCTGGCGCTTACTCCATGACCAGCGAGGCCATATTGCTGGGTTTTGTACCGCGTATGAAAGTGGTGCACACCTCCGAGCGCGAAATCGGCCAGATTTATGTGCCCTTTATTAATTGGGTTTTGTGCGTGATCGTGGTGATCGTGGTGCTGGCGTTTCGCAAGTCCGATAACCTGGCTACCGCCTACGGCATCGCCGTATCGTCCACCATGCTGATTACCTCTTTGCTGTCAGCCGTGGTCATGCTCAAGAGTTGGAAGTGGAAGCCCATCACCATTGCCTTGATCGTGGGTTCATTTCTGGTCGTGGATGCGGGCTTCTTCGCGGCCAATTTGGCCAAAATTTTGGAGGGCGGCTGGTTCCCGCTGGTGATTGCGAGTTTGTTGTTTCTTTTAATGATGACCTGGTACCAAGGCCGGCAGTTGCTGCGGCAGCGGGCCATCAATAACGGCATTGGATTGGAAGACTTCATTCCGTCCTTATTGCAGCACCCGCCACACCGTATTGAAGGCACCTCGGTTTTCCTCACGGCGCATATTGATTTTGTACCGCCTGCCATGCTGCACAACCTTAAACATAACCGTGTGCTGCACGAGCAAGTGATTTTCCTCAAAATGAGTACCTGGGACATTCCCTACGTGAAAGCCCACCGCCGCATATCTGTGCGTGAGATGAGCAAGGGTATCTACCTGGTACGCGCCGTCTATGGATTTAAAGAAACCCCAGACGTCGGTTTGTTGATGGATGCGCTACGCGAAGAGCATGGCATCAACTGTCCTGCAATGGAAACGTCTTTCTTCATGGCGCGTGATTCTTTGGTCGTGAAGGAGATTCCGCAAATGTCGATATGGCGCGAATCTCTCTTTGTCTGGATGATGCAAAACGCCGCGCGCGCCTCTGACTTCTTCCGTGTTGACTCTAACCGCCTGATTGAAATCGGCGCCAAAATCGAGCTGTAAAGCGCAGTAAGACGATCGCATGCGATTGCTTCGATACGCCTGCCCCCACTGCGGCCAGCGCCACCGCATCGCCTTATGGCGCGAGCAATCCCGGTGCCTGGCCTGCGCGAGAGGTATGGCCCTGGTGCCGGGAATGTTGTCCAGCCGGGTATTTCAAATAGTTTTTGTGGCCGGCGCGCTGGGTATCGGCCTTGCGCTAGGCCGTTTACGCTGGTCGCTGGGTAAACTGCCTTATGGCGCGGACCAGTTTGTGCTGGATATGGCCTGCTTTTGGCTGTATGCCTGGGTTAGCCGCATCATTTATTTTCAATTCCAGACCGTAGAAATTAGTCTTTAATCGCCGATCAGCGCGGCCCGCTCGGCGACAATGCTGCTCTGCGCACCGTGATTCGGTGACTTTCTTTAGTTAGGGTGTGGGGCAGTATGGACTTAGACACGGTGATTTTGCTCAAAGCGGCCATCATGGGCGTGGTCGAGGGTTTGACGGAGTTTTTACCCATTTCCTCCACCGGGCATTTGATATTGGCCGGTGCGCTTTTGGGCTTTGACGATGAAAAGGCCAAGGTCTTTGATATCGCCATCCAAACCGGCGCCATATTTGCTGTGGTGCTGGTGTACTGGGACAAAATCAAGTCGACCCTGCTGGATTTACCGAGCCAAAGGCGCGCCCAGGGCTTTGCGGCCAATGTGCTGGTGGCCTTCTTGCCGGCGGTGGTGCTGGGCCTTTTGTTTGGCAAGGCGATCAAGGCGCATTTGTTCACGCCCCTCATCGTGGCCAGCACTTTTATCGTTGGCGGCCTGATTATTTTGTGGGCCGAGCGCCGCCAGGCGGCTGCCGAGGATGTGCAAACCGGGTATTTCGCCCGCGTGGCCGATGTGGACGATATGACGCTGCTGGACGCGCTCAAAGTCGGGCTGGTGCAATGCCTGGCCATGGTGCCGGGCACCAGCCGCAGCGGGGCGACCATTATTGGCGGCATGTTGCTGGGCTTGTCGCGCAAGGCAGCCACCGATTTTTCCTTCTTTTTGGCCATCCCCACGCTGATCGGGGCAGGTGTCTACAGCCTGTACAAAGAGCGCGCCCTGCTCAGCCTGACCGATATGCCTTTGTTTGCCGTGGGCCTGGTGTGCTCTTTCATCAGCGCCTGGGCTTGCGTGCGCTGGCTGCTGCGCTTCGTGGCTACGCACAGCTTTGTGGGTTTTGCGTACTACCGCATCGCTTTTGGCCTGCTCGTGCTGGCCACCGACTGGAGCGGCTTGGTCGTCTGGAAGCCTTAAGCGCCCATATTGCGCAGTGCGGTTTCAATGGCCGCAGCCGTGGCCAGCGGCTTTTCCATCGGAAATAAGTGCGTGCCGTCGAGCATGATGATGCGCCCGCGCGTCACCTTCTCGGTCATGCCCATGCCGACGCGCTTCATCTCCCAGGATTGGCGCCCGCCGATAAAGCTCACCGGGCATTTGAGCGGGTGGCGCTTGAGCAGACGGTCCAGGTTGTCGGGAATGGTGTTGTAAATTTTGGATTCGATTTCGCGGTCAAAAGCCAGCACCCGTTTGCCCTCGTGGTCCACGGTGCCGTGGGCGATGTAGTCGCGCAGCACCGCGTCGTCCCACTTGGCAAAAGCGCGTTTGTGCTTGAAGTGTTCGTAGGCCGCCTCCTGGCTGGGCCAGGTGTTGCGCCGCTTGTGGCTGACCGCCGCAGGTGAGAGCGAGCCCACCAGCTGCGCGCCCTTAATCATGCCCAGCGCCATGGAGCGCCAGCCGCCCAAAATCGGCGCATCCACCAGGAGCACGCCTTTGGCTAGGCCGGGCATCTTGGCAGCAGCCATCAGGCTCAAAAAGCCGCCCAGCGAATGGCCTACCAGCCAGACCGGCCCGCCCGCCGCCTCGGCCTTTGCCTGGGCAAAGTCGACCACATGCTGGGCCATGTCTTTCCAGTTGTTGCTGACCGGGTAGCGCGGGTCGTGGCCGAATTTGTCGATGGCCTGGACCGCAAAGCCGCGGGCCCGCAGGTGCTCAAAAAGGACGCGGTAGGTGCTGGCAGGAAAGCTGTTGGCGTGCGAAAAAACCAGGGGAATGGAATGCATGGGCCGCTTAAATGAGTTTTTCTTCCGGCGTACGGATCTTTTTGAGGGGCTGCAAGCGCTCGCTGGGCATGCGCAAAGGCACCTCGGTGGGGCCGCCGGTCCACATCGGGTCTTCGATGCTGTCAAACACCTCGCGCAGCTTTTCGCCCCAGCTGTTGTGCAGCATTTGGAAGTAAGGGTTGTCGTGGTCGATGCAGACCACTTTGTCCGACTGCAGCGCGTTGACGTCGTACACCACCATGTCCAGCGGCAGCCCGACCGATAAATTGGATTTGAGCGTCGAGTCCATGGACACCAAGGCGCACTTGGCCGCCTCTTCTAGCGGGGTGTGCGGGGTAATCACGCGGTCGAGCACCGGCTTGCCGTACTTGGACTCGCCAATCTGGAAATAGGGCGTCTCCGGTGTGGCCTCGATGAAGTTGCCCGCCGAGTACACCTGAAACAAGCGCATGCCCTCGCCGGCGATCTGGCCGCCAAAGATGAGCGACACATTAAAGTCAATGCCCGCTTGTTTGAGCGACTCGGCGTCGCGGGCATACACCCGGCGGATCGCCGCGCCCAGTACCCGGGCGGCGTCAAACATGCTGGTGGCGTTCCAAATGCTGATGCCCTGCGAATCGCCGTCTTCCTTGATTTGCTCGACCTGCAAAATCTCCCGCACCGACTGCGCAATGCTCAGGTTGCCCGCCGAGAGCAGCACCATGAATCGGTCGCCCGGCTTTTCGTAAACAATCATTTTGCGAAAGCTGTTGATCTGGTCCAGGCCGGCGTTGGTCCGTGAATCGGACAAAAATACCAACCCGGCATTGAGTTTGATGGCGACGCAGTAAGTCATTTTCGGAGCGGTTTGAAGACGGTAAACAGGCATTATCGGCGCTGGGTGGATGCGCCGCTGAGGCCAAAGGCCGCAGCCTAGGGTGGGCGCGGGGCTTAGGTAGAATTAAAAAAATCGTAAAAAACAGTTTTTTCGATCATTTTCCCTACCTACCGGAGCCTTTGCCTATGTCTGACGGCCACGACGCCAGTCCTCCAACGCAAAGCGTGGCCGAGCCCCAGGCCGCCCCGGCGGCTGTGGCCCTTGCGGCGGCCACGCCGGCCAGCCACCAGAGTTTGGCTCAGCAAATGCAGGTTTTCCTGACCCGCACCGACATTCAGCAAAGCCGCAAAAATCGTTATTACCTGCAGCAGGTGTTCGAGTTGTTGAGCGAACTCGACCAGCACGCTGCGCGCCAAGACCAGTTGCAAGGCGCTTTGCAAGAAACGCAGGCGCGTATCGCCCAGATCAAGCAAAACCTGATCGACATCGCTGGCGAATCGGTCGAGGCCGAGAACGAGGCCCTGGCCATCGCGCAAGCGCGGGCGCATTTGGCAGGCTTGCTGCGCGACAAAATTGTTCACGAATTCCGCTAAGCGAGGCCCCGGATGTTATTGATTGCAAGTTTTTGGGTGGCGCTGGTCAACCTGGTGTTGCTGGTCTGCGCCCTGGCCCGCACCCACGAGGCCCTGAGCAACCCGGCCTGGTTTATGGAACTGCCCTGGCCCTGGTTTGGCACCGAGCTGGCGGGCGCCCTGGAGATGCAGCCCGTCGAGGCCGGCGCCTTATGGGCGCTTTGGCTGGCCGTGAGCGTGCTTTTGTGCCTGGGCTCGGGCCTGAACTATGCCTTTGCCGCCCAGGCCGCGCGCGCCGCCAAGCGCCCAACGGCGCCGACGCCGCAAGTGGCGGCCATGTTTGACCAATTGTCCAGCGGCATGGAGGGCTTGGGCGGGTTTGGTGAGCATGATTTGCGCAACCTCCAACCTGCTTCAGCGCCGCAGGCGCGGGCCGCTGAGCCGGTGTTGGACGCCGCTCCTCTGTCCACGCAGGCGGGCGCCCACGCTGCTGCGTCCATTGCCGTGTCCTTGCAGCACATCGACCCGCAGCTGCGCAGCAGCTATGAGGCCTTGGTCCAAGAGCTAGGCCCCGATAAGCCGCTGCACTAAAACGCCCGGCGCTTAGTGCGCCAAAGTGACTTTCTTGAGCAATTGGGTCGGGCCAAAGCTGTCGCTAAAGCCATAGGCCTCGATGTCCACTTTGCCGCTTTTGCGAATGCTGACTGTCGCCCAGGCGTAGGCCCGGTCGGTGGCGGGGTTGGCGGTGTCCTCGCCGGGCTGCGCGTCCCAGGGAGAGCCACCGCTGCCGACCAGCACCTGCCAGGCGCCGCCTTTGGGTTGCATCATGTTGAACTCATGCTCGTGGCCGCAGAAATAGGTGGCGCCATATTGCTCGATTACGCTCCACATCGCATCGCGGGCCTCAGGCACTTTGTCCAGGCCGGAAATGCCAGGGGCGGGTTTGGCGCCTTTGCCGTAGTAATAGGTGTAAGCCGGTTTGTGGCCAAAGGCGAAAAAGTGCTTGGCGCCGCGCGCCTTGGCTTCGCTGAAATCCTGGGCCAGCCAGGCCGAAGGCGCCACATTGTCCTTGCCCACGGGGTCGGTGTTGACGACAGCAAAGTGGCTGTCTTCCACGTCAAAACTGTAAGACAACTGGCTCTGGTCGCTGGCCAAACCGTCCAAGGCGCCGTTGTTTTTGGTGTTGATATTGCGGGCCTCTTTGCCGACGATGGCTTTAAAGCGTGCCGTGTCCACAATCAAGTCGCCCATATTGGCGCGCCAGGCGTGTTCGTTTTCGACTACGGCTTTTTTGCCCAGGGCTTTGGATTGCACTTCGTGGTTTCCGGGAACCGGAACGATGTAAGTGCCGTTTTCCATGGTGGGTGCCACCATGCCGCGCCAGAAACCGTACTGGCGATAGAAGGCCATCAGGTCGGAGCCGACCACATCTTGCACACTGTTGCTGGCCGTGGGGCCGGCGATGCCGTAGCCCATGATCATGTCGCCATTAAAAAACAGAAGTTTGGATTTTTGCCCTTCAATGTCACGCAGGATGCGCGAGAAGGCTTTGGAGTTTTGCAGCCAGATTTTGTCCTGCGCGTTCAAGGGCGCAGTCACGTCAAAACCCACCGGGTCTTGGCGTGAGTCGCCGACGGTGGAAAAAGTGAAGACCACAGGGTCCGCCGCGTTGGTTTGGGCTTGGGCCAAGGGCACAAGGGCGCCGACGGCGATAAGAGAGGCGGCTAATAAAGAGAAGCGAAGTTTCACGGTGAATTCCAATCAGTCAATGGATATAAGAATAAGCGCCCACAAGGGTATTGCCGAAGTATGACAAATATAAGTCGCAAATCAAAAAATAAAACTGTCAAATCAGTGAAACATAAATTGGTTGCAATAGGGATGCGTCTGAAGTTCTGCCATCCCATCTATTTGCACCATGAAAAAATCTACCCGCACCCCTATTGCCCGCCCCGCTCAAATTTCTTTGGCAGTAGCACTGCTTTGCCTCGGTGCATCAGCCGTGGCGCAGTCCCAAGCCCCTTATACGTTAGGCACGGTTACGGTGAGTGGCCAAGCTCCTGTCACCTTACCGTCGGCTGAAACCGCACCTTCGCAAAGCTCGCTCAATGCGCGATCGGCGCAGTCCATCGTGAGTGAAGTCCAGTTGCGCGACTACACATCACCAGTGGCAGATTACACCCAGGCGCTCAATATGGTGCCTGGCATGTTCTCTAGTTCGCCAAATGGCGTAGGCCTGGGCGATGCCAAAATCACCATGCGCGGTTTGTCCGATAGCAATATGGTGTTTAGCTTCGACGGCATACCCTTTAATGACACCAACGGCGTGAGCCACCATTCGTGGGTATTTTTCCCCAGTGAATTTATCGGCAGCCAAGTGGTCGACCGCAGCCCCGGTGGTGCATCCACCATCGGCCAAGCCACATTTGCGGGCAATGTAGATTTTCGCTCCCGTCCCTTGGATGCGGATCCCCGCACCAGCTTGATCGTGTCCGCGGGCACCTGGAATACCAACTTGCTCAGTCTGGAGCACACCACCGGTCAATACGGGCAAGACGGTAAATCCAATGTACTGTTGGCGGTCCAAAAAATGAAGTCGGACGGCTACCAAACCTATAACCTGCAAGACCGCTCAGCCGCCCAGGTGAAATATGAGTATGAAAACACGGGTGGCTCTAAGGTCACCTTGTTTGCCTCGTATTTGAACTTAAAGAGCAACACGCCCAATATCAAAGGTATTGCCCGCTCCAGTTACGACCAAGGCGACTATGTCAGCCTGCTTAGCGGCGACTCGTCTAAGCCGAATTACTACGGCTTTAACTTCTATGATATTTCCACGGACTTTGTTTACGCCGGCATCAATACCGCATTGGGCGGGGGATGGAAGTTAGACAACAAGGTCTATACCTACCGCTACTGGAATAAACAAAACTACAACAACTCTGCCACGGCCATTACAGCGACCAGCGCGATCGACAAGCTCAACTCCTACACCGCTATCGGCGATGTCACACGCTTTAGCCAGGAATCGGATCTCGGCACCCTGCGCACAGGTGTGTGGTTAGACCAGGCCAAAAGCTACCGCTTCCAGGTTCCCTCCGATCCACGCACCTGGGTGAACGGCCCGACGCCCAATTTCAGCGAAACCTACACCACCACCACATTGCAACCTTATGTGGAGTACAGCTTCAATGTTTCTCCCCAGTTGCAGATTACCCCAGGCGTAAAGTGGGCCAGTTACTCCCAAGATTTTGTGCATTTGGCGGATCTGACCACCGTAGGTTCGCTGAACGGCGCGCCCTCGCTGGCCCACTCCATTACGTATACCGACACGCTTCCGTCTATCGATGCACACTATTTCATTCGGCCTAACTGGTCTGCCTATGCGCAATATGCCATCGGCGACCAGATACCCAGTACTAATATTTTTGACGTAAAAAATGCCCAGGTATCGCCGGCACCCAACCCAACCAAGGCCACGACTTTTCAATACGGAACCGTCTGGAATACCGAGGCCATGACGTTTGCATTCGATGTTTACCGCACCGTGCTTGAGAGCACGTACACCAAGTCGGCCACCGCAGACAGCGCGGGCAATTTCGCGTGGTACCCCAGCGGCACGCAAACTGCGCAGGGCGTGGAGGGCGAAGCCAACTTTGTATTGGGTGAGGGATTTAGCCTGTACTTGAACGCGACCATGACCAGCTTGAAATATGACGCCAACGGCAAATGGGTTGCCGGCGCGCCGTCAGACACTGAAACGGTTGCACTCAATTACCGCCGTGGCAATTGGTCGGTGGGCGCTTCGGCCAATCGCATTGGCCAAATGTACAACGACGACTCAGCCAAAAATAACGAGGCCTTTGTGATTGATCCCTATGTCGTAGCTAATGTCTATGCCAATTACACAATCAAAAACCCAGGCGTCTTTGGTAAAGCATTGAAATTGCAATGGGGTGTAAATAATCTGTTGGATAACCATTCAATTATCGGAATCGCCACTGCTGCGGCTGGCAGCAACAGCGTAACGCCCAAAGCCGCTGATTTGCTAACCGTTAATGCCGCTCGTAGTTTTCAGCTGACTGCGACGATTGACTTCTAAACGCAATACTGCGGTCTGTTGATGCCTTAAGTTTTCAGCAGACCGCTTTATGACTTCATCATTTAGTCATACAGCGCACATAACATCCCGATTGCCCGCTGTGCGTGATGCTTTGCCGGCAAAAGCGTGAATCGCGGGTTTACCTCTGGAGTTGGGATGCATTACCGTGCCGTATTTATCTCGGATCTGCACCTGGGCACGCCCGGCTGTCAGGCCGAGGCGCTGATCGATTTTCTTAAATCACATACCAGTGATCATTTGTATTTAATCGGCGACATTATTGACGGCTGGCAACTGCGCAAAAAATGGTATTGGCCGCAAGCGCATAACGATGTGGTGCAAAAACTTTTGCGTAAAGCCCGCAAGGGTTGCAAAGTGGTATTTATCCCGGGCAACCACGACGAATTCGCCCGCGATTTTATTGACCATCATTTTGGTGGCGTGCATGTGGATTTTGAAGGCAGCCATACGCTAGCCGATGGCCGCAAGCTGTGGCTGGTACACGGCGATTATTTTGACGCGGTGGTGAAATATGCCAAATGGTTAGCGTATTTGGGCGACACGCTGTATGAATTTGCACTGCGGGTCAACCGCCATTTCAATATCGTGCGCCGACGCATGGGTTTGCCGTATTGGTCTTTATCGGCGTATTTGAAAAACAAAGTCAAAAAAGCGGTGAATTTTGTCGCCGATTTTGAATATGCCGTCTCGCATGAAGCGCGCAAACGCGGTTATGACGGCGTGGTGTGCGGACATATTCACCGCGCCGAAATGCGCATGATCGACGGCGTGCTCTATTGCAACGACGGCGACTGGGTCGAGAGCCGCTCGGCCTTGGTCGAACACATGGACGGCACGCTGGAAATTCTGTACTGGGACCAAGTGCTGGACTTCGTGCCGCCGGTACAGACGGCGGTCAAACCGGTAGCAGTGGTGGCTAAAGAGGTGCCGGAGGGCTTGGCGGCATCCTGAGCAGCGCCTGGCCCATACGGATCTGGGCGCCTTCTTGCACGCTTGGTGCAAAGCTGAAGCCCTTGGGCGCAAACACAAGAACGGTCGAGCCATGCTCGAACCAGCCCATTTCCTGGCCTTTTTCGTAGCGGGCCTCGCAGGCGATGGTGTGGGGCCCGGTGTAGCGGGTGTGCAGCACCGTGTCGATGGCGTGCAGACGGATACTGGCCACCAAAATTGCCGCCACGGGCACCAGCGCCACCGGGTGCGCCGCTGCGCCCACTTCCACGCTTAAAAGCGCACGCTCGTTTTTACAAAACAGTTTTTCCACCCGCTTGAGCGCAATCGGGTTGACGTTCCAGGTGTCGCCGTTGAAGTAATCCACACGGTGCATTCGCAGATCGGCCGGTGCGTGAAAGCGGTGGTACATCGACGAGGTGATGCGGATGGTGAGGTACACCCCATCGTGCCAGGGCGAGTTAGGGGCTTTGTCGCCTAGCAAATCGGTCAGCGTGTACGGAAAGCCTTTGGCTTGAAAGACTTGGCCATTTTTGACTTCGCCAAACGCACCCACGATGCCGTCGCAGGGGCTGACCATGACGTCCGGGTCAGGATCCAGTGGCCGCAGGCCCGGCTTGAGCTCGCGGATAAAGCAGTCGTGTAGGCTGTCAAAGCGGGTGTTGCGTGCCTCGCTCAGGTCCAGGCCCGAGAACCAGCGCCAGGGGCCGATGAGGCAGCGCGCCAGCAAAGGACTACGGATGTGGCTGAGCCAGCCCACAAAGTGGGTTGTTGCCAGCCGGGGTATGCGGTTGGTAAGCAGAAAGTTGAGGTCTTCCTGGGCCAATATTTTTTGCAAACGTGCGCGAATAGTCATGAATTTTTAACCCGAGGGTCATACAACAAGGTTTTACGAAAAGGACATGGCATGGCTGACATGAACGGCATGGGTGAATGGGTGCAATGGCTGCAATGGCTGGCCGGCGCAAGCGCAGCGCTTTGGATCGGCGGCAAGGCCAAGCAAAGGCTGGAGCTGTCTTTTGCTAAACACCCCTCTTTGGGTGGGCATCTGCGCATGGCCAAGCGGGTTGCCAAGATGGTGCCCGCCTATAGCTACGATGAAGCCACCTGGTTTAGCGCAGATGGTGCCCCTGCCGCGATTGCGACGCAGCGGCGCCAAGCACTTGTCGCGCTGGGCGCGCAGCTGCAAAGCCGCAGCCCGCTGACGCTGGCACACACCGAGGCCACCAAGGGCTTGATCTCGGACATGCAGCTGATCGGGCAGATCCGCATTCCCTTTCAATTTCGGGAGGTGCTTCAGCGCTACGTCAAAACCGGCAGCTACTGGCAAAGCAGCGAGGGCGTGTACCTGACGGACATGGACGGCAACCGGTTTATCGACGTCACCGGCTCTTACGGCGTGAATCTGCTGGGCCTGGATTACTACAAAAACAGCATGGCCGAGGGCGCGGCCATGGCCCAGTCCTTGGGGCCGATTTTGGGTGGCTACCACCCCTGCGTGCTCGACAACGTGCAGCGGCTGTGCCGCATCTCGGGGCAGGACGAGGTGTCTTTCCATATGTCGGGCACCGAGGCGGTGATGCAGGCGGTGCGCTTGGCGCGCTACCACACCGGGCGCAAAAAAATCGTGCGCTTTACCGGCGCCTACCACGGGTGGTGGGATGACGTGCAGCCCGGCCCGGGCAACCCCATGCCGCCGTCCTCGGACACGCTCACCCTCAACGAAATGCACCCCAACACCCTGAAGGTGCTGCGCAACCGCGACGACATCGCCTGCGTGTTGGTCAATCCCTTGCAAGCCATGCATCCCAATAGCGCGGCGCCGACGGACGCGACGCTGGTGGATGGCGCCCGCAAAGTGCATTACGACCGCGCCGCCTACCGCGACTGGCTGGTGCAACTGCGTGCAGTCTGCGATGCCAAAGGCATCGCCCTGATCATGGACGAGGTGTTTTTGGGCTTTCGCCTGGCCCGGGGCGGCGCGCAGGAGTACTTTGGTATCGCAGCCGACATGGTCACCTATGGCAAAACGCTGGGTGGCGGTTTGCCGGTGGGTGTGATCTGCGGCAAATCGCGCTGGATGCAGCGTTTCGGCGCGGAGCAGCCCGGCAATATTTGCTTTGCCCGGGGCACCTTCAACGCCCACCCCTATGTCATGGGCGCCATGAACGTGTTCCTGCGCCATCTGGACAGCCCTGAGATGCTGGCGCACTATGCCAGCGCAAGCGCCACCTGGGCGGCGCGCATGGCGCAGCTCAATAGCGCGCTGCAAGCGGCGGACCTGCCCGTGCGCGTGGCTGGTATGGAGACCGTGTGGGCCATATTGTTTGAGACGGCGGGCCGTTACCACTGGATTTTTCAGTATTACCTGCGTGAACAAGGCATTGCGCTGAGCTGGGTGGGCTCAGGGCGCATGATCTTCAACTTTGGGTTTAGCGACGCCGACTTTGATCTGTTTTGCCAAAAGTTTGTCGCCGCCGGCCATGCTATGCAGGCAGCGGGCTGGTGGTGGACCGACCCGCTGCAAACCCACCGCACCATTCGCCGCCAGGTGCTCAAAGAAATCGTGGCGCGCAAATGGTCGCAATTCAGTGCTGCGTGGCGTTGACGTGCTCCATGGGGTCGAGCAATTGGCCCCGCATCAGGTACAGAGGCGCCTTGTGGTACATCTTGACGTCATGGACCGGGTCGGTAATGATTTTGTAGGCCCAGGCCAAACCGGCCATCAGGCCTTGCTGTTGCCATAACTGCAGGACGCGGAACACCAGGCCGCCCGCGCCTAAAAACAGCCAGACCATGGCCGTCATGCGCAGGGGGGTGTCCTGGTATTCGGTCGGGACCGCCCATTGCACTGTTTCGGGCATCCAATAAGCCAGCGCCGGTATGGCGGCCCAGATCGACAGCAGCACGACTTTGCGCTGCAGGTTGTAGCCCACTTTGATTTCTTCTTTGTGCTCGTGGGTGGCTTGGTTGACGAAGTCGTAGTCTTTTGGCTCGAAAAAGAAATGGCCGATTTGCCGCGTAGTCATGGACACCAGCCAGGCGACCAGCGCTGAGATGACCGGGTCGATAAACAAGTAGGCGTAGGCCACCAAAAAAGACAAAGCGCTGATCAAATGCAAAGTTTGATTAATGCGGCTGTGGTGGTAATAGCGGTGGTCGTCCCAGCGTTGCGTGGCGACGGTTTCGAAAAATGGGTGCATATATTCTCCAAAGGTGCAAAAAGAGGGCAGCGCTGGGGTGCGCTGCGTGCTAAAGCCATGCCAATGTCACTTTTTTGCATGAATATTTAATGACACCGGGCGCGCTATCGGGCAATACCGCAAATTAATAAATACGTCACGGCAAAGTCATTAAAAATTTATATGCCTTTGCCACATTGCGCTTATGCAAGACAACTCCCCCATTCATATCGAGCGCCTGGCCCCGCAGCGGCCCACCTACAAAGTGGCGGTGGTGACGGAAACCTACCCGCCGGATATCAATGGCGTGGCGCATACGCTGTCCAAAATCGTGCAGGGCTTGCAAGCCAACGGCCACCTGATTTGGCTCATCCGCCCGCGCCAGCAAGCAGCGCAGGTGGCCAACAGCGACGAGCGCTTGGAAGAGGTCTTGGTCAAAGGCATGCCTATCCCGTTTTATAAACAGCTGCGTATGGGCCTGCCTGCCAAACGGCACTTAACGCGCCTGTGGACGCTGCAGCGGCCCGACCTGGTACACATTGCCACCGAAGGCCCGCTGGGTTGGTCTGCGCTGCAGGCGGCTACCAAACTCAAATTGCCGGTGAGCACCGACTTTCGCACCAATTTCCATGCCTATAGCCAGCACTACGGCATGGCCTGGTTGAGCGGCGCCATCCTGGCCTATATGCGCAAATTCCATAACCGCGCCCAGGCCACCATGGTGCCTACGCAGCAGTTGCAAATACAGTTAGCCGACAAAGGCTTTCAGCGCCTCTACGTCGTGCCGCGTGGAGTCGATACCCACAATTTCTCGCCCATGCTGCGCGACCCGGCGCTGCGTGCTGATTGGGGCGTAGCGCCTCAAGGCCGGGTTTTGCTGTATGTCGGGCGCCTGGCAGCGGAGAAAAATCTGCAACTGGTGGTCAAAACATATGCATCGGTCAAAGTCGCACACCCTGATGTGCGCCTCGTGCTGGTGGGCGACGGACCGATGCGCGCCGAGCTGCAGGCGCGCCACCCAGACATCATCTTTGCCGGTTTTCGCACGGGTGCCGACCTGGCCAGGCATTACGCCAGCGCGGACATCTTCTTGTTTGCCAGCAAAACCGAAACCTTTGGCAACGTGACCTTGGAGGCCATGGCCTCGGGCCTGGCGGTGGTGGCTTTTGACCATGCGGCGGCAGGCGAAATTATTCGTACCGGCGTGAACGGCATCTTGGCCGACCCGGCATCGGAGAGCAGCTTTGTGATGGGCGCCCAGACCTTGCTCAACGCGCCTGAAACGCTGCGCAGCGTCGCCCAGGCCGGCTACGAGAGCGCTCGCGCCATGGGCTGGCCGGCGATTATTGAGTCGACGGAGGCGGTATTTGCGCGGGTGCTGGAGGGTTTTGCCCCGGTGGACGCGTAGGCATCCACAGCATGGTCTGCGCGTCAGGGCGCACTACGAAATAGCTGGGGCACTGGTAGCGCTCGATGTCGCGGGCGTGCAGCGGGAAGGAGCCGCAGTTGGAAAAGCGTCGCACCGTGCTGTGAAAAATACCGCAGGCAAATTTGCCATCGCCCAGCGGCTGCAAAAATGCGCAACGCTTGTCTAGGCAGCAATTGCCGCATTGCACGCAATGGCCCTCAATGGTGGCGGGCACCTCGCGCACTTGCAGGAAAACATCGGCCAAATAATGGCGCACCGGCCCTTCGCGCAAAGCCCTGAAATGCTCTACAAACTTTACAAAATAGTGGCCGTACCGCCGCAGATACCGGCTGTCCCAGACCAGCAGGGACACGATCAGCGGCATCCAGGGCAGCAGCAGGAAGCAGCATGCATTAAACAGCGCTGCCACGGCTACGGCCATGCGTTCACGCCCGCCAAGCGATCTGCGCAGGGGAAAAGCGCCGCTCATCGTCCGATACCGTGGTAGCTAAAGCCACGCTCGCGCATGCGTTGCGGGTCGTAGAGGTTGCGGCCGTCAAATATCAGCGGCGCCTTGAGTGCGCGCTTGAGCGCCTCCAGGTCTGGCGCCTTGAACTGGCGCCACTCGGTCATGATGACCAGGGCGTCAGCGTCTTGTACCGCCGCCTCTTTGGTGCCACACAGCAGCAAATCCGCCCGCACGCCATAAATGCGCTGGGCCTCCTCCATGGCCGCTGGGTCGTAGGCCTGCACGCGTGCGCCCGTTTGCCACAGGGCCTCCAGCAGCACGCGGCTGGGCGCGTCGCGCATATCGTCGGTATTGGGTTTGAAGGCCAGGCCCCATAAAGCAATGGTTTTCCCCGCCAGCGCGCCCTCAAAATAGGCCGACAGTTTTTCAAAAATTACCCGCTTTTGGGCACTGTTACGCCCCTGTACGGCTTGCAAAATCAGCGGCTCCAGCCCGATGTTTTGGGCCGACTGCACTAAAGCGCTGATGTCTTTGGGAAAGCAACTTCCGCCAAAACCGGCCCCGGCGTAAATAAAGTGGTAGCCGATGCGCTGGTCGCTGCCTATGCCTTGGCGCACCGATTCGATGTCTGCGCCCAGGCCCTCGGCAACCAAAGCCATCTCGTTCATAAAGCTGATTTTGGTGGCCAGCATGCAGTTGGCGGCGTACTTGGTCATTTCCGCGCTGCGCGGGCTCATCACGATGATTTTGTCGTGGTTGCGGTTAAAGGGCTCGTACAACTCGCGCAGTACTTTTTCGGCGCGGGCGCTGGTCGTGCCAATCACGATGCGGTCCGGGCGCTGGCAGTCGGCCACTGCGGCGCCTTCTTTCAAAAATTCGGGGTTGGAGACCACGTCAAAGTCCAGGGCCGCGTCGCGTGCCGCCAGTGTGCTGCGCACCACCTCGCTGACCCGGTCGGCCGTTCCTACCGGCACGGTGGATTTGTCCACAATCACCGCGTAGCCCTGCATATGCTGGGCAATCGTTTGGGCGACGGCCAAGACGTAGCGCAAGTCGGCCGATCCATCTTCGTCCGGCGGCGTACCCACCGCGATAAAGCAAACTTCGGCGCCGACAACGGCCTGCGCGGCATCGGTCGTGAAAATCAGCCGGCCGTCGGCGTAGGCGGATTTGACCAGCGGCTCTAAACCCGGCTCAAATATCGGAATATCGCCCTCGCGCAGGCGTGCCAGTTTGGCCTCGTCAATATCTACACAAGTGACCTGGTGGCCCGCATCGGCCAGCACGGCGCCCTGGACCAAACCGACATAGCCGGTGCCAAAAACAGCGATTTTCATAATGCTCCTGATCGAATTGCAGGCGCATCGTAGGAAGGCGAAATTTCATTCTTGTGGCATTTGCATTAATTTTTGGCTACATCGTCAACCCGCGCTCCATCAAGGAAATACCTGGCGATTGACATATATATGTCATAAATAGGGGCCCTGCGCTGTTCACAATATCTTCTTCACTGATTCGCTGAAGGAATAGAGATGGCGATACCCCATGAAGACGATTTAGTGCGCCGCATCCGGCTCGATCTGCTGGACAGTTTTGACGAAGAGCTGGAAATGGAAGTCGAGGACCGCGCGTTCATGGCAGAAACTGCCACCAATGGCACCGACGAGTCGCGCGCAGCGCGCACCCATTATTTCCGCGAGTTATTCCGCTTGCAGGGCGAGTTGGTCAAGTTGCAGGATTGGGTCGTTGCAACCGGCCACAAAGTGGTGGTCTTATTTGAAGGCCGAGATGCGGCGGGCAAGGGCGGCGCTATCAAACGCATTACCCAGCGCCTTAATCCGCGGGTATGTCGCGTTGCAGCGCTGCCCGCGCCCAATGACCGCGAGCGCACGCAATGGTATTTTCAGCGTTATGTCTCGCATTTACCCGCGGCAGGCGAAATCGTATTGTTTGACCGCAGTTGGTATAACCGCGCTGGCGTCGAGCGCGTCATGGGTTTTTGCAGCGACGAGCAATACGAAGAGTTTTTCCGCACCGTGCCCGAGTTTGAAAAAATGCTCTGCCGCTCGGGCATTCAGCTCATTAAATATTGGTTTTCGATTTCCGACGAAGAGCAGCACTCGCGCTTTCTAGGCCGTATCTACGATCCGCTCAAGCAATGGAAATTGAGCCCCATGGACCTGGAGTCACGCAAGCGCTGGGAAGATTACACCGTGGCCAAAGAGGTCATGCTCGAGCGCACGCATATCGCCGAGGCGCCCTGGTGGATCGTGCAAGCGGTGGACAAGAAAAAAGCCCGGCTCAACTGCATCCACCATCTGCTCGACCAAATGCCTTACCAGGAGATCCCGCACGAGCCCATCATCCTGCCCGAGCGCGTTCGCCGCGAAGACTATGTGCGCCAGCAAGTGCCCGGTGAAATGTTTGTCCCGGAAATCTACTAAAACGCCCGCCCTGCGCTAGCGCGCCAGTAGCGCCTGGAGTTGGTAAATCGCTTCCATGGCCTCGCGCGGGCTCATGGTGTCGGGCTGCAAGGCGGCCACGGCCGCTTCGATGGCGCTGGGCCCGGTGGCTGCCGGCGCGGGTGCAGCGGCGAACAGGTCGACCTGGGCCTGGGCCACACTGGCCTGGCGCTCCAGCGCCTCCAAGGTGTGGCGCGCCTGGTGCAATACCGGCGCCGGCACACCCGCCAGGCGCGCCACCTGGATTCCGTAGCTGCGGCTGGCCGGCCCGGGCTCCAAGGCGTGCAAAAACACAATATCGCGCCCCGACTCGGCAGCGCTCACATGCATATTGACGGCGCCATGGTGCCCGGCCGGAAACTCGGTCAGCTCAAAATAATGCGTGGCAAACAGCGTAAAGGCCTGCGTCTTGTCGTGCAACTGGCCGGCAATCGCGCTGGCCAGCGCTAGGCCGTCAAACGTGGAGGTGCCGCGCCCGATCTCGTCCATCAGCACCAGCGACTGCGGCGTGGCGCTGTGCAAAATCTGCGCTGCCTCCACCATTTCCAGCATAAAGGTGGACTGCGCATTGGCCAGGTCATCGGCCGCGCCGATGCGGGTGTGGATGGCATCAATCGGCCCCAAGCGGCAGGCCTTGGCCGGCACATACGCGCCCATGCTGGCGAGCAAGACAATCAGGGCCACCTGGCGCATATAGGTGGATTTACCGCCCATATTGGGCCCGGTGATGATTTGCATGCGCTGGCGCGGCCCCAGCTGCGTGTCATTGGCAATGAAGTTGCCGCTGCTCAACTCGGCTAAGCGCGCTTGCACCACCGGGTGGCGGCCTTGGCTGATTTCGATGCAAGGGTGGTCCACAAACGTCGGGGCGCACCAGCCCAGCGTGCTGGCGCGTTCGGCCAGGGCGCACAGCGCGTCCAGCGCCGCCAAGGCGCGAGCTAGACGTGTGAGTGCGGGGACAAAAGCCTGCAGTTGGTCCAGCAGCTGTTCAAACAACCATTTTTCGCGCGCCAAGGCGCGCTCCTGGGCGCTCAGGGCTTTGTCTTCAAAGGCTTTGAGCTCGGGGGTGATAAAGCGTTCGGCGTTTTTCAGGGTCTGGCGGCGGCGGTAGTCCTCGGGCACTTTGCTGCTTTGGCCCTGGCTGACCTCGATAAAAAAGCCATGCACTTTGTTGAACTGCACGCGCAAGGTGGCAATGCCAGTGCGCGCGCGCTCGCGCACCTCCAGGTCCAGCAAAAACGCATCGCTATCGGTTTGGATGGCGCGCAATGCGTCCAGCTCCGCGTCAAAGCCGCTTGCGATGACGCCGCCGTCGCGCACCATGGCGGCAGGTTCGGCAGCGATCGCCGCTTGCAGCAGCGCAGCGCAGGCCGGCGGCGCCTGCAAATCGTGGCTGATGCGCTCGAGCAAACCGTCTTGGCCGTCCAGGCTTTGGGCCACCAGGGCGCTTTTGTGCAAAGTGTTCACAAGACCGAGCAACTCGCGTGGGCGTACCTGGCGCAGGCTCAGGCGCGCCGCAATGCGCTCCACATCGGCGCTGCCCTTGATCTGTGCGCGCAAAGTCTGCCCCAGCGCCTGCGCGCCGCCGTCGCGTTGGTGCAGCGCATCAATGGCCTGCAAGCGGGCGCGTGCTTGGGTGCGCTCGCGCAGCGGCGATAGCAGCCAGGCCTTGAGCATGCGGCTGCCCATGCCGCTCATGCAGGTATCGAGCAAGGAAAACAGCGTGGGCGCGTCCTCGCCGCGCAGGGTTTGGGTCAGTTCTAAGTTGCGCCGCGTGCTGGCGGGCAGGTCGATGCGCTCGCCATCGCGTTGCACCTCGATAGCGCTGACGTGTGCCAGCGCCCGGCCCTGGGTGTGCTCGGCGTAGGCCAGCAAGGCCGCGCCAGCCGCGTGGGCCAGCGGCAGGTCCTGGGCATTCCAACTGGCCAGGCTGGCTGCTTGCAAGGCCTCCAAAAGCTTGCGCTGGCCCAGCGCGCTGTCAAACTGCCAAGGCGGGCGGGCGGTGAGCGACAGGCCGCTGTGCATGCGCACGTGTTGCAGCCGCTCTTGCAGGCTGCGTGTGGCATCGCTGCTGTAGGCCAGCTCGCTAGGCGCCAGGCGCAGCGCCCAGTCGGCCACGGCTTCGCTTGGGCATTCGGCCAGATGCACCACGCCCTGCGTTAGGCTCATCCAGGCCAGGCCGCAGCGGTTGCGCGGGCCTTGGTGTACGGCCATGAGCAAAGATTCAGACTTTTCACTGAGCAACTCGGCATCGGTCAGCGTGCCTGGCGTGACCACGCGCACCACCTTGCGCTCGACGGGGCCTTTGCCGCCGACCTCGCCCACCTGCTCGCAAATCGCCACCGATTCGCCCAGGCGGATCAGCTTGGCCAAATAGCCTTCCACTGCATGAAAAGGCACGCCCGCCATAGGAATCGGCTGGCCCGCACTTTGGCCCCGCGCGGTCAGCGTGATGTCGAGCAGCCGCGCCGCTTTTTCCGCGTCGGCAAAAAACATTTCATAAAAATCGCCCATCCGATAAAACAGCAAAGTGTCCGGATAGTCCGCTTTGAGGCCCAGGTACTGGACCATCATCGGGGTGTGCGGGGCGTCGGGGGCGTTCATCGGGGAAGTCTAGCAAGTGTTTCGCGCACAATCGGCGGCATGCAGCCCCCCGCTTTGCCCCACGCCACCGAGTCTTCCCACTGGCACCCCGTCGCCAGCGTGCAGGCGGTGGGTGCACAGCCGCTGGCCGTGCAGTTGCTCGACCAGGCTTTGGTGCTCTGGCGTGACGAGAGCGGCGCCATCCATGCCTGGGCCGATCAGTGCCCGCACCGCGGGGCGCGCCTGTCCTTGGGGCGGGTGTGCCATGGGCATTTGGAATGCCCTTACCATGGCTGGCAGTTTGCGGCCTCGGGCGCTTGTGTGCGGGTGCCGGCTTTGCCCGCTTTTGTGCCGCCGGCGGGCCATGGGGCGCGGGTATTTGCGGTGCAGCAGTGGTGCGGGCTGGTGTGGGTCTGTCTGGCGCCGCCCGCCGAAGGCGCAGCCCGGCCGCTGCCCTCATTTGCCGCGCAGGGCGACGCCCGTTTGCGCCAAGTGCTGTGCGGCCCCTATGACGTGGCCACCAGTGCGCCGCGCATTGTCGAAAATTTTCTGGACATGGCGCACTTTGGTTTTGTGCACGACGGCTGGCTGGGCGCGCGGGCCTCGCCCGAGATTGCCGACTACCAGGTGCAGCCCACGCCCACCGGTTTGCTAGCCACCGGCTGCAGCGCGTGGCAGCCGCAGTCCAATCTGCACAGCACGCGCGCCGCCTTGGTGCAATACCAGTACGAAGTGACCGGCCCCTACAGCGCCGTGCTGACCAAAGTACCCGAAGCCGGCAGCACCACGGTGCAGGGCTGGCGCGAGTCCATCGCGCTGTTTATCTGCCCGCTGGCGCCCGAACGCAGCCGCGTCTGGTTTTGTTTGGCAGTGGCCGATTTCGCGACGCCCGACGCCCAGTTGCAGGACTTTCAACACACCATCTTCACCCAAGACCAGCCCGTGCTCGAGTCGCAAAACCCGCGCCGCCTGCCGCTGGATGTGCATGCCGAGGTGCATACGGCGGCCGACAAAGCTTCGGCCGCGTACCGGCGCTTTTTGCGCCAGTCGGGTATTGTTTTTGGGACCTGCTAAAGAGGCTGGCGCGCCTGGCTTAGGGCCGCTACGCCAGTTGGGGGTAGCCCAGCGCGATGGCGCTGTTTTCCATTTCGACGCAAGGCGCGTAGGCCGCCGCGTCCAGCGCTTCAAAGCCGATGATGGCCAGTGCAGCCAAGGCCTGCATCGCCTCGGGCTGCGCAAACAAGGCTTGCAAAGCGCTGCGCAAGGCCCTTACCTCAGCGGCTGGCGTATCGCAGGAGGTGATTAAAGGCAAACCCGGGTAACTGCCGGTTTGCCCCACCATACACAGGCCCTGGGCCGCCTGGGGCGCATAGCGCTGCAGCAGCGCCCAGGTGACGCAGTCGACAGCGGCCACATCGGCCCGGCCTTCGCGCACCGCATCGACGCTCAGGCGGTGCCCGCCCGTGGCCAGCACCTGCCCGAAAAAACGGCCTTGCTGGGCCCAAGGCGCTACCAGCGCGCGCAGCGCGTTGTAGCCCGATTGCGAATCGACGCTGTTGTACGCAGCGCGCAGACCTGCAAACGCGCGCGGCGCAAGGTGGCCGTGTTCCTGGCGCGCCACCAGCACGCTGGCGCATTGGTTTGCCTTGCACTGCGGCGCACTGTATGCAAAGCAGCCCAGCACCTGCACCCGCCCGCGCAGGGCGTGGGTCAGCGGATAGCCGCAGCTTTGGCTCAGTAGCAATTCGGGTGCGAGCCAATGGCGGTTCAAGTCCTGCGGCCAATCCACCAGGCTTGGAAGGCCGCTCAGCCCCGCAGCCGCCAAGGTCGGGCGCAAAGCATCCCAGAGCGTTTGCACCGCCTCAGGCGCGCCCAAATACATGGGCAGAGCGATGCTGCGGCCCGTCATACCCGGGGCGCGGGCAGGTCGCGGGTGGCTTGGCCCGGCGCATCGACCGGGCGCAGCGCATGGCGCAGGAAAAAGCGCCCATAGCCCTGCAACACAAAGCCGCCGTTTTGCTGCAGAAAATGCGCCCGCTCTTGCCGGTACAGCGCCGGTATGCGGTACCAGGGCAAGCCTGGGTGCGCGTGGTGAACCATATGCAGGTTGTTATTTAAAAACAGCAAGCGCCAGAACCAGCCCGCCTCGTTGATGACGATGCGGTGTTGCGGATCAGCCGCCGGGCGGTGCTCGTAAAACGAGCGCATAAAGGCCAGGCCCAGGCCGAGGTAGCTCAGCGCCAGGTACTGCATGGGGCTGATGCCCGCGTAGGCCTGCACCCCCCACAGCATCAGCACCAGCAGCACGCCGTGTTGCAGCCAGGTCCAGCGCAAGGCCGGGTCGGCCCAATAGCTGCGCGCAAGCAAGGGGCGCAGCAAGCGCGCAATGCCAAAGGCCGGCGAAATGAAAAAGCGCCCCAAGGACGTGCGCTGCGCCACCAGCAGGGCGCGCAAGAGGGGGTGGCAGGCGGCGAAATCGTGCGGGTCCAGGTAATTGCTTTCCGGGTCTTGGCCGGGGTAGGTCAACAGCTCGTCGCGGTGGTGGGCCAGGTGGCTGTCGCGGTAAATATCAAAGGGGTAGCAAACCGCTAAGGGGGCCAGGCCCAGCCAGCGGTTGAGCCTGGGCCAGGGGCTGGGGTGGCCGTGCACCAGTTCGTGTTGCAAGCTCATATACCAAGCAGCGGCGAGCACCACCAGCGCCAACGCAGCGGGCGCTTGGGCGCTGCGGTACCAGCCCAGCGCGCTCAGCCACAGACCATAGACGCAGGCGATGAGCAGCCAGGTGGGCCACTCCAGCCCATAAGGACGGCTGCGCCCGGCGGCGAGGCCGGCCGGCTTGGCGGCGGAGTCGGGCAGGGCGGGCATGGCAAGTGGGCCGGAGCGCAGTAGGTAGTCCTGAAAAGCCCGATTGTAAAATCTACCCCGTTGCAGCCCGGGTCCGGCGGGTCTGCCGCATTTTTTCTCCGGGCCATGTAGAGGACTACCATGTATAAAAACCTCGCCTCGACCGTGCGCGCCTGTGCGCGCGCCACCGGCGAATCCCCCCGCTCTATCGGCTGCTTCACCCCGCTGGCTGTATGAGTTACCAAGTTAAAGAGATTTTTTACACCCTGCAAGGCGAAGGCGCGCACGCTGGCCGGCCGGCGGTGTTTTGTCGCTTTGCCGGCTGCAATCTGTGGTCCGGGCGCGAGCAGGACCGCGCCAGCGCCGTCTGCCGCTTTTGCGATACCGACTTTGTCGGCACGGACGGCACCCTGGGCGGGCGTTATGACGGCGCGCAGGCGCTGGCCAGCCAAATCGCCGCGTTGTGGCCGGCGGCTTTTGCCAGAGAACGCTTTGTAGTGCTCACCGGCGGCGAGCCGCTCTTGCAGGTGGACGCAGCCTTGATAGATGCGCTGCATGCCCAGGGCTTTGAGATTGCGCTGGAAACCAATGGCAGCTTGCCGGTCCCGGCGGGCATCGACTGGATTTGCGTCAGCCCCAAAGCCGGCGCACCTTTGGTGCAGCGTCAGGGCCAGGAGCTCAAGCTGGTCTGGCCGCAAGAGGGTTTTGGTGCGGACGATTTGGCCGCCCTCCAGGCGCTGCCGTTTATGCACCACCGGCTGCAGCCCCTGGACAGCATTTTGCGCAAGCAGCACACCGCTCTGTGCATTGAGGCTTGCCTTCGCAACCCGGTGTGGAAGCTCAGCGTCCAGACCCACAAAATCACAGGCATCCGATGAACACCCCCCAGCAGTTTTGCATCAGCCAAAAATTCTTTTTTGATGCCGCCCACACCTTGCGCCGCGACATCGAGACCGAGGGCAGCCTGCGCGTGCACGGCCACACCTACTACGCCGAAGTGAGCATCGCCGGCACACCCGATGCGCAATCGGGCATGGTGGTCGATTTAGGCCGCGTGCGCCAGCGCATCGAGCTGCTGCGCCCGCAGCTGGACCACCGCCTGCTCGACGAAGTGCCCGGCCTGGGCCCGGCCACCTTGGAGAACCTGTGCGCCTTCATCTGGCGTGCCTTGGCTCCCGACTTTGCGGGCCTGGAGCGCGTGCGCGTCTGGCGCGATGCCTTGGGCGACAGCTGCACCCTGGGCCGCCCATGAGCGCACGCGGTTACCGGGCCAGCCTGCTGTGGTTCCCCGACCCGACCCAGCCCGTGGTGCGCTGGGAGGAGGACGGCCTTTTGGTGCTTGCGCCCGATGCGCAAGGCCGTCAGGTGGTGCAGGCCATCGGCGACTGGCGCACCCTGAGCGCGCTGAACTGCCGCTTGCCCGTCGAGCATCTGCCCGGGCGCATCATCGCGCCCGGTTTTGTGGACATGCATGTGCATTTCCCGCAAACCAATGTCATCGGCTCGCCGGCCGACGGCCTGCTGCCTTGGCTGGAAAACTACACCTTCCCCGAGGAACAGCGCTTTGCCGACGCCGCCTATGGCGCCGCGGCAGCCACTTTTTTTGTGGACGAATTGCTGCGCAACGGCGTGAGCACGGCGCTGGCCTTTGCCACCACGCACAGCGCCTCGGTGGACGCGCTGTTTAGCCAGGCGCAGGCGCGCGGCATGCGCCTGATCACCGGCTTGTGCTTGATGGACCGGCATGCGCCGCCGGCCTTGCTCAACCAGCCCGGCCCCGGTCGCGACGCGGTGGAGCACAGCCTGTGCGAGTCGGAGGACCTGATTGCCCGCTGGCACGGCCAGGGCCGCCTGGGCTACGCCATCACGCCGCGCTTTGCCCCGACCTGCAGCGACGCCCAACTGCGCGGCGCCGGCGAACTGGCGGCGCGCCACCCGGACGTCTGGATCCAAAGCCATGTGGCCGAAAACTACGACGAGATCGCCTGGGCGCGGGCGCTGTTCCCGCAATCGGCCAGTTATTTGGGCACTTACGCCGATTTCGGGCTCTTGCGTTCGCGTGCCGTGTATGCGCACTGCATTCATTTGGACGCGACCGACCGGGCGCTGATGCGCAGCAGCGGCGCTGCGGCCGCCGTTTGCCCGACCAGCAATCTGTTTTTGGGCAGCGGATTTTTTGACTACGCGGCCGCCCAGCAAGCCGGTTTTGCCTACGGTTTGGCCAGCGACGTGGGCGGGGGCACCAGCTTTAGCCCGTTTCAGACCATGCTGGCGGCGTATTACGTGGGGCGCGAGGGCCAGTCCAAGGCCGGGCTCTCGCTCTCGCCGCAAAACTTGTGGTGGCAGCACACCGCCGGCGCGGCCCAGGCCCTGGGGCTGGGCGGAGTGGTGGGCAATCTGCTGCCCGGCTGCGAGGCCGATTTTGTGGTGCTCAACCCGCGCGCCACGCCGCTCTTGGCGCGCAAAACAGCGCTTGCCAACAGCGTGGACGAGCTGCTTTTTGGCATGGTGGTGCTGGGCGATGACCGCCTGATCGAGCGCACCGTGCTGGCCCAGGCGCCAAACCTACAATAGCCTTCCCACCCGTACCGAGCCCCTTATGAGCATCAAAAGCGACAAATGGATACGCCGCATGGCCGAAACCACCGGCATGATCGAACCTTTCGAGCCCGGGCAGGTGCGCCAGGCCGAGGGCCGCAAAATCATCTCCTACGGCACCAGCAGCTATGGCTACGACATCCGCTGCGCCCCGGAATTCAAGGTTTTCACCAATATCCACAGCACCGTGGTGGATCCGAAAAACTTTGACGAAAAGAGTTTTGTCGACTTCCACGACGACGTCTGCATCATCCCACCCAACAGTTTTGCGCTGGCGCGCACCATGGAGTATTTCCGTATTCCGCGCAATGTGCTGACCATTTGCCTGGGCAAATCGACCTATGCGCGCTGCGGCATCATCGTCAATGTCACGCCCTTCGAGCCCGAGTGGGAAGGCTATGTGACGCTGGAGTTTTCCAACACCACGCCCCTGCCGGCCAAGATTTATGCCGGCGAAGGTTGCGCCCAGGTGCTGTTCTTTGAAAGCGACGAAGTCTGCGAGACCAGCTACAAAGACCGGGGCGGCAAATACCAGGGCCAGGTAGGCGTGACCCTGCCCAAAGCCTGAAAAAACCCCGAATCGGGCGTATCGGGGATAATCCGACTTGCGCCCCGGTTCCTGGGGCAACCTGCTATCGGATGGATAGCACCACTTTTTGCTATGCATGCTCGAACAGACCACTGATTCCCCAAGCGCTCCCAGCAGCGACTCCCTCTCCACGGACACCCCCGTGATGGCCTTTGCCCAGTTGCAACTGGCCGCCCCCTTGGCCCGCGCCGTCGCCGAGATGGGCTATGAATCCATGACGCCGATCCAGGCCCAGGCCATTCCCGTGGTACTCACCGGCAAAGACGTGATGGGCGCCGCCCAGACCGGCACCGGCAAGACAGCGGCCTTCTCGCTGCCGCTGCTGCACCGCCTCTTAAAGCACGAAAACGCCTCCACCTCGCCCGCCCGCCACCCAGTGCGCGCCCTGGTGCTCTTGCCCACCCGCGAGCTGGCCGACCAGGTGGCCCAGCAAATCAAGCTCTACGCCAAGTACACGCAACTGCGCAGCGCCGTCGTCTTTGGCGGCATGGACATGAAGCCGCAAACGGCCGAACTGAAAAAAGGCGTGGAAGTGCTGGTGGCCACGCCCGGGCGCTTGCTGGACCATATCGAGGCCAAAAACGCGGTGCTCAACCAGGTGGAATATGTGGTGCTCGACGAAGCCGACCGCATGCTGGACATTGGCTTTTTGCCCGATTTGCAGCGCATCCTGAGCTACCTGCCCAAGCAGCGCACCACCCTCTTGTTCTCGGCGACCTTCTCGCCTGAGATCAAGCGCCTGGCCAGCAGCTACTTGCAAGACCCCATCACCATCGAGGTGGCGCGTTCCAATGCCACGGCCTCGACGGTGCAGCAGCATTTCTACAGCGTGGGGGACGACGACAAGCGCCGCGCGCTACACCATGTCATTCGCAAGCACCAGCTCAAGCAGGCCTTTGTGTTTGTCAACAGCAAGCTGGGCTGCGCCCGCTTAGCGCGTTCGCTGGAACGCGAGGGCCTCAAAACCACCGCTTTGCACGGCGATAAAAGCCAGGACGAGCGCCTCAAAGCCCTCGAAGCTTTCAAAAGCGGCGAGGTCGATTTGCTGGTTTGCACCGATGTCGCCGCGCGCGGCCTTGATATCAAAGACGTGCCCGCCGTATTCAACTTTGACGTGCCCTTTAACGCCGAAGATTATGTGCACCGCATTGGCCGCACCGGCCGCGCTGGCGCCTCCGGGCTGGCAGTGAGCTTTGTGGGTGGCAAAAACGATGCGCGCCTGGTGGCCGACATCGAAAAGCTGATCAAAACCAAGATTGAGCTTGAAGCCATCGAGTTTGAAGAGGATGGTCCTGCCGCAGGCCAAGGCCGCATCAACGATGGCCGGCGCATGTACCAAGACGAGGCGCGCGACGATTCACGCCGGGCTCCGCGCAGCACCGAGCGCGGCGGCTTGCGCGATATTGCCCACGAAGGGCAGTTCGCCCGGCCCGCCCGCGACGAGCGCGCCCCCCGGCGCGACTACACCCGCCCGCCCGCAGCGCCCAAAGACCCGTTTTTTGACCAGCCTTACGAGCCCAGCGTGGCGCCCGAAGTCAAGCCGGCCTGGGAAGCGGCGCCGCGCACCGGCGCGCGCAGTATTTCGGCCAATATCAAGCCCAAGCGGCGCGTGGCCTTTTTGTTCAAGGCGGCCGACCCTTCTTGAGCTGCGTGCGGGGGGAGCGCTTAGCCGCCGGGTTGTTGTGCTTGCGGGCAGTCCACCTGCAGCAGCGTGTGGCGCAAAACTCCGCTTTGCATGCACGGCTCCAGGCGCAGTGCGCTCAAGCAGCCGCCCCAGACGCAGCCGCTATCTAAAGACAGCACATCAGCGCGCTCCAGCCAGCCCAGCGTTGACCAATGGCCAAAGGCCACCGTGTCCTGCGCTGTGCGCCGCCCCGGTGCGTCAAACCAGGGTGTGAAGCCGGCAGGCGCAGCGCCCAGGCCTTCTTTGGTTTCAAACTCCATGCGGCCCTGGGCGTCGCAAAAGCGCAAGCGCGTAAGCGCATTGACGATCACCCGCCAGCGGTCCGGGCCTTGCAAACCCTCGTCCCACTGCGCGGGCGTGTTGCCGTACATCTGCGCCAAAAATTCGCCATGTTGCGGGCCCTGCAGCACGGACTGCACCTCGGCGGCCAAGGCCAGCGTGTGCGCGCAGTCCCACTGGGGCAGCACGCCGGCGTGCACCATCAAGACCGACACGCCCTCGTGCGCCAGATGCAAGGCCAGCGGCTGCTGGCGCAGCCAGTGCAGCAGCGCGCTGCGGTCGGGCGCGGCCAGCACGGCGTCCAGGGTGTCGCTGCGGTGGGGCTGGCGCACGCCCTGGGCCAGCGCCAGCAAATGCAGGTCGTGGTTGCCCAGCAGGCAGCGGGCGGCGCCGTCCAAGGCCTGCACGCGGCGCAGCACCGCCAGCGAGTCGGGCCCCCGGTTGACCAGATCGCCCAGCAGGTAGGCGGTGTCGCGGCTGGCCGAAAAGCCGATGTGCGCCAGCAAGCGACCGAGCGCCTGGTCACAACCTTGGATGTCACCGATCAGGTAGTGGGCCATGGATTAGACGGCTTGGCGGGCGTTGCCCAGCAGCAAGGCGGCGATTTGCTGCGCCGTGCGCTCGATGGCTGGGGCATGGGCCAGCAAGTCGGTCAGGCTCAGGCGCGCCGTGGGGGTGTGGCAGGCGACAGCTGCCACGCACTGGCCTTGCGCATCGCGCACCGGGATGGCGATAGCCACCATACCGTTGATGAATTCCTCGTTGTCCACGCCTATGCCGCGTTTACGCGTGCGTTCGATTTCGGCCATTAACGCGGCCACGCTGGTGTGGGTGTGGGCGGTCTTGCGCTCGCGCGCCAGCCCTTCGACCAGCGCCTGGCAGTCGGGCGCGGGCATCTGCGACAAAAACAGCTTGCCGCTGGCCGTGCAGTGCGAGGGCACGCGCGAGCCCGGCGGCAAAGTCATGCGCAGCGGCTCGGTGGTTTCCACCCGGTCGATGTAGAGCACCTGCGCGCCTTCTCGGGTGGTCAGGTTGCAGGTCTCGCCCAGCCGTTGCACCAGCGCGCTGAGCAGGGGCCGGTAGCGGTGCGCCACGGAAGCGGCGTGCAAGGTACGTAAGCCCAGGGCTGCGGCGCGTGGGCCCAGCGTGAAGACGGAGGTTCCGGGGTCGCGCATCACGTAGGCCTGGCCTTGCAGGGCATGCAAAAGGCGCATGACGGAGGCCTTGGGCAGGCCCAGGCGCTCGGCCAGCGCCGACAAGCTGATGCCGCTGTGCTGCTGCGATAGCGTCTCTAGCAGCAACAGGGGGCGCAGCGCACGGGCATCTGCGCCCGCCGCATCTTTGCCGGAGAGCTCAAGTTTTGAAACAGCGCGCGGCCTGTTTGTTTCAGATGCGGACAGGGCCGATAGATCTGCTTGCATATTTGCTTAGGGCGTTTTTACGATGATGCACATGGTAATTTCCTAGCATTGTCCACCCTGGGGTGGGGCAGGCCAGGGTGAAACGGGGACAGCCGATTGCAAACCTTTGATTACGTGATTGTCGGCGCCGGCTCGGCCGGTTGTGTGGTGGCCGCCGGTTTGTCGCAAAACGGGCGCTACAGCGTCTGCCTGCTCGAGGCCGGGCCGGCGGACCGCTCGTTTTGGATCCATTTGCCCATTGGCTACGGCAAAACCATGTGGGATCCGCAGCTCAACTGGCAGTTTGAGACCGAGCCCGACCCCGGCATGCACGACCGGCGCATTTACTGGCCGCGCGGCAAGTGCTTGGGCGGATCGAGCTCCATCAACGGTCTGATTTATATCCGCGGCCAGCAGCAGGACTATGCCCATTGGGCCGCGCTGGGCAACACAGGCTGGGGCTGGGACGATGTGCTGCCCTATTTCCGCCGCGCTGAGGGCAACGACCGGCTGGGCGGGCCTTTGCATGGGCAAAACGGGCCGCTCAAGGCCTCCTCCATCCGGGCCAAGCACCCGCTGGTGGAGGCCTTTATTGGCAGTGCCACCGCTTTGGGTGTGCCGGCGACCCAGGACTTCAACGGCGACCGCCAGGAGGGCGTAGGCTATTACCAGCTCAGCACGCATAAAGGCATGCGCTGCAGCACAGCCAAAGCCTATTTGCAGCCGGCCCGCGAACGCGCTAATTTGCAGGTGATTACGGATGCCCGTGCCACCGAACTCTTGTTTGCCGGGCATAGCAAGCGGGTATGCGGTGTGGCCTACCAGCGCCGGGGCCAGCGTTGTACGGTGCAAGCGGCCCGCGAGGTGATTGTCTGCGCCGGCGCTTTGCAGTCGCCCCAGTTACTACAGCTCTCGGGCATCGGGCCTTCGGCTTTGTTGGCCCAGCACGGTATCGCCGTGCGCCAGGACCTGCCCGGCGTGGGTGAGAATTTGCAAGACCACCTGCAATTGCGCCTGATTTTGGAGGCCAACCGGCCCATCACCACCAACGACCAGATGCGCAGCCTGTGGGGGCGCGCCGCCATGGGGCTGGACTGGTTGTTGTTTCGTCGTGGCCCCTTGGCCATTGGTATCAACCAAGGCGGCTTGTTTACCCGGGTGGACCCCAGCGCGGCGACGCCGGACATCCAGTTTCATTTCTCGACCCTGTCGGCCGATATGGCCGGTGGCAAGGTACACCCGTTTTCGGGGTTCACCATGTCGGTATGCCAGTTGCGTCCGCGCTCGCGCGGGCATGTGCGCATCCGCTCGGCCGATCCGCTGCAAGCCCCGGCAATGCAGCCCTATTACCTGTCGGACCCTTATGACCAGGCGATAGCCATTGCTGCGGTGCGTTACGCGCGCCAACTGGCACAGACCGGGCCGCTGAGCCAGCTGGTCCTGCGCGAGCACCGCCCTGGCCCGCAAGTGCACAGCGATGACGAGATTTTAGATTTTTGCCGCCGCTATGGCGCCACGATTTTTCACCCCTCGGGCACCTGCAAAATGGGCCCTAACAGCGACCCGATGGCGGTAACCAATCCGCAGTTGCAGGTGCGCGGGGTGACAGGTTTGCGTGTGGTGGACTGCTCAGTCATGCCCACGCTGGTTTCGGGAAACACCAACTGGCCGGTGGTGATGATCGCGGAGAAAGCCGTAGACTTGATTTTGGCCGACGCAGCATCTGGGCCCTGAATGGGCCTGGGGGTTTTATTCTTACAAACAAGGAGACACGACATGCAACATTTCGAACAACGCCGCACACTTTTGGGCGCTATGGCCGCCGCCGGCTTGGGCGCCAGCGCGGCCCTGCCGGGCCAGGCACTGGCACAAAGCGCGCCCACCGCTTGGGGCTGGCCCCAGCCCTACACCAAGGTCTCTGACAAGTCCATCGCCTGGCTCAAAGAAAAGGGGTGGTGGCCGCTGGGCGTGGGCTGGCAGGCGCCCTGGTCGGGCCAAAACACGGTCATGGCCGTGATCGACCGCCAAGGCTTTTTGAATAAGCGCGGCATCGAGGAGAAATTCACTTCGTTTACCGCCGGTCCGGCACTTAACGAGGTATTTGTCTCTACCAAAATCCAGGTGGGCGCGGGTGGCAACTTTCCGCTAAACTCGCTGATTGACAAGCAAGTGCCTCTCAAAGTGGTCTCTATTGTGTGCCCCAATTTGCGCCACCATGTCATCGTGCCTTTGGACTCGCCGCTCAAATCGGTCAAAGATTTCAAAGGCGGCAAAGGCGGCGAGCCCTATGTGGTGGGCATTGCAACCGGCTCCTCGGCCGAGTTCTATTTCCAGATGATGGCGGGCGTTAACGGCATCCAGATCGGCAAGGACGTGATCCTTAAGAACATGCCTCCGCCTGAGCAAATGCTGCTGCCCAAGGGCATCGACGCCGTAGTGCCCTGGGACTACACCTGCTCGCTGATGATGAATGAGCGCAAAAATGGCCGCTCTATTGACGTGAGCTACCCCTACAACATCTACCAAGGCTCGATCTACCTGCGCAAAGAGCTGGTAGACCATGTGCCCGATGTGGTGCAGGCCATTACCGACGCCATCGTCGAGGCCACGCTGTGGATTCGCCTCAATCCCGAAGCGGCCGTAGCCACCATGCAAGAAGACCCCAACCTCAAAAACGTGCCCACTGCACTCTTGCTACAGCAAACCCTGGAATACAACAATCTGTACAAGCCGACCTACCTGTACCCAATTGTCGATTTCTGGGCCCATGAGAACGAGAAAATCGCCAACTGGCTGTTTGAAAACAAGCGCTTGCAAAAACCGTTCTCGGCCAAAGAGTTTGGCGCGGTGTTCGCGCCCGAGTTCATGCAAAAGACGTTTGAAACGCTGGGCTGGAAAATCCCCACCGTACCGCCCACGATTTCGTCCAAGTGGCCCGGCAAGATTGGCGAGCTGCCCTACCCGCCCTATGACACCTTGCTCACCATGAAGTCGCCCCAGGCCTGGCCCGAGCGCAGTGACCTCACGCGGGCCTATACCTTTAACGGCCAGACCGTCAAACCCTAAGTCCTTTGGGAGCGCGCATGTCTGTTGCAAAAACAGGGGGGGCTGCGGCCCTGCCGGGGCAGGCTTGGGCCTGGCTGACCCGCTGGGCCACCTTGCTGGTGCTGTTTTTAGCCTGGGAATGGGCTGCGCGTATCTGGCTGCCCCAAAGCCAGCCCGATTTGGTCACCCTCATGCCGCCGCCCAGCGGCGTGTTGGCGGCCGGCTGGGAGCTGCTGCAATCGGGCGACTTGCAGCACCACCTGTGGGCATCGCTCAAGCGCGAACTCAGCGCCTTTGGTTTTGCACTGGTGGCGGTGCCCCTGGGTATCGCTATGGGCTGGTGGCCAGCGGTCAACCGCCAACTCGACCCGGTGATCGAGGTCTTGCGCCCTATCCCGCCGATTGCCTGGATTCCGCTGTCCTTGCTGTGGCTGGGCATTGGCAATGCGCAAAACCAGTTCATCATTTTTCTGGGCATATTTTTTCCGCTGTTGCTCAATACCATACAGGGTGTCAAAAATATCGAGCCCAATTTGGTCCGCGCCGCCCGCTGCCTGGGCGCGGGCGAGTGGCAGTTGCTGCGCCGCGTGGTCCTGCCCGCTGCTTTGCCCCTGATTTTGACGGGCGTACGCGTCGGTTTTGGCGTGGGCTGGATGGCCCTGGTAGCGGCCGAGTTGGTGGGCGCCACCTCGGGCCTGGGCTTTTTAATCAATGACGCGCGCAGCGTGCTGCGCACCGACGTCGTGATTTTGGGCATGCTGACGATTGGCTTTGTCGGCTTGTTTATTGATCTGCTGATCCGCCGTCTTGCCAAGGCCCTTTTGCCCTGGTCGCTGGCGGCCCAAAAATGATGCGATACACAAGGAACACCCTATGGCACGCGTAACCGTTGACCAGGTCGACAAAATTTACCCACCCCAGCAACGCGGCCAACTGCCGGTGCAAGCGCTGCAGGGCGTGAGCTTTACCGTCGAGGAGGCCGAGTTTTGTTGTTTGCTGGGCCACAGCGGCTGCGGCAAAACTACCTTGCTCAATATCATTGCCGGCTTTGAGCAAGTCAGCGCTGGCAGCGTGCAGCTCAATGGCCAGCCGGTGGGCAAGCCCTCCTGGCAGCGCACCGTGGTGTTTCAAGACTATGCGCTATTTCCTTGGTTGACGGTGGCGCGCAACATCGCTTTCGGTCTGGAAAACAAGGGCGTGGAGGCCGCCCAAATCGCCCGCACCGTGGCGCAGCAGGTGGAACTGGTGGGGCTGCAAGGCTTTGAATCGCGCTTGCCACACGAACTCTCGGGTGGCATGCGCCAGCGCGTGGCCATTGCCCGGGCGCTGGCAGTCGACCCGCAGGTGGCCTTGTTTGACGAGCCTTTTGCCGCGCTTGATTCGCAAAACCGCGCTTTGCTGCAGGACGAACTGGTGCGCATTTCGCGCCAAACCCGCAAAACCATGGTGCTGATCACGCACAGCATTGAGGAGGCCATCAAATTGTCCGACCGCATCATCGTCATGACGCGCCGCCCGGGCACCGTCAAAGCCAACTTACAGATCGACCTTGCGCGCCCCCGCGACGAGGAAGATCCTGCCGTGGTAGCCCTGAAAAAACAGTTGCGCGCCTTGATCGCCGACGAGCGCGAACCCGAGTCCGCCAGCTAGCGTCGCCCCTGAGGGGGCGACTGCAGTGCGCTTGCAGTACAGTGGGGCCGTGTACCACAGCCGCTTGGCGCCATGGAATTTTTGCTGATTGTTTTTTTGACGCTGCTCAACGGCGTGTTTGCCATGTCCGAGCTGGCCCTGGCCGGTAGTCGGCGCGCCCGGCTGGGGGCGTTGGCCGAGGCGGGTGACAAGGGCGCCCAAGCGGCGCTGGATTTGCTTGGTAATCCCAACCAGTTTTTGTCTACCGTGCAGGTGGGGATCACCTCTATTGGCGTGCTCAACGGCATCGTCGGTGAGGCCGCTTTCAGCGAAGGCGTGGCCGCCTGGATGGTCTCGCTGGGCCTGGCCGAGCGGGCAGCGGCGGTGTCGGCCACGGCGCTGGTGGTCACTTTGATCACATTCACCACGATTATTTTTGGCGAGCTGGTGCCCAAGCGCATTGGCCAGTTGCACCCCGAGACGGTGGCCTGCTGGGTGGCGCGGCCCATGCTGTGGCTGGCGCGTGCGGCCAAGCCTTTTGTGCGCCTGCTCTCGGGCACCACGGCAGCGACGCTGCGGCTTTTGCGCATAGACACCAATGCCGCGCGTGCCGTGACCGAAGAAGAGATTTCGGCCAGCCTGGAGGAGGGCGTGGACGCCGGCCTGATCGAAGCGCATGAGCACCAGATGGTGCAAAACGTGTTTCGCTTGGACGAGCGTCCGCTGACCTCTTTGATGACGCCGCGCAGCGACGTGCAGTGGCTCAGCGCTACCGACAGCGTGGCCGCCTGCCTGCGTCTGGCCGGGCGCGGCGCCGGCAAGGGCGCGCACTCCTGGTACCCGGTGTGCCGGGCCTCGCTGGACGATGTGGTGGGCATCATCAGCGTGGCGCATTTGCTGGACCTGGGCGCGCACAGCGAAGAGCCGGTCGCCGCCCACGTGCAGCCCGCCGTGTTTGTGCCCGAGACGCTCAACGGCATGGAGCTGCTCGAACAATTTCGGGTGCAGGCGGCGCGCCTGCTGTTTGTGGTGGACGAGTACGGCGTGGTGCAAGGCCTGCTAACGCCGCGCGATTTGCTCGAGGCCATCACCGGCGAGTTGCAATACGGCGCCCAGACCGACGCCTGGGCCACCCAGCGCGAAGACGGCTCCTGGCTACTGGACGGCGTGATGCCGGTCGATGAAATCAAGGCCCGCTTGGCGCTCGATGATTTGCCTGACGAAGAGCGCGGCCGCTACAACACCCTGGCCGGCTTGCTGATGGCGCTGACCGGCCACCTGCCCGCCGTGGGCGAGCGCATCCGCTATGAAGATTGGGTGTTTGAGGTGGTCGACCTCGATGGCCGCCGGGTCGACAAAGTGCTGGCTACGCGCAAGGCGCCGACTGCCCCGCGCAGCGTTTAGCGCCCAGGGCGCTCAATGGCCTGAGCGCTTATTGCACCTGCCCGCTGGGGCGTTCAAACACCCGCTCGCGCCAGGCTTGCAGCGCCTGGTAGCCCAGATCGGCGGGGCGAAACTTCATCAGCCCGCGGGCAAACTCCAGGGCGCAATACGCGGTGATGTCGGCGATGGTGAAGCGCTCGCCAGCCATCCAAGTTTGGCGCTGCAACAAGGTATCAAACACCTGCAAATTGGCCTTGAGCTTGTCGGCCTGCGCGTGGCCATAGTCAGGGAACTGCGGCTGCTCCAAGGTCGCCAGGCCCGGGTGGCTGTGGCGGATGCTGTTGGCAGCGCCTAGCAAAATCGTCCATTCCACGCGCCGGTCGGCCATTTCAATGAAGGCGCGCTCGGTGGTATCCACGCCCATGAGATTGGGCTCGGGGTAGAGGCCTTCCAGGTAGGTGCAAATGGCCCGTGTTTCGGTCAGCACGCGGCCGTCGTCTAACTGCAGGGCAGGCACTTTGGCCAGCGGGCTTTTGGCCAGGTAGGCGGCGCTGCGGTGCTCGCCGGCGTTCAGGTCCACAGGCACGCGCTCCAGGTTGTCGATGCCTTTTTCGGCCAGAAACATATGCACCCGGCGGGGGTTGGGAGCGCGCAAGGAGGTGTAGAGCAGCATGGCAGTACCGTATCAGCTAGAAAACTGGCGCGCTGCCTGCAGGCTTTCGCGCAGGGCAAGCGCCTCGTGGCGCGCCGCTTGGGCAAACTGGGCGCCGCTGTCGGCATAGAGCACTGAGCGCGAGGCATTAACCACGATGGGGCCGGTGGTCTGCGTTGCGCTGCCGCGCCAGGCGGCGCGCACCGTGGCGGTGGCGTCGCCGCCTTGGGCGCCCACGCCCGGAATCAGCAGTGGCACCGTGGGCGCCAGGGCGCGCACCCGGGCCAGCTCTTGCGGGTAGGTGGCGCCTACTACCAGGCCGAGCTGGCCGTTGTCGTTCCAGGTGGTTTGCGCCAGCTGCGCAATGTGTTCGTACAGACGGGGCTGGCCGGGCAGGGCGGCCAAGGCCTGGTTTTGGAAATCATCGCCGCCGGGATTGGAGGTGCGGCAGAGCAAAAACGCGCCTTTGCCGCTGTAGCGCAGGTAGGGCTGCACCGAGTCGCGGCCCATAAAGGGCGACAAAGTGACCGCATCGGCACCATAGCGCTCGAAGGCCTCTTTGGCATATTGCTCGGCGGTGCTGCCGATATCGCCGCGCTTGGCGTCCAAAATCACCGGCACCTGCGGCGCCTGGGCGCGCAGATAAGCCATCAGGCGCTCTAGCTGGTCTTCGGCCCGGTGCGCCGCGAAGTAGGCAATTTGCGGCTTGAAGGCGATGCACTGGTCGGCGGTGGCGTCGATGATGGCGGCGCAAAAGTCGTAAATCTTGGAGGCATCGCCGCGCCAATGGGCAGGAAACTTGGCTGGATCAGGGTCCAGGCCCACGCACAACATCGATTGGTTTTGGCGCTCGGCCCGGCTGAGCATGTCAAGAAAAGTCATGGCGGCTATTGTAGGCAGGCAAAAGAAACGCCACCCGCAGGTGGCGTTCGGTCCAAGGCCTTTGCGCGCTTAATGGAAGGGCGCTTTGGTGAACTTGGCGCACACGCCTTTGATCATGTGGCGGCGGGTGCCGTCCTTGAAGGTCAGGGTTTGTACAAAAGCGCCATCGGTCAGGTCGATGGTGAACTCCTCTTGCGTCACCATTTGGCCAAAGCGCTCGAACATGGCTGGGCGGCTGACAAAAGCCTTGGTGCCTTCCATCTTGAACGCGCCTTTGCGCGACTCTGTGATGGAGTACTCGCCCTGGTACCAGCCCGAGGCCGCCTCGGGCTCCAAACCGGCCACCAGAATGTCCTGATAGACCTTGGGCTCGGAATTGAGTGCGCCCTGGGGTGTGGAGACGGTCACTTCGCAGACGAATTGGCCGCCTTTTTTACCCAGTTTGCCCGACGCATCTTCCAATTCGGCCTCACGCGAGCCGCCTGTGGTGGGTGCGAGATGGATGACGCCCAGCGCCACCAGGCCCCAACCGGTCAGCGCCGCAACGATCAGGGTGATCACGACGGCCGTGACAACGGCACCCAATGCGGATTGCTTTTTCATGGTGGGTCCTTAGGGATATGAGGGCGCTGGCCTGTGCTTAGTTAGTCAGGATTTCGCGGCCGTTGAGCGGCTGCACCGGACGGGCATTCATTTTGAAGGGGAAGGCCTGCACCTGCTCCTTGGCGATGTTGACGGTGGTCTTCAAGATAAAGAAGCGCACACCTTCGGTACAGGGCGGCGTGGTCAGCGAACCTTCGTAGCTGTAGTAGTCAAATTCGCGTGGCAGCAGATTGCCAGGGTTGAAGTTCACGCCATCGGGGGCGTATTCCACGCCCTCTTCCTTGGGCAGATTGGCCCACAGGGTTTTGATGCCGGGGTTTTCATTGCCTTCTTTGAGCAAGACGCCCAGCACTGCGAGCTTACCTTCGGCGTTTTTATGCACAAAGTGCACCACCATGGCCATGGGTTTGCCGTCAATTTTCTCTTCGCTGGGGCGGTGGAAGTGAAACTGCAGCAAATCGTGGGCGACGCCATCAATGCGCAGCTTGCTACCCGGCGTCACGATCACCTGGATAGTGTGGCCGTTGTTGAGTACCTTGAGCGGGCCTTCTTTGTAGTCGGCCGTCACCACCATGCGGGTTTTCACAAAGGGGTTCTTGATGTCCAGGGGCGACTGCGACTTGCCAGCGGCGCAGGTGGGGAACTCTTTGCCCCATTTGTCCGGGCCCATTTCGCCCTCATAGCCCCAATGGGGTGCGGCGTGCTTTTCCTCTTTCTTGTCGCCGTGGCCGTCATCTTTACCCTTGGCCTTACCGTCTTTGCCATGGTCATGGCCATCGTCTTTGCTATGGCCGTCTTTTTCTTCTTTGTCGCCCTTGGCTTTTTCTGACTTGGGCAGGCAGTCGGACATGACTTTGACTTTTTCGCCGGCGGCGAGCAGACCCAGTTGCGCAGCGCAAATGGTGTTTTTGCGGTCGCCCAGCTCAGACATTTGCAGCGCTTTGCGGAACGCTTCCAGCGTGGCAGGGTCTTCTGCACCTTTGGTGAGCATGCGGATGGCGCCTAAGCCCACCTGGCGTTCAGCGGAGAGCGATTTTTCTTTTTTATAGGCGCTTTCTAGGTCGCTCAGGGTAGAGCCGTTGGCCAGCGCGGCCTTGACGGCCTCCAGCTGGTTAGCCTTTTCTTCCATCGCCGCCATCTCTTCGTGCAAGGCTGCGGCCTCTTCCTCGGCGGTCTTGATGGCTTCTTCTTTTTCCTTGACCGTGTTTTCTGCCTCTTCAGCCGCTTTTTTCAGCTCCGTGATTTGGGCTGTGGCGGTTTTGGCGGTTTTTTGGTTCATAAAACCAAAAACGGCGGCGCCGACCAAGGCGATGGCAAGAAAGACTTCAAGCAGGATTCTTTTCATAGGTGCTCTCGTGGTTTGTATTCATTCTGAGGAAAATTTGGCACTCCAACGCACCGCCGCAAGCTACCGCCATAGAGCGGTATCCAAGGGGCCATCAGCGGTGAGATCGGCATCAAAGGCAGTTCCTTGAATCGCGGGGGCTACTTGCGTTGCCTTCCGCGATAAGAGATTCCGTCTCCCGATGCGTCGATCAGTATCATATCTAATTGGTCTTCTCCACTGGTCAGGCGCTGCACCACGGCTGCGCCGCCCAAGCTGGTGGGGCTGGACAGGGGCGCCCAGACACAGCCCGATCGCGCCGGAATCGTGACGCTGGCGGTAAAAAAATTGCCCCCGCTGGCCGCATTGAGCTGCAGGGCGGAGCCCACGCTGTCCAAGGCGCACTCCCATTGGGCTGAATTTCGGATCAGTTTGCCGCTGGCATCGAACTGCAAAATACTTTGGTAAGTGGACAGCCCGCTGGAGAGCACGCCCGTCCAGCTTCCGGCCAAAACACTGGTGCTGGCAGTGGCCTTGGCGCTGTACGCGCTGGCCGGCAAGGCGCTGGCGCTAAGCGTAAAAGGCGTGCTCGGGGCGTCCGCGCGGTTGACGGTGACCTCGGCCTTAAAGCCGCTGGACGATCCCTGCGTCAGGCTGGCGCTGGCCGTGTGGCGCACGCCGGCCTCGGACACCCAAAGCGCATTGGCCGCCGACTGGGCAGCGCCCGCCGTGCTCAGCACCAGGCTGCCGGAATACAAATAGGGCGCTAAACCGTCTCCGCGCAAAAAATACCAGCCGTACCAGTTGACCTGGTTGCCATTGGGCGTGATCAGGCTCAGGAACTCGGCGCCGGTGCCGCTGACACTGCCGCTGTACAGCCCGGTGACGTCGGTCAAGGGAATTACCGGCGCTGTTGTGGTGCCGCCCGCGGCATTGCTCGTCGATGCGACTTGCCCGCCGCAGGCGATGAGCCCCAGGGAGAGCGCCATAGCGAACATAGACGCCAGCCGTTGACCCGCAGATACAGAGCGCAGCGTCATGGCAGGGATTCCTTCAAAGTGGCGGGCGCGCCCGCCGGCGCCACCCAGGCGGCCTGCAGCCAGTGGCAATAGTCATCGCTGTAAGGCCAGGCAATATGGCTGACCCAGGTGCCGGGGGCGAAGACATCGTCAGTGAGGTGGTCCAGCCAGGCGCCGTCGGCGTCCAGTTGGCTGCCAAACTTGGCAAACGCGGCCCGCTGGGGTGCATCCGATGGGTGTGCTGTCCCGTGCGCCTGCTTTTGCTGGCGCGCCATGGCAATGCGCGGCCGCGCCGAGCAGGGTGTGCGCACCGGGCCGGAGTAGGCGTCGTGCACGCTGCCCCAATGGCGGCCTTGTAGTTTGCGGGCCACGGTGGCCACGCGGTGGCTGGCCTCGTCCACATCCGGGTAATGAAAGCGCAGCTGGCCCAGCACGTTGTCCAGCAAAACCAAGGCTTTGGGGTGCTCGCGCAGCACGCTGCCTAGGTCACTGAAGGCATCGGCGCGGTGGCAGCGCAGCACGGTGCCGCTGGCGCGCAGGGCTGCGCCGTGGTTGCGCCGGAACAAGGGCCCGGCCAGGCGGTCCAGGTCGTAGGTGTCAATATGGGTAAATCGTTGCAGCCAGGCGCTGTCCATCATCCAGCCGGCGCTAGCGCCTATGAGTAGCAGCTCGCGATGGCCGGTGGGCGCCTGGGCCAGCCACTGCGCGATGTCTTGGCAACTGTGCTTCCACAGCGGGCGGTGGCGCCACGCATGCCAGTGCCACAGAATGCCGCCAGACGGATTCATGGGGTCTGGGCACGCACGAACAGCTGCACGCCCAGTTCATCCATGCGGGTTTGTTCACGCTTTTCCACGAATTTTTGCACCGTGGCGCGGTCGTTTTCGTGCAGTGTTTGCATTTTCAGACGCTCCACTTCGGCCAGCTGCATGTGGTGGGCCAAGGTGGCCAAATGGGTGTTGGAGCGCTCGATGTCTTGGCGCACGCGCTCGCGCAAGGTGAGCAGCTGCGACATGAACTGGCGCTGGTTCATGGCGTCGCTCATGCCATGGGACTGGTCGGCGGCCGCCGCTTTGCTGCGGTATTCCTCGTACATCTGCTCCAGCTTGGCTTGGCTGCCTAACAAAGACTGGCGCAGCTGCTCGGCGCGTGCGCTGTCCTCGCGCAGCTGGTTAATGCGGCGTTCGGCCTTGTTTTCCAGGGCAGACCAGCAAGCGCGCACTTTCATGGCAGCGGCCTTGGGCAGTGGGCAGGCAGGGCGGGCATCACAGCTCCATCAGCACGCGCACATCGGTGCGTGTCTGGGTCTCGTCCACGCCCTGGTACATCTCTTGGCGCAAAAAGTTTTCCATGGCCGGACGCGCGGCAATGGCCTGGTCGATCTCGGCGTTGGTGCCGGGCTGGTAGGCGCCGACCTGGATAAGGTCCACGTTTTGTTGGTAGAGCGACCACAGGCGCCGAAAGCGGTTGGCCAGCTTGAGGTCGTTGGGGGCGAGCAGGTTTTGCATCACCCGCGAAATAGAGCCGGTCAGGTCGATGGCGGGGTAGTGCGCTGCGTCGGCCAGTTTGCGCGAGAGCATGACTTGTCCGTCCAGCGAGGCGCGGGCGATGTCCACGATGGGGTCGTTGCCGTCGTCGCCTTCGGCCAGCACGGTGTAAATGGCGGTAATCGAGCCGTGCCCATGGCGTCCGACGCCGGCGCGCTCAATGAGGTTGGGCAAGAGCGCGAACACCGAGGGCGGATAGCCCTTGGAGGTGGGCGGCTCGCCAATGGCCAGGCCGATTTCGCGCTGCGCGTGGGCCACGCGGGTCAGGCTGTCGACCAGCATGAGCACGTCTTTGCCCTGGTCACGAAAGTATTCGGCCACCACATGGGTCAGGTGCGCGCCCTTGAGGCGCAGCACCGGCGAGACGTTGGCCGGCGCGGCAATGACCACGGCTTTGGCCAGGCCATCGGGCCCCAGGGTTTCGTTGATAAATTCTTGCACCTCGCGGCCGCGCTCGCCGATCAGGCCAATCACGACCACGTCGGCTTTGGTAAAGCGCGTCAGCATGCCTAGCAACACGCTTTTGCCTACGCCCGATCCCGCCACCAGGCCGACGCGTTGGCCGCGCCCCAGGGTGAGCAGGCCGTTGATGGCTTTGACGCCCACGTCCAGCACCCGGTCGATGGCGCCACGCTCCATCGGGTTGATGGGCAGGCCCAGCAAGCCCAGCTTGGTGGTGCACTCGGGTTTGGGTTTGCCGTCCAGGGGTTCGCCTTGGGCGTCGATGACGCGCCCGAGCAGGGCGTCGCCCAACAGGGCGTGGCCGCTGTCACTGAGCACGCGCACCACGGCGCCCGGACCAATGCCCGTGGGCTCAGAAAACGGCATCAAATAAATGGTTTTGTCGGCAAAGCCGACGACTTCGGCCTCGATGCGCTGGCCGTTTTGGCCCACCACCTCGCAGCACGCGCCAATAGGCGCCATGATGCCGCGCGCTTCCAGACGCAGGCCGACCAGGCGCACCAGCGTGCCGCTGCGCCCGGGGGTTTTGCTGTGCAACTGGGGCAGGCTTTGATCGACGGCGGCGCCAAAGTCAAACATCGTCTGCTCCGCCTTGGACGATGGCGTCGATGGCGGCCACGGTGTCGTAGCCCGCACCTTCAGAAGCAGCCTCGCTGGCGCTCATGCGGGGGCGCACGTCTTCTACGCCGCTGCTGGGCAGGCGGTCGGTGGCCAGGCGGTTGGGGCTGAAGGCGCTTTGGGCGGCAAAGCGCTTTTCATCAATGTGCAGGCCGCGTGCCAAAGCGCTCAGGCGATCGCCGATCAGGTCTTCGACCACGGCGTCATTGGCGCTGGCGCGCACGCTGCCAGGCGCCAGGCTGTCGTTGGCCTGCACGCGCAGGGCCGATCCTTCATTGAGGCCGGTGCGCTCGCGCATGCTTTGCAAACGCGCCACATCGTCCGGATGCAGCTCAATAAGCACCATGGATTCGTCGTGCTGGGCCAGCTCGTCCACGCAGCGCTGCACCAGACGCTCAATGGCGCTGCCGTCAATCTGCAACTCGGCGAGCACCAGTTGCTCGGCCAGGTGCAGCGACAGGCGTTTGAGGGGCTCAAAAAAGGTGTTGGGGCTTTGCTGCAAGTCATCCAAGGCGCTGCGCAGCTTGTCCAGCAAGGCGCCGTCTTCGCCCAGCGCCTCTTGCAAAGCCTGGGCCATTTCGGCTTGCATGGCCTCGCGGGTTTCGGCGACGCCCTGGGCATGGCCTTGGGCGCGGGCGTCTTCCAAGGCTTGCGCGTCGATGGGGTGCTCTGGCGGGGCGGGGGCCTCGTCTGCAGCAGCCTCGGACAGGGCGTCGGCGGTGTCGGACGCGGCATCTGCCTGGGGCGCGTCCTCGCTGGGTGCGGGCAGGGCTTTGAGGTCGATGACCGGAGTCGCCAAACCATGGGGATCAAAGTCATTGCTGTTGGCCTTGCGCCAGGGCGAAGCCAAAAAGCCGCCCTCGGGCGCAATCGGGTGCAGCAAATCGGTAGGCTGCCATACGCGGGCCGGACGGACCTCGACGGTGCGTGCGGCCGCCTCGGCGCTGTTAGACATAGTCGGCCCCGCCGCCTAGCACCAGGTCGCCGGCATCGGCGAGCTTGCGGGCAGAGCGCATGACCAGTTTTTGTGCTTCTTCGACGTCGGACAGGCGCATCGGGGGCAGTGCCTCCATATCATCGCGGAACATACCGCGTGCGCGCTCGGACATGCTGCCCAGGAATTTCTCTTTGACACCTTCGCTGGCACCTTTGAGCGCTTTCATCAGCAGGTCGGGCTCGACGTTGCTCATGATTTTGCTGATGCCCTTGTTGTCCACACCCACCAGGTTCTCGAAGGTGAACATATTGTCCTGAATCTTTTGCATCAGGTCCGGGTCCAGGTCGCGCAGGCCGCCCATGACCGAGGCTTCCAGCGCGGTCTTGGTCAGGTTCAAAATATTGGCCGCTTGTTTGATGCCGCCCAGGCTGGAGGACTTGGAGCTGGAGTTCGTGGAGAACTGCTTTTTCATGATGGCTTCGAGCTCTTCCATGGCCGAAGGCTGCACCTGCTCCAGGCTGGCCACGCGCTGCATGATTTCGGCGCGCGAGTCGGGCGGTAAAAAGTTCAGCACCTCGGCGGCCACGGCGTTTTCCAGCACCGACAGAATAATGGCCACCACCTGCGGATGCTCGGCTTGGATCATGTCGGCAATCGAGCGCGCGTCCATCCAGGTCAGGATTTCCAGGCCTTTGCTGCCATGGCCGGGGTTGATACGGCCCAGCACCGAGGCGGCTTTGTCGTCGCCCAAAGCACGGCGAAATACTTTGTCCACATAGTCCGAGGTGCCCAAACCGAGGTTGGTCTGGCGCTTAATTTCGGCCAAAAATTCATCCAACACGGCATTAACAGCCTCTTGCGAGAGCTCGGCCACTTGCACCATGGCGGCGCCCAGGCCTTGGACTTCCTTGGGGCTCAAGAAACGAATGATGTTGGCCGCTTGTTCTTCGCCCAAAAGCAGCATGAGAACGGCTGCACGCTGGGTGCCTGTCAGCTCGGACATTTCCCGGCGCAGGGCGTCGCTGTAGCCTGCGGCGCCTGTCGGTTTGGTGTCGGTGTCTGCCATGGTGTTTCTCTGGTTGCAAATCGAGGTCGTCAGGGCCCCTTAGCTGGGCTTGATCATGTTCTTCAATACGCTGGCCACGCGGGCTGAGTCGTCGCCCACAATCATACGGATAAGGGCAACCTTGTCGTCGTAGGTGTTGGCCGTGTCCATCATCTCTGCGGAGATGCCTGACTTCTTGGCCTTCATCTTGGCCTTCATCTCTTCCAGCGTCTCGGCGGCCGACGGCTCCGGTGCCTCTGCGCCTGCCGCGGCTGCTTCTTCGGACTGGGTGCGCTCCAAGGCCAGGGCTTCTTCCTGCGCCAACTTGATATTTTCGGCCGCTTGCAGGGCGGCTTGTTTGTCGCGCTCCATCATGTGGACCACGACCGGGCGTACCACAGCCATCATAAAGGCGACAAACATCAGGCCCAGCAAGGCTGACTTCAGGTTGGTCATCACGGCCTCGTCTTTGTGCCACGGGATGCTCAGGTCCACCGGCACATCGGGCTCAAACTTGGCCGGGATCACGCTGACCACGTCTTTGCGTGCTTCGTCAAAGCCGACTACGCCGCGCACCAGCTGCTGGATGCGCTCCAGCTCTTCGGGCGTGTAGGGGTTGGGTTTGGGCGGTTGGTCTTCGCCTTTGTCGTTTTTGGGCTGCGGTGTGGGCGCGCGCTCATTGATCACCACGGCCACGCTGACGCGCTGGATGCCGCCGGAGGCCGACTTGGTGTGGCGCACCTGGTGATCGATTTCAAAATTGCGGGTGGCACGTGCAGCAATCGTGCTGCGCTCGTCGGTGGCCGATGCGGGTGTTGCCGCCGTGTTCAACGTCGTCGTGGGTGCAGGCGGGGCGGTATTGGCCAAGGTACCGGGGATGCCGGCGGCCTCTTTGGTGCTGTTGCGGTCCTCGCTGGTGATCTCGGAGCGCGTCTTGGTGCCTTTGCCCGCAGGGTCAAAATCCTCGGAGGTGGTCTCGGTCTGGCTGAAGTCGATGTTCAGGTTGACCTGCGAGCGCACATTGGCATCGCCCACGATGGGCACCAAAATCTCCAGCACGCGCTGGCGGTACAGGTCTTCGAGCGACTGCTTGTATTTGGATTGGGTAGCGTTCAGGCCCATGGCCGCGTCGGAGGCGGCATCGGTCATGAGCTTGCCCACGTTGTCCACGATGGCCACGTTTTCGGGCAGCAGCATGGGCACGCTGGAGGCGACCAAATGCACGATGGCCTGCACCTGGGTGGGGCTGACGCTGCGGCCTTGGTGGGGTGTGATCACTACCGAGGCCTTGGGCGGCGTGCGGTCACGCACAAATACCGAGGGTTTGGTGGTGGCCAAATGCACGCGGGCGCTTTGCACGGAATCAATTTGCTGGATGCTGCGCGCCAGTTCTTGCTCGATGGCGGCGTTGTAGCGCACCTGCTCCATGAACTGGCTGGTGGTAATCGCCGATTGGTCTTTGAGCGTGTCCAGACCGGTCGAGGCGGTTTTGGGCAGGCCTTTAGAGGCGAGGTAAATGCGCGCCTCGTGGTAGCGGGTGTTGGGCACAGTCACCTGGCCGTTGCTGGCGTCAATTACCGGTTTGAAATCGGCGGCTTTGAGCGCCTCAAACACGGCTTGCTGGTCGGCCTCGGTGATGCCGGACATCACCGGGCGGTAGCTGGGTTGGTTCACCATGGTGTAGACCAAGGCAAAGGCCAGCAAAGCCACGGCGATGACCATCATCGGCAAAGACTTTTTAACGGCGGGTTGGTCCAAAACCTGTTTGATCGGACCAAAGGGGCCGGAGTAGTCGGCTATCGTGCCGGCATCGGCAAACGCCACGGCAGCGCCTGCGCCCGAGCCCATGGTCGCCATGGCGCCACGCGGGTTGGCGCTGATGCTGGTTGCCAGGGCACTGGCGCCTGCGGGGCCGGGGGTAAAGGTGCCGGGAGCGGTGCTTGCGGTTGCGGTTGCCATAGGGTGTGTCTTTCAGCGCGGGATATCGTTCAAGCGGTTCGGTGCAGGCCTTAGACAGGCATGTTCATCACGTCTTCGTAGGCTTTAAGTACTTTGTTGCGCACCTGCAAGGTCGCTTCAAAGGACAGCGATGCCTTTTGCATCTTCATGACCACGTCCGTCAGGGGTACGGCTTCGCCGCGCTCGAAGGCGGCGGTGGTGTTTTGCGAATCCACCTGGGCGGCATTGGTAGTTCCGACGGCCTGGCGGATCAGGGCCGAGAAGTCGGCCTTGGCTGCGCCATCGTCTTGGATGCCTTGGGCCTGCGACGCATGCGATTGCAGCGTCTTGAGCATCGAGGCGATGCTGGCGGCGGAAGTGGCTTTTTCGATCATGGGAGTGGCTCCTGGTGCGGTTCCGGTGCTTAGGCGTTGGCCAGTTGGCTGAGCGAGTTGTCGCGCAGGCGGGCCAGTTTGTAGCGCAGGGTGCGCGGGCTGATGCCCAGTTTCTCGGCGGCCTCGATGCGGCTGCGCGAGGACTCCAGCGCAGCGCGGATCAGGCTGTGTTCATTGCTTTTGACGGCCGCTTGCAGGGGCATGGTGGCTCCATCGTCCTCGTGCAGCAAGGCTAGCAGCTCGGCGGCGTTGGCGGGCACGCCCTGGGCCAACTGCAAATCGACGGCAGGTGCTTCAGGGGCGGCTGGGGCGGCGGGCATTTGGAAATTGCTTTGCATCAGCGCTTCGCAACCGGCGTCGTCAAACATCAGATGGGGTGTGTCAATGTGGTGGTCCGGGCACAAGACCATGGCGCGCTGCACCACGTTTTCGAGCTCGCGCACATTGCCCGGCCAGGGGTAGGCCAGCAATTGCGCCTGTGCTGCCGGGCTGACGCTCCAGCCCTGGGTGCCGCGCACATGGCGGCCCAGGAGGCGGGCGATCAGGGGCAGGATGTCGCCACGGCGCTCGGCCAGCGCGGGCACGCGCAGCTTGAAGGTGCTCAGGCGGAAGTACAGGTCTTCGCGGAATTCGCGCAGCGCAATCGATTCGCGCAGGTTTTTGTTGGTCGCGGCGATGATGCGCACATCCAGCGCAATGCTGCGCTCGCCGCCCAGGCGCACCAGCGTGCGCTCTTGCAGCACGCGCAACAGCTTGGCTTGCAGCGTCAAGGGCAGTTCGCCGATTTCGTCCAGGAAGAGCGTGCCGCCCTGGGCTTGCTCAAACAGGCCGCGGTGGTCTTTGACAGCGCCGGTGAAAGCGCCTTTTTCATGGCCAAAGAGCATGTCTTCAATCATGTGCTCGGGCATGGCCGCGCAGTTCAGGCCGATAAACGGGCCGTGGGACGCGGGCGAGGACTCATGCAGCACGCGCGAGAGCACCTCTTTACCCGAGCCGGTCGGCCCTTCGATGAGCACGGCCACGGGGGCCAGCGCCACGCGCTGGGCCAGGGCCAGCAGATTGCGACTGATCGGGTCCACATAAACGACGCTGCGCACGGCGGCATCGTCACGGCTGTGTTGGGCGTGGCGGATGGGCGCCATGGGGGCGGCGGTCTCGGCCTGCTGCGCGCTGGCAGCAGATTTGGGGGTGTGGGCGGCGGCGCGGCTGGCGGCCAGGTCCCAGGCTTTGGGGCTCCAGTCGTCAGCGACCAGGGCGTGGCAGGCGCCGGCCTGCAGGGCGGCTACAGCCACTTCCAGGTGGCGGCGCTCCAGGCGGCAGACGACCGGCAAGGTCGATTGCACGCCTTTTAATAATAAGAGGGCGTCTTCAAGCAGGCTGGTGTCGCTACCCAAGCCCAAGACCAGCATGGCCAAAGGCGTAGGGGTGTCGGTTAATTGGGCTTGCAGCTCGTCCAGGGTGCTGACCGGAATCGGCTTGACGCCGGCGCAGGCCAAACGCTCCGCATCCGCCGCGCTCAGGGGGCGAAAGGGGTCCAGCCAGAGGGCGGGAGTAAGTGGTCTGGGCGCGGACATAGTCTGTTTTGCTCAAAAAAGTGTCGAAAGAGACACCTTATGTGCAAGACCCGTGCCACGGGTTTAGGCTGCTTTATTGACGACTTACCGACACCCGGGCGCCGGCAGCGGCCGCCGCTGGCTTGGCATCAAAGCCCTGGCAGCTGCGCCCGTCGGCCTGTTTGACCTGGATACAAGGCAGCATCTTGGATTTAAAGCCCAGCAGCTTGCAGCTATAGGGCATGGCCGGATCCCAGCTGGTCGCGAAATGGCGGCACTGCCAGCAATTGACGGCCGATGCGGTGGCGGGGAGGGTGGGGATGTTGGGAGGCATGGCAATTGCTTAAGCAAAAGTAATGCCCATGGTTACGACAGGTGTTGCTAACACCCACGATGCCAAGCTTCTTCCTATTAGGACGCACATATGCCTCTTTCGCCGCCGATTCAGCTGTCTCTTTGCATGATTGTGAAGGACGAGGCCGGCATGTTGCCCGAATTTTTGGCGCGCGCGCGCGGGCTTTGGGATGAGCTGGTGGTGGTGGATACCGGCTCGCAGGACGACACAGTCGCTATTTTGGAGGCCGCTGGCGCCAAAGTTTTGCACAAGCCGTGGCAAAACGACTTTGCACTGGCACGCAATTACTCGCTGGAGGCGGCTTCAGGGGATTGGATTTTGGTGCTGGACCCGGACGAACATGTGTCTGCCGAGTTTGTGGCGCAGGCGCGTGCGCTTGTGGCCGATACCAAGGCTGGCGCCGCGTCCGTGGTGATGCAAAACCACCGGGAGGACGGGCATTTGCAGGAAGCCCGTTTGGTACGCATGTTCCGCAGGCACCCCGATGTTCGCTTTCGCCACGCTATCCACGAAGACCTTTCCGACACATTGATGCCGCGCCTGGAGCAGACAGGCCAGGTGCTGGCCCACCTACCTGCCCCCATCATGCACTTGGGCTACGAACGGGCCCATGCGCAGGCGCGTGGCAAAAAGGCAAGAGACACCTCGATCATCGAGGCGGTGCTGGCGCGCGATCCGGACGACCTTTATTTACATTACAAACTCATGGAGCAAGCGCGCTATTGGGCTGACCAGGGGCTGGCGGCACGCGCAGCGCCCGCCGCCATGGCTGCCTTTGATCGTGCGCCCGACAGCGCCCTGGGCCACTGGGCGGGTGAGTTAGCCGTCATGATGGTCGACGGGCTGACGGCTGGGCGCCCTCAACAAGCAGTTGCCGCCTTGGAAGCGCTCTGGAAAAGAGTGCCTGACTCGCCGGCGATTGCTTACCGGATGGGCGAGTTACTTGAATCGATGAACCGGTTGCCAGGAGCGGAGGAGGCTTATAAAAAGGCCATAAAAGCAACCGGCCCGCTTATTAACAAGCAACTGCGCACAGTGCGCCCGCTGATGGGGCTGGTGCGGGTGGGGCTTGCGACGCAGAATATGGGCGCGGCCATTGCACACCTTAAAACGGCACGAGAATTGGAACCGGGGGATCCGGAGGTGGCGTTTACCGTGGGGATGTTGTTGGGCTAGGGGTTTTCGCCCTACACTATCTCGACCATTCGTTTGGAATTTCGCAGCTTTCCAGTTAATCACATCAAAACTAAATGTTAACGAATAAAACGATCCTGATAACCGGCGGCACAGGTTCCTTCGGGAATACCTTTGTGCCTATGACACTGGCCAAATATAACCCTGAAAAAATTATTATTTTGTCGCGTGACGAAATGAAGCAGTGGGACATGGCCAAAAAATTTGAGGGTGATCCACGGGTGCGCTTTTTTATTGGCGACGTGCGGGACAGGGACCGTCTTTACCGGGCGCTCGATGGTGTTGACTACGTGGTCCATGCTGCAGCCACAAAAATTGTTCCAACGGCTGAATACAACCCCTTTGAGTGCGTCAAGACCAATATCAACGGCGCCATGAATTTGATCGATGCTTGTATTGACAAACGTGTTAAGCGAGTCGTTGCACTGTCTACGGATAAAGCCAGTAGCCCTATTAATTTGTATGGTGCAACCAAATTGGCTTCCGACAAACTTTTTGTTGCCGGAAATTCATACTCCGGCAGCCATAAAACACGCTTTTCTGTCGTGCGTTATGGCAATGTTATGGGATCGCGTGGCTCCGTTATTCCCTTTTTCATGTCGATTAAGGACAAGGGCGTTTTGCCAATTACCGACGCGCGGATGACGCGCTTCATGATCTCTTTAGAAGAGGCCGTGCATTTGGTGTGGCACACTTTTGATGACATGGAGGGCGGGGAAATTTATGTCAAAAAAATCCCATCCATGAAGGTGACGGACCTTGCGCGAGTGATCGCACCCGAGGCAAAACAAGAAACGGTGGGAATCCGGCCTGGCGAAAAACTGCACGAGCAGATGATTAGTGCCGAGGACTCGCTGTATACCTATGAATACCCTGAACATTTTAAAATTCTGCCCAATGTGAATGACTGGGCAACCAGCCAAGTGCGCATCAAAGATGGCATCAAAGTGCCAGAGGGTTTTGTTTATTCCAGCGACAACAACCCAGAGTGGATGAGTGATGCGCAATTGCAAAATTGGATAGACATTAACCGCGAAAAAATCGGAAATATCTAATGCAAGCCAGCATTCCCTACGGTCGCCAAGATATCACCCAGTCGGATATCGATGCCGTTGTTGAAGTGTTGCGGTCTGATTACTTAACGCAAGGTCCGGTCGTTCCAAAATTTGAACAAGCGGTAGCGCAATTCTGCGGGGCAGAGCATGCGGTGGCGGTCAATAGTGCGACGTCGGCGCTGCATATTGCTTGTTTAGCCTTGGGCTTGGGGCCGGGCGATATGCTTTGGACATCGCCTATTACCTTTGTGGCGTCGGCCAATTGCGGTCTTTATTGCGGTGCCACGGTTGATTTTGTGGATATCGATCCGCGAACCTATAACCTGTGCCCCATCGCACTAGAGAGTAAGTTGCAAAGCGCAGAAAAAATAGGCCGCTTACCCAAGGTGCTGGTTGCAGTGCATCTTTGCGGTCAGCCCTGCGATATGCAGGCGATTCATGTGCTCGCGAAGCGGTACCGATTTAAAGTGATTGAGGACGCATCACACGCCATCGGCGGGCGTTACCAGGGCCAGCCGATTGGCAATTGCAGGTATAGCGATATCACCGTATTTAGTTTTCATCCGGTCAAAATAATTACGACGGCAGAGGGTGGTATGGCCGTTACCAATAACGCCCATCTGGCCGAGCAAATGGTACTTTTGCGCAGCCATGGAATCACCCGAGACCCTGCGCGCATGACCCATGAGCCCGATGGGCCTTGGTACTACCAACAAATCGCGTTGGGATTTAACTACCGGATGACCGAATTGCAGGCTGCATTGGGTGTGAGTCAAATGGACCGGTTGCATACCTATGTAGAGCGACGCCATGCACTGGCCAAACGGTACGATGCTTTACTGGCCGAATTGCCAGTGACCACGCCGTGGCAGCATCCAGACAGTTACTCCGGCCTGCACTTGTATGTCATTCGCCTGCAACTTGACAATACAGGCCTGTCGCATGCGTCAGTATTTAAAGCCTTGCGAGCCCAAGGCATAGAGGTCAATTTACATTACATCCCGGTATATGCCCACCCCTATTATGAAAAAATGGGGTTCAGGGCAGAGGACTTTCCGCAAGCGCAGCGCTATTACGCAGAGGCAATGAGTCTGCCGATGTTTGCAACCTTAAGTGAAGATCAGCAAGACCGCGTTATTGGAGCTATCCGACAAGTCTGTACATCGCCTGTTTACGATGCAAGCATCACATTTGTTGAACCTACAAGTATCAAAGGATGATAATGAATCCGTTGGAAACTCTGGACCTGGCGCTTACCGAGTTGCGCAAACAACAAGCTATCTATCAGCCAACGGCTTTTTGGTCCGCTGCCAGCGCCGAGATTGCCCAAGAATTGCACTTGCGTGGTGTAGAAAATTTTAGAAATATTCCCATCGCACTAGGGTATTTTGTGCCAAATTTTGGCCCTCCGGCCAGTGGACTAAGCCAAGAGCAAGTCGCTTTATTGACCTCGACACTGCTTGAGCATTCCCCTGAAGAAAAAAAGTCGCAGCAGGTATTGAAGCACCTTTTGTCGGGTAAACAACATGCTTTATCTGACTACCGGGTCTTATTAGCCAGTGACAACCAAGCGCAGTTGCCTTTTTTGCACCACTTTAACGAAAGTGTGTGCGGGCAACCATTGGAACAATTTGAATTTGGCAGTAAACGTTACAGCCGCTCATCCCTCAACTATTTGCTTGGGCTGAGCTTTCTTAAGCGCCATTTAGGTAGTGAAGTGCCCAAAACCGTTCTGGAAATCGGGGGTGGATTTGGCACCTTAGGGGAAATATGGGCCAGCTCTGGGGTGCCTGATTGGCGGTATATTGGTGTGGATATACCGCCTACACAATTTGTGGCAGATTACTACCTCAAAAGTGTCTTAGGTGCAGATCAAGTGACTGGCTTTGACGAGCTCCTGAACCATAGACAAATCAACATCAGCGATTTAAAGCCAGCGTCGGTCTTATGCTCGTGGCAAATTGAACAGTTGCAAGGTGCGGTTGACTTGTTCGTGAATTTTATTTCTTTCCAAGAAATGGAGCCAGACGTAGTGTCCAACTACCTCCATCATGTCGACCGCCTTCAAGCGCGATGGGTTCTGCTGCGTAACATGCGAGAAGGCAAGCAAAAACAACGCGCGGGGCATGTAGGCGTTAAGACGCCGATCCGATCTGACGACTACTTAGATATGTTGCCCAATTATCGACTTGTGGAACGAAACGTACATCCCTTCGGATTTGAAACTGTCGATGGTTTTCATTCCGAACTTCAACTTTTTCAGCGGAAGTAGAGAGCATGCGGCTTGCCATTATTCCTGCGCGAGGTGGTAGCAAGCGCATTCCACGCAAGAATATTAAATTATTCGGTGGTAAGCCGATGATTGCTTGGTCCATCGAGGCGGCGAAGCAAAGCGGATGCTTTGATCGTATTATTGTCAGCACCGATGATTCCGAAATAGCCGAGGTAGCTATTTCATACGGCGCAGAGGTGCCATTTATGCGGCCACCAGAGTTATCCGATGACCACACCGGAACTACCAAGGTCGTTGCGCATGCAGTGGATTGGTATAACAAGAATAGCAGTTTAAATATAGCCAGTAAGGTTTGCTGTATATATGCGACAGCTCCATTTATTGACATCAAGGATTTGCAATACGGGTTGCAAACTCTGGAGTCAAGTGACGCAGATTACGCATTTTCCGTGACAAGCTATGCATTCCCAATTCAGCGTGCAATTAGGATTAAAAATAATAATAGAGTGGAAATGCTCGATGCGAGTCAGTTTAATACCCGATCGCAGGATCTGGAGGAGGTCTGGCATGACGCAGGTCAGTTCTATTGGGGGCGTGCCGCCGCTTGGCTGGAATTGAAGCCTGTATTTACCCAGTCCTCTGTTCCAATAGTATTGCAGCGGCACCGTGTGCAGGATATTGACACAGAAGAAGATTGGACACGCGCTGAGCTAATGTATGAAGCGCTCAAGCAGAGAAATATTACCGCTTAACAATGGCAGATATCCGCATAGCATTTCGTGTTGATGCCTCTAATGAAATTGGAGCAGGGCATGTTATGCGCTGCCTGATTTTGGCAGAAGCGTTACGCCAGGTAAGGTGCCAGTGTTTTTTTATATGTAGCAATATGGATGGAAATCTTATTGGTTATATAGAAAGTAAAAATTTTGAAGTGATTGTTCTGAATGATAAATTCAGGAATGCGAAAAGCGAAACTTCATTTTCCGGGAAATGGCTGTTGGGCACCTGGGAGCAAGACGCACGAGATACATGCAATGCTATTCAAAAATTAGATGCTTCTTGGATTGTCGTTGACCATTACGGCATTGACGCCCGTTGGGAACGTGTTGTCCGAGAAACAGGTCGCCGCGTAATGGTGATTGATGATATTGGAGACAGGTCACATGACTGCCAATTCTTATTGGTACCTAGCATCAGCTTGGACACGGAAGAAATATATCGAACAGCACCCAATGCTAGAAAAATATTAATAGGATCGAAATATATTTTCATTAGGCCGGAATTTTCAGATTTGACGCTGCAAAGACAAAGATCGGGAGAAATAAAAAAGATTTTGGTCTACATGGGAAGCAATGACGTTATGAATCAAGCAGGAAAGGCGCTGACGGCATTGGAAGGCATGCCCAATATTGAAGTCAAAGCGCTTATTGGCAATCACCATCCTTTCGAAGCAGAGTTGATCGCATGTCAGTCGGATTCAATAGAGGTCATGAAAACTACGCCGGCGATGTGGGAGCTGATGGCTTGGGCCGACTTGGCGCTCGGCGCCTGCGGGCAGGCGGCATGGGAACGCTGCGCTTTGGGGTTGCCTGCCATTGTCGTGATAAATGCAGAAAATCAGCGCAGAGAAACCATCGTATTGGATTCTGAAGGTGTGGTAAACAGTATTGGCGACTCTGGTGCTGTACAGACTGAAGACTGGTTTAAATCTGTGATGAATTTAATTGACAACCCCTTGGATGTTCGTCGTATGTCAGAAGATTCCCTCCAGTTATCTGGAGCTTGGAAGAATGCGGTTCCAGAGGTAGTGGATACCTTGCTGTTGAATTAGTAACTCCAGTTGCAATATTTAGGAAAACTAAAGTCATAATGAAATATGATCGAATAGCAATAATGCAGCCCACTTTCTTGCCTTGGGCGGGATATTTCAACTTAATGCAGAGTGTTAGCGGGTTCATATTTTTGGATGATGTCCAGTTGGAGAAGCAATCATGGCAAACCCGAAATCGTTTTATTGTAAATAAGGATGTCCATTGGGTAAGTATTCCGGTTCGACACGCAAATTTATCCCAAAAGATAAATCAAACAGTAATAATTAACGAGACGTCGTGGAAAAGCAAATTAGCAAAAAGTTTCGGGCAGAATTATTGTAAACATCCATATTATTCAAGTGCAAAATTAGTGATTGATTTCTTGCTGGCGAACGACGAGTCGATTCTTTCAAAATTCAACATAAATGTTATTGCTTTTATAGCGAAAAATATCGGTATAAATACCCCAACCCATCTAGCAAGTGAATACAACATAAAGACGCCGCGTACATCCAAGCTTGTTGATTTATGTAAATGCTTTTCAAGCAACGAGTATCTGTCTCCCGTCGGATCAGCCGGGTATTTGGCGGCTGATGATTTTATAGGCCATAGCGAAGCGAAGCTTATTTTCCAAAATTATGAGCCTGATATTTATGTGCAGAAAAATTCGAAAGAATTTATCGCCAGCCTATCTATTATTGATGTGATAGCTAATTTGGGGTGGGATAAAACAGCAGAGTATATTAAAGGAAAGTGATACATGCAAAATGAACCTAGCATGGAAATAGATTTACGCCGCATTGGAGTTGATTTCGCGCCCTATGTAATTGCGGAAATGTCAGCTAACCATAATGGCAAAATCGAGACTGCGTACAGAATCATTGAGGCTGCCAAATTGGCTGGCGCAGACGCTGTCAAGTTACAAACCTATAAGCCAGAAACGATTACCTTAAATTGCGATACTGAAGAATTCAGAATCCACGGTGGCCTTTGGGATGGTCGAAATTTATTCGACTTGTATCGCGAGGCGCACATGCCTTGGGAATGGCATGCCCCACTTTTTGACTATGCAAAAAAAATAGGCATTACCATTTTCAGCTCGCCATTTGATCATACGGCGGTAGATTTACTCGAAAGTCTTCACGCGCCTGCTTACAAGATTGCGTCTTTTGAGGCTATCGATTTGCCATTGATCCGATACGTCGCCAAGACTGGCAAACCCATGATTATTTCGACCGGCATGGCATCTGTCGAAGAGATTCAGGAGGCAATTGATGCAGCAAGGTCTGCAGGTTGTACGCAGCTTGCAATTTTGCACTGTGTCAGCGGCTATCCGGCTCCTGCATCTGATTACAACCTGCGCACAATTGCAGATATGCGCGAGCGTTTTGGACTTGTTACTGGCCTATCTGATCACACTTTAGATAATACGACCGCCATAACCAGTATCGCCATGGGCGCTTCTATTATTGAGAAGCATTTCACGCTGGATCGGAGTGGTGGGGGTCCAGATGATTCTTTCTCATTAGAGCCTGCTGACCTGGCACAACTTTGCAAGGGCGCAAAAACGGCTTGGGAGGCACTCGGGCGAGTCAGTTATGAACGCCAGGCGAGCGAATTGGGTAACGTTAAGTTTCGCCGTTCCTTATATTTTGTAAAAGATATGAAAGCAGGAGAGGTAATTACAAAGGACCATATACGCAGCGTACGCCCTGGATTTGGACTACCCCCCAAGCACTTTGACGCCATCATTGGCAAGAAAATGTCAGTGGATGCCGATTACGGAACTGCCGTAAATTGGGATTATTTCATTTAGTTGATTATTGAATTTGAATAATGAAGGTGATTCAAAGTCAAGCTGATTGTGAATCAAATCCCCAGCGACTTCGCGTTCAATTTTATCAAATGCTAGATATTATGAAAAAATATACCAGGTAGGCTAAGCAAGCCAATAATTCCATGCCGGCCCATTTTTTAAGGCGTAATCAATAACGATTCGATCGCGTTCTTATTGTTAAGGTGTTGCTGGGAATTACTTACATCAGCATAAATTCCGCTAATAATGCGCGCTAAATGCCAGAGCTATTGGCAAGTGTTGAGACTGTCGTGGCTTTATAGTTATTTAAAAGGCCGGATGTTGGGGTAAAACTATTTTATAAATAATATGAAAAATATTAGCATGAAAGAAAAAGTGCCCTTTGGGCTTTTAAATTATTGGAGAATGTATAAATCTAAGGGCATCAAACTACCGATCTATTATTTTTTTGAAGCACATCTTTTTGATATATTGTACGGAACCGATACACACAAATGGCTACCCAAAGAATACTTGGATAGTGAAAATAGTGCTACTGACGATTCATCTATTTATATGGCCTCGTGGACAAATGAGGTAAAAAGGATTTTTCGATCTCTAAATGATTCAATGGGAGACCAGTTTGAAAAATATACTTTTATTGACGTGGGTTGCGGGAAAGGGAAGGTGGGAATTATTTGGGAGAGTTGCTGCAGAAGCCACGGGAGGAAGCAAGATATCTTTGGCTTGGACTTGGTAGAGGAATTGATACCCATCGCTGAAAGTAATCATAAGAAAATTTTCGGGTCAAGGGGGAAATATCTTGTTCAGGATGCGTCCAAAATAAATCCCGAGCAATTTGGCAATAGATTCATATTGTATTTATATAATCCATTTAACGAAAATATTTTAAGTAAAATGATCGGGAGGTTTACTAGTTATGAAACAATTGTTGTTTATAACAATCCTGTTCACGGCGATTTTTTGCTAAGCAAAGGCTATTCAATAATTCTCAGTAACAATGGGTTTCATGGAAACTTGCATACAAATGTCTATCGGCGCAATATATAAGCGAATATTTTTCATGATGACTTGCGCCATATGAATTTATTTATAATTGGATAAGCCCCCCAATATACCAAAAGCCCAGAAGTAGAATTTTCCAAAAAGAAACTTCTGCTTGTAGAAGTTAAGATATATCGACAGCCCGATCAAGGTTGCGCTCAAACGGGTTGAGGCTGGCCTGGCAGTACCTGAGATTTGCCGGTAATAGGGTATCTGCAGCGCCACGTTTTACAAGTAGTGTGCCAAGTTCGGCGGTATGGGCAGTTCCATGATATATCCGTACCTTCAACTCTAGGTATTAAATTAAAGATAATTCATTTTTAATTCTGTTTATGGTTTTTTCTGCAGCCAATACATATGGCTCTATTTTTTTTGCTTCTTTCATGACTAGTTTGTAAAGCAATTTGGAGGCGCCAATATTTTGTTTCAATGTTTTTGCCTGATCCGCCAGTTTGATGGCATTTCTTATCTCATCTTGTACAGCAATTGAAATGAAGTTCGAAGTTTTTATTTCCCGCATCAGTTTCATTTCAATTTTCGATAGTTCATCCGTTTGCGCCTTGCCTTTTTCAATTTTTACGGCCTGGGCGTGGCACTCTTTCGATAGTAATATACTTGTTTGGAGTGCTGACTTAACTTCCGAAATCACCTTTTCTAAACTTTTTAAGCGCTGGCTCTTTTCTACAGAATTAAATACCTCTTCAAAAATAGCCCTTTTGTCGATTATTGAGTCTGTCGAATTTTTGATTTCCTGAATTGCTTGTTGCAGCGCTATATGTTCTAGACCTTTGATGTATGCTCCGCCTTCAGTGCAGTTTAGTAACTTAGGTGGGTTTTCATTAGATAAATATCTAGCTGCTAAGCGTTCAAACTCGCCATGGAATATTGCATAATCAAATTTGGTTTGAACCAGCCCACCATAATATCCCGGCAGCGTAGAGGTTTTGCCTCCCTTATGTGGTACACCGACAGTTTTCATTAACTCCTCGGATTTTTGCGGAATTCCGGTATAACTAAACGTACTACTATTTTCATCAAATGCAACTGTCATGGTCCCGTCATAAGTACCTTCGGAATACTGTTTTTCACCAGCAAAAGATAAGTCTTGTCCAACTAGAATAATGGGGTCACATTTCAATTCATTTGCGAGCATAAAGGCCATAGAGGATACCGAGCCACAACCTCCCGGTGGCGGAGTATCGTTGAATATATTTGAAATCCAGGCATCTATGGCGCCATTAACATTGAAAGATATGATTTTATCGATGTATCGTTTATATATTGATGGATTGCATGACACCCCGATTAGTATCGCCTTGACTTGGGACATGTCAAAATCTTCAAGCAGATAGAGCAGGTCACAGGGATCTGCGACCATAACAATGTCCGGTATTATTCCTTCTCTTTGAAGGGCCATCACAGTTTGTGCTGGTGATACTAAAACGGCCCTTTCCTTTAATTCATGAAGTTGTTTGATGTTTTTGTCCAGAGACGGCCCCGGAGATATGATTACCAACGGTACTTTGGTCAATTTCCCGATGAGATGTTTATAGGATGGTTGCTGTGCGATTATCGGTAAGTTTTCAACACCCTGATTTATCCAACGGTTCCCGAATAATCGTACCGTACTCCGGTTAACGCTGGATCGTTGAAAAGCTTTGTGGACTATTTCTACGAAATCCTGATGCGCGTCCTCTTCGTCACTTTCTATTGCAGGTATGGGGGGTGCCAATTTGTCGAATATAAATATTCTAGATGGCGTTAAAGAGTTCTGAAAATAGGCATAGATCTGCTTTTCTTCATCGACATAGACTGCCCCTGGTATTTTGTCTTCGTCATGAACAGCATTTACGCAATATATTAATATCCTTCGCTGACCACGGTCCAACACCGAGTCTATTAAACGCCTATCGCTTCGGTTGCTGAAAATAATAACATCATTGTTCCAATCCCAAGCCTCGGGTAAGTACATATCCACAATGCCACCAGGCCCGTCGGGAAGTTCTAGTAATACTGGGAGAGGTGCAATATTTTCATACCGTCTCGCCCATGTTTTACAAAAATCCTCACTTTTCTTATATTGTTCCAGTATTCTCCCAATTCTCGCTTTCTCGTTATCGGGGCGTGTATCGAAATATGTTTTGTATATTTCGCCGACGCCTTGGAGGTCGGAGTTGAGTTGGCGCATGCGGTCGACACCTTGCCGCACCGCCTGCTCGTCGCCATCAGAGCCTGCTTTGAGTATATTTTCGCTGTTACTGGCCATTTCCTCCAAGATTAACTTAAGGTTGCTAACATTAGCGTCGAGTTGGTACTGAATCATGGCGGGTCACTTTATAAATTGAAATGGCCTAGTCCAAGTAATCTGGACTAGGCCATTAATGGTGGCTTAGCAAATTGGTCTGAAAGAGGTCTTTAGCCTTTGAGCAGCGCCATCACACTTTGCGGCTGCTGGTTAGCCTGCGCCAACATGGCTGTCGCGGCTTGCTGAATAATTTGTGTTTTCGCCAACTGCGTCGTGGCCAGCGCATAGTCGGTGTCCATAATCGTGCTGCGCGATTGCGTGGCGTTGGAGGACACGTTGGTCAAATTGTCCGCTGCGTAGGCCATTTGATTGATGGCGGCGCCCAGACCGGCGCGCTGGTTATTTATGGTTTCGAGTGCGGTAGAGATCTGGTTTAAAGTCTGTGTCGCATGGTCGAACGAGTCGATGGCAAGGCCGGATATTCCAAGACCTGCTGCGTTCATCGGGACTACATCTACTGTAATCGTCTGGTCTTGGTCTTTGCCAGCTTGAACCGTGAATTGCGCATGCAGCTTGTCCGCAGGGATCCATACCTTGGTAGCATCTAGATAGGCGTCTCTGGTTGCTTTTTTAGTTTCATACGCCAGTACCAGCGGGTCACTGGCTGTTTTTGCGGAGTTATATGCAGCTACCGATGGCACAGCGTTATAAGCGATTACATCTGCATCACTGGCTGCTTTTGCGGTGTTATAAGCTATTGTTGCCGCTGATACTGTTGCCTGCACTTGTGGAATTGCGCCAACGGCAGCGGTCTTTGCAGTATTGGCAGCAGCAGTTGCTGCCAATGACGTTGTCATGGTTGTCTTGGCTGTAGTTGCTGCAGCATCACCATCCATGGTGACCTTGGCAGCTGTAGTTGTGGCCAAGGCAGCATCCTGCGCTGCCTTAGCAGCAGCCAGTTGAGTATCAGTTATCGCATCGGAGGCAGCTTTCAGGGCAGCTTTGCTCGCAGCGCTCAGTGGATTTGGGTTTGTCGCAAAGCCACTCATTCCGGGGGGCACTTCATCTGCTGCAAACTGAACGACGGTACCTGTTGCCAAAGTCGTGGCGGCGGCGGTAGCGAAGTAAGGCATTCCTGGCGCCACATTTCTTCCCGCATAGTCTTGAACAATGCCCGCCGTAGTGTTGGTCGTTTGCGAGGCGGCATCAGGTGTCAAAACCGGCGCAGCGTTCTTCGTCTTTAGATACCCGCCACCAGCCAAAAGCTTCTGATCATTCCACATCGTGTCATTGGATATGCGGTTAATCTGCTGCGTCAGCGCCTGAAACTCTTTGTCCAGGTAGCTACGTTGGGTGTCGGAGTAGGTGCCGTTCATCGCCTGGACGGCCAACTCGCGCATGCGCTGCAGCATATTGGACTGCTCGACCATCGCGCCCTCGGCTGTCTGGATCATGTTGATGCCGTCATTGAGGTTGCGCACTGCCTGGTTCAGGCCGCGGATTTGCGAGGTCATGTTCTGGCCAATGGCCAGGCCGGCGGCGTCGTCCTTGGCAGAATTCACCCGCACGCCGGTGGAGAGCTGCTCCATTGCCGTGGACTGAACGCGCGCGTTGGTCTTCATCGCATTTTGCGAATACATTGCGCTGACGTTTGTATTGATGACTGACATGGAGTTCTCCAATAAACAAAAAAGTGACCACCGATTGCGATGACCTGTTATCGCTAGCCTTGCGTCAAAAGTCGGACACTTTGGCTCTTAGATCATTAAAAGCAATCTCTGTGCCAGGTATTTCCGGCAATACCTTGCCGATCTTGCGCCACGCCGAGGCATAAAAAAACCCGCCAGAAGACGGGTTTTAAGGGTGGACGCTCAGGTTTACTTAATGAGCGAGAGCACGCTCTGGGGCTGCTGGTTGGCCTGGGCCAGCATGGCGGTGGCCGCTTGCTGGATGATCTGGGTCTTGGACAGCGTGGCCGAAGCGGTGGCGTAATCCGTGTCCATCACTGTGCTGCGCGAGGCGGCAATGTTGGTCGAGATATTGGTCATATTGTCCGCCGAGTAGCTCAGCTGGTTCATGGTGGCGCCCATGCCGCTGCGCATGTTATTTACCCGTTCAATCGCTATATCAACCTGGCTGATAGCGGTTTGCGCTGACGTAAAGGTGGTAATGTCGGTGCCCACGACAGATAAACCAGTGGTGTCCATCGCAGCAATTGAGATATTGATATTTTGACCCGACAAAATCCCGGCCTGAAAGGTGAACTGTGCTGCCGCACCCGCTGAGCCAAATAGCGCGGCCTGGTTCCAAGTTGTTTGGTCGCTTATGTTGTTGATTTGTTCCTTAAGCGACGAGTATTCATTATTCAAATAGGCGCGCTGACTAGTGGAATTGGTTCCGTTGGAGGACTGCACTGCCAACTCACGCATACGTTGAAGCATATTGCTGGTCTCGACCAGGGCGCCGTCAGCGGTTTGCAAGAGATTAATGCCGTCATTGACGTTGCGCACTGCCTGGTTGAGGCCACGTACCTGAGAGGTCATGTTCTGGCCAATCGACAGGCCGGCTGCGTCGTCCTTGGCCGCGTTGATACGGTTGCCGGTGCCAAGCTGCTGCATGGCGGTGCTCATGGCCTTGGAATTAACCTTTAGTGCGTCTTGCGCATACTGCGCCGAAGTATTGGTGTTGATAACTGGCATTACGATTCTCCAAGATTAAAAATTTGTGCCTGTAAGCCAGGCAATACCGTTGAGAACCCTGGTGCCGAAAACCGGACAATGAGGGCCTGAAAACAAAAAAGCAAAAGTCGTGCCAAAAAATCCGGCAATGTGTTTCCTCTCCGATCAGGCGCCGCCATAAAAAAACCCGCCTCGGGGGCGGGTTTTCAACAGGATCGCGCCTACGTTGTGCTGCCAATTAACCCTTTAAAAGGGCCAGCACGCTTTGGGGCTGCTGGTTCGCTTGGGTCAGCATAGCGGTGGCTGCCTGCGAGATGATCTGCGTTTTGGCCAGCTGCGCTGAGGCGGTCGCGTAGTCGGTGTCCATAATAGTGCTGCGCGAGGCGGCAATATTGGTGGAGATATTGATCATATTGTCGGCCGAGTAGCTCAGCTGGTTCATGGTGGCGCCCATGCGGCTGCGGGAACTGTTGACCTGTTCAATTGACGCGTCAATCGACGTGATGGCGCCTTGCGCTCCAGCAAAGGTGCTAATTTTTGAATTAGTTAGTCCAAGGCCTTGGACGTCCATGCGCTCAAGTGGAATTGAAATAGTCTGACCAGCATTGATTCCTGCCTGGAAAACGAGAGTCTTTGGCTGATAAAGACTTGCCGTTGCGCCGATATTGGCTTGAGTGTAACCCTGACCGATTGCTGATGATAAAACTGCCTTAGCATTTGTATAGTCTGTTTGAGCGCTTGCGTAATCCGCTAGCTTCTGGTTGTAGACCGCTGCGTATGTTGCGATAGAAGCAGCGTTACCAGCCAGAACTGCAGCGTCGTTATTTGCACTTGCGATCCCTACCAAACCAGATGCTGCGCCGACTGCGCCACTGGCGGTATTTGAATTACCCCAGAGATCGTCAAGCGCACTAACAGTTTTGTCACCGAACAAACGAGCGTTATTCCATGTCGTGTTGTCTGAGATGCGTGAAATTTCTTCTTTGAGCGTCGCGAACTCGTTGTTGAGGTAGCTTCGCTGGCTGTCTGAATTAGTGGAGTTGGAGGATTGCACCGCCAGTTCGCGCATGCGCTGCAGCATATTGCTGACCTCGACCAGGGCGCCGTCAGCGGTTTGCAATTGGTTGATGCCGTCGTTGACGTTGCGCACGGCCTGGTTCAGGCCGCGGACCTGGGAGGTCATGTTTTGGCCGATGGACAGGCCGGCGGCGTCGTCTTTGGCTGCGTTAATGCGGTTGCCGGTGGCAAGCTGTTGCATTGCCGTGGTTTGGACTTTGGCGTTGGCCTTGAGTGCGTCTTGGGCAAACTGGGCAGAGGTATTAGTATTAATTACTGGCATGGTGGAACTCCAAAAATATAAAAGAATTCAAACTCTTTACTAAGCTTGTTTAAATAGAGATCCAGATGCCGGAAAACGGACATTCGGTGCTCACGGGGATTGATAAGCAAGCACCGTGCCATGCGATTTTGGCAACACTTTGCCGCCCCCTTAGGTGCGCGCGGCCATAAAAAACCCGCCTCGGGGGGGCGGGTTCTGGGGAGGGCGGCCGTTCCAAGGCCATAAAAAAACCCGCCGTTCGGCGGGTTTTCAAGGGCCCACAGGGTGGGCGCTTAGGCTTACTTGATCAGCGAGAGCACGCTCTGGGGCTGCTGGTTGGCCTGGGCCAGCATAGCGGTGGCCGCTTGCTGGATGATCTGGGTCTTGGACAGCGTGGCCGAGGCGGTGGCGTAGTCCGTATCCATGACCGTGCTGCGCGAGGCGGCAATATTGGTGGAGATATTGGTCATATTGTCCGCCGAGTAGCTCAGCTGGTTCATGGTGGCGCCCATGCGGCTGCGTGAGCTATTTACTGTTTCAATGGCGGTATCGAGCGAGCTGATAGACGATTGCGCCCCAGAAAAGTCTCCGATAGATGCCGTATCTAACCCTAAGCCTGTGGCGCCCATCGCTGACAAGGTGATTTCAATGGTCTGCCCACTCAAAATACCCGCTTGAAATGTAAAGGTTGCAGAAGCTCCGCCAGCACTGCCAAGCAGGTTTGCCTGATTCCATGTCGTGTTGTCTGAAATACGCGATAGTTCTTGCTTTAGCGAGGTGAACTCGTTATTCAAGTAGACGCGTTGGCTGGTGGAATTGGTACCGTTGGATGACTGCACTGCCAACTCACGCATACGCTGAAGCATATTGCTGGTCTCGACCAGGGCGCCGTCAGCGGTTTGCAGCAGGTTAATCCCGTCATTCACGTTGCGCACAGCCTGGTTGAGGCCACGGACCTGGGATGTCATGTTCTGGCCGATGGATAGGCCGGCAGCATCGTCCTTGGCGGC
>CANGNS010000011.1 GCA_947455465.1 Comamonadaceae bacterium | reverse complement strand
GGATTTAATGTCCGCTTGGATAGCAGCAGCTACCGTGGAATACACAATGCCATTGACATCGGTGCGAGCTGCTAAATCAGCGGCAACGGCAGCTGCATCTGCTGCGGTTTTTACGGCAGCAAGATCTGCTGCGGCTTTGGTGGCAGCTGCATCTGCTGCGGCTTTGGCGGCAGCATCATCAACGGCTCTCTGGGCTGCAGCCACCGATACGTCGTTGGACGTCCTAATCGCCGAAATTAGCTGCGATGCGGTCATCGCTTCAAAACCCAAAACACCCGCGGTGGAGGCCGCCGACTTCAAGGCGGTCAACACTGCGGCGGCATTGTCTGTTGTGATATCCACCGAGGCTATACCGGCCGCCTTCGCGGCATCGGCAACCGCTGCGTTATCCGATGCTTTGATCGCAGCAATCAACTGCGTTGCAGTCATGTTCGCATACCCGGTGATGCCGGCGGCATTTAACTGACTGGCAGTGATGCAACAACTATTAAATACTGCAAGTTATTGATTTAAATGAATAATTTTTATTTCTAATCAGTTATTCTGTAAAAACAATTATTTTCCTATATTTTTTATGTGAATTTTGCATTTGAAATTTTTTAAGTAATTGATTCAAAATAACTTTTTTCTATTTATTGCCCAGCTCGCCTCCTACATTTTTATTTTATTTTCTTAAATTACTATTTAATAAAATACCTTTATTAAATACCTAAAAATACTAGGTTTAATTTCAATAACAAATAATTTTAGGGTATTTTCATCGTGCTTAAAGCTTGTAAATTCATCGCGCGCCATGGCTCTGGGCGCCTAATCTATGCCTAGAGTTCATCTGCGCACCGCCGAGGTCGAGCGGGTCTTGTGCCCGCCCAATATGGGCACGATCAACCTGTTTGACCTGGCCTGCAAGGGGCTGATGCTGGAGGTGCGCACGGGTGGCGGCAAGACCTGGTACCTGCGCTTTACCGACGCGCGTGGCAAGCAGCGGCAGCATCGCATCGGAGACGCGCTGTTTATCCCCCTCAAAGTGGCCCGCAAGCTGGCGCGCGAGATGCAAGGGCGCATTGCCCTGGGTGAAGACCCGGTAGCCAAAGCCCAGACCCTGCGGGCCACGCCCACCTTTGCGGACTTCATCAATGACAGGTATTTACCCTTTATCCAAGGCTACAAGCGCTCCTGGAAGTCGGACGACTCCTATCTGCGCACCCAGCTCTTGCCCGTGCTGGGTAAGCTGCACCTGGACGAGATCACCAAGCAAAAAGTGGCCGATTTTCATAACGGCATGCGCGCCAAGGGCTATGCCCTGGGCACCTGCAACCGCTGCCTGGTGCTGCTGCGCTATGCCCTGAACATGGCTATTCGTTGGGAGATTGATGGCATTACCGCCAACCCCACTCTGGGCTGCAAGCTGTTTGACGACCCGCCCACCAAGGAGCGTTTTCTGTCCCAGGCCGAGGCGCAGGCGCTGCACCAGGCGGTGCGCAACAGCCAAAACCAGATGCTGCAGTACATCGTGCCCATGCTAATCCTGACCGGCGCCAGAAAGCGCGAGGTGCTGGACGCCAAGTGGGAGGACTTTGACCTGGAGCGGCGCCAGTGGCGCATTCCTGTGACCAAGCTGGGGCGGCCCCGGCATGTGCCGGTCTCGGACGCGGTGCTGGAGTTGCTGGCTTTGGTGCCCAAAAATCCGGCCGTGCCCTATGTTTTTGCCAACCCGCGCACGGGCAAGCCTTTTGTCAGTATTTTTTACGCCTGGGACACGGCCCGCACGAGCGCCGGTCTGGAGGAGGTGCGCATCCACGACCTGCGGCACAGCTTTGCCTCTTTTTTAGTGAACGCCGGGCGTTCGCTCTACGAGGTGCAAAAGCTTTTGGGCCACACCCAGATCAAAACCACCCAGCGCTACGCGCATTTGTCGCAGCAAACCCTGCTCGATGCGGCCAATGCGGCGAATTTTTCGATGGGCGTACCCCGCAATACCACCCCAGATTTGTGGGATTCCCACACGAATTAGGTGTTTTTACCTCTGAAATTTGTGAATTTCATGAAATTCACATAAATTCCCGCTTTGCTTTTCTTTACAGGCGGTGGTTTTTTATGACGAATTTCAAAAAGAAGGACGTGCGCCAGGGCATTTTTCTGGCGCTCTGCGCTGCCTTGGCCTCGCAAGGCCCGGTGCTGGCACAACAAACCGGTACGCTGGAGCGGGTCGAGGTGACGGGCTCCAACATCAAGCGCATTGACCTGGAGACGGCGGCGCCGGTGCAGGTCATTACCCGCGAAGACATCAAGGCGACCAATGCCAACACCCTGCGCCAGGTGTTGGACACGATTACCGCGAGCGATAACGTGCTCAAAGACAACGGTTCGTCCTCCAGCTTTTCGGCAGGCGCTACCGGTGTGGGCTTTCGCGGCCTAGGCAAGAGCGCGACCTTGGTGCTGCTCAACGGCCGACGCGTCTCTAACTTCGGCCTGGCTGACGGCGGCAAGACGACTTTTACCAACATCGACACCATTCCAGTGGACGCTATTGAGCGCATCGAGGTGCTCAAAGACGGCGCGTCGGCCATTTACGGCTCGGACGCGATGGCTGGCGTGGTCAACATCATCACCCACCGCAATTTGCAGGGCGGCGCGGTCAGCACCTCCTTCCAAAACAGCTATACCCCTGGCGGCGTGCCCCAGCGGACCTCGAGCCTGGTGGGCGGCGTGGGTGATTTCAATAAAGATGGCTACAACTTGGTGGGCAACTTGGAAATCTACAACCGCGGCGGGCTGATGCTCTCGCAGGTGAAGGACTCCTATCCAGCCTATTACAAAGCATTTGTGAGCCCGTCTTTTGGTGACCCCAGTGTGGCCTCCTACCCCGGCAATATCCTCAAAAATGGAATAACCCGCACGGCCAACCCCGATTGCGCCGCCTCGCTGCGCAACTCCACGGGCGCTTGTACCCAAGACCTGAACAGCATCAACCAGGTGACCGATCCCGCCCAAAGGGTGAATGCCTTTTTCTCGGCCCGCATGAAGCTAGGCCAAGAGACCGAATTGTTTGGCGATGCCATGTACTCGCGCACCCAAACCGACTACCTGAGCTTGCCCTACGCGTTCAATGCGCCAACAACGCCGTTTAGTTGGTACGACGGCCTGGCCAAGCAGGTGCGCTTGGTGAACAAGCCCTTGCTGCCCTCCACCCACCCCTTGTATGTCTATGGCACCGGACTGGAATACCGCTTTATGGACCCAGGCCTGGACTGGACAGCACCCTCCAAAGCGACGCAGTTCCGCCTACTCGCTGGCGCTAAAGGCACCGTGGGCGGCTGGGATTGGGAAGCCAGCGTGGGCCGTGTAGGCGCTGATGCGGTCAAGGTGGGCTTGGGCCCCTATTTGCCCGAGTTCATCAAGGCGATTGAGTCCAACGACTACAAAATCGGTGGCTCCAACAGCAGCACTTTGCTGAACAAAATGTTCCACGACGCCTCTTTGCTGGGCAACACCTGGCAGAACCACCTGGACGCCAAGGTGTCGGGCACTTTGCTGGACTTGCCTGCCGGACCGATGCAAATAGCCATGGGCCTGGAGCACCGCACGGAAGGTCTGACCATTAAGTCAGTAGAGGACGTGCTCAACGCCCAAATCATTGCCCGCGGTGGTATCTGGACCGAAGGAACGCGCGACATTGACGCCACCTTTGCCGAGCTGGAGATTCCGATTGCACCCAAGTTCACGGCCAATACGGCAGTGCGCTATGACAAATCGTCGGGCTTTGACGGTCGCCTGTCGCCCAAACTGGGCCTGCGCATGGAGCTGATGCCTGAACTGGTAGCCCGTGCGACCAGCAGCCAAGGTTTCCGTACACCCAATATCCCCGAGTCCATGGGCAAAGTGGGCTTGACCGGCTTTTTTAACGGCACGCTGGACCCACGCCGCTGCGATACCGCGATCGCGATTCGAGACATCCTGAAAACTGGCAACTCGACAGACGCGTCCGATGCGTCGCAAGCCTACAACTCCGGCTGCTCGGTGTCCTTGCCCGCGATGATTTCGGCCAACCCGGCAATCAAACCTGAGGTATCCAACAGTGCCACCGTGGGCTTGGTGTTCCAACCTTTGAAGGAAGTGTCTATCTCGGTCGATTACTTCTTGATCGAGCGCACCAACGAGATCAACTACCGCACCCCCAGCTATGTGCTGGCACGCGAGTTAACCGACCCGACCTACGCCGCCCTGGTGGTGCGTAACAGTGTCACTGCGCAGGATCAGTATTGGGCTGACCGCGCTAACCAACTCAAGCCGGGCGCTAATATTTCCTGGGGCGCGGGCTCTTTGCTTTCGATGGTGCTGCAGTACGAGAACTATGCCAAGACCCAGGTCTCTGGCCTGGACATCGATGCACGCGGACGTTGGAGCGCGGGTGAATGGGGGTCGTTTAACCTCGGTGCCCAAGCCACCATTAACCAAACCTACTTGGTATGGGACGTGGCCAGTGCGCAGTACCGCCCTAATTTCATCGGCACCTACGGCCAACCCCGCGTGGTGGGCCTCTTGTCAGGCTCATGGACGCAAGGGCCTTGGACAACCGGCGTCTGGGTGAACTACACGTCCTCGACCGGCCTGAACGGCAGCGAACTGGACTTGGGAACCTGGAGCGAGAGCGCCTGCGCTGCGCGCCTCAAAGCGGGCGACCTGCCCTGCTACATCAAGGCCGACTACGTTACCAACGTGAGCCTGACCTACAAGGGCTTTAAAGGCCTGACGCTCAGCGGTTACATCACCAACCTCGATGAAAGCCAGGCGCCTGTGGACCTCAAAGGCGGCACCGGCCCACGCCCGCGCAGCTTTAAGGTGGCGGCGAACTACACTTTCTGATACCTGGGGCTGGCCAGCCCCCAAGCCCAAGCAAAAAAGCCTGCATCCGTAAGGGATGCAGGCTTTTTTTTATATCTGCGCACAACAAGGTGCAATGAAATGGTGCCGATTATCGGATTCGAACTGATGACCTACCGCTTACAAGGCGGTTGCTCTACCAACTGAGCTAAATCGGCACGGGTGGCATTCTACTTCAGGCCTGGCGCGATTGCCTTCCTGCTATGGCTTTTTGCCGTTTACTTAATACGCGTGAGTGTGGGGCGCGCGGGCTTGGAGGCGGTGGGGCTGCTATCCGTTGGTGGTGCTTCGGTGCTTACCGCCACAGGCTTGGAGGGCTGGGGCACATCGGCGGCCGGCGCAGCTTCCACCGGGAAGGTCATACCCTGGCCGTTTTCCCGCGCATAAATGGCGGTGATACGGCCCACGGGCACGCTGATATCGCGCGCGACGCCGCCAAAGCGCGCTTTGAAATCGAGATACTCGTTGCCGATTTGCAGGTTGCTGGTGGCTCCCATGCTGACGTTGAGCACGATCTCGCCGTTTTGCACGAACTCCATGGGCACTCGCACGCTGCCATCCACCACCACCACCACATAGGGCGTCAGCCCATTGTCCACGCACCACTCGTACATGGCACGTAGCATGTACGGGCGGGTAGAGGTCACGGGCAAGGAGGTGGCCATGGTGTGCGTGTGCTTGCGCCGTAGCAGCTTTATTTGCGCATGACCTTTTCAGACGGGGTCAAAGCCTCGATGTAGGCCGGGCGCGAGAAGATGCGCTCGGCGTACTTGAGCAAAGGCGCCGCGTTTTTGCTGAGGTCGATACCGTAGTACTCCAGACGCCAGAGCAAGGGCGCGATGGCCACATCCAGCATGGAGAAGTTCTCACCCATCATGAACTTGTTCTTCAGAAACACGGGGGCCAATTGGGTCAGGCGGTCACGGATGTGGGCGCGGGCTTTTTCCAACGCTTTTTCATTGCTCTTGGTGCTGCGCGACTCCAGGGTGCTGACGTGCACAAACAGTTCTTTCTCGAAATTGAGCAGGAACAAACGCACACGCGCACGGTCTACCGGGTCGCCGGGCATGAGTTGCGGGTGCGGGAAGCGCTCGTCAATGTATTCATTGATGATGTTGGACTCGTACAAAATCAGGTCGCGCTCCACCAGAATCGGCACCTGTCCGTAGGGGTTCATGACATTGATGTCTTCGGGCTTGTTGTACAAATCCACGTCACGGATTTCGAAGTCCATGCCTTTTTCAAACAGCACAAAACGGCAGCGGTGTGAGAAGGGGCAGGTTGTTCCTGAATACAGCACCATCATGGCAGGGGACTCCTAAAAATTAAAAAGAGTGGGTGCGCTTCGCAGACCCACTCTGACGCCATGCGCTCGCCGTGGGGCGGGCGCGTTTGGCTGCTTGTAAAAATTACTTGACGTCTTTCCAGTACGAGGCGTTCAAGCGCCAGGTAACCACGGTCATGACACCCAAAAAGACCAGCACCCAGACGCCAATTTGCACGCGTTTGCTTTGCGCTGGCTCGGACATCCACTGCAGGTAGCCCACCAGGTCGCCCACCATGTGGTCGTACTCCAGGGGCGTCATCTTGCCGGGGGTGATTTGTTCCCAACCTTTGAAGACTTCCACCTCGTGGCCGTGGGCTTCTTCCATCGCGTAAATCGGCGCGCGCTTGCCTTGCAGCTCCCACAGCGCGTGGGGCATACCCACGTTGGGGAAGGCCAGGTTATTCCAGCCCGTAGCTTTGGTGTCGTCCACGTAGTAAGTGCGCAGGTAGGTGTAGATGTAGTCGGCACCTGTGCCTTTACCCGGCGCCGAGCGCGAGCGGGCAATCACCGTCAGGTCCGGCGGGTTGCCGCCGAACCAGTCTTTGGCCTGGCGTGGATCGATAGCCACCTTCATGGTGTCGCCCACTTTGTCGGTGGTAAAGAGCAGGTTGTCTTTGATCTGCTGCTCGGTCAGGCCAATGTCTTTCAGGCGGTTAAAGCGCATGAAAGCCGCTGCATGGCAGTTCAGGCAGTAGTTGACAAAGACTTTGGCGCCGTTTTGCAGCGCGCTCATGTCATTGAGGTTGTTGGGCGCTTTGTCCCAGGCGATACCGCCGCTATTGGCCTGTACGCCCGAGACCAGGGCACATGCCATCAGAAAGCTGAGTACAAACTTTTTCATTTCAAAACTCCGCTCAGTGGGCAGCAAAAACAACACGGCTGGGCACAGGCTTGGCTTGGCCCATCTTGCTCCACCACGGCATCAGCAAGAAGAAACCGAAGTAGAACAAAGTGCCCACTTGCGAGACACGCTCGCCCACCGGCGACGGCGGCTGCACGCCCAAGTAGGCCAGCACCACAAAGTTGATCACGAAAATGGCGTACATGTACTTGTGCCAATCGGGGCGGTAGCGGATCGACTTGACCGCGCAGTTGTCCAGCCACGGCAGGAAGAACAGAATCACCACCGCGCCGCCCATGACGACGACACCCCAGAACTTGGCGTCAATCGAGAGCATCATGGCCGTCAGGACCACCGCGCCGCCCAAAATGACCACCTTGAACAAGGCGGCCAACTGCAAGCGCGTCACGCTCACCAGAGCACCTGCCCAAATACAAGCAATCAGGGCCAGCACCATCTCGGAAGTGATGGCGCGCAGCATGGAGTAGTAAGGCGTGAAATACCACACCGGTGCAATGTGCAGCGGGGTCTTGAGCGGATCGGCCGGAATGAAGTTGTTGTACTCCAGGAAGTAGCCACCGAACTCGGGCGCAAAGAAGATGATGGCGGTAAACACCATCAAGAACATGCTGACCGCAAAAATGTCATGCACTGTGTAGTAGGGATGAAAAGGGATGCCGTCCAGCGGATGGCCCTTGGCGTCCTTGGGTGCGTTAGGCCCTTTGATCTCCACACCGTCGGGGTTGTTGGAGCCCACATCGTGCAGGGCCAGCAAGTGCGCTACCACCAAGCCGAGCAGCACCAGGGGCACGGCGATCACGTGGAAACTAAAGAAGCGGTTCAGCGTTGCATCGCCCACCACATAGTCGCCACGGATCAGCAAAGCCAGATCGGGGCCGACAAAAGGCACGGCGGCAAACAAATTGACAATCACCTGCGCGCCCCAGTAGCTCATCTGGCCCCAGGGAAGCAAGTAGCCCATAAAGGCTTCGGCCATCAGGCACAGGAAGATGGCACAGCCAAACAGCCAAACCAGCTCGCGCGGCTTGCGGTAGCTGCCATACATCAGGCCACGGAACATGTGCAGATAGACCACGATAAAGAAGGCCGAAGCGCCGGTGGAGTGCATATAGCGAATCAACCAGCCCCAGGGCACGTCGCGCATGATGTACTCGACCGAGCCAAAGGCCAGCGCCGCATCGGGCTTGTAATGCATGACCAAGAAGATGCCGGTGACGATCTGGATCACCAGTACCAGCAGCGACAGCGAGCCAAAGATGTACCAAAAATTGAAGTTCTTGGGCGCGTAGTACTCAGCCATGTGGACGCGGTAGGCGTCAAAAGCGGTGGGAAAGCGATTGTTCAGCCAGTTGCCAAGTTTGGCGCTGGCCGGCGCGTTGGGGGAAATGTCTTTGAATTCAGCCATGGGGTGCTCCGGGGGCGTGGGGTCAGGCTTGTGTGTCTTCACCGATCAGCAGCTTGCTGTCGGAGAGGTACATGTGTGGCGGCACTTCCAGGTTGTCCGGCGCGGGCTTGTTTTTAAATACGCGGCCAGCCATGTCAAAGGTCGAGCCGTGGCAAGGGCACAAAAAGCCACCTTTCCAGTCGTCGGGCAGCGAGGGTTGTGCGCCCATTTGGAACTTGTCCGACGGCGAGCAGCCCAAGTGCGTGCAGATACCGACCACGACCAGGTACTCCGGCTTGATCGCGCGGGCGGGGTTGCGTGCATATTTGGGCGTGATTTCGTCGGCTTTGCGCTGCGAATTGGGATCGGCCAGCGAGCTGTCCAAACCGGCGAGTGCGGCCAATTGCTCGGGTGTGCGACGCACCACCCACACCGGCTTGCCGCGCCACTCGACGGTCAGTTTTTCGCCAGGTTTGATGGAAGAAATGTCCACTTCCACGGCCGCACCCGCCGCTTTAGCGCGCTCGGAAGGCTGGAAGGAGCTGACAAAAGGAACTGCGGTGGCCAAGGCACCGGCTGCGCCCACGCAGCTCGAGGTGATGATCCAGGTCCGCTTGCTGGGGTCGTTCGGTGTGGAACCGGCGAGGGTGTCGCTCATGAGAATCCTCAAGAAAAATCACTAAAGGGTAACCGTGCATTGTATCTGAGCCCGACTTGCAGTTCCCTTGCGGCGGGCGCCCTGGGGGCGGGGGTTTTCAGGCGCCCGCCTGCGACAAAGCCCACTGGCGGGCCATGCCCACGGCGCAAATCAGGCTGGCCGCGTCTGCGCAGCCGCGCCCGGCGATGTCAAAAGCGGTCCCGTGGTCCGGGCTGGTGCGCACCAAAGGCAAGCCCAAGGTGAGGTTGACGCCCTCCTCCACACCCAGGTATTTCACCGGAATCAGGCCCTGGTCGTGGTACATCGCCACCACCACATCAAAAGCGCCCGGCCCCTGGTCATTGGCGCGGGCTTGCATAAAAACGGTGTCGGGTGGCCAGGGGCCGCTGGCATCGCAGCCCAGCGCCTGCGCTTGGGCAATGGCCGGGGCGATGATGTCCGCTTCCTCGCGGCCAAACAGCCCGCCCTCGCCCGCATGCGGGTTCAGGCCCGCCACGGCGATGCGCGGGGCACGCCCTAGCGCGCGGCGCAGGGCGCGGTCGGTAATGACGATGGTCTCCAGCACGCGGGCCGTAGTCACCGCCTCGATGGCCTGGCGCAGCGCCATGTGGATGCTTACCAGCACCACGCGCAGCTGGGGGTTGGCCAGCATCATGCGCACCGGCATTTGGTCCACACCCACGCCGGCGTGGGCGGCGGCCAAGGCTTGGAGCATTTCGGTGTGGCCAGGGTAGCTGTCAAACGGCGGCCCCGCTTCGGACAGCGCCTGTTTGTGCAGCGGCGCCGTCACCAAGCCGGCCAAATTGCCTTGCAGCGCCTCTTGCGCGGCCCATTGGACACATTGGCCGGCAAAGCGCCCCGCCGCTGCACTGACGTGCCCGTAGGCGACCGGGCCCAGCGCCTGCCCGATCTGGAACACCGGCAAACAGCCCGGCGGCACCGACAACGCCTGCGCAGGATCGCTCAAAGCCACCACCGGCCAGGCTGGCACGCGCCCAGCCAGCGCGCTGGCCCGGCGCATGGCCTGTACATCGCCGGCCACGAAGCAGCCCGCAAACCGCTGCGGCTCGGCGGCAAAGCCTTTGGCAATGATTTCGGGCCCGATACCGGCCGCGTCGCCCATGGTGATGGCCAGCGGTTGGGCCAGCGGCGGGTAGTCGCCTACAGCGGCGCTCATGCGGGGTTGTCCACGTCAATAAATTGGTGGCCCAGCCCCAAATCGGCCGCCACCTGGCTGGCCAGCGCCTGCACGCCGTAGCGCTCGCTGGCGTGGTGGCCGCAGGCGATGAAGCTCACGCCGCACTCGCGCGCATAGTGGGCCTGGGGCTCGGAAATTTCGCCGGTAATAAAAGCTTGGGCTCCGGCCGCGATGGCTTCCTCGAAATAGCCCTGGGCGCCGCCGGTGCACCAGGCGACGCGCTGCACCGGGCCGCTGGCACCTTGCACCAGCACGGCTGGACGGCCCAGCGCCGCCTGCACATGGTCGGCCAGCGCCTGCGCGCTGGCAAAGGCAGCGCCGTGCGGACGGCCCATCCAGCCGATGGACTGTTCGCCAAAGCGGCCCTCGGCCACCAGGCCCAGGCGCTGGCCGAGTTGGGCGTTGTTGCCTAGCGTGGGGTGGGCGTCCAGCGGCAGGTGGTAGGCGTACAAATGGATGTCGTGGGCCAGCAACAACGCCAGGCGCTGGCGCATCCAACCAGTAACGCGCCCGTCCTGACCACGCCAAAACAGGCCGTGGTGCACCACGATGGCGTCCGCCTGGGCCGCGATAGCTGCCTCGATCAGCGCCACACTGGCCGTCACGCCCGAAACCAGCGTACGAATCGGGCGGCGCCCCTCCACCTGCAGGCCGTTGGGGCCGTAGTCTTTGAAGCGGGCAGGCTCGAGCAGTGTGTCAAACGCATGGAGCAAGGCGAGGTGGTCGGTCATGGTGTGTGGCGCAGGCCTGCTTTGTAAAGCTGAAAAATAAGAATTACCGGTCTTTGCATTATCGGCCGGTGCGCGCGCGGTGCGCCACCTACAATTTCCGTTGCCGCGCACTGCGGCCCACGAGGATAAAGTTTGCGATGAAGCGTCTTTGGTTGCTGTTTTCCCAAACCACCACGGTGGTTTTGGCGGCTTATTTTGTTGTTTTGACTCTCAAGCCCGCCTGGCTGGCACCGCGCGGCAGCGGGCCGGTGGCTTTGTTGCAGGCCCCCGCCGCCCCAACGGACGAGGTGCCCATGGGCAGTTTTCGCACAGCGGCGCACCTGGCAGCGCAATCGGTGGTGAGCATCAACACCAGCCAGGGGCGCCGGCGCGGACCCGAGTTGGCTGCCCCCTGGAACCGCTTTTTTCATGGCACACCTGATACGGATAGCGAAGAGCCCTCCTCGGGCATAGGCAGCGGCGTGATCGTGAGCGACAGCGGCTACATCCTGACCAACAACCATGTGGTCGAAGGCGCTGAGCAGATCGAAGTCATCCTGAGTGACCAGCGCCATGCGCGCGCCAAAATCATAGGCACCGACCCGGACAGCGATTTGGCGGTGCTCAAAATCACGCTAGACAAACTGCCCGTGATGGTGCTGGGCGATTCGGACAAAGCGCAGGTCGGCGACCAGGTGCTGGCCATTGGCAACCCGTTTGGCGTGGGCCAGACCGTGACCAGCGGCATCGTCAGCGCGCTGGGGCGCAACCAGCGCATTAACACTTTTGAGAATTTCATCCAGACCGACGCGGCCATCAACCCCGGCAACTCAGGCGGCGCGCTGGTGGACAGCCAGGGGCATTTGCTGGGCATTAACACGGCAATTTATTCGCGCTCGGGAGGCAATTTGGGCATTGGCTTTGCTATCCCGGTGTCCACGGCCAAGCAGGTGCTCGAGAGCATTGTGCGCGACGGGCAGGTCACACGCGGCTGGATCGGCGTGGAGCCCAACGACTTGTCGCCCGAAATCGCCGAGGCCTTTGGCATCGTTGCCGACCATGGTGTGGTGATCACGGGCGTCATGCAAGGCGGCCCGGCGGCGCAAGCGGGCATCGTGCCCGGCGATGTGGTGCTCTCCATTGGCGAGACGCCCGTCGATGACGTGACGCATTTGCTCAGCGCGGTGGCGGCCTTAAAGCCAGGCGCTGCGGCCAAGCTCAGCGTGCAGCGCAAAAAAACGGTGCTGCAACTGACGCTGACACCGGGCGTTCGGCCCCGTCCGGGCAAACCAAGCCGCTAAAACTTTCGGCCTGGCCGCCTACGGCGTCTCGCCGCCGGGCTCGGCGTCGGGCGCCTGCGTGTGGCGGATAAACACTTGCGCGGCCAAAATGCCCAGCTCATAGAGCAAGCACATAGGCACGAGCAGCGCGATCATCGAGACCGGGTCAGGCGGCGTCACCAGGCCCGAGACCGCCGCCGCCGCAACGATAAAGTAGGTGCGCCATGCCCGCAGTTGCACCAGCGTCACCACGCCCAAGCGCGCCAGGATGACCACCACAATAGGCACCTCAAAGGCCACGCCAAAGGCGATAAACATGGTGATCACAAAGTCCAGATAAGCCTCGATATCCGGGCTGACAGCCACCGAAATAGGCGCCATTTTTTGGATGGCCGGAAAGGCCTGGCCGAATACAAAAAAGTAGCAAAACGCCGCGCCGCAGTAAAACAGCAAGGTGCTGGCCGTTACCAGCGGCAAGACCAGCCTTTTCTCGTGCTTGTACAAACCCGGCGCGACAAAGGCCCAAAGCTGGTAAAGAATCCAGGGCAAAGACAGGGCAATGGCCGCCAGCACCGTTACCTTGATCGGCACCAAAAAGGGCGAGACCACGCCCACGGCAATCATCTTGGAGCCCTCGGGCAGGGCCTTGACCAAAGGCATGGCCAAATAGTCGTATAGCTGCGACGGGCCAGGGAAAAACGCCAGGACGGCAAAAATCGCGGCGATGCCATACACCGCGCGCAGCAGGCGGTCGCGCAGCTCGATCAAGTGCTGCACAAAGGGCTGCTCGGTGCCGGCCAGTTCGTCTTCAGGGGGTTTGGATTCGCTCATGCCGAGGTCTTAGGGGGCCGAAAACGGGCCACGCGCGCTGCGCCCGACAAAGCCCGCGTACGCACGCCATTGCGCGCTTTGTACCACTGGGGCGTGGCGCCGATTTTGGCGCGCCAGCGCTTTTTGACGGGTCGGTAGGTCGAGTAGTAGGGCACCGGCCCGCTCAGCGCCTCTTTGGCTTTGGCCTCGGCGATGGAGTTTTCTATGGCTGCCGCGCTCTCGTCTATGGAATGCTGCACCGCGTGCGCGGCCTCTTGCAAGGTGCTTTGCGCTTTGCGTAGCTCCTCCAGGTCCATGGAGCGGTTGACTTCTTCTTTGACCTCGGCCACATAGCGGCGTGCCCGGCCCAACATCGTACCTATCGTGCGCGCCAGGCCGGGCAGCTTTTCCGGCCCGATCACGATCAGGGCAATGCCGCCCACGATGGCGAGCTTGGTAACGCCAATGTCAAACACTTAGGGCGTGCTCATGCGGTGCGGCAAACGGGCAAACAGCAATTAATGCTTGTTAGTGGCCTGCACGTCGATGGTGTCTTTGGCCACCGGGGCGCTGGCTGCCACTTGCTGCGCCGGGGGCGCCGCTTCGGCCGGCTTTTCGCCGCCGTCACGCATGCCGTCTTTAAAGCCTTTGACCGCGCCACCCAGGTCCGAGCCGATGTTGCGCAGCTTTTTGGTGCCGAAGATCACCACAATGATGACCAGAAAAATGATCAGATGCGTCGTTGACAAACCCATACGGTTCTCCTAATTGAGGGGGAATTCTAGTCTTGCGGGCAAGCCCCGCCCGGGGCTGCGGCTTTCAGCCGCGCAACCAGGGCCGGGGGCCGCCCATCACGTGCCAATGCAGGTGGCGCACCTCCTGCCCGCCTTCGGCCCCGGTATTGGTTACCAGGCGAAAGCCGCCCTCGGGGTAGGGGTTACAGCCCTCTTGCAATGCCAGCTGGGGCACCAAGGCCATCATGCGGCCCAAAAGTGGGGCATCTTGGGCGGTGACATGGGCCATGGAAGCGATATGCAGCTTGGGAATCAGCAAAAAATGCACCGGTGCCCAGGGGGCGATGTCGTGGAAGGCGTAAAAATCTTCGTCCTCATAGACCGGCCGGGAGGGGATTTTTTTGGCCACGATCTTGCAAAACAAGCAATCGGGGTCGTGCGCGGGGTGGGAATGGGCGTCCATGGCAAGCAGCTCTCAACTCAAAAAAACGTAATTTAACGCTCCTGCGCCTCGCGCAGCACGGCTTTGCGCAGGGCTTTTTCCTCGATACCGCTGGTTCCCTCGCGCCGGCGCAACTCGGCGATCACGTCCTGGGGGTGCAAATCGTAGTGCGCCAGGGTGATCAGGCAGTGAAACCACAGATCGGCCACCTCGCCGACCAGTTTGGCCGGGTCGCCGCCGTGGTCCAGGTCTTTGGCGGCCATGACCACCTCGGTCGCTTCCTCGCCGATTTTCTTCAAAAAGGCGTCCGGCCCCTTGTCCAGGAGGCGGGCCACGTAGCTGCTCCGCGGGTCGCCGCCGTGCGCTGCCTTGCGGCTTTCGATGACGGCAGCCAGCTGTGCCAGTGCGTCTTGAGACAGTTCTTTGCCCTGGGTGTCCATTTAATTGCCTTTGGTGTAAATCGTCGCGGGGTCTTTGAGCACGGGCTCCACGGTTTGCCACTGCCCGTCTTTGAGCAGGCTGAAAAAGCAGCTATGCCGCCCGGTATGGCAGGCAATGCCGGGGCTGTGGCCCTCCTGGGTGACGGTGAGCAGCACCACGTCGGCGTCGCAGTCGATGCGGATTTCGTGCACCAGCTGCACATGGCCGGACTCCTCGCCCTTGTGCCAGAGCTTGTTGCGCGAGCGGCTGAAATACACCGCCCGGCCCAACTCGGCCGTCTTTTGCAGCGCCTCGCGGTTCATCCAGGCGAACATCAGCACGTCCTTGCTACCCTGCTCTTGGGCGATAACGGGCACCAGGCCGTTGGCGTCCCAGGTGATAGCGTCTAAGTAGGTCATAAGGGGAGATGTTAAGGGCTGTTGTTGATCGTGATGGGCAGAGGCCATGGGTCGCTATATGAAAACACTCTTTCATTTGCACCACTTCTTGCCAAATTTTGCCAAGAACTCTACACTTTCTGCATGAGCACCATGAACATCTCTATCCCAGCCGCTCTCAAAACTTTCGTTGACGAACAGGTCAGCCAACAGGGTTATGGCAGCAGTAGCGAGTATGTGCGCGAGCTGATTCGCAAAGATCAGGATAGGCGGCAGTTGCACAGCTTGCTTTTGGAAGGTGCTCGCTCTGCGCCCACCCAAGCCGTTAAGCCCAATTACTTCGACAGTCTGCGCGACCGGGTGCGCAAATCAGCAGAGTCCCGCAGCAAGTCGTGAAAGCCAAACCGGTTATCCCGCGCCAATCGGTCAGCAGGGATATTGATGAGGCGCTTGCCTACTACCTGGACGAGGGCGCGACGGGGGCGGCACTTGGGTTTATTGACGCTGTAGAGCACGCCTTTACCCACATCAGCCGCCAACCAGGAACCGGCTCTCCACGCTACGCCCACGAACTGAACTTACCTGGATTGAGAACCTGGCTTCTCACGCCCTACCCGCATTTGGTGTTCTATCTGGAGCGACCCGATCACATTGATGTTTGGCGTGTGCTGCACGGGCGCCGTGACATTCCGGCCTGGTTGCTTGAAGCCGAAGTTGAGTAGCGAACATGCAATAAGCCCCATACCTGCTCCCTAAGCCCCCATTGCCCGCGCCCGGATGCGCTCGGTGGCCAAAGAGGGCAAAGCCAAGGTGCGTGAATTGGCCGGATATTGGGCAAGCTTTATTCATATTTCTCCGCGAAAGAGATCAAGCTCGGCGTCCTATTCAATCCTGGCGTGAAAGCCGTCAATCATCATGTTGTTCATGGTGTTCATGGTTCTACTCCGTGTTGGTCTAACCAATTGCGAATGCTTGCGACAGCCATTGAACGCAGGGTAGGCGGCGACCTCAACCGTTGCCCCAAAGTTTGAAGGGAAGGTACGGAGCGGCGTTGGCGAAGTCCTTGTCCACGGACAACAGGGTGAGCTCATAGCGACCACAAAGCTGTATGAGTACTGCATCCATGGTGCCGACTTGCACGCCGTTTCTACGACAGACGTTTCGGACTTCGGCAGCACCTATGTGATCCTGCCTGTCGGGCTGAATCAGTGGCAAAGTACCGAAGCGTTGGATGATTGCCTCTCTCGCCTTGGGACCGCTGAAACCTTGCACAAGCTCCTGCAAGACTAGGCCCGTCGTCACGACCGAGTCAGCGCCGTCCAGCGCCTCGCGCAGCGCGATAACTTCTCTGGACTCAACTGATCCGTCGCGCCTGAGCGCAAGAGACCAAACACTGGTGTCGACAAGCAAGGTCACGATCGTGAGCGCTCCGCCTTGTAGTCATAGCTTGCGTCCCAGTCAAGCTTGCCAAAAAGCTCTGAGACGCGCCTTTGCTCCCGGCGCGCAACGAACTCCTTGAGCATTGACGCTGGAATTCGCCGCCTCACGTCGAAGTCAAGCCGCGACGCGCTTGCGCGTTATCGCACTTGAACGACCCGTTAAATGTCGGACCACTTCCATGCGAAGCGCTGCATTGATCCGCGACTGATAGCCAACCGTTGTCGATTTAAAGAACTCCAAATTGTCCGCATCCAAACGGACTCCAACATTTGTTGCATTGGCATGGTTTGCATTGCTTATTCATAATGCGACCACATGCGCAAAACCTTCACGATTTTTTCTTCTTGGAGAATTTCATAAACAAGGCGGTGCTGAATATTGATTCTTCGAGAATAAGCCCCCGATAAATCCCCAACCAGTTTCTCGTACGGTGGCGGATTTTGAAATGGATTTGCCTTGATGATGGCAAGTAACTCTTGCGCCTTGCTTTTCAAGCCACTGGCAGCTAGTTTTTGGGCATCTTTTTGTGCATGCTTGGCGTAGACCATTTCCCAACTCACCAGTCCAGCTCCTTGGCACAAGTTTCAGGCGTTTCTGCCATGCCCTCTTTGATCGACTCACGCATGCCTTGAACGGAGAGCAGGTGCAGCGTTTCTTGGATGGCTTGCCAATCCTCAGCCGCAAGCAGCACTGCATCGTGACGCTTACCTGCAATGGTTATTGGTTGATGGGACTCTGCGGTTTGATCCATCAGTCGGTAGAGATTTGCGCGTGCTTCGCTTGCTGTGAGAGTTTGCATGTTTAGCTCCTGTAAACAAGAGCGTACGTCTATTGGTACGACTTGTCAAGCTGGAGCCTACTCCATTCTTAGACCTTGCTCAATCGCTCCGCCATGCGAGTCTGCCAGCCCGGGCCGGTGGCGCGCCAACGCTCGATCACCTCGGCGGGCAGGCGCAAAGAGATGGGTTTGCGGGGATTGGCTGACACAGGCCGACCGCCTTTTTTCAAGCTGGCGCCTGACAGCATTTCTTCAGTGAGTTCGGGCAAGTCTGCATATTCGTCCGGCGCAATGGCATGCGCATCCACCTGCTGCAAGTTAGACCGCAAGGAGCGGCGCGATACGGGCTTTTTCACGGTCATTGGCTTTCCTCATGCGATTTAGGCGTCATCGAGCGCTATGGCCTTGCAGTGGGGTTGGCGTTGATATTTGCAAGATGAGCGCGATACCCCTCGACCAACTTTTCTGGGATAAAAACATAGTTGAGTAGCTCTTCCAGCATCTCTGGATACAAATATAAGAGCGGGTTCTGTGCGTGTAGTAGGTGTTTCGCCCGGACCGTTGTTCGCTTTCGCAGACCGAAGGCCGGGTTGTTCCAAAGGAGTGCCGGGCGGCTGGGGTGCGACTTACTTTCGAGGATCTTCTCCAGCAGGCCCCCACTGAGCCGGAACTTGTGAGTAGGGTTAGACGAGCTCTGCTCAACACTTGGCAGTAGCGTCGCAACTCCCAAACCAGGACGTCCAAATGCACGGTGATGCAGACATCGGCAGTTTGCGGTGTAGGGACTATTGTGTAACGCCTAACGTCAAAATTCAACGAGAGGCGAAGCCGTCGATGGGATGGCCCCTTATGCGGCGACTTCAACGTACTCAACTTGGCTTGCACCTACGGGCACTGGCAAGCCGTCCGCGCGCAAGCCTTCAAGGTGAAAGACGATGGCCTCACGCATTTCGCACTCGACTTCTGCAATGGTTGCCCCGGTCGCCACGCACCCGGGCAAATCAGGCGCATATGCCGAGTAATTTCCTTCTGCTTTTTCAATAACGATTGCGTAGCGCATAGCACCTCACTTGAGTCCAGCCTGTTTGAATATGCTGTTCAAAGTACCCGGCGCCAAATCGTCGCTGAGTTTTCCGGGAACAGTGACGCGACCAGGCCTGCTCGCGTGCTTGAATTGCCGATGACTCCCTCTTGTCGCGACCAAATTCCAACCATCGCGTTGAAGCAATCGGAGGACATCGCTGACTTTCATGATCGAAGGATAGCAGGTACCTAGGCCGGGCCGAGTTTACGGACGACCGAAACCGCATAACGTAGAGCTAAGCGGACGACGACGCTAAGGCGCCCGGCCCGCGAGGAGGAGAATATACCTGGGAGCTTCGCGGGCCTGGCGGCGCGCCGTTGGCGCTCCGCTTGAGCAAAGGGTTAGGCCCCCCTGAGGTGCAGCCGCTTGGAGAACACATAATTCTCGTAGGTCTTGCCGTTGATGATGTACTCCATGGTACCAACCATCTCGTAGCCCGCCTGCGGGTAGAAGGCCAATGCCCGAGCGTTACCTACCCAAGCCGTGAGCCAGATTGCCTTCTCGCCTTGAGATTGGGCTCCATCTTCGGCATGTTTCAGCAGTGCCTGACCGAGGCCTCGCCTTTGAAATGGACTTTGAATATAGAGCCTCAGGACTTCTGGGCCGAAGACAGATGAGACCGGGCAGATGCTGTTGCTTTGGACATCGATGAAGCCTGCGAGGTTGCTTCCGACTTCGGCAACGGCGATACTCACTTCGGACGAGGCGAGGCGCCTGCCGAAGACTTCCTCTGAGTAGTTTTGCTTCGCCTCGCTCGCGAGGTCCGCATTGATGCCGCTCGTCGCGTAGGTATCAAAGAATACTTGTGTGGCAAGTGCGCCGAGGCAAAGTGCATCGTTGGACTGTGCCGACCGGATTTTAAGTTGAGCGGACAAGGACATTCGCTGTGCGGGGCTTAACGTTCGAGCTAAGGGGGCGCCGACGGTGGAACGCCAGGCCCGAGCGAAATGTTACCTTGCATTGAGTCCCTTCCCGTCTTGACTTCGAAGCTGATCCACCGATTGTTCTGACATTTCAACGATTGTGTTGACATATGTATCGATGCATTGAACAAGTGGTTCACGCGGCCCATCGCGCCAAGCCAAGGATCTGTAGAAAACATCCTGCTTGCGTTTCAAATCTGCTTCGCTTGAGAAAGCTCGAATTAGGAAATAACTCTGACCCTCATGATCAGTACGCCCATAAGCCACGACACTCATTGAGGCGCGCACCATCGGCAGCGCATTTTGCATCGCTGCCTCAAATTGTGCAGAGGTGCCAGGCTTTAGTCGGTAGGTTCGAATTTCGATCGTGCGCATGGTGAAAGCTAACGTCGGAATTCACCGGCCTGCGTGGCTTTTGGCGCAGGTCCGGTGGAATGAAAGGTTAGCCGTCGTCGGCTAGACCCACTGATTTTCATAGATCGTTCTGCGCAATGCGCGCACAGCAAAGAATGCCATTTCCTCAAGCTCACCTTCAACAGCCTCGGGATGCTTGAGCAGTTCTTCATCCTCCCAAGGACTATCAACATGTACCCATTTGTTTCGATACTTCCGGAGAGCGTGTAAGTCTGCCTTTAGGCCGGCGTCAATTTCCGCGCCGTTGATTAGCACAACCAAGCGTTCCATTCCGGTCTTTGAATACTCTGACCGAAGATATGTTTCGATGCCAGAAACCGCAGTAAGTATTGCAGCCAAATGCGCTCCGGTAGCAAATGCCGTATCTGAGTCTCGGACGATGAACGTGCACCACTCGGAAAGAATGACGCCGCCCTTAAGCAGTTCATCATCCAGTGCAACGAGATGCGCCCAACGTTCATCTTCGGTCATGATGGCTAACGTAGAAGTCACCGGGGCTGCGCAGCTTTATCGCGCAGCGTCCGTGTGGACTGCCGGGTTAGCAATTTGCGCAACCATGATGAGTGCAACTTGCCGAGGTAGAGAACAGTGGATATGCCCACAAGCAAATACGAAACAAACCCAGGAACCAAGGATGGGCCAAGCGTTTCGGAATTTTCCAGTTCGCCGTGAATTCTGATGCCGATGCACAGTAGAACAATCAATGGAAATGCCAGTGTGTAGAGCAACCATACCCAGTTTGAAAAAAGCGGGTACTCATCGAGATACGATTTCCCCTCTCTGGTAAATGCACGAGTGCCGGGGTACTTCCGAGAAATTAGCTCTTCCAGATGGTGAATATAGTCACACTGCCGTTCAATTTGAATGACTGTTTGATAGTACCTAGACGAAAAGCCGAATAGCAGAAGCCAAAGCAAGGTTCCGAATAGGTTTGAATTCTTGTCGATACTTATTTCTAACTGCTTGTTGATGTAACCGCTTAATGCGCTGTTGACTAGTTCAGTGGAGGTCACTTGAAGCGAGAAAAGCGCAAGAATGACCAGCAGAGCATAAAACAGCGCGTCGCGCTGTTTTATGCTCGAAAGGTGATTTTCGTAGGTGTCTTTGTAATGAGAGCAGAGGTTGTTGAACTTGGCTTCATCCAAATAACGCCCGGCACTACTTTGCGGCATCGTTCAGCGCCTTTACGATGGCCTCTTGGGTAAAACTCATCGCCCAACCAGCACCCGAATTCAATAATTGTTCTGGGCTGTCATATGCCTTATCCAGTTTGACGGCGACAAGTTTGTTTTTGTGTTCCTTGCTTTTCGCAACTTCGTAATTTATCCAATTTTTGTAGCCAATTTCCTTATGGTCTTTGTGCTGCTTATTTGCCTCTTTTCCAACGAGCACGACCGTGTAATTGGCTTCATTGATCTTTGTTGATAGAACCTGTTTAACCACAGGCACCGACCAACTGTTGATCTCAGTCGAAGAAAGATCACTGAAATAGAAATCAAAATTGGGGTTGGCGTCCCACGCCTTCAGTAAATTTTTGTAGTGCTTGTCATTGTCGTAATCAAAACTGACGAAAACTTTCTTCTTTGCCATGCTTATCTCCTGTGGGTTGATGGGTATTGCTAACGTAATGCAGACCGCAAAACACGGTTGATACATCCGGGCCAAGTCGATACATCTTGTTGTTGAAATGCCTGCAAGTCCCTTGCACTCTGGCTTGCCGTTAAATACGTTGTATTTTTATACAGGTATAAATTTTCCATGAAACCCGGTGCCCCTTCCTTGCAGTCCAGCCGCTTGCTCGACCAAGTGCGCGAGCGGATACGGTATGCGCACTATAGTATCAAAACCGAGAAAGATTACCATTATTGGATTCGTTTTTTCATCCTCTGGAGCGCCATCCAGCTCGGTGGTATGCGACACCCGCGTGAGATGGGGGTGGCCGACGTCGAGACATTTTTTTCCATGCTGTCAAATGAGCGCAAGGTGTCCGCCTCCACACACAACCAAGCGCTCAGCGCCCTGCTGTTTTTGTACCGAGAGGTGTTGGGCATAGATTTGCCGTGGCTCAACAACATCGGTAGGCCGCAGCGGATCATGATCGTGCTCGAAGCCATGCGTCACAGCTTTGCGACCCACCTGCTGCAAGCGGGCACCGACATTCGCACGGTACAGGAATTACTGGGCCACAGCGATGTGTCCACGACCATGATCTACACCCATGTGCTGAAGGCAGCGGCAGGGGATACTGCGCGCCCTTTGGATGCCTTACTTCAATCTTGAGCGATTTGTCAGCGCTTCACAACCTAACCGGTATTCCCCGCTCCCGCATCCGCGCCTTGGCCTGCCCTACGGTGTATTCGCCGTAATGGAAGATGCTGGCGGCCAGCACTGCGTCGGCGCCGCCTTGTTGGATGCCGTCGGCCAGGTGGTCCAGGTTGCCCACGCCGCCCGATGCAATGACGGGCACGGGCACCGCGTCGCTGACGGCGCGGGTAAGCGCCAGGTCAAAGCCGGCTTTGGTGCCGTCGCGATCCATGCTGGTGAGCAGGATTTCGCCGGCGCCAAATGTGGCCATTTGTGTGGCCCAGGCCACGGCGCATAGGCCTACGTTTTTGCGGCCGCCGTGGCTGAAAACGTCCCAGCCGGGGCCTACGGGCAAGCCGGTGTTACCCAGCCGCTGCTCTTCGTCATGCGAACGGCGTTTGGCGTCGATGGCCACCACAATGCATTGCGCGCCGTATTTGGCCGAGGCTTCTTGGATTACCTGCGGGTTGGCAATGGCCGCCGAGTTGAAGCTGACTTTGTCTGCGCCCGCGTTCAGCAAGCGGCGCACATCGGCCACGGTGCGCACGCCGCCGCCCACCGTGAGCGGAATAAACACTTGGCTGGCCACGGCTTCGATGATGTGCAAAATCACATCGCGCTGGTCGCTGGTGGCGGTGATGTCTAAAAACGTGAGTTCGTCGGCGCCTTGTTCGTTATAGCGGGCGGCGATTTCGACCGGGTCGCCCGCGTCGCGCAGCTCCACAAAATTGACGCCCTTGACCACGCGGCCACCGGTCACGTCCAGGCAGGGAATGATGCGCTTGGCCAGCATGTGCTCGTCGCCTGGTCGCTTAGTCGGCCAGGCGCATGCGCTGCCAACCCTGCCAGTGCGCGCCTGGGGGCACGGCAATCTTCTCAAACACTTGGGCGGCCTCTACGCAGAGCATGTGCTGGTAGGAGTCGGGCACGAGGTCGGGCATGGTGTTGCTCAGCTCCTCGCCGGGGTTCCAGACCACCCAGTTGGCCCAGCTCGGGCTGCGGCTGATTTCTACCAGCCCCGAGGGGTCTTGCAAATGCAAGGCGCCAGCGGGGGCGGCGTAGACGCGGTCAAAGCGCTCGCTAAATTGCAGCCGCTCGGCGCCCACGCCATCGGTGTCGCGCACGGCGTCCCATTCGGCCTGGCCGCCCAGGCCCACCAGGGCCGCGTTGGGCAGGTCGCTGACCGCCAAATAGGTATGCAAAGCGCCCGAAAAGTGCAAATCGTGTGCGCCCGGGTTGTGCACGTCCAGCGTGATGGTGAATTGGCCGGGCGCTAGGCTGATGTCCAGGCTGATCGCAAAGTCGTGTGGCCACAGCGCGTGGGTCGCGGCGTCCGAGGCCAAACGCATGCGCAGCGTGCCGCCGCTGCCTTGCGCAAAATCGGTGTCCAAGGACCAAGGCAGGTTGCGCACAAAGCCGTGGCGGGGCAGATCACCACGCAGGTTGAACTGCGGAAAACACACCGGAATGCCGCCACGAATGGCCGCGTGCCCGTCCCACACCGTGCCTGGGCTGAGGTAAAGGCGCTCGCGGCCCCGGCTCGTCCAAGACAGCACATGGGCGCCGTGCAGCGCGACCAGCGCGCTGTCGCCGCCATCCAAAGTAATACGCACACAGGGATAGCCCTGAAAGACTTCGTGGGAAATTGTCGCCATGGGCGCTCCAGCAGTGGTGGGCGCGTGGCCCGGGAAATCAGCCATTCAAGCTGTCGGCGTGCGCTTGTGCGGCGGCAAAATCAAGGTCGCCGGTGTAGATGGCGCGCCCGCAGATGACGCCCTCAACACCTTCGTCCTCCACCTCGCACAAGGCCTCGATATCGGCCATATTGCTCAGGCCGCCCGAGGCAATCACCGGAATGCTCAGCGCCTGCGCCAGCGCCACCGTGGCCTCGATATTGATGCCCGTGAGCATGCCGTCGCGGCCGATGTCGGTGTAAATAATGGACTCGACGCCGTAGTCCTCAAATTTTTTGCCCAGGTCCACCACGTCGTGGCGGGTGAGTTTGCTCCAGCCGTCGGTGGCTACTTTGCCCTCTTTGGCGTCCAGCCCGACGATGATGTGGCCGCCAAAAGCGGTGCAGGCGTCTTGCAAAAAGCCGGGGTTTTTGACGGCGGCCGTGCCGATGATGACGTAGCGCAGACCGGCGTCAAGGTAGCGCTCGATGGTGTCCAGGTCGCGTATGCCGCCGCCCAGCTGCACATCGACCACGCTGCCCACCTCTTTGAGAATGCGCCGGATGGCTTGCTCGTTTTTAGGGTGGCCGGCAAAGGCGCCGTTGAGGTCGACCAAATGCAGGCGCCGCGCGCCTTGGTCTACCCAACGCCGGGCCATGGCTACCGGGTCGTCGCCAAAGGTGGTGGATTGATCCATATCGCCTTGCTGAAGGCGAACACACTGACCGTCTTTGAGGTCAATCGCAGGAATGAGCAGCATGGTGCTTGGGCTGTGAAAGGAACAAGTTTACGAATCGAAAAAACCAGAAAACAACGCAACGATACACGCAAGCGCTATCGCCCCGCTAGTTTAGGGCTCCCAGCGCAGGAAATTGCGGTACAGGGCCAAACCCTGGTCGGCGCTTTTTTCCGGGTGAAACTGGGTGGCAAAAATATTATCGCGCGCCAGCGCGCTGACAAAGCGCGCGCCGTAATCGGTCGTACCGGCGGCGTGCACCGCCTGCTCGGGGTCGGTGTAGTAGCTGTGCACAAAGTAGAAGTAGCTGCCATCGGGCACCCCGGCCCAGACCGGGTGCGGCCCTTGGGGGCCAGCGCTTTGCCAGACGCGGTTCCAGCCCATGTGCGGCACTTTGTAGCGGCTGCCGTCGGGCTGCAAGCGCCCGGCCAGTGCAAATTTGCGCACCCGCCCGGGGATCAGGCCCAGGCCGGGCGTGTCCAGCTCCTCGCTGTGGTCGAGCAACATTTGCATGCCTACGCACACGCCCATCAGTGGTTTGTGCGCCGCAGCATGGAGCACGGCGGGCAGCATGCCGCTGGCGCGCAGCTCGGCCATGCAATCGCGCATGCCGCCCTGGCCGGGCAGCACCACGCGTTCGGCGGCCATGACTTCTTCGGGGCTGCGGGCCCAGACTGCCTGCACGCCCTCTTGGGCGGCAGCGTGCATCACCGCTTGGGTGACCGAGCGCAAATTGCCCATGCCGTAATCGACGATAGCGACCGATGTCATAACCCGATTGCGCCGGCAGGCACCGCAAAAATCACTTTAGAGCGCGCCTTTGGTCGAGGGGATGGTGCCGGCGGCACGCGCATCGCGCGTGGTGGCCATGCGCAGGGCGCGGGCAAAGGCTTTGAAAACTGTCTCGCACTGGTGGTGCGCGTTTTCGCCCTTGAGGTTGTCAATGTGCAAGGTGGCCCCTGCGTGGTTGACAAAGCCCTGAAAAAATTCGTGGGCTAATTGGCTGTCAAAGCCGCCGATCATGCCGCTTTTAAAGTCCACGTTCATCTCCAGGCCGGGGCGGCCCGAGAGGTCGATCACCACGCGCGAGAGCGCCTCATCCAGCGGCACGTAGGCGTGGCCATAGCGGTAAATGCCTTTTTTCTCGCCCAGCGCCTGCGCAAAAGCCTGGCCCAGGGTGATGCCCACGTCTTCCACAGTGTGGTGGCCGTCAATATGCAAATCGCCATGCGCCTCGATGTCCAGATCGATCAGGCCATGGCGGGCGATCTGGTCGAGCATGTGGTCAAAAAAGCCGATGCCCGTGGCAATGCGGGCCTGGCCGGTGCCGTCCAGGTTCAGGGCGACGCGGATGCGCGTCTCTGCCGTGTTGCGGTGCACTTCGGCGCTGCGTTGCCCGGCAGCGGCAGGGGTGGTCACCAGACTGGATCGTGGGTCGGTCATAAAGAGGCCTCAAGCGCCGCAAGCAGCAGCGTGTTTTCGGGGGCTGTACCAACCGTTAGGCGCAGGCAGTTGGCCAGCAGTGGGTGCATTGTAGAAACGTTCTTGACCAACACCTGGCGTGCCTTCAGGCCGGCAAACACGCGGTCCGCCGCGCCAGCAGCGCCCTGCACACGCACCAAAATCATATTGGCCTGGCTGGGGAACACCTGCAAATTGGGCAAGGCCGCCAGCGCTTGCGCCAGGCGCTCGCGCTCGGCGCAAATTTGCGCGGCCTGGGCGGCAAAAACCGGCGCATGCTCTAAGGCAAACAGCGCGCACTCGGCATTGAGCACGCTGACGTTGTACGGCGGGCGCACTTTGTCGATCTGGGCGACCAGGTCGGCAGGGCCCGCCATATACCCCAGGCGCACACCGGCCAGGCCGAATTTGGAGAGCGTGCGCATGAGCAAGACCTGGCGGTTGGCCTGCGGGTCTTGCTGGATTTCCTGCAGCCAGCTGTGCGCCGCAAAGGGCTGGTAGGCCTCGTCCATCACCACCAGGGCGCCGTAGGCGCTGGCCTGCGCAATCAGGCGGCGCAGCACGGCCGCGTCCCACAAGTTGGCGGTCGGGTTGTTGGGGTAAGCGAAGTAGACGATGGCCGGGCGGTGTTGCGCAATGGCTGCAGCCATGGCCGCCTCGTCCAGCGAAAAATCGCTTTGCAAGGGCACGCCGATAAAGCCCAGTCCTTGCAGGCGCGCCGACATGGCGTACATCACAAAGCCAGGCTCGGGCGCCAACACGGTGGCGCCCTGGTGGGCGCAGGCCAGGGCCAGCAGGCTGATCAGCTCGTCCGAGCCGTTGCCCAGCGTGAGCCCGTAGCCGGGTGGCAAGTCCATGGTGGCGGCCAGCGCTTGGCGCAGGTCGTTGATGCGCGCGCCGGGGTAGCGGTTGATGGCGACGCGGCCTAGGCGTTCGCCCAGCTGGGCTTGCAAGTCGGCGGGCAGGCCGTAGGGGTTCTCCATCGCGTCGAGCTTGACCATGCTGCCCGCGTCTTGCACCACATAGGCGTGCATGGCTTGCACGTCGGGGCGGATCAAGCGCAGGTCGGCGCTCATGGTTTGGCCGGCGTCATGCGCATTTCGGCGGCGCGGGCGTGGGCCTGCAGGCCTTCGCCGTGCGCCAGCACCGAAGCGGTGTGGCCCAAAGTTTGGGCGCCAGCCTCGGACACTTCGATGATGCTGCTGCGCTTTTGAAAGTCGTAGACCCCCAGCGGCGACGAAAAGCGCGCCGTGCCGCTGGTGGGCAACACGTGGTTGGGGCCGGCGCAGTAGTCGCCCAGGCTCTCGCTGGTAAAGGCACCCAGAAATATCGCGCCGGCGTGCACCAGCAAAGGCTCCCAGCGCTGCGGCTGGGCGCTGCTCACTTCCAGGTGCTCGGGGGCGATGCGGTTGCTGATGGCGCAGGCCTCTTCCATGCTGCGCGTCTGGATGAGCGCGCCGCGCCCGTTGAGCGAGGCGGCAATGATCTCGCGCCGGGGCATCTCGGGCAGCAGGCGGTCGATGCAGGCCTGCACCGCGTCCAGATAAGCGGCATCGGGGCAGAGCAAGATGCTTTGAGCCAGCTCGTCGTGCTCGGCCTGGCTGAACAAGTCCATGGCCACCCATTCGGGCGGCGTACTGCCGTCGGCGATGACCAATATTTCGGACGGCCCGGCAATCATGTCGATGCCTACGCTGCCAAATACGCGCCGCTTGGCGGCAGCGACGTAGGCGTTGCCCGGGCCGGTGATTTTGTCGACACGCGGCACCGTGGCCGTGCCGTAGGCCAAAGCGCCAATGGCCTGCGCCCCGCCGATAGTGAAAGCCCGCGTCACGCCGGCTACATAGGCGGCGGCCAGCACGAGCTCGTTGCGTTCGCCCACGGCGACCAATGCGCCCTGCCCCGGCGCGCCGCCGGTGGCCACACTGCCGCGCACCGGCGTAGGCACCACCATGATGATGTCGGCCACACCGGCCACATGGGCGGGGATGGCGTTCATCAATAGGCTAGACGGATAGGCCGCTTTACCGCCGGGCACATAAATGCCCGCGCGGTCCACCGGAGTCACTTTTTGGCCGAGCAAAGTGCCTTGCGCGTCGCGGTACTGCCAGCTTTGGCCGCAGGCTTGTTTTTGCGCCTCGTGGTAGCTGCGGATGCGCGCGGCGGCGTCTTGGAGGGCCACTTTTTGCGCCTCGGGCAAGGCCTCAAACGCGGCTTTGAAATCGGCTTGCTGCAGCTCTAGGTCGGCCATGCGGGCCGCTTGCAGGCCGTCAAAGCGCGCGGTGTAGTCCAGTACGGCGGCGTCGCCGCGCTTTTGAACGTCGGCCAGGATGTCGGCCACGCGCTGCTCAATGGCAGCGTCGGTATCGGCCGACCAGTGCAGGCGCTGCTGCAAAGCGGCGTCAAAGTCGCTTTGCGTGGTGCTCAGGCGCAGGGGGCGGGCCGTCATGGCAAGGGCGGTGCGGGCTGGGCCAGCGCACCGGCAAACGCGCTGATGATGTGGCGGATGGGCTCGCGTTTGAGCTTCAAGGCCGCCTGGTTGACGATCAGGCGCGAGCTGATGTCCATGATGCGCTCGACCTCGATCAAATTGTTGGCACGCAAGGTGTTGCCGGTAGATACCAAGTCCACGATGGCGTCGGCCAGCCCCACCAAAGGCGCCAATTCCATGCTGCCATAGAGTTTGATCAGGTCGACGTGCACGCCTTTGCCAGCGAAAAAATCGCGGGCGATGGCCACGTACTTGGTCGCCACCCGCAGGCGCGCGCCCTGGCGCACGGCGTGCGCGTAATCAAAATCGGCGCGCACGGCCACGCTGATGCGGCACTTGGCGATTTGCAAATCCAGCGGCTGAAACAGGCCGGCGCTGCCGCCGCCCCAGTCGCTGGCGTGCTCGAGCAAGGTGTCTTTGCCGGTAATGCCCATGTCTGCGCCGCCAAACTGCACATAGGTGGGCACGTCGGTAGCGCGCACCACCAGTACGCGCACGCCGGGCTGGTTGGTGTCCAAAATCAGCTTGCGCGAGGTCTCCGGGTCGTCCAGCACCGTGATGCCGGCGGCCTGCAGCAGTGGCAAGGTTTCTTCAAAAATCCGGCCCTTGGACAGTGCGATCGTGATCATGGTCGTGCGCGCTCAGGCCTGTTGGGCCACCCACTCGGCGGGGGTGAAGGTTTTCATGGACAGTGCGTGTACTTCGTCGGTTTTCATGCGCTCGCCCAGGGTAGCGTAAACGAGTTGGTGGCGTCCGATCAGGCGCTTGCCCTCGAAAGCGGCCGAGACAATGGTGGCATACCAGTGGCGCCCGTCGCCCTCCACCTGCAAATGCGTGCAGGGCAGTCCGGCGTAGATCAGGGCTTGGAGTTGGTCAGCAGTCATAGCGATAAGGCAGCTTTAGCTGCGGATTTTGTAGCCAATGCGCAACAGATGCAAACCGATGGCAAACACCAGCAGCGTCGAGCCGCCCACCACCGCCAGGCTTAGCCAGGGCGAAACGTCGCTGACGCCAAAAAAACCGTAGCGCAGGCCGTCGATCATGTAGAAAAACGGGTTGCAGTGGCTCACGGTTTGCCAAAACGCGGGCAGCGAATGGATGGAATAGAACACGCCGCTCAAAAACGTCATGGGCATGACCACGAAGTTTTGGAACGCCGCCAACTGGTCGAACTTTTCCGCCCACAGCCCGGCGATCAGGCCCAAAGTGCCCATCATGGCGGCGCCCAGCACCGCGAACACCACAATAAACACCGGCTGCGCAAAACTGATGGGCGTAAAAAACGCCGCCACCGCATACACGCCCATACCCACCACCAAGCCGCGCACTACGGCTGCGCCCACGTAGGCCACAAACCAATGCCAGTAGGACAAGGGGGTAAGCAAAATAAACACCAGATTACCCATGACCTTGCTCATGATCAGCGAGGAGGAGCTGTTGGCAAAGGCGTTTTGCAACAAGCTCATCATGGCCAGGCCGGGCACCAAAAATGCGGTGTAGCTGACCTGGTCATAGACCTTCACATGGTCTTCCAGCGCGTGGCCAAAAATCAGCAGGTAGAGCATGGCGGTGAGGACCGGGCCGGCGATGGTTTGGAACGCGACTTTCCAAAACCGCAGAATTTCTTTGTACAACAGGGTTTGCCAGCCGTTCATGCCGCTGCTCCTTGGCTGGCCGCTTGGCTGCCGGCGTGTTTTTGCATGACGTCTAAGAACACGTCTTCGAGGTCGGCTTTGCGGATTTCGACGTCCTCGGCCAGCAAACCGGCCTGGCGCACGGCGGCCAGATAGCGCTCGATATCGACCGCCTCTTTGGCCGGGAACTGCACGATGCGCCCGGTCACACGGGCCTGCGCCGCCAGTTCGGGGGGCAAATGGCCATCGACCTTGAAGCGCAGCACATTGCTGGAGGCGGCCTTGAGCAACTCGCTGGTGTGGTCCAAGGCCACGATGCGGCCGGACTTGAGCATGGCAATGCGCCCGCACAAGGCCTCGGCCTCTTCCAAATAGTGGGTGGTCAGGAGCACGGTATGGCCTTGCTGGTTGAGCTTGGCGATAAATTGCCACAGGGTTTGGCGCAACTCGACATCTACGCCGGCGGTCGGCTCGTCCAGAACGATCACCGGTGGCTTGTGCACCAGCGCTTGGGCCACCAAAAAGCGGCGCTTCATACCGCCCGAGAGCTGGCGCATATTGGCTTTGGCTTTGTCGGCCAGGCCCAGGCTCTCGAGCAGCTCGTCGATCCAGGGGCCGTTGTTGCGCACGCCGAAGTAGCCCGACTGGATGCGCAAAGCCTCGCGGATATTGAAAAACGGATCGAACACCAGCTCCTGGGGCACGACGCCGAGCTTGCGGCGCGCCTGTGCGAAGTCGCGCTGCACATCGCTGCCCAAGACGCTGACCGAACCGCCGCTGGGACGCGTGAGGCCCGCGAGCATGCTGATCATGGTCGTCTTGCCCGCACCGTTGGGGCCGAGCAAACCAAAGAATTCGCCCTCTTCGATATCTAGGCTGACATGGTCAACCGCTTGGAAGGTGCTGCCAGCAGGTCCTTTGGGGGACGGATAGGACTTGGAGATGGACTGGAAGGAAATTGCGGGCATAAGCATTCAATTTTACGCGCCGGTGGCGCGGGCAAGCGGGCTCAGGCGCCCGTCGCCGAATCAGCGGGCATTAACAAAGCATGCACGCCGTACAGGCGCGCCAGCGCCAGCAGGCGCTCGGGTGCGTCGGTGAGCACCAGTTCTTTGTTCAGGCCCAAGCAGAGGCGGCGCAGTTCGAGCACCACGGCGAGCACCGAGGAGTCAAACTCTTGCAAATGCTGCGCGTCCAGGGCCACGCGCTGGGGCGCTTGCGGCAGCTGCGCGCTCAGCGCGGCCAGGCAGCTATTGGCTAGCGCATGGGTAACACGCTGGGGCAGGCTGAGCATGTCAGGACTTTTTGCTGTTGGATTTGTTGCGCGCGGCCAGCGAGTCGATCAGGCCGTCAATGCCTTTGGCATTGATCTCCTGGGCAAACTGGCTGCGGTAGGTCTCAACCAGCCAGACGCCCAGCACATTGAGGTTGTAAATGCGCCAACCTGCGCCCTGGCCGGGGGTTTTTTCCAAGCGGTAGTCCAGCTGGATGGGGTCGCTGCCACCGCGCACTTCGCTGCGCACGATGACTTCTTTGTCCTCCGGCGCGGCGCGCAAAGGCTTGATAAAAATCGTCTGGTCGCTGATTTGCGACAGCGCGCCCGAATAAGTGCGCACCAACAAGATTTTGAACTCCTCTTGCAAGCGCTTTTGCTGCTCGGGGCTGGCCTGGCGCCAACCTGGCCCGACGGCCGAGGCGGTCATGCGCTGGAAGTCGACGTGCGGCATGATGCGTGTGTCCACCAGGGCGATAACTTTGCCCAGATCGCCGCTGCGCATGCTTTTGTCGGCCTTGATGGTCTCGAGCACGTCGGTGGAGATGCGCTTGACAAAGGCGTCCGGCGCCTCGTCTTCGGCATGCGCCATGGAGCTGGCTGCTAACAGCAGCACGCTGGCGGCCAAGGCGCCCAAAAATGTCCAAATCCGATGTTTCATAGTGTTCCCTGGTGTTTGTCATCGCTGCGGCCGCCAGGGGCCGCGCGATCAAGGCATTTTACGGTTGGTCCTCGGGCGGATCGGCATCGTCGCCGTCGTTCAGGAGGTAGCGCTGGCGCTGCAAATACGAGTCGCGGGTAAAGGTATAGGGATCCAGCGCGGCGGCTTTGATCACGTCGCCGGCCTGCAAATAGGTTTCCCGCAGGTCGATAAAGCCCATCACCATCAGGGCGTCGCGGGTATCAACCTGATCGGCATGGTTGGCGACATTGCCCCAGCGGTCTACGGGCAACATGGCGACCTCGCGCACGGTGCGTGGGCCCAAAAACGGCAGCACCACATACGGGCCAGCTGGAATACCCCAGCGCCCCAGGGTGACGCCGGCGTCGGCGGGATGCTTTTCAATATCCCATTCAGAGGCCACATCAATCAAGCCAAAAACACCGATGGTGCTGTTAACAAGCACGCGCTTGACGCTGTCCACCGTCGCCTTGGGCCGCAAAGCCAGCGCGTTATTAGGCACCGACCAGATGTCTGTGAGGTTGCCAAAGAAATGGTTCACCCCCCGGCGTGCCCAGTGCGGCAACACCTGGACGTAGACCTGCATAAAAGGTTTGACCAGCACCCGATCCAAGGCGTCGTTCAATCCGTACACCACGCGGTTCATCGGCTCCCAGGGGTCGGTAGGCGCGGGCGCGGACGCGGCGGCGCGGCTCAGCCCGCAGGCCAGGACCACCAGCAAGCCCACCATGGCGTGGCGCAAGCCGGCGCGCACGCCGGGCAGCAATGCAATAGCCATCAATCGCCCTGCTTAGGACCGGCGCCGTTGGCCGCTTTGCTGTACAAAAACTGGCTGATCAGACTCTCCAGAACCACCGCCGACTGGGTGCTGGCAATCGTGTCGCCGCTGGCCAAAGTGGCCTCTTCGGAGCCGGCCTCGATACCCAGGTACTGCTCGCCGAGCAAACCGCTGGTCAGGATTTTGAGCGAACTGTCCTTGGGAAATGCGTAGCGGCTTTCCATGGACAGGTACACGGTGGCCTGAAAGCTTTTGTCGTCAAACAGGATTTTTTCTACGCGCCCAACCACCACGCCAGCGCTGCGCACGGCCGCTTTGGCCTTGAGGCCGCCCACGTTGTCAAACTTGGCGGTCACTTTGTAGGTGGACTGGAAATTGAGGCTGAGCAAATTGGCCGATTGCAGGGCCAAAAACAAAATCGCCACCGCGCCGATGAGCACAAAAAGCCCGACCCAGACATCATTTTTAGAGCGTTGCATGCCACTACTTTCTTCAATGCGCGTCAGATGGTGAACATCATCGCGGTCAATACAAAATCAAGAACCAGGACCGAGAGCGAGGCCATCACCACGGTGCGGGTGGTGGCGCTGGCCACACCCTCGGGCGTGGCCTGGGCCTCGTAGCCCTGCAAAAGCGCGATAAAACTCACGGTGAAACCAAAAATAATGCTTTTGATGACGCCGTTGCCCACGTCGCGCCAGACGTCTACGCCGCCTTGGATCTGGCTCCAAAACGAGCCCGCGTCCACGCCAATCATGACCACGCCAACCACCCAGCCGCCAATAATGCCCATGGCGCTGAACACCGCGGCCAACAAAGGCATGGCGATCACGCCGCCCCAAAAACGCGGCGCCAGCACGCGCTGCACCGGGTCGACGGCCATCATTTCCATGACGCTGATTTGCTCGCCCGCTTTCATCAGGCCAATTTCGGCGGTCAGCGAGGTGCCGGCGCGTCCGGCAAAAAGCAAGGCGGTCACTACCGGCCCCAATTCGCGCACCAGGCTGAGCGCCACCAAGAGGCCCAGCGCTTCGGAAGAGCCGTAACGCTGCAAGGTGTAGTAGCCCTGCAGGCCAAACACAAAGCCCACAAACAGGCCCGAAAACGCGATGATGACGAGCGAGAAATTGCCCAAGAAGTGAATTTGGTCGCGAATCAGGCCAAAGCGCTGCAAGCTGGCCGGGCCGGTGAGCAGCAAGCGCACAAACAGGCGCGCGCCGTAGCCGATGTGTGCCAGCTTGCGGCGCACGGCAAAACCGAGGGTAGCCAGGGCATGGGGCTGCATCAGCGCGCTCCGATTCCGAAATCCTGCGCCATCGGCGGCGCCGGGTAATGAAAGCGCACCGGGCCGTCGGCCAGCGCGTGTACATATTGGTAGACCAGCGGGTCGGTGCTTTGGCGCACATGTTCGGGCGTGCCTTCGGTGGCGACGCGGCCATTGGCCAAAATCACCACATGGTCGGCGATGCCAAAGGTTTGCTCCAGCTCGTGCGACACAAACACGCTGGTCAGGCCCATGGTGTCATTGAGCTGGCGAATGAGGTGCGCCGCTGTGCCCAGCGAGATCGGGTCCAGGCCGGAAAAAGGCTCGTCGTACATCACCAGCTCGGGGTCTAGCGCAATGGCGCGCGCCAGCGCGATGCGCCGGGCCATGCCGCCGGAGACTTCGCTGGGCATCAGATCACGGGCGCCGCGCAGTCCGACCGCATCGAGCTTCATCAGCACGATGTCGCGAATCAGGCTTTCTGCCAGATCGGTGTGCTCGCGCAAGGGGAAAGCGACGTTGTCAAAAACCGACAAATCTGCGAACAAAGCGCCAAACTGAAACAGCATGCCCATGCGACGGCGGGCGCTGTACAAGGCCGGCTGGTCCATGGCGCCAATGTCTTGGCCATCAAACAAAATCTGGCCCGACTGGGCGCGGATTTGCCCGCCGATCAGGCGCAGCAGCGTGGTTTTGCCCCCGCCGCTGGCGCCCATGAGCGCCGTCACCTTGCCCCGGGGAATATGGAACGACGTCCCCTCCAGGACAACGCGCTCGTTGTACCCGAAAGTCAGGTTGTCGATTTTTACGAGGGGGTCAAGAACGGCCGGCATGGTCTCAATAAGTAACCGGCCATCATAAGGGATGGCCATGACGCAAGGCACCCAAGCACCGGGGAAACCCTCGGTTGCCAGGCGTCTTTGCACAGTTTTACGCCCGGTTTGCCGCCGGGCGGGGCCGCATCAGCGCGGCAAGTCGCTTTGGCCCATCAAAAACTCGTCGACGGCGCGCGCCGCCTGGCGGCCCTCGCGGATGGCCCAGACCACCAACGACTGGCCACGGCGCATATCGCCCGCGGCAAACACTTTGGCCACGTTGGTGGCATAGGCGCCTTGGCCCTCGGTGCTGGCTTTGGCGTTGGCGCGGGCGTCTTTGGCCACGCCAAAAGCGTCCAACACGCTGGCCACCGGGTGCACAAAGCCCATGGCCAGCAAGACCAAATCGGCCTGGTAGGTCTTTTCGGTGCCGGCAACTTCGACCAGCTTGCCCTCTTTCATCTCCACCTGGACGGTAGTGAGGCTTTTGACTTTGCCTTTTTCCCCGGCAAAAGACTTGGTCGAGACGGCAAACTCGCGCACGCAGCCTTCTTCGTGGCTGGAGCTGGTGCGCAGTTTCAGGGGCCAGTAAGGCCAGGTCAGCGGCCGGTCTTCCACTTCGGGAGGCTGGGGCATGACTTCAAATTGGGTCACACTGGCCGCGCCATGGCGGTTGGAGGTGCCCACGCAGTCCGATCCGGTATCCCCGCCGCCGATGACGATAACGTGCTTGCCGTCCGCGCGCAGCTGGCCCGGGACTTTGTCGCCAGCGTTGAGTTTGTTTTGCTGGGGCAAAAATTCCATGGCGAAATGGATGCCTTCCAGCTCGCGCCCAGGCACCGGCAAATCGCGCGACTGCTCCGAACCGCCGGTCAGCAGCACGGCGTCAAAGTCCTTTTGCAGCTGCTCGGCCGAGATGCTTTCCTTGGCCCAGTTGGTGACCTTGGAGTCCTGGGGCCACGCGCCCACCAAAACGCCGGTACGCACGGTGACGCCTTCGGCCTGCAATTGGGCCATGCGCCGGTCGATATGCGACTTTTCCATCTTGAAATCCGGAATGCCGTAGCGCAGCAGGCCGCCGACGCGGTCGTTTTTCTCCAGCAAAGTCACCGCATGGCCGGCCCGCGCCAGTTGCTGGGCTGCCGCCATGCCCGCAGGGCCTGAGCCCACCACGGCCACTTTTTTGCCGGTCTGCACCGCTGCCGGCTGGGGCTGCACCCAGCCTTCGTCCCAGGCACGGTCGATGATGGCGTGTTCGATGGACTTGATACCGACCGCCTCGTCATTCACATTGAGCGTGCAGGCCGCCTCGCAAGGCGCGGGGCAGATGCGGCCTGTAAATTCGGGGAAATTATTGGTGCTGTGCAAAACCTCGATGGCCTGCTTCCAGTCGCCCTGGAACACCAGGTCGTTGAAATCGGGAATGATGTTGTTGACCGGGCAGCCGCTGTTGCAAAACGGCGTGCCGCAGTCCATGCAGCGCGCGCCCTGAATTTTGGCCTGCTCGGCGTCGAGCCCAATGACAAATTCTTTGTAGTTCTTGACGCGCGTGGCAACCGCCTGGTAGCCCTCCTCGATGCGCTCAAATTCCATGAATCCGGTAACTTTTCCCATGGTGCTGGTCCTGTGTGATCGGTGGTGTCGGGTGGGTCCGCGCGCTTAGCGCGCGGCAGCGGCGGCGCGCTTGGGTTTGGCCGGTGCCGGCGCGGGGGCGGCCGCTTTGCCAGCGTGGATTTCGGCCAGCGCACGCTTGTATTCCAAGGGGAATACCTTGATGAACTTGCCGCGTGCGCTCTCCCAGTCGTCTAACAGGGCGCGGGCGCGCTTGCTGCCGGTCCAACGGTTGTGGACTTCGAGCAATTTGCGCAGTTGCGCCTCGTCGCTTTGGCCACGGTGCCACACGGCTTTGTCGACCTGGATTTCTTGCTCGCGGCTGCTGAGCACCGACTCCAGGCTGACCATGGCCGTGTTGCAGCGGCTGGCGAACTGGCCGTCCTCGTCATATACATAGGCAATGCCGCCGCTCATACCGGCGGCAAAGTTGCGTCCGGTCAGGCCGAGCACGGCCACGGTACCGCCCGTCATGTACTCGCAGCCATGGTCACCCGTGCCTTCCACAACGGCGGTGGCGCCCGACAAGCGCACCGCGAAGCGTTCGCCAGCGACGCCGCTGAAAAAAGCCTCGCCACTGGTGGCGCCGTACATCACGGTGTTGCCCACAATGGTGTTGCGCACCGCGTCGCCCCGAAAATCGATGCTCGGTCGCACCACCACGCGTCCGCCCGAGAGGCCTTTGCCGGTGTAGTCGTTGGCGTCGCCAATCAGGTAAAGCGTGATGCCGTTGCACAAAAACGCGCCAAAAGACTGCCCGCCCGTGCCTTCGAGCTGGATGCGGATGCTGTCATCGGCCAGGCCTTCGGGGTGCACTTTGGTGAGCGCGCCCGAGAGCATGGCGCCCACCGAGCGGTTGACGTTGCGCGCCACTTCCATGAACTGCACGCGCTCGCCTTTGTCAATGGCGGCGCGGCTTTTCTCGATCAGGCGCATGTCCAGGGCTTTTTCCAGACCGTGGTCTTGGGTTTCGGTCTGGTAGCGCGCCACCTGGGCGCTGACCTGCGGCTGGGCAAACAAGCGGCCAAAGTCCAGGCCGCGCGATTTCCAGTGGTCTATGCCTTGGCGCATGTCGAGCAGGTCGGCGCGGCCGATCAAGTCGTCAAACTTGCGGATGCCCAGCTGGGCCATGATCTGGCGCACTTCTTCGGCGATAAAGAAGAAGTAATTGACCACATGCTCGGGCTTGCCCGAGAACTTTTTGCGCAGCACCGGGTCTTGCGTGGCCACGCCCACAGGGCAGGTGTTGAGGTGGCATTTGCGCATCATGATGCAGCCTTCGACCACCAGCGGCGCGGTGGCAAAGCCGAATTCATCGGCGCCCAGCAAGGCGCCAATGGCCACGTCGCGGCCGGTTTTCATCTGGCCATCGACCTGCACGCGGATGCGGCTGCGCAAGCGGTTGAGTACCAGGGTTTGCTGGGTTTCGGCCAGGCCGATTTCCCAGGGGCTGCCCGCGTGCTTGATGGACGACCAGGGCGAGGCGCCCGTGCCGCCGTCATGGCCGGCGATCACCACATGGTCGGCTTTGCACTTGGCCACGCCGGCGGCAATCGTGCCCACGCCGATCTCGGAGACGAGTTTGACGCTGATGCCCGAGTGCGGCGCCACATTTTTCAGGTCGTGGATCAGCTGGGCCAGGTCTTCAATTGAATAAATATCGTGGTGCGGCGGGGGCGAAATCAGGCCCACGCCGGGAACCGAGTAGCGCAGCTTGCCGATGTACTCGGACACTTTGCCGCCGGGCAACTGGCCGCCCTCACCGGGCTTGGCGCCCTGGGCCATCTTGATCTGAATCTGGTCGGCGCTGACCAGATACTCGGTGGTCACGCCAAAACGGCCCGAGGCCACCTGCTTGATCTTGGAGCGCATGGAGTCGCCCGCTTGCAAGGCGTAGTCGACCTCAAAAATCTCTTTGCCCAGCAAGTCGGACATGGTCTGGCCGTGCTTGATCGGGATGCCTTTGAGCTCGTTGCGGTAGCGCAGCGGGTCTTCGCCGCCCTCGCCGGTATTGCTCTTGCCGCCAATGCGGTTCATGGCCACGGCCAGCGTGGAGTGCGCCTCGGTGGAAATCGAGCCCAGCGACATGGCGCCGGTGGCAAAGCGCTTGACGATCTCCGAGGCCGGCTCGACCTCGTCGACCGGGATGGCCTTGGCCGGATCAATGCGGAACTCAAAGAGGCCACGCAGCGTGAGCTGGCGCCGGCTTTGGTCGTTGATGATCTGGGCGTATTCCTTGTAGGTGTTCCAGTTGTTGGCGCGCGTGCTGTGCTGCAGCTTGGCGATGGCGTCGGGCGTCCACATATGCTCCTCGCCGCGCACGCGCCAGGCGTACTCGCCGCCGGCGTCCAGTGCGTTGGCCAGTACCGGGTCTTTGCCGTAGGCCATTTTGTGGGTGCGCAAGGCTTCTTCGGCGATGTCAAACACGCTGATGCCTTCGACGCGGCTGGGGGTGCCGGTGAAGTACTTGCTGACGGTCTCGCTGGACAGGCCGATGGCTTCAAACAACTGCGCGCCGCAGTAGCTCATGTAGGTGCTCACGCCCATTTTGGACATGATTTTGGACAGGCCTTTGCCCACGGCTTTGACGTAGTTGTAAATGGCTTTTTCGGCGCTCAGGGCACCGGGCAGGCCCGCGCTCATCTGCGCCAGGGTTTCCATCGCCAGGTAGGGATGTACCGCTTCCGCGCCGTAACCGGCCAGGACCGCGAAGTGGTGCACCTCGCGGGCGCTGCCCGTCTCCACCACCAAACCGGCGGTGGTGCGCAGGCCTTCAAGCACCAGGTGCTGGTGGATGGCCGAGAGCGCCAGCAAGGCCGGAATGGCCACCTGGGTGGCGCCCATGGCGCGGTCGCTGACGATCAGGATGTTGTTACCGCTCTTGATGGCGTCCACGGCTTCGGCGCATAAGGACGCCAGCTTGGCCTCCACGCCTTCGTGGCCCCAGGCCAGCGGGTAGGTGATGTCCAGCGTGTAGCTGCGAAACTTGCCCTGCGTGTGGCGCTCGATATCGCGCAGCTTGGCCATGTCGGTGAAATCGAGCACCGGCTGGGCCACTTCCAGGCGCATGGGCGGGTTGACCTGGTTGATGTCCAGCAAATTGGGTTTGGGCCCGACAAAGGACACCAAAGACATGACGATGGCCTCGCGGATCGGGTCGATCGGCGGGTTGGTCACCTGGGCAAAAAGCTGCTTGAAGTAGTTATACAACGGCTTGTTTTTGTCGCTGAGCACGGCCAAGGGGCTGTCGTTACCCATAGAGCCCAGCGCTTCTTCGCCATTGGCGGCCATGGGGGCGATCAGGAACTTGAGGTCTTCCTGGGTATAGCCAAAGGCCTGCTGGCGGTCCAGCAAGCTGTCGGGATGCGGCAAAGCAGCAGCCGGGGCTTCGGCCGGGGCGACGCTGTCGATTTTGATGCGCAGGTTCTCAATCCACTGCTTGTAAGGGCGGCTGTTGGCCAGGCCCGATTTGAGCTCTTCATCGTCGATCATGCGGCCTTGTTCCAGATCGATCAGGAACATCTTGCCCGGCTGCAAGCGCCATTTGCGGACGATTTTGTTTTCCGGCACCGGCAGCACGCCTGACTCCGAACCCATGATGACCAGGTCGTCGTCGGTAATGCAGTAGCGCGAGGGGCGCAGGCCGTTGCGGTCCAGCGTGGCGCCAATCTGGCGGCCGTCGGTGAACACGATGGAGGCCGGGCCGTCCCAGGGTTCGAGCATGGCGGCGTGATACTCATAGAAGGCGCGGCGGCGCTCGTCCATGGTGCTGTGGTTTTCCCAGGGCTCGGGGATCATCATCATCATGGCCTGGCTGATGGGGTAGCCAGCCATGGTCAGCAGTTCCAGGCAGTTGTCAAAAGTAGCGGTGTCCGACTGACCCGCAAAGCTGATGGGATACAGCTTTTTCAGGTCGGCGGCCAGCACGGGCGAGGACATCACGCCCTCGCGCGCCTTCATCCAGTTGTAGTTGCCTTTGACGGTGTTGATCTCGCCGTTGTGCGCCACGTAGCGGTAGGGGTGGGCCAGGGGCCACTCGGGGAAGGTGTTGGTGGAAAAACGCTGGTGCACCAAGCCCAGTGCAGACACGCAGCGCACGTCCTGCAGATCGTAGAAATACGTGCCCACCTGGTCGGCCAGCAGCAAGCCTTTGTAAATTACCGTGCGGCTGGACATGCTGGGGACGTAGTATTCCTTGCTGTGCTTGAGGTTGAGGTGCTGAATGGCGGCGCTGGCGGTTTTACGGATGACGTAGAGCTTGCGCTCGAGGGCGTCTTGCACGATGACATCGTTGCCACGGCCGATAAACACCTGGCGGATGACGGGCTCTTTCTCGCGCACGGTGGGCGACATGGGCATGTCAGCATTGACCGGCACATCGCGCCAGCCCAGCAGCACCTGGCCCTCGGCTTTGATGGCGCGCTCCATCTCTTGTTCGCAGGCCAGGCGCGAGGCGTGTTCCTTGGGCAGAAAAATCATGCCCACGCCGTACTCGCCGGCGGCGGGCAGCTGCACGCCCTGGGCGGCCATTTCCTCGCGGTACAAGGCGTCGGGCAGCTGGATCAGGATGCCGGCACCATCGCCCATGAGCTTGTCCGCGCCTACGGCGCCCCGGTGGTCCAGGTTTTCGAGGATCTTGAGCGCGTTGCTGACGATGCTATGGCTTTTCTCGCCCTGGATGTGGGCCACAAAGCCCACGCCGCAGGCGTCGTGCTCGTTCTGGCCTGAATACAAACCGTGTTCTTGCAAATGTGCGATCTCGGCGGCCGTGCCCATACGCTGCTCCTGAAAATGACAAAAGGGTTGCAAGAATAATGCATTGCAGCATTTTTGAGGAAAAAATTAATTGGGGTCAGACTCCATTTAAGGAAACAGGCCAAAGAAGAACCATTAAATTAGGGACATATTAAAGTTCCCGCGCCGCCCGGCGCAAAGGCAAACCCGGCTTATGCGGTCTTGGAGGCGATCGGCCGCCCCGCCTGCCCTTTGCTGACGCGGCGCGGCGTCAGTTTTTGCAAATTTGCAACAAATTGCGCATCGCCCAGCGCCCATCCGCGCAAAGCGGCATCGGTCAGCGCGGCCTGGTGGGCGCCGTCCAGGCCCGCCTGCACCAGTTCGGTGTAGCGCGCCTCGCGGGCAAACGGCGTGTTGCCCAGTGCCCAAGCCTGCGGGTGTGCGCTGACCAGCGGGTCGGCGCGCGCGCCGCTGTAATGCCCGTAGGACGACCAGGCGTAGTCCTGCGCCTGTTGGCATAGGTCAGCGCGTACCGGGTTCAGGTCCATGTACACCATGCAGGGCAACACATAGCGCTCGGGCTGCAGCACGGTGCAGCGGTAGCGGCCTTCCCACAATGTGCCGCTGCGCTGGTGTCTTTGGTTGAAGTAGCGTACGTAGCTGCGGCCCAGGGCCTGCATCATGCGCGCCAGACCGGTGTCCTCTTGGGGCGTGGCCAGCACATGCAAGTGGTTGGGCATGAGCACATAGCCATGCACAGCCACCTGGCAGGCCTGCGCCTGCTGGCGCAGCACCTCGAGCATGCGCTGGTAGTCGGCCGCATCGACAAAAACCGCCTGCCCGTTGTTGCCGCGCTGGATCAGATGGTGAACCTGACCGGCCAGCGTCAGGCGGGGCAGGCGTGCCATACAGCCTTGTTATTTAGGCGCTTTGCTAACGCGCACTTTGTTGCCGGTGGTGACAATGATGACCGGGTCACCTGCGGCCAGCATTTCGCTGCCTTTGGCCTGGACGATGGCACGGCGATCGCCGTTGCGCAGTTGCACGATGATCTCCAAAGCCTCCTCGCGCGTACCCATGCGCTCGATCGCGTTGCCCGCCACGGCGCCGGCCACACCAGCGAGCAAGCCCAAGGCGTTTTGCTCGCGCTGTACGCTGCTGCCGGCGCTGCCCGCAAGCGCACCGACCACGCCACCCACCGCTGCGCCCATGCCGGTCTGGTTGCCGTCCACGGTAACGGTGCGCACGGTGATGACTACCGCGTCTTGCACCTGCGACATGGTTTGGGTGTCCTGGCGGCGAATGACGTCGGGGCTGCTGGTGGCGCAGCCACCCAGCGCGGCCATCAATGCCAGGCCTAAGGCGGTAGAAGTCCAAGTTTTCATGTGAAAGCTCCGAAAGAAAAAATCAAAAAAGGGGCCAAGCCCTGGGGCCTGCGTTCAGGGATTGTCCGTGGGCAAAGTAAACCGCGTGTCAAGCAAGGTTTCTAACCCAAATTGTTGCGCTATCTCGCGCAGACGCTGGGCGGCGGCGCGCATTTTCTGGCCGGTGTAGCGGGCGATGATGAGCTCGTTTTTCATGCTGTGCTCCCACCCCACCAGCTCGGTCACGGTGACCTGGTAGCCCTGCGCTTGCAGGTACAGGCAGCGCATGACATTGGTGATTTGGCTGCCCATCTCGCGGGCGTGCAGCGGGTGGCGCCACAGTTCGGCCAGGGGGGTGCGGCCCAGCATCAGGGCGCGATTGCCCCCCAGATGGCGCGCCGCCTCGGCCTGGCAGCAAGGCACCAAAGCCATGGCGCGGGCTTTTTTGGCCAGACCGAAGGCGATGGCGTCGTCGGTGGCGCTGTCGCAGGCGTGTAGCGCAGTTACCAGGTCGATCTGCGCAGGCAATTGGTCGGACCCGATGGATTCGGCCACGCTCAGGTTGACAAAGCCCATGCGCCCAAAGCCGCAGCGCAATGCCAACTGGCGCGCGGATTCCACCAGTTCGGGCCGCGTCTCCACGCCATAAACCCATCCCCGCTCGCGCGTCTTGAAAAACAAGTCGTAGAGGATGAACCCCAGATAAGACTTGCCCGCGCCATGGTCGGCCACCGTCAGGCCCTGGGCGCCAGCGCGGGCGTCGGCGTCGGCGTCGATTTCGAGCAGCAGTTTTTCAATGAACTGAAACAGGTGGTAGACCTGCTTGAGTTTGCGCCGCGAGTCCTGGTTGAGCTGGCCTTCGCGGGTGAGGATGTGCAGTTGCTGCAGCAGCGCGACCGACTGCCCCGGGCGCAAGGCCTGCGCCACGGCGGGGCTCAGGGCGGGTTCGGTGGCAATCGGCACAGCTGCCTTCATGGGCCCACCCCTAGCGCTGCCCACCCCTGCGGGCCCAAGGCACGCAAGGTGGCCAGGTTGCGCTCATAAATGGAAGCTGCGTCCGGGAAAGAAGCCAGCGCCTCTTCGATGCCGTCTTCGCGCAGCAAATGCAGCGTCGGGTAGGGCGCGCGGTTGCTGAAGTGGCCCATATCGTCCGCTGGCGCATCGCCAAACTCGAAGTCTGGGTGGAAGCTAGCGATCTGAAAAACGCCCTCCAAACCAGATTGGCGCAGCAGGCGGTCTGCACGTTTTAAAAACAGATTGAATTCCCAAAAATCAGCCAGCACCTCGGGCAGCACGAGCAAGGTGGTTTCCCATTGCTGGCGCTCGCAGGCGTGCAATACCTGCAGCTCTTGGGCTAACGTGTCGAGCAGCGCCGCCTCATCGGTGGCGCGGCTTACCGTGTAGCGGATTTGCCCGTGTGCTTGCACCGCTTTGGCAAATGGGCACAGGTTCAAGCCGATCACGGCGCGCGCGAGCCAGGCCTGCATGGCGGCCAGCACCGCCGCGTCGCCGGGGCTCTGGGCAGGCGTATCACTCATGGCAGCAGCTTGCGGCCGGTCAGGCGCTGGTGTTCTTTGCTGGCGAAGCGGTCGGTCATGCCCGCAATATAGTCGGCCACGCTGCGCTCTAACGTTGGCGCAAAGGCCAGGGCTGGGCCGGCGTCGGCACTGCCTGCTTTCATTTGCGCCGGGTCGGCCAAGTAGGCGGCAAAAAGCTCGCGCACCACCTGCATGGCGCCTTCCATGGTGTGCACTACTTGCGGGTGGCGGTAGAGGGCGCTGAACAAAAAGGCCTTCATCTGCACGATGTCTTGCTGCATTGCAGGGCTAAATTGCACCAGTACCGGGTTGCGGCGCACTGCCTGCACGTCGGCCGGCTGGCTTTGGCGCAGGGCCGCTTGGGTGCTGTCGATCAGGTCGTAGACCTGGCTGCTGAGCATCAGGCGCACCGTCTCGTACAGCCAGCGCCGGGCATTGCCGCTGTGCGCCAGTGCCGGATGCGCCTGCGCCGATTGCGCGCTAAAGCGGCCAAACAAGGGGACTTCTTGCACCTGCTCCAGGCGTATCAGGCCCGAGCGCACGCCGTCGTCGATATCGTGGGCGTTGTAGGCAATCTCGTCGGCCAGGTTGCACAGCTGCGCCTCCAGGCTGGGGCTGCTGCGCTCCAAAAAGCGGGCGCCGACGCCGCCTTGGCCATCAGGGTAGGCATGCTCTTGGCGCTCTAGCAGCTCCGCGTTGCGGCGCCCGCAGTGCTTCAAGATGCCTTCGCGGGTTTCAAAACACAGGTTCAGGCCGTCAAAGTCGGGGTAGCGCTGCTCCAGGTGGTCGACCACGCGCAGGCTTTGCAGATTGTGCTCAAAGCCGCCGTAAGCTTGCATGCAGTCGTGCAGCGCGTCCTGGCCGGCGTGGCCAAAAGGCGTATGGCCCAGGTCGTGCGCCAAGGCGATAGCCTCCACCAAATCTTCGTTCAGCCCCAAAGTGCGCGCCATCGAGCGGCCCAGCTGCGCAACTTCCAAGGAGTGTGTCAGGCGGGTGCGGAACAAATCGCCCTCGTGGTTCAGAAACACCTGGGTTTTGTACACCAGCCGCCGAAAAGCAGTGGAGTGCACGATACGATCGCGGTCGCGCTGGAACTCGCTGCGCGAGGGCGCGGGGCTTTGCGCAAACCGGCGCCCACGCGTGCGGGCCGGGTCGCTGGCATAGGGGGCCAGCATCAGGGGGCGCAGCAGGTATCGATCACGGCGCGCACCTGCGCGTCGCTGGCGCCGCGCAGCAAGGCCTGGCCGCTGCCATCCACCACGACAAAGCGGATCGCGCCGTCCTGGGCTTTTTTGTCGACACGCATCAACTCCAGATAGCGCCCGGCGTTGTCGTTCGCGTCCAGCACCGGGCCGCGCACCGGCAAACCAAAGGCCGCAATGAGGCGCGTGAGCCGCGCCACCAATGCGGCGTCCACCAAACCCAGCGCCTGGGACAAATGCGCTGCCATGACCATGCCACACGCCACGGCCTCGCCATGCAGCCATTGGCCATAGCCCATGCCCGCCTCGATGGCGTGCCCAAAGGTGTGGCCAAAATTCAAGATCGCACGCAAACCGCCTTCCCGTTCGTCCTGACCGACCACCTGGGCCTTGATTTCGCAGCTGCGGCGCACGGCATGGGCCAAGGCGTGCACGTCGCCCGCAAGCAGCGCGCTGGTGTGCGCTTCGATCCACTCCAAAAACGCCATATCTGCAATGGGGCCGTACTTGATCACCTCGGCCAGTCCGGCGGCCAATTCGCGGGCAGGCAGGGTCGCCAACAGCGACAAGTCGCAGACCACGCGCTCGGGCTGGTAGAAAGCACCGATCATGTTCTTACCCAAGGGGTGGTTGATACCGGTTTTGCCGCCCACCGAGGAGTCCACCTGCGCGAGCAAGGTCGTCGGAATCTGCACAAAGGGTACGCCGCGCATATAGCTGGCAGCGGCAAAGCCGGTCATATCGCCCACCACGCCGCCGCCCAGTGCAAAAAGCACGGTCTTGCGGTCGCAGCCGTGGGAGAGCAGGCAGTCAAAAATCTGGTTGAGCGTCTCCCAGGTCTTGTGGGCCTCGCCATCGGGCAGCGACAAGGTGTGCACATCGCGGTAATGCGGCTGCAAGGCGGCATACAAACTTGCAGCGTAGAGCGGCGCTACCGTCGTGTTGCTCACGATGAGCGCGGTGCTGGCGGCTGGCAGGCCGGCGAAGGTGGCCGGCGAGGCTAGCAAATCGCTGCCGATGCTGATGGGGTAGCTGCGCGCGCCCAGCGCGATGGTCAAAGTGTGTACGAGCGGGGAGTTCATGGCGGCGAGTTTAGGTCCTGCGGGGGCGCGAGCTCGAGCTGCGCCAAGATCAGGTTGACCAAGGTGCTCACCGAGGGGCGGCCGGTTTCCACCACGATGTGCGCTGTTTCGCGGTACAGCGGATCGCGCTGGGCCTGCAAGAGGCGCAGCGCCGCCATCGGGTCGGCCACTTGCAGGAGCGGGCGCTTGCTGTCGTGGCGCAAGCGACGCATCAGGTCTTCGGGCTGGGATTTGAGATACACCACCGTGCCGGCTGCGCGCAGCTGCGCCCGGTTCTCGGGCCGCAACACCGCACCACCGCCGGTAGCGAGCACACCTTGGTGCTCGGCGCAGAGGTGGGCGATCACTTCCTGCTCGATGGCGCGAAACCGCGCCTCGCCCTCGCGCTCAAAAAACTCGCGGATCGGGCAGCCCAGGCGTTGTTCGATAGCCTGGTCGGAGTCGGCAAACGGCAATTGCAGACGCCGGGCCAACTGGCGGCCGACGGTCGATTTTCCGGATCCTGGAAGGCCTACGAGGGAAAGCACGTATGTATTTGGTCGATTGAAATTAAAGCGCGCTGGTGGCACGCCAAGAAAAAAGGCGGTCGTTGCCGGCCGCCTGAGGGATTTTACGGGGGCGTTTGCGGCGCCCGACTTAGGGGATGGTGAAACTGACCATGGTTACGGTACCGGCGGGGGACGTCGCGGTAACGCTCAATGTCTTACCGGAGCAGGTCTTGCCGTCTGCAGCCGTCAGAAGAACCGAGTGCACCGTTCCAAGCTGGGCTGCGCGATCGGAGCTTGGTACAACATTACCAACCAATGCCGGCACGGGCGCAGCGGCAGTGCATTCGGCTACCTTAGAGGTCGTTGCGGTGAAGGTTGTTCCGCTGGCCAGTGGCAAACATTTTGACCCGTCCGAACACTGTGTCACGCTATTGGCCCGGAACGTTATCGCCCCAGAGGTTGAGCTCAGTGCTGTCAGCTCAGCTTTGCTGCTGGACATCAACAGGACAATTTGGCTGCGCACGGTGGTCGCCGCCGTATGGCTATCGCAAGTGTTGGATCGCGCGGGGGTGGTCCAAGAGCCCGACGCACAGGAATCACTGCCGCCGCGAGGCAACACAAACTCCCCGGCGTCGTAGATACCGTTCTCGTTGTCGTCACGGTAAGCGTCGCCCATATCGGTCAAGGTATCGGTACCGTAATCAAAGTTGTTATTGCGATTGTTATCCGCATAGACCTTGACGCCCTCAGCAAACGCCAAAATCGGGACTCTTCCATACTGCGCCGCAGGCCGGGGCTGCTGACTGGAAAAAGTCACCGCGCACGATGAAATGCCTTTGTCAGCGTTGTCTGTCCTCGTGACACAGCTGGGCTGGATTTGACCACCACCTGAAGTGAAGTTAATGACGGTTCCATCCGGAACGGCATTACCCTGCCGGTCGGCGACCCGTATCGTCAGTGTCGTCGTCTTACCGTCGATGTCCTGCCCCTCTAGGTTATAGGTTGCTGCACTCAGACTAAAGCGGTCTTGCGCCGGGGGGCCCGACTGGACGGTGATATTGCTGGAATAGGCATACGCCAAGTCGTTCAGACTGACTTTGACCTGTACGGGCCCTGGTACCGTTCCCGCATAAATCTGAAAGTTGACAAAGCCTTGGCTGTCGCTGGACAAGGTCAAGGGGGCGATAGAGCCCGCGGCACCTAAACCGACACCACCGGGGTTGGAGGTAATCGCCGCAGTGACAGTTGCATTCGGAATGGTGGCGCCAATGGCATCTAAGACCTTGAACTTCAAGGTCGCCTGCGTGCTCGCACCCGAACCCTGCACATAAATGACCGGCCAGGAAGCTGATACAAAGTTCACGGCGCTGGCAACGGACGCAGCCACGGAAAGTGCGGGCGCATCCAGCGTGGTGCCAGACGCCGTCGCCGAGATTTTGACGCTACCGCTACACGACGTGCCATCGGCTTTGAGTGAGGAATAGGTTGAAGTGGCCTGCCCGCTGCCATTGGTCAGTGCAATCGCGGGACTCAGCGAGCCGCAATCAGCGCTAAGGCTGATCGGCACACCGCTGACCGCAATACCCCCGGCCTTCGCCTTGATCGACACCGAGGTGGTAGCTCCGGCGGCCAGACTCTGGGAGCCCAAGGTGAAGGCTTCCAGATTGACGGCTGTGGCCGCGACGGCAAAGTCCAAAGTTGTGCTCAATGGTGTCGTGCCCACGGTTACCGTCGCGCTCGCGGTGGCGGCGCCAACCGCTACCGCACTGCTGGAGTTGATGCCGACCGTGGCGATTCCGTCCGCCCCGGTTAAAGCCGAATCTGCTTGCAAAGAGGCCAATGTGGAACCCGCTGTGACGGCGAACGTCACCCGCACGCCCGCGATCGGGCTGCCATCGCCTTTTTTGTAGCTAAACCGCAGCAACTGATTTGCGCCAAACTTCAACGCGGAAGACTTTTGGACGCCGTTGACATCGGAGAGCTCCAAGGCCAGGACATTGGGCACTTGCACCGGCGTCTTGATAGACACGTTGAGTATGGACACCACATTGCTCACCCAGCCGGTCACAGTGACTGCAGCGGCCGTGGAGGCGTTTGCAGGACTCACGTCGATAAAGGCTTCCCCTTTGTCGTTTGTCAATGCGGAACTGACGATGATCAAATCGGTGGCCGAAGAGCTCGAAAACTTGACCACTGCATTGGCGATGGGGCTGCCATCGGCCGCCCGGTAAACCGCCTTGATGCGCTGCCCACCGCCAAAGCTGACCGTCGGAACAATGGCGTTGGCCGAATTTTCCAATGTCAAGGTCAGGGTGGGGTTGCCCTGGGCATTCACTGCAAAGTCAACCGTACTGCTCGCATTGCCCGCCGTGACGCTGACCGTTGCCGCGCCGGATACCGTAGGGTCTACCGGGTTGATCGCGACGTAGACGGTACCGTCGGCATCGGTTAGGCCCGAGCTCATCTGCAGTGTCATCCCCGCTGCACCCTTGGTCACCACAAAACTCACCGTCGTATTGGAGACGGGGTTTCCATCGCTATCGACATAAACCGCTCGAATTAGCTGCCCCCCGTTGTAACTGATGGCCGGCGACGCAAGGGCCACACGATTTTTATCGACCACCGAGAGCGTCAGCTTGTTCAGCCCAGCAGCCCTGGTCTTTACCGAGATATTGAGCATGCCGACCACCGTTCCCACATAGGCTTGTACCGTTGCACCGCCCACGGTCGTGGCGCTAGCTGGCGCGATGTCGGCATACGCAAAGCCCCTGGAGTCGGTAATGGCGGCGCTCACCACGGTGAAGTCGGTAGAGGTGCCTGTGGAAAACTTGACCAGGGCGTTCACGATAGGCGTACCCGCGGCAGACAAGTACTGCGCACGGATGCGCTGACCGCCGCCATAACTTACGGTCGGAACGATTCCACTGGCGGAGTTCTCCAGCACCAAAGTCAAAGTCGGGCTGCCCTCCGCTGTTACCGCAAAATCGATACTGCTGCTGGTGCTGCCAGCCGTTGCATTGACAGTGGCAGCGCCGGCCGCAGTAGGTCCAGTAGAGCTAATACCCACATACGCCACCCCGTTGGCGTCGGTCAGAGCCGATGAAACCGCAAGTTTGGCGCCGTCTACCCCTTTGCTTACCGAAAAGCTCACCGTGGCGCTGGCGATGGGATTTCCAGTTTCGTCGCGGTACAAAGCGCGGATGCGTTGACCAGTTTGGTAGCCCGTTGACGTAGTGGGATTGCCCGCTGCGTCAACCAAAAAGAGACTAAGCGTCGAAGAGCCCCCGCCCACAATCCGGAAATTGAGCACGCCAGTGGCAGATGCGTTGCTGGCAGTGACCGTAACCGCTCCTGACACCTTTGCATCTGAGGCGTCTACGCCAATAAAAGCCACGCCCGAGGCATCAGTGAGTGCAGAGCTAGAACCGAGCACCGCACCCGACCCGTAGGTAATTGAAAAATTCACCACCCGTCCGGCTAAGGGGGTGCCGTTAGCGTTGGTATAGACAGCACGAATTTTTTGTCCACCCCCAAAATTCACATTGCTGGTGGTTCCGCCACTGGCGGTAACCAAAGACATGGACAGTACATCGCTGCCCTCCGGCGAGAGCACAAAATTCACCGAGGACGTAATGCCGTCGGCCGCAGCAGATACCGTGGCAACGCCAGCGACATTGGATCCACCAGATCGTACCGGTAGCGTTGCAACGCCGGACTCATTGGTGAGCGCAGAGTCGCCACCCAAAACCACACCCGTCCCCGAAGTCACCGAAAACGCAATGCGTGCGCCTTTGATCGGCGCACCCGAGGCATTGAGATAGGTTGCTTGTAAAGTTTGACCGCCAAAGGTGACTTTGGTCACCGACGTGCCGGCGGTGTCGACCACCGCCAGCGTAATCGACCCGTTGGCTGATGCGGTGTTGGGATCTACATACCCGCTGACCGAGGATCCTATCGGCTTACCAGCGCTACCGCCGCCCCCACCACACGCCGCCAGAGCCATTGCCATAACTGCGCCGCATACCATCTGAATTATTTTCATCATCCCTCTCCCAAGCACCTTAAAAATGTGAGCGACCTATCACCGCACTGCCGTACCGTCTGAGATCAGCTTAGGCGTCAAAAACACGAGCAATTCGGTTTTCTTGATCGTGTTGGAGCGGTTTTTAAAGAGGACTCCCACCACCGGCAGTTCGCCGAGAAATGGCACCTGGGTATCGGTTTGTTGGTCGTTTTGCTCATAGATTCCACCGATCACCACCGTGCCGCCGTTTTCCACCAAGACCTTGGTTTGGATGTGCTTGGTATTGATGGTGGGACCGGCCGCCGTCACGGTGCCCACACTGTCTTTGCTCACGTCCACTTCCAGGCTGATGTTCCCGTCAGGCGTGATTTGTGGCGTGACTTCCAGCTTGAGCACGGCTTTGCGAAAGCTCACGGCGGTGGCACCGCTGCTGGTGGCCATTTGGTAGGGCACTTCGGTGCCCTGCTCGATCAGGCTTTTGACTTTGTCAAACGAGGTAATACGCGGGCTGGAAATCACTTTGCCAGTGCCGTCGGACTCCAAGGCGGAGATTTCCAAAGCCATCAGGCGATTGGAGGCCGCGCTGAAAATGGTCATGGCCAAGCTGGCAGGTGCAAAGCCGCCCTGACCGGCCGCCGGCAAATTGACAAAGCTGCCGCTGGTGTCGACCGAGCCGCCAGTCGATGACGACACGGCATTGGCATAGCTGGTGCCAAAGGCCACCCGGTTTTCGCCGCCAATGGAATAACCGCCGCTGCCGCCTTGCTGCGCCCGCATATCCACGCCACCCAACTTGACACCGAGCGCCTTACCAAAGTCATTGGTCGCCTCCACGATGCGCGCCTCGATCAGTACCTGGCGCACCGGCACATCGATTTTTTCGAGTAACTGGCGCACCTGGTCCAGCTTGGAGGCGACATCCGTCACAAACAGCTGGTTGGTACGCGGCTCGGCAATCGCGCTGCCCCGGTTGCTCAGCAGGCGTCCACCCGCCGCAGCGCCTGCGCTGGCGCCAGCGCCGGACGGCCCGGCAGCAGGCGCGGCACTGGCGCCACCGGCAGTCAGCTGTGGCGCGATGTCGCTGGCTTTGGCGTAATTGAGCTGAAATGACTGGGTTCGCAAGGGCTCCAAACTCTCACTAGAGGCTTGGGCTTCGTACTCCGCCTTTTCCTTGGCGGCAATCTCCTCTTTGGGCGCAACCCACAGCACATTGCCGTTTTTGCGCACGGCCAGGCCCTTGCTACGCAAAATAATGTCCAGCACCTGGTCCCAAGGCACGTTTTGCACACGCAAAGTCACGCTTCCCGCCACGGAATCGGAGGTGACGACATTGAACTTGGTGAAATCCGCAATGACTTGCAAGACCTGGCGCACATCGATGTTTTGGAAGTTCAGCGAGAGTTTTTCGCCGTTGAACCCGTCGCCCTGGGACAATTTTTTGGTATCGGCTTTGTAAGCCTTGATGTCAATCACCAACTGCCGGTCGGTCTGGTAAGCGGTGTGCTCCCACGCGCCTTGGGGCGCGATCAGCATGCGGACCCGATCGCCCACGGTGCTGGTGCTGATGGTTTGCACCGGCGTGGCAAAGTCGATGACTTCCAGGCGTTTGCGCAAGCGCTCGGGCAGGCTAACATTGCTAAAGTCAACCACCAGGTTGGTGCCCACGGCTTTGATGTCCGCTGCCACGCTGCTATTGGGCAGGCTCACGATGACGCGCCCCGCCCCATCACTGGAGCGCTGAAATTCGATATTGCTCAACGGCTCGGCCGCAGGTCGAACGCCCGTCTGGGCACTGCTGGGCGACGGCAGGCGCGCCACAGACGTCTCTTCCGCCACCAAAGGCTCCAAGGTAATCAAGAGCGATTTATCCTGCAAGGCCATGCGGTAGTTGGCCGGCCGGCGCAGGTTCAGCACCACGCGGCTGCGTTCGTCCGACTGGGCCACCAAAGCCGAGTCCACCAAGACCTGCGCCAGCGCGACCCGCCCCATGCCCATGGCGCTGCCCACGCCCGGAAAATCCATGGCGATGCGTGCCGGGTTTTGGGTGGAAAAGGTCTTGGGCAGCGCCGTCAGCGCATTGGCAAAGTCGATGCGCACCTGCTCCTGCCCTCCATCGCGCGAGCCGGTGATGGCCACCACGGCGTTGTCGGCAAGCGCCAGTGCGCTGCACAGCGCCAAACCCAGCGCAGTCAGCGCGCGCCCGATGAGGGATGTCCAAGTGGTGGTATGCGTCATTTACTAGTTTCCTGCAATTTGAGTTCCACAATGCGCTCTGTCCAGTGACCATTGCCATCGAGCGTGAGTTCGCGCAATCGCAGGCCGTTGTCGTCCAGGCGGGTCACCTTGCCCAGGTTTTGCCCCATATAGGCGCCCAAGCCCACTTGGTGCAGCATTCCGTTGACCCGCACCAAAGCAATGCGCTTGCCGTCTTTGGCCAAGGTGCCGACAAAACTCATGGACTCCAAAGGAAAGCCCTCGAGCAACTGTTTGACATGGCCGCGCTCCGCCTCCAACCCGGCAGGCCGGGGAACCGGGCTGGCGACGACAATTTCTTTGAAGAAATTGGTCTTGGAGAAAGGGTCAATCTTTCCCTGGCTGTCGTACTCCAGGCGCTCAAAGGGACGGGGCGTCGGGATTTTTTTGATACCAGGCACGACGGCGGCGCGTTGCTCCGCCAGCCAGGTGCGCAATTGCTCCTGGGTGGAGGGACCACAACCGAGCAAGAGGGCGCCCATACCCAGCGCCGCCAGCCACCACAAGCGCCTCATTTCGCCGCTCCTGGCGCACTGGCCGCTTTTTGGGCGGCGACCTCGGCGGCGTCAAGGTAGCGATAGGTCTTGACGGTGGCCTCAAAAGTGAGCACCCCCTCGGCCTTAGGCTGCACGGCGATATTGCTCAGGGTCACGATACGCGGCAGCTGCGCCACGTCAGCCGCAAAATTGGCAAAGTGGTGGAAACCACCGACGACCCGTATGCTCACGGGAATGATGGCGTAATAGGTTTTTTGCGTCGGCGGCCCCGGCCGAAAAAGTTCAAATTGCAGTTCTCGTCCTACACCGGCCTCGTTGACACTGGACAGCAAGCCCGCCATCTCCGCCTTGTTCGGCAACAATTTTTCAAGTCCATCCACGGTGACGGCAACTTCATCACGCTGCTTTTTCAGCAGCTTCAAACTCGCCGCTTTGCGCAATTTGTCCGAAAAATCATCTCTTAATTTGGCTTCTTTGGCGTGCGCTTGTTCCAGGTCATTGGCGAAATCGCTCAAAGGGTAGTACCACAGAATGCCCACCATGGCGATGCTGACCGCCACCAGTAACAGCGTGCGCGGCAGCACCGGCCAGCTCGGCGGGTTGCGTGGGTCAAGTCCTCGAAATTGCTGGACCAGAGCTGCAACTCTGGCGCTGAAGTCCATGCGTGTACTGGAAGCTTGGGCCATGGTGGATTGCTGATGGAAATGGGCTTAGCTGCGACTGGCCGGCTGCGCCGCTGACGCCGCCGAAGGCGCAGAGGTAGATGAAATAGCTGGGGCGGGCACCGAGGCAGCGGATGCGCCAGCCACCGGCCGCTCAGCCGCCTGCGCGCGGAGCAAGGCGACTTTCAAGCTGAACTTGAACACCTTCACCTGCTCTTTGGACGCCAAAGTTTGGATTTCGGAGGTGATCTCCACCAACTCTGGGCGCACAAACCAGCCGTCGGGCCGGCCCAGGTTGGTCATGAATTCGGCCACTTTTTCATTGGACTCGGCCGAGCCCTCGAGCACCAAATCCAGGTCTTTTTGACTCAACTTGGTCAGCATCACGCCCTTGGGCAGATTGGCCGAAAGTTCGGTCAGCATGCGAACCGGCGAATTGCGATCGGCCTGAATGTCCTCCACCGCCCGCTGGCGCGCTTGCAGGGCGGCAATTTGGGCCTCCAAGTCTTTGATTTCTTTGATTTGGTCTTCGAGAACCTTGATCTCGCCTTGGAGCACCGAAATATTCTCGCGCTCCAGATCTATCGCAGCGACTAAAGCGCCGTACACTAAAAAGGCGATCACGCCGCCAATAATGACGGCCAGTACCACCGCCGCATTGAATTGCTCCTGCTGGCGCTTGCGCTCTGCCTCGCGATGGGGCAAAAGGTTAAGGCGGATCATGCTTTGAATCGCCGCAAAGCCAGTCCACACGCGCCCAGGTACAAGGGTGCAATTTGCAGGCCCTCTTGTTTGCGCAAACTGGCGCCCAGCGTCATGCCCTCAAAAGGATTGACGACACTGCACGGGGCTTGCAAAGCACTGGATATCGACGCCGCCAAGCCGCCCACCAGCGCTCCACCACCGGCGAGAAAAACCTGGTCGAGTTTGTTAAACGCGGTACTGTTGAAAAAAAGGTGGGTGCCGCGCTCAAAGACCTGCACCATCGCGCCCACAAAGGGAGCAAGCACCGCCGACTCATAGTCTTGGGGTAAATTTCCGGCCTGTTTGCGCTTTTCGGCCTCCGATTGCGAATACCCGTAATGCTCGGCGATGCGCTGCGTCAACTGATCGCCGCCGACGCCCTGGTCGCGTTCATATACTATTTCGCCAGCGCGCGATACCTGCAACACCGTGCGGCTGGCGCCGATTTTGAACAGGGCACACAAAAGGTCTTTTTTGTCTTGGAATTGCAGTGCGATCAACCGGTCCATCGCCGTTTGCAGCGCGTAGGACTGCACGTCGACCAAGACAGGAACCACTTCGGCCATGTCGGCCAGCTCTTGCAGGCTCTCCACGCGTTCGCGCCGCGCTGCAGCAATGAGGACGTCGAGTAAGTCCTCGCGCAGCGCGTTAGGACCGATCTCGCAATAATCCAAACGCACATCCTCCAGGGGGAAGGGAATGTATTGGCGTGCCTCGGTCTCCACTTGGTCTTCCATGTCCAAGCCTTGCAAGTCGGCACGCACGGTGATTTTTTTGGTAATTACCGCCGACGAGGGAAGTGCCAGGGCCACGTTTTTGGTTTTGATACGGTTCTTGGCGAGCAATGCGCGCAGGGCGTTGGCGACATCGTCCATTTTTTCGATGCCCGCGTCTCCGATGCAGCCGGCAGCCAGCGGTGCACTCGCGAGGGATTCAAGCACGGGGTTTTGGGCGGTTCCGCCCAATCCGACCGCTTTAATGCCCCAGGAACTGAGGTCAATTCCCAGTATTTCCTCCGGCCCGCGCTTGAACAAGGATTTCAAATCCATTAATTACCGCCCTAAATGTCGTGATTTTGGTAGTTTTTCTGCAATGATTACCAATAGTACCATTAAATTTAGTAATTAATTTCATTTCAGCTGCCTTCCAGCCAGGCTGTTCCACGGGATGGGGTCGCGCGTCGCCTGGCCGGGCGTAGGTCGGTTTGCGGCAGGGCCCGGCCTATTGAGGCGACAATTGCGCTTTTCTCTCGCGCACTGTATGACTGAGACGCCTGCCGCCCCGCCCGAACCCAAGGCCCCCAAAGCTGCTCCCACCCGCACCGTGTGGGGCTGGATGGGGCGCATCGCACTCGTGCTCTTGGGCCTGCTTGCGGCCGGGCTGGCCTCCAGTGTCATCCTGGTGGCCATCGTGATGGCCATGGCCTACCCGAATCTGCCGGATATTTCCGACTTGGAGGACTACCACCCCAAGCTGCCACTGCGCATTTTTTCGGCTGAAGGCGAGCTGATCGGTGAATTTGGCGAAGAGCACCGCACGCTCACACCTATTGAAGAAATTCCAGCGGTGATGAAAAACGCCATCCTGGCCATCGAAGACGCCCGCTTTTTCCAGCACGGCGGCGTCGACTACCTGGGCATGATGCGGGCCGCAGCGGCCAACGTGGGCCGCTCCAAGAGCCAGGGCGCCTCGACCATCACCATGCAGGTGGCGCGCAATGTGTATTTGTCGTCGGAGAAAACCTTTACCCGCAAGATTTACGAGGTATTGCTCACCTTCAAGCTCGAGCACAACCTGACCAAAGACCAGATTCTGGAAATCTATATGAACCAGATCTTCCTGGGCAACCGGTCCTACGGTTTTGCCGCGGCCTGCGAAACCTACTTTGGCAAACCGCTCAAGGACATCACCATTGCCGAGGCGGCGATGTTGGCGGGCCTGCCCAAAGCGCCCTCGGCCTACAACCCGATCAAAAACCCGCGCCGCGCGCGCATCCGCCAGCAGTACATCATTGAGCGCATGCTGGAGAATGGATTTATCACCGCGCAAGAAGCCCAAAACGCCAAAGCCCAGGTCTTGCAGGTGCGCACAGCCGCCAACCGGCCCCAGGTGCACTCCGAATACGTGGCCGAAATGGTGCGCCAACTGATGTACGACCAGTATGGCGAAGCCACTTACACGCGCGGCCTTGACGTCATCACCACGCTAGTGGGCGCGCAGCAAGAGGCGGCTTACAAGGCTTTGCGCCGCGGCATCATGGACTTTGAGCGCCGCCAGGTTTACCGGGGCCCAGAGAAATTCCTGACGCTGCCCACCGACGCCCAGGAGATGGAAGACGCCATCGACGAGGCCCTGGACGAGCGCCCGGACAATGGCGACGTGCTCTCGGCGGTGGTCATTCAGGTCGAGACCAAGCGCGTAATCGCCCAGCGCACCGGCGGCGAAGTGCTTGAAATTACCGGCGAGGGCCTCAAGCCCGCGCAATCGGGCTTGTCCGACAAAGCGGCGCCCAATATCCGTATCCGCCCTGGCGCCATCATCCGCGTGGCGCGCACTGCCAAAGGCGGCTGGGAAATCACCCAATTGCCCGAGGTGGAAGGCGCGTTTGTCGCCTTGGACCCGCGCGATGGCGCCATCAAGGCGCTGGTCGGTGGTTTTGACTTTGCCAAAAACAAGTTCAACCACGTGACGCAGGCCTGGCGCCAGCCGGGCTCCAGCTTTAAGCCCTTTATTTACTCGGCCGCGCTGGAAAAAGGCTTCACGCCCTCGACCGTCATCAACGACATGCCCTTGTTCTTTGATGCCGGCACCACCGGCGGCCAGCCCTGGGAGCCGAAAAACTACGACGGCACCTTCGAAGGGCCCATGAGCTTGCGCAAAGCCCTGGCCAAGTCGAAAAATATGATCTCCATCCAGATCCTCAATTCCATTGGCACCCAGTACGCACAAGAGTGGATCAGCCGCTTTGGCTTTGACGCCGAGAAGCACCCGCCCTACCTGACCATGGCGCTGGGCGCCGGCTCGGTCACGCCCATGCAAATGGCGACTGCCTACTCGGTGTTTGCCAACGGCGGCTACCGCGTGCGCCCCTGGCTGATCACCCGCGTAAGCGAGCAGCGCGGCAAAGTCCTGCTCGAGGCGAGCAGCCCGCCGCGCACCGAATCAGACACCGCTATTGAGCCGCGCAACGCTTTCATGATGAGCAGTTTGCTACAAGAAGTGACACGCTCGGGCACGGCTGCACGCGCACAAGCCACACTCAAGCGGCCCGATATTTACGGTAAAACCGGTACCACCAACGATTCGATGGACGCCTGGTTTGCCGGCTACCAGCCCACGCTGACCGCGGTCACCTGGATTGGCTATGACACGCCACGCAAGCTAGGCGATAAAGAAACCGGCGGCGGTTTGAGCCTGCCGGTGTGGATCAGCTTTATGGAAACGGCGCTTAAAAACGTGCCGGTGATGGAGCCCGAACCGCCCGAGGGCGTAGTCCACGTCAACAACGAGTGGTACTACGAAGAATTTGCCAAGGGCGGCGGCGTAGGCGCGGTCGGCGGCGAAAAAGGCGGCACGGCCAGTATGCCGCGCTCACCGACCTCCGCCGAAGAACAGCGCTCTATCCTGGATTTGTTCCGCAATTAATCAGGGCGCAAAGCGCAGCGCCTGCCCGGCCTGCGCACTGGCGTCACGGCTGAGCAGGTCAAAAAACTCCCCCTGCCCTTTGGTGTCCTGCCACTGGCCCTCGCGCCAGCAAAAATGGTAGCCGCCCGAGCGCGCCGCCATCCACACCTCGTGCAAGGGCTTTTGCAGGTTGACGATGATTTGGCTGCGGTTGGGCCACACCAGGGTGACCATGGCGCCTACGCGCTGGTTGTCGATGTCGACCTCGCCCTGGTCATTGATGCGGTCGCAGCACTGCTCGATGGCATGCAGCAAAGATTCGGCGCGGTCCATGAACTCCTGGTCGGTCATTACAATTTCACCATGTTGAAACCCCAAAAACACCTGCGCGCGGTCTTCGCGGCAGTCCTGGTAGCACTGGGGCTGTGCGCTTGCGGGCAGTCCGGGCCTTTGTACCTGCCGCCCAAAACCACGCTGGCCGGCACCATGCCCTCGCACAGCGCGCCCCTTGCAAGCCTAACCTTAACGCATTGGCCCCAAGGCCGCACCGTCTTATGAATACAACCCTGCCCGGCGCACCCGCTTTTCACTACCAAGACGGACAGCTGATGGTCGAGCAGCTGCGCCTGTCCGATCTGGCACGCGCGCACGGCACGCCTTTGTTTGTGTACTCCAAGGCCTCCATGCTCGCTGCGCTGGCGGCCTACCAAGCCGGCTTTGCCGGACGTAAATCCCAGATTTGCTATGCCATGAAAGCCAACTCTTCGCTGGCGGTGCTGCAGGTGTTTGCCCGCGCGGGCTGCGGCTTTGACATCGTCTCCATCGGCGAGCTGGCCCGCGTACAGGCGGCCGGAGGCGACGTGGCCAAGGTGATTTTCTCAGGCGTCGGTAAAACGCGCGCCGAAATGCGCAGCGCCTTGCGCGCCGGTATCGGCTGCTTTAACGTCGAGAGCGAGGCCGAGATCGACGTCCTCAACGACGTCGCGCTGCAAGAAGGCCTGCGCGCGCCCATCAGCATCCGCGTCAACCCCAACGTGGACCCCAAAACCCACCCCTATATTTCCACGGGCCTCAAGGGCAACAAATTCGGCATCGCCCATGAGCGCACGCTGGCCACCTACCAGCGCGCGGCGCAGCTGCCAGGCCTGAAGGTGGTGGGTATTGATTGCCACATCGGCTCCCAAATCACCGAGGAGGCCCCCTACTTGGACGCGCTGGACCGCATGCTGGACCTGGTCGAGGCCCTTGCCACCAGCGGCATTGCGCTGGAGCACATCGATTTTGGCGGCGGCCTGGGCATCCAATACCAGGCAGAGGAGCCGCCCCGGGCAGACGCGCTGTGGGCCAAGCTGCTGCAAAAAATCGATGCACGCGGCCTGCAAAACCACACCCTGATGATCGAGCCGGGCCGCTCCTTGGTAGGCAACGCGGGCGTGTGCCTGACCGAAGTGCTGTTTATGAAACCGGGCGAGCAAAAGAACTTTTGTATCGTCGACGCCGCCATGAACGACTTGCCACGCCCGGCCATGTACCAGGCTTTTCACAGCATCGTGCCGCTGGCGCAGACCGCAGCCAGCGCGCCTGCGCTGCTGTGCGATGTGGTTGGCCCCGTGTGCGAAAGCGGGGACTGGATCGGCAAAGACCGCAGCCTGGCCGCGCGCGCCGGTGATGTGCTGGCCGTGATGTCGGCCGGCGCTTATTGCATGAGCATGTCGAGCAACTACAACTCGCGGCCGCGTCCGGCCGAGGTGCTGGTCGATGGCGCCAGTGCCACGCTCATCCGCCCGCGCGAACAGGTCAGCGATCTGTTCCGGAGCGAGACGCTCGCCGCCTGAGCGCTTCGCGCAGGCGCCAAGCGAGCAAAGCAGCCAGCACGTTGGCGTACGCCGCCACCTCAGCAAAGTTGCGCTTGCCGGCGCGCATCCAGAAAAAATGCAGCACCGCCAGCACCGCTACCAGGTACACCGCCCGGTGCAAAGCCCGCCAGCGCGCCGCGCCCAGCCAACGTTGCGCTGCATTGAACGACGTCGCCGCCAGAGGCACCAGCAGTAACAAGGCGCTGACGCCAACCAAGATAAAGGGCCGTTTGGCGATATCGGCGCTGATATCGCCCCAATCCGCGCCCTGGTCCAGCCAGGCGTAGGCGGCAAAGTGCAGCAGGGCGTAGAAGAACACGAACAGGCCGAACAGGCGCCGCGTGCGGGCCAGGGACGGCCAATGCAGCGCCTGGCGCAGCGGCGTGACCAGCAAGGCGATGCACAGCATGCGCAGCGTCCAGTCGCCACTTTTGCGCACCAGCGCTTCGGCCGGGTTGGCGCCCAGTTGGTCCAGGTAAGCGGCGCCCAGCAAAAAGGCCAAAGGCAGCAAGGCCAGACCAAAGAGCACCGGTTTGGCCCAGCGCCCGGCCAACCATGCGTTCACGCGGGGAGCGGCGATCACCGGGGCGCTCAGTAGTATTTCTTGAGGTCCATGCCGGTGTACAAAGACGCCACCTGCGCCTCGTAGCCGTTAAAGGGCAGGGTTTTGCGTCGTTTGGCGAGCAAGCCGTCCTCGCCCAGACGGCGCTCACTGGCTTGGCTCCAGCGCGGATGGTCCACCGCCGGGTTGACGTTGGAATAAAAGCCGTATTCCTGGGGCGCTGCCTGGTTCCAGGCGGTGGCAGGCTGCTTTTCGGTAAAGCGGATTTTGACGATGCTCTTGGCGCTTTTAAACCCGTATTTCCAGGGCACGACCAGACGCAACGGTGCACCGTTTTGCTTGGGCAGCACCTCGCCGTACATGCCAAAAGCCAGCAAGGTCAAGGGATGCAGGGCCTCGTCCAGACGCAGCCCTTCGGTATAAGGCCATTGCAGCATACGGCTGCCGACAAAAGGCATGGTCTTGGGGTCGGCCAGGCTCACAAATTCGACAAACTTGGCGCTGCCCAGGGGCTCGACTTTGCGAATCAGCTCCGCCAGCGAAAAACCCACCCAGGGGATCACCATGGACCAGCCCTCGACGCAGCGCAGCCGGTAGATGCGCTCTTCCATAGCGCCCAGGGCCATCAAATCCTCAAGCGCCCAGCGCCCTGGCTTCTTGACCAGTCCTTCGATATCCACCGTCCAGGGCGTGGTTTTGAGCGTGTGGGCATTGGCCGCCGGATCGGATTTATCGGTGCCGAATTCGTAGAAATTGTTGTAGCCGGTGGCGTCTTGGTAAGCGCTGGGCTTGTCCAGGGCCTGGGCGCCGGGCACCTGGCTGGGTTTGTGGGCCAAGGCGGGCAACTTGCCGAGCGCTTGCGTCTGGCCAATCGCCCAAGGCGTGGCCAGGGTGCCTGCGCCCAGCAGCAGATGCTGCAGAGCCTGGCGCCGGTTTTCTACCAGCGCACGGGGCGTAATTTCAGAAGCTTGGGGATGCATGGGGCCTCCGGGTTTGAGAAAAGCCAAGGGATGCGACTGGCTACCGGAGGCGTCTGCTGACCCACAAGGACGCCCAAGAGGCGCCCGGCTTAGTGCAGGCCCGCGACGTAGTCGGCCAAGGCCTTGATTTCACGGTCGTTGAGCTTGGCCGCGATTTGGTTCATTTGCAGGCTGTTTTTGCGCACGCCATCGCGAAACGCGGTCAGCTGCGCAGCAGCGTATTCGGCGTGCTGGCCACCAATGCGCGGGTATTGGATGGGCAAGCCTGCGCCATTGGGGCTGTGGCAACCGGCACAGGCGGGCACCTGGCGGTCGGCGATGCCGCCACGGTAAATCTTCTCGCCCAAGGCAACCAGCTCTTTGTCTTTGGCAAAACCGGGTTTGGCGCTCTTGCTACCGACCCAAAACGCGATGTTGCGCATGTCATCATCGGACAGCGTCGAGGCAAAGCCTGACATCACCGCGTTAGCCCGCTTGCCAGATTTGAATTCTTGCAGCTGCTTGACCAGGTACTCGGGGTGCTGCTGGGCTAGTTTGGGGTAAGCCGGGGTGCCGGAATTGCCGTCAGCACCATGGCAGGCAGCGCAAACGGCGCCAAAACTGGCCTCGCCTTTGGCCAAATCGGGCTTAGCCGCTTTGGCGGCGGGCGCGGGGGCCGGCGTATTGGCCGAGGCGTTAAATACGCTGGCAGCCATGGCTGCGACGAGGAACAAGGGGGCAATCGACTTCATGATGCAGTGCTTCTTCGGGTGGGCAAAAACACCGTCATTCTACAATGCGACACGGGACTTGCCCGCCATAACAACCATAACAGCATGACCTCCCCTGCCAAGCCAAAACCTGCCCCTGCCAAGGACGGCGCCCCCGGCGCCAAAAGCGCCGCCGTCACCGCCTTGGGTTGGCTGCATACCGCGCGCTTTTTGACGACCGCGCCGCAGCTGCACTTTCTGCCCGAACTCGATGTGCCCGAAATCGCCTTTGTGGGGCGCTCCAACGCCGGCAAATCGACCTGCATCAACACCTTGACGCAGCAAAAGCAGCTCGCTTTCGCCTCCAAACGCCCCGGCCGCACGCAGCACATCAATTTGTTTGCGCTGGGCAAACAGGGTGCCACGGACGCCGTGTTGACCGACCTGCCGGGCTATGGCTACGCCGCCGTGCCCAAGCAAGACAAGATCCGCTGGCAGCAAGTGATGGCCAATTACCTGGTCAGCCGCAGCAATCTGCAAGGCATTGTGCTGATGTGCGACCCGCGCCACGGCATGACCGAGCTCGATGAAATCTTGCTCGACGTGATTCGCCCGCGCGTGGAAGAAGGCCTGAAGTTTCTGGTCATCCTGACCAAGGCCGACAAACTGACCCGCGCCGAAGGCGCCAAAGCCCTGTCTATCGCCAAACTCCAGGCCGGTGGCGGCCAGGTGCGGCTGTTCTCGGCCACCAAGCGCACCGGCCTGGAGGACGTGGCCACCCTGTTGTGGGACTGGGCCCACCCGGCTGGCGCGCCCAGTGCCAGCCAAGCTGTGTCCTCCACAGGCGCCTCACCGGACCCCTCCGGAGCCCCTGACGCACTCGGACCTCAATAAGGCGGCATTTGCCCGGCGGGCCGGTCTTTAAAGCGCTTGTGCACCCAGTAGTACTGGGCGGGGTCGTGGTCGTGGTCGATGTAGCGTTGTAGCTCTTGGTTCATGCGCGCGGTGTCGGCCGGCACATCATCACTTGGAAAGTCGGCCCAGCGCGGGTAGACCTGTACCTCGTAGCCCTCGGGCGTCAGGCGCGAGACCATGGATATCACCTTGGCGCGGCCCATCTTGGCCACCCGCGAGAGCGAGGGCAGCGTGGCCGCTTGCACGCCATAAAACGGCACAAAAAACGAGTCGAGCGGCTCGTAATTCATATCGGGCAGCAGGCACAGCGGCTCGCCCGCGCGCAAGGCCACCAGCACCGGCTTGAAGCTGTCTTTGCGGTCAAAGGGCCGCCCATTGGGGAAACGGCGTCGGCCGCGCAAGATCCAGGCGTCGACCACCGGGTCGTTTTGTGCGGCATAGACGGTGGTGTAGTGGCGCGGTGTTTGCTGGGTCAGCCCGGTCCAGACGGCTTCCATGCCCATGAAATGGGGCACAAAAATCAGGGTCGGGGCCTCGCCTGCCAGTTCGTCCACCGCACCCGTTAGGCGGATGCGCTGGCGCAGCAAGGCCTCGTCGCCGTGCCACATCCAGCCCCGGTCCAGCCAGCTTTGTGCGAAAAGCACAAACACCCGACGTGCGGTGCGCAAGCGCTTTTGCGCGCTCCAGTGCGGAAAGCACAGCCCCAAATTGATGTGGACCACGCGGCGGCGCTTGGCCAGCAGCAGGTACAGCAGCCAACCCAACGCCCAGCCCACACGGCGCAACAGCGGCAAGGGCAGGCGGCCCAACTGCACGGTGAGCCACAACAAAAAATACACCAAATTACGTTTCATCACGCGGCTGCTTGTAGCGGGCGTAGCCCCACAGGTATTGCTGCGGATGGCGCCGGATCAGCGCCTCCATATCGCGGTTGACCAGCGCCACATCGGCGGCGGTGTCGCCCGTCAACGGGCCCGAGAGCGGCTGCACATGCACCACAAAGCCACGCCCCCATGGTAGGCGCTCGCCCCAAGCGAGCAGCACCGTGGCCTCGCATTGGGTGGCCAGGCGCACCGACAAGGTCATGGTGTAGGCCTCTTGCCCGAAAAACGGAGTCCAGATGCCCAGGCCCTTGGGCGGCACCTGGTCGGGCAAGATGGCCACGCACTGGCCGCGCTGCAAGGCCCGCACCATGGCGCGCACACCAGCTCCGGTCGTAGGTGCACTGTGCAGGCCCGGCCGGGTGCGAGCGGCGGCCACCAGCGCACGCAGCCAGGGTTTGCGCGGCGGACGAAACAACACGGTCATGGGTTGCAGCGTTTGTCCAAAATCGGCCGCATAGGCGATGGCGGCGGCCTCAAAACTGCCCAAATGCGGCGTCAAAAACATCAGCCCCCGACCCTTGGCAAAAGCGGCCTGGATGTGCTCGTCGCCCGTCCAGCTTGCGGGCACGGGTCGGCCCATCCACAAGCGCGGCAGTTCGGCGATGAGCTTGCCGGCCTGGCCTACCGCAGCACGACGTGCGCTAGCCCGCACGCCAGCCATGGCGCAGTGCTGTCGCAAACGGCGGCGGTAACCGGGCGAAACTGCGTACGCCAACCAGCCCATGCCCGCACCGAGCGCGTGCAAAAACCACAGGGGGCAGTGGCTGAGCAAACGAAAGAAGAAAGTCATGCCTAGGCTAAGATAGAGGCTGTCGCTGAGTTACCGAACTACTTGCAGGGCGACAAACGGAGAACAAAGTGCCATGCCAGCCATTGTGCCTTGTCGCCGTGCCCCCACTGCTAAAGCGTTCGCTGAAAGCCAAAAGCCCAAGCAACGCGCCTTGAACTAACTTTTGGAGAAACTTTATGGCGAACGATTTTTTATTCACATCCGAATCCGTGTCCGAAGGCCACCCTGACAAAGTGGCCGACCAGATTTCTGATGCCATCTTGGACGCGATTTTCAAGCAAGATCCCAAGTCGCGCGTGGCCGCTGAAACCCTGACTAACACCGGTCTGGTGGTGCTGGCCGGTGAGATCACCACCAACGCGCATGTGGACTACATCCAGGTGGCGCGCGATACCATCAAGCGCATCGGCTACGACAACACCGAATACGGCATCGACTACAAGGGCTGCGCCGTCATGGTCTGCTACGACAAGCAGTCCAACGACATCGCCCAGGGCGTGGACCATGCCAGTGACGACCACCTCAACACCGGTGCCGGCGACCAAGGCCTGATGTTTGGCTACGCTTGCAATGAAACGCCCGAGCTGATGCCCGCGCCCATTTATTACGCCCACCGCCTGGTCGAGCGCCAGGCGCAGCTGCGCAAGGACGGCCGCCTGCCCTTTTTGCGCCCCGACGCCAAAAGCCAAGTCACCATGCGCTATGTGGACGGCAAGCCGCACAGCATCGACACCGTGGTGCTGTCGAGCCAGCACAGCCCCGACCAGTCCGAGACGGCAACCAAGATGAAGGACTCGTTTCGCGAGGCCATCATTGAAGAAATCATCAAGCCGGTGCTGCCCAAAGAGTGGCTCAAAGACACGCGCTACCTGATCAACCCGACCGGTCGCTTTGTGGTCGGCGGGCCCCAGGGCGATTGCGGCCTGACCGGGCGCAAAATCATTGTCGACACCTACGGTGGCGCCTGCCCCCACGGTGGTGGTGCGTTCTCCGGCAAAGACCCCAGCAAAGTGGACCGCTCGGCCGCTTATGCCGCGCGCTACGTGGCCAAAAACATTGTGGCGGCCGGTTTGGCCAAGCAATGCCAAATCCAGGTGGCCTATGCCATCGGCGTGGCCCAGCCAATGAATGTGACGGTGTACACCGAAGGCACCGGCGTGATTTCGGACGAAAAAATCGCCGCTTTGGTGATGGCGCACTTTGACCTGCGCCCCAAAGGCATCATCCAGATGCTGGACTTGCTGCGCCCGATCTACGAAAAGACCGCCGCGTACGGCCACTTTGGCCGCGAAGAGCCCGAGTTCAGCTGGGAGCGCACCGACAAGGCGGCCGCCCTGCGCGCTGCCGCCGGTCTGTAATTTGGCCCACGCATGAAACTGCAGACGCAAAGGCGCATCGACCGCTGGCTCGGCCAGGTTTTGTGCGCTTGGGTGTCTGCCTGGGTGGGCTTGCGCAGCCTGTGGGCCGCACCTGCGCGCCTGCCCGAGCAGCCGCGCCATATTTTGGTGATCCTGCTCTCGGAGATGGGCAGCATCGTGCTGGCCGGCCCCATGTTTGCGCAGCTGCGCCAGCGCTATCCGCAAGCAGCCATCCATGTGATGCAGCTCAAGAAAAACCAAGAGGTCTCCAAGCTGCTGCAACTCACCGATGGCGCGTATATGCATTCCATCGATGACAGCTCGGGCGCCAGTCTGGTGCGCGATATCCTGCAAGTGAGCGCGCGTCTGCGTGCCTTGGGCATCGACGCGGTGATTGACTGCGAGCTGTTCTCGCGCGTCAGCGCCTTGCTCTCGTTTGCCTGCGGCGCCCCGGTGCGCGTGGGCTTTACCCCGCACACCCAGGAAGGCCTGTACCGGGGCAGCTTTATCAACCACGCTATCCCCTATAACCCCTACCAGCACATCAGCCTGCAGTTTTTGTCGCTGGTGGACGCTTTGCAGTCAGACAGCACGCCGCGCAGCAAGGCCGCGCCCATCCGGCTCTTGCCCGCCGAGACGGGGCTGTCGGTGCCCTTTGCGCCGGGCGAACTCCCCGCCTACGGCGCAAAGCTGCACGCCGACCACCCCAGCGCAGCGGGGCACCGCCTGGTGCTGATGTATGCCGGTGGCGGCATCCTGCCCGAGCGCGCCTGGCCCAAAGAACATTACGCCCGCGTGGCCAGTGGCCTGTGCCAGGCCGGCTTTGCCGTAGGCCTGATCGGGCTCAAAGACGACGCGGCCCTGGCCCAGCAACTGCGCAGCCTGACCGATGATGCGCTGTGCATCGACCTGACCGGCTACACGCGCAGTATCCGCGAATTGCTGATGCTGTTTCACCATGCCGATTTGCTGATCACCAACGACGGGGGACCTGGGCACTTTGCCACGCTCACGCCGATTCAAACCATGGTATTTTTCGGCCCCGAGACCGGCAAGCTCTACGGCCCCCTGGGCCCGCGCAACCAGGTGCTGGAGTCGGGCATTGCCTGTTCGCCCTGTCTGTCGGCCTACAACCACCGCCTGACTTTTTGCGATGGTGACAACCAGTGCTTAAAGCGCATTGCGCCTGACCCGGTGCTGGACCAAGCCCTGGCCTTTTTGGGCCGGCGCGCAGCCGATGGCAGCGCGGCATGAATCAGCCCTCCGCGCGTGACCGCCTGCTGGCCCTCTTGCGCTGGGTCATGGGCATCCGCTATGTCAAATTTGGCCTGGTCGGTGCCAGCGGCACGGTGGTCAATATCGTGGTCTTGTACCTGGGGCATGAATATCTCTTTGCCTCTATCGAAGGCGCCGGCGGCAAGCCCTTTGCCTCGCTGGCGCTGGCCATTGCCGTGGCCACGGTCAATAACTTCACCTGGAACCGCCTGTGGACCTGGGCAGACCGCGTGGCCCACACCGACACTACTGCCGAAGGTGAGGCCGACACGGCCCATGCGCGGCCCTCGCTGCTCAAGCAGTTGGCTAAGTACGCGCTGGCCTCGTGGTTTGGCATCGGCTTGCAATACGCGCTAACCCTGCTCTTGGCGCACAGCATGCATTACATGCTGGCCAACATCATTGCCATCGTGCTTGCCAGCGTCAGTAATTTTTTGGCCAACGACCGTTGGACTTTCCGCCGGCGCGCGGGCCCCGGGTCCAGCCCCTGAGCACCCGCCTATGAGTGCCGCGCACAGCCCCCGGCTCTGGCCCTGGTGCCTGCTGCTGGCCTGCGCCATCGCTCTGTACGTCATCGGGCTGGGCAGCCACTACGCGCCCACCAATGGCGATGAGATGGTCTACATCCATATTGCCCGACTGACCGCCGCCTCGGGCCACTGGCTGCCTCTGGTCTCGGACCTGGACCACATGCGCAACACCAAACCACCGCTGCTGTTTTGGCAAGCCATGGCCAGCGGCGACTGGTCGGCCCAAGGCGGCTTGGCCGCGCTGCGCTGGCCTAGCGTGCTCTATACCCTGCTCACCGCCGCAGGCCTGGGCGCTATCGCGTTGCGTATCAGCGGTCAGGCGCGCACGGCACTGCTGGCCGCACTGCTCTACCTGGCGTTTTTTTCCACCTTCCGCTATGGGCGTGTGTACCTGACTAGCGCCCCCGAGACCTTTTGGCTGGCTCTGCCCATGGGCTGGCTGCTGTGGCTACAAAGCCGCGCGCTCGCTGCGCACCCCGCCGCCAGCCCCCCGCTTGCGCCGGGTATTGGTTTTTACGTCGTGGCTGGACTGGCCATGGGCCTGGGCCTGCTCTACAAGTCTTTTGCCTTGGTCGCGCCGGCCGCTGCGACGCTGTGGTGCGCGCTGGTATTGCAGGCGGGTAGGCCGCTGCCTGCAACGTGGCTGCGCATTAGCGCAGGCGCCACGCTCAGCGCCTTGCTGGCACTGGGCGTTTTTTCGCTGTGGTTTGTGCTCGACCCGGACCCGCAGGCAGTCTGGCAAGAGTTTGTCGTAGGCGAGAACGGCGGCAAATTGGGCAGCGGCATGGGCTACTGGCAAGCCGCCTGGGCGGGCGATCATCCGCTGTGGCTACAGCTCTTGGCCTACCCGGAAAACGCGGGGCTGTTGTTTCCAGTCGCACTGGGCCTGTGTCTATACGGCGTGCGCGCAGCATGGGGCAGTCAAACGACCTTATGGCGTAGCGGAGCGCAAGGCACGCTGCTGGTGTGGGTGCTGCTGTGGCTGGTGGTGTTTTGCATTCCCAGCCAGCGCTCGGCGCGCTACCTGATGCCGGCCATGCCCGCCTTTGCGATATTGCTGGCCTTGTACTGGGAGCGCCTGGGGCGGGGCTGGTTTGTGGTGACCCTGGTATTGAGCGCCATGGCGTCGGTATTGCTAACGCGTTTTGCCTGGGTGATATCCGAGCTGAGCGCGGGCGCACCCTGGGCCCTGCCCTGCGCGCTGCTGGCCTGCACGGTGGCCTGTGCAGCCTTGCTGGCCGGGCTATGGCGCAGTGCTTGGACGCGGGCGGCAGCCCTGGTTGCCAGCCTGGCGGTTTATGCCAACTTTATCGCTATGGCCGCGCCGCTGGACAGCCCGCAGGCCGATTTCAACGCCGATGTGCGCGCGCAAATGCAAGGGCGCACCCTGGCCGTTCCCAATGGCTTTAATGCGCAGTACGAGCGCTTTGCCTTCGTGTTTCCGGGCAGCCGCCTGCTGGCCTATGACGTGCAAGGCCGCCAAACCGGCGCGCTGCGCCCAGAGCTTGCCGATGTGCCACGCCTGCCCTTTCTGCTCACCCAAGCCGACGCAGTAGTTTGGCAAGACCCCGATGTGGCGCACACGGCGCCCGTTTGCGTGCCCACATGCGAGGTGCTGGGCGGCCGCTGGTACGTCAAAAGCCGGCACCGCGCTGGCGAGGTGACACTGGCCAATCTATGGCAGCCCCAGCAGTGGCTGCTGGGGCGGGAGTGGCTGATAGCGCCCAAGCCTTAGCGGAGCATTAGCCCCGGTGCGCCTACGTTGGACGCCAGCGCCGCCAAGCCAGCCAGTGTAAGTACAGCCAAAGCCCTGGGTCGAGCACGGCGTCCAACGCATTGCCCGTGGGCCAGCGGGTAGGCATAAAGAGCAAAAGCGCCAGCAAAAACAGCAGTGCGCCTCGGTTGCTGCGCCAGGCCGCCCCGCCTCCGACCACACCGGGTAGGACAGCCACCAACAACAAAACCAAACCGGCCACAGGCGCAAACCCGAGACGATAGACAGACCACGGCAGCAGTGCAAAGGTATCAAGAAGCAAAAGCCAACCCAGCACCAGCAGCATGGCCAAGCCGATCCGATCCCAGATCCGACGTGGCGCGGCCCGCGCCGCCTCGGCACCCGCGTGCCACTGCGGGAACAAAAAGGCATTGGCCAGGTAGGTGGCCGCCCAGAGTGTTGCAAGCAAGCTCGGAATCTGAAAGGCCAGGCCCAGCCAGTACGCCAGTCCCCATACTCCGGGCACACAGGCCCACAACCCCATGGCCAGTGGCAGCCAAGGACTGCGGTGCAAGTGGTAGGCACGCAAACGCGGCAGACGCCGGCACAGCGCCAAAGCCATGGCGGCGCACACCAGCGCCCAACTGGCATGGCGTACCAGGCGCAGAGCATCCATGGCGGGGAGCCAGGGCGCGGCCTCCCACAGGGTTGACCACAGCGGCGCAAAGGCCAAGTTCATGGCGAGCCCTTGGTTTGCGGCATCCCAGGCACCCAGGCGAAACGGCGCCAGGCAATGGTTTTGCGCTGGTCGGTATAACTGATCCACAGACTGCCATCGGCCAGGGCCATGGCGGGATAGGAATATTCGTGGCCCGGGGCCGCATCTTCCAACTCATGCAAGGTTTGCCATTGCAGGCCGTCTGACGAGCCTGAAAGCCGAATTTTGTGCCGGCCTTGGGTTGTGGGGTTGTAAACCAACAGGTGCTGCCCGCCCACCGACAAGGTAGCCACGCTGGAGTTCGGGTTGTCCAGCGGCAAATCGCCCAGGGCCTGCCAGCTGCGCCCGCCGTCTTGGGTGCCGGCCATGCGGATGCGCCCGGCCGGGCTGCTGTCGCGCATCAAGGCCCGCCATTGCTGCGCATCCAAAGGCAACAACGCCGGTTGCAAGGCCTGCGGCCCGGTGCCCATGCGCACCATGTTCAGGAACTGCCCGTCGGCATCAAAGCGCAGGCCGACCGGAAATTTGCGCGCCAGCTCGAAGTACACCGGCAGCACCATGCCGCCGTCTTGCAGCGGCATGGGCGCGGTGCGTACCAAGTACGAGATATTCCACAACCAGGACAACTGCAGCATGCGCAGCGGCTCCCACTGCAGCGGCGCGCCCGGCGCACCGGCGCGCTGGCGCAAATGCACAATGCGCCCGGCCGCCCAGCCGCCCGCCCCGGTAGCGACAACAAATAAATGCACCCGCCCTTGCGCGTCCAGCCAGGCCACCGGGTTGCCCAGGCGCCGCAGGCCAAAGCCCAGCGCGTCGGCGACCTCCCAACGGTCCACCACCATGCGGGCCGGGCTCCAAACGTCACTGGTGCGGTCCATTTCGGACATGGCAATTTGCACATTGGGCGCGCTCTCGCGGTCGCCGGCAAACCAAAATGCCAAAACCGAACGCGGGTCTTTCGCCGGCATGGCCACCAAAGCGCTGGCGTGCGCAGCCAAGGCCCCGTTGGGAATTGGCAAACTGCCTTGGTCCATCAATGTCCAAACGCCCGGGCCCTGTCCCAAGTTGTCGGTGCGTGCGTTGGGGGGCAGATCGAGCGCGCCAAACGCACTGCTGTGCGCCGAAAAATTGGCCTGCGCGGGCGGGGGCAGCACGCGCTGGGCGCAATCCCACGCCGTAATACCGGCCAAGAATACGCCAGCCAGAAAGACGCGCCAAACAGCATGCAGAGAAAACATGGCGCGATCTTAGCCGTGCGACCGGGCAGCGCCGCAATACACTCACGGCCAGTCCGCCAGCGCACTGCGCGCCTTCTCATTCGCAAGGTTTTCCATGCCCTCTGACGCCATTCTCAAGATCGAAGCCCTGGCTTTTCCGTGGCAAACGCTGGACCCGTTTTTGTTTTGCGTGCACCACGACGACGCCTACCCAGCCGGCAATGCGCTCATGGGCCCGCAGGCCAGTCTGGCGGGGCGCGACATCGGGCAGGACTTCGCCGGCAAAGACGGCTGGCGCATGTACCACGGAAGCACCGTGCCGGGCTTTCCGGCCCACCCGCACCGGGGTTTTGAGACGGTCACCATCGTGCGCCAGGGCTTTATTGACCACTCCGACTCGCTAGGCGCTACCGCCCGCTTTGGCCCGGGCGATGTGCAGTGGCTGACCGCCGGCAAAGGCATCGTGCACTGCGAAATGTTCCCGCTGCGCAATGCGCAGTCGCCCAACCCGGCCGAGTTGTTCCAAATCTGGCTCAATCTGCCAGCCCACAGCAAGATGGTGGAGCCCCACTTCACCATGCACTGGGGCGAGCAAATTCCGACCGTGCAGCACCTGGACGCGCAAGGTTTGGCCACACACATTCAGGTGGTCGCCGGGTCGGTAGACGGCCAGCAGGCCGCGCCACCGCCGCCCGACTCCTGGGCGCGCAGACCCGAGGCGGACCTGGCCATCTTCACCATCCGCATGGCCCCAGGCGCGACCTGGACGCTGCCGGCCAGCGCCGGCGCTGATACGCTGCGCCAGTTGTACTATTTTGAAGGCGAGGGCCTGCAACTGGACGGGCAATCCTTTCCCGGGCAATCGGTGGCCACACTGCGGGGGCCGCACGCGGTCTCCCTGCGCAACGGGGCGCAAAGCGCCCAACTGCTCTTGCTGCAAGCGCGCCCCATTGGCGAGCCGGTGGCGCAGTACGGCCCATTTGTGATGAACACGCAGGCCGAAATCCACCAGGCTTTTGCCGATTACCGGCGCACCGAGTTCGGCGGCTGGCCCTGGCCGCAGCGCGATCCGGTGCATCCGCGCAACGCAGGCCGCTTTGCCCGCCACGCCGATGGCCATATCGACGAGCGCGACGGCGCGCAGGCGATCCTGCCAAAATAGCGGGCTGCCTCCCTCGGGCGCCACTCCTCAGTAAAGTTTGTTATGTCCCTTATTCCTGCCACCATCCTCACCGGTTTTCTCGGCGCGGGCAAAACCACGCTGCTCAAGCGCATCCTGAGCGAGGCGCATGGCCAAAAAATCGCTGTCATCGAGAACGAGTTTGGCGAGGAAAACATCGACAGCGACATTCTGGTGAGCGACACCCAGGAACACATCGTGCAAATGAGCAATGGCTGCGTGTGCTGCACCATCCGCGAAGATTTGCGCAGCACCTTGCAAGAACTGGCCGAAAAGCGCCGCAAAGGCGAGTTGCAGTTTGATCGCGTGGTCATAGAAACCACCGGTTTGGCCGACCCGGGACCGGTCGCGCAGACCTTTTTCATGGACGACGAGGTGGCCGAGTCCTATCTGCTGGACGCCATCTTGACCCTGGTGGACGCCAAACACGCTCCCGAGCAGCTCAATGAGCGCCAGGAAGCGCGCCGCCAGGTCGGCTTTGCCGACCAGATTTTCATCAGCAAGTCTGACTTGGTCAGCGCCGATGCCCTGGACGCGCTCACCCACCGCATCAAACACATGAACCCGCGTGCGCCCCACCATGTGGTGCACTTTGGCGCCATGGACCTGAAAGACGTGCTCGATCTGCGCGGCTTTAACCTCAATGCCACCTTGGACATCGACCCGGACTTTCTGAGCGAAGCCGGTCACCACCACGGTCACGACCATGCGCACGACCACGGCCATGACCACCACGACCATGCGCACGGCGACCAGTGCGACCACCCCTCCCACGCCCATGAAGGCCCTGGCGGCCACCACCACCATGTGGATGACGATGTCAAAAGCTTTGTCTTTAAGTCCGAGCGGCCCTTTGATCCGGGCAAGCTCGAGGACTTTTTAGGCGCCATCGTCAACATCTACGGCCCGCGCATGCTGCGTTACAAAGGCGTTTTGTATATGCAAGGCAGTGCGCGCAAGGTCATTTTCCAGGGCGTGCACCAGCTCATGGGCAGCGATTTGGGTCCGGCCTGGGCACAAGGCGAGGCCAAACTGAGCAAAATGGTGTTTATCGGAATCGATTTGCCCAAAGACATTCTGCTCCAAGGCCTGGAGCAGTCCTTGGTATGACAGTTTTGCGACGCGTATTGGCGCCCCGCCTGTGCCTGTACACTCCCGCGCCTGAGTAGCCAGGCCGCTGACAGTTCAGGCGCCGCCCCACTTCAGCACTTTTCGCCCGGCACAGGGGTTTCTTTTAGGAGACACGAATTGACCGCCAAGACCACCAAGACCGGCAAAGCCAGCCCCGCAGCCGCGCCCAAGAGCAAGGCTGCGCCGGCAAAAGCCAGCGCCGCTAAAAAAGCCGTGGCTACCAAGTCATCTCCCACCAAAAAGGCCAGCCCCGCGGCTACCAAAACAGCTATCAAAACAGCTGCTAAACCGGCGAGCAAACCAGCCGCCAAACCTGCCTCCAAACCGTCTGCCAAGTCTGTGAAAACCACCCCTGTTGCCTCTAAAAAACCAGCGTCTAAAGCCCCGGCCCCCGCTGCCAAGTCGGTAAAAGCCGCCCCTGCTGCCAAAACCGCAGCAAAGCCCAGCCCTGCGGCAACCAAGCCGGCCGCCAAAGCAATTGCCAAGCCCGCAGCCCCCGTGAGCGCCAAACCCGCGCCTGCGCCGGCCGCACCTGCTACGGCAGCAGCACCCTCGGTGCCGCCCAAGGCGGCGCGCCCCTCATCGCGCCTGGCCCAGTTAACGGTGCCGTCCATGGCCCAGTCGGTCGCCTCGACCGCGGCCAAGTCGAGCTACGGCCCGGCCAGCGAGCAGCCCGCGCCCGCACCTTTGGTCCCCACAGCAGTGAAAAAAGACAGCAAACTGGCCAACAACTGGAAATCCAAGCCAGTTGACCAACTCAGCGACGCCGAAATCCTGGCCATGCCTGATTCGGAATACATGAATGACGTGCAAATGGCCGCCTTTCGCCTCAAGTTGGTGGTGCTCAAGCGCGATATTCTGAGCAATGCCGGCGAAACCACCGAGCATTTGCGCGAAGACACCTCGGTCGTGCCCGACCCCGCTGACCGCGCCACCATCGAGGAAGAACACGCCTTAGAGCTGCGCACCCGCGACCGCGAGCGCAAGCTACTCAAGAAAATCGAGCAATCCATCAGCCGCATTGACGCGGGCGACTACGGTTACTGCGACGAAACCGGCGAGCCCATCGGCGTAGGCCGCCTGCTCGCCCGCCCCACGGCGACCTTGTCGCTAGAAGCCCAACAAAGGCGCGAACTCAAGCAAAAAATGTTCGGTGATTAAGCGGACTCTGGAGTATTCTGCGCCTGTATGACGCCATCCCCAGAACCACCCGCGCAGGCCCAGGGCCCGGGTACGACGATCAAATCGAGCCGGGCCGCACAGATTCACAGCGTGCGCAAACACGAGTTCGCGATGTTGCGCGAACTCATACACAAAGGCCAGGGCAACACCACTGGCAAAGTGCTGGCCGGTTTGCGCAGCCAGGCTGTGCGCAACAAGCCCCCGTCGGCGCAAACCCTGGAAAAAATCAATGCGATCGAGGAGCAGCTCGAGCAGTTATGGCGCTCTCGGGTAACGACGGTGCAATCCGGTATTTTGGGCGCACCCTCTGTCCCCCCGAGCATGGTAGCCGATGCGCCGGCACCCACAGCGCCCGCAGCGCCGGTAACGGCGCAAGACCGAAGCAACCAAGCTGCCGCTACGCCTGCGCCGCTGTCGGACAAGGCAATAGCCGCCCCAACGACTAGCACCAGCAAGCCGCTCGTGGCCCCACACGCCGGCAAAGAATCGGCCACCGCGTTTGACCCCGTGCTGCTTAGCGCCGCGCGTGCATTTGCCCAAAATGACGACGCGCAGGCCGAGCGCGTGTTGCTGGACGCGCTGGCGCAATCACAGTTCCCACATGTGCACGCACGCAACTGGGCGCTGGCTTTGCTCGACCTGTACCGTACCCACAGCGATCCGGCGCGCTTTGACTGGGCGGTGTTGGAGTTTGTGCAGTGGTGGAACGGCAAAACGCCGCATTGGTCCGCGGCCAACACCAAAGCCGCGCCCTGGAAGCTGCAAGGCCGGCTGCAAGGCCCCCATGCACTCGAATTACCTGAAGTCGACACGGCCGTGCAAGAGACGCGCTTGTCCATTGATTGCACTGCCCTGCTGGGCATGGACGCGGCCGCCTCCAAAGCACTGCGCCACTGGCTGCGCCGTGCCCAAGCGCGCAATTACGTCGTGCAGTTTGAGGGGCTTAATCTGATGGTGGCTGCTTTGTGGGAGCAAATCGGCCTGGCCGACGCGGCGCCATGGCAACTGCGGCCTTTGCCCTGATGGCGTGAAGGCGACCCTGACCGTCCCATGCGTGAAATGCGCATTACATTTCAACTGTTACTTGCAGTGCCCATGCTAAGTACTTAATTTAGAACATGTTTTGCCTGTAATTTTGGTGAAAAAATGGTTCTAAGTCTTTGATTTCATTGGAAAAAACTTCAAAAATCCCCACAGGAACGCCTGATTTGCTGGTAAAGTGCAAATAAGTGCAAAAAAGTGGTGGAAAGTGAGCAATCGCTTTCACGCCTATCTGTTGGAAAAAGAGGTTTTCGGTGTTTCAAGGTGCTTCCTCGCTGACGTTGGATGCGAAAGGTCGACTTTCGGTCCCTACGCGGCACCGCGACGTGTTAAGCGCCGTGGCTGCCGGCTTGGTAACCATCACCAAACACCCGCATGGCTGCCTGATGCTGTTTCCGCGCCCCGAGTGGGACTTGTTCCGTGAACGCATTGCCGCCCTTCCGATGTCAGCGCAATGGTGGAAACGCATATTTTTGGGTAACGCAATGGATGTCGAGTTAGATGGCACAGGTCGCATCCTGATCTCCCCTGAATTGCGCCAGGGCGCCGGTATTTCCAAAGAAACGGTTTTGCTCGGCATGGGCAACCATTTCGAGCTGTGGGACAAAGCCACCTACGAGGCACAAGAAGCGAAGGCCATGCAAGAGCAAATGCCTGACGTGTTCAAAGACTTTTCTTTCTGAGTTTTGTGATGGATGCGGCGCCGCTTCATACGACGGTTTTACTCACCGAAGCAGTCGACGCACTGCTGGCTGCGCCGTCCCTCAGCCACAAGCACGCCCTAGACGGCCTGTACGTGGACGCCACCTTTGGCCGGGGCGGCCACACCCGCGAACTGCTGGCGCGCCTCTCGCCCACGGGCCGCGTGCTCGCGTTTGACCGCGACCCCGAAGCAGTGGCGCAATCGGCAAGCATCACCGACACGCGTTTTGCCATCAGGCAAGAAAGCTTCTCGCACATCAGCAACCTGGCCCATGCCAGCGCAGACGGCATTTTGATGGACCTGGGTGTGAGCTCACCCCAGATCGATACCCCCGAGCGCGGATTTAGCTTTCGCTTTGAGGGGCCCTTGGATATGCGCATGGACACCACCCGCGGCCAAAGCGTGGCGCAGTGGTTGGTCGATGCCAGCACAGAAAAAATAGCGGAGGTGATACGTGATTACGGCGAAGAACGGTTTGCTGGGCCGATTGCAAAGGCGATTGTTGCGCGCAGGCAGGAGCGCGGACCGATTGCAAGCACCACCGAGCTTGCCCAACTCGTGGCTGACACAGTCAAGACGCGCGAGCCGGGTCAAAACCCTGCAACGCGGACCTTCCAGGCTTTTCGGATTTTCATCAATGCCGAGCTTGAAGAGCTCAAACAGGCGCTAGAGGCGGCCCTGGATGTGCTGGCCCCAGGCGGGCGCTTGGTGGTGATCAGCTTTCACTCGCTGGAAGACCGCATCGTCAAGCAATTTATCGCGGCACATTCCAAAGACGAGTACGACCGGCGCCGCCCCTTTGCCGCGCCCCGGCCTATGCGTTTGCGTGCCTTAGGCCGCAGTCGCCCTAGTGCGGCCGAAGTGTCTGCCAACGCGCGTGCACGCAGCGCCATCATGCGCGTGGCGGTGCGCAACGCGCCGGAGCTGGCGGCGTGACCCGCATCAGCCTGCTCCTGATACTGGCCACGCTGGCCAGCGCGATGTATTTGGTCGGCGTGCAGTACGAGTCGCGCCGCCTGTTTACCGAACTAGAACGCGCCCAGCGCGAAGCGCGCCGCCTGCACACCGAGTTTGAACGTCTGGAAGTAGAAAAGCGCAGCCAAGCCACACCCGCACGCGTAGAACGCGTCGCGCACGAGAAGCTACAAATGCGCCAAGTCACACCCGGCATCACGGTGTACATGGGCCAAAAAGAGCCTGCGCAGGAGCATCCATGAGCCGCAGCATCCGCTATACCGCCAGCCCGCTGCTGACCAGCCGCACACCTGTGTGGCGCAGCAAGCTGATCGTGTTTGCACTGGCCATGGGTTTTGTCGGTTTGGGCGCGCGCGCCGCCTACATCCAGGTGTTTAACAACAACTTTTTTCAGCGCCAAGGCGAAGTGCGCTACAGCCGCACCCTGGAGCTGCCTGCCAACCGGGGCCGCATTTTGGACCGCAACGGGCTGATCTTGGCCTCCAGCGTTCCCTCACCCAGCATCTGGGCCATCCCCGAGGATGTGGAGCTGGAAGACGCCCAGCGCGCCAAGCTCGCCCAGCTGCTGGAGATGCCGCTGGCCGAGGTCAACAAACGCCTGGCCGATGAGGACAAAAGCTTTGTCTGGCTCAAGCGCCACGTCGAGCCCGAAAAGGCCAAGCAAATTGCCGACCTGGGCTTCAAAGGCATTTACCAGCGCACCGAGTTCAAGCGCCAGTACCCCGAGGGCGAAGCCGCCGCCCATGTGGTGGGCTTTACCAACGTCGAAGACAACGGCCAAGAAGGCATTGAGCTGCTCTACAACAGCACCTTGCTGGGGCGCACCGGCAGCCGCCATGTGATCAAAGACCGCCTGGGCCAGGCGGTCGAGCAAGTGGGCGAAACCGTAGACCCCGTGGCCGGCAAAGACGTGCAACTGAGCCTGGACACCAAGGTGCAGTTTTTTGCCTATCAAAAACTGCGTGATGCCGTGGTGAACAATCGCGCACAGGCCGGCAGCATTGTGGTCATTGATGCCAACACGGGCGAAGTGCTGGCTTTGGCCAACTACCCCAGCTACAACCCCGAAAAGCGCCTGAACCTGACGGGCGCCCAGCTGCGCAACCGCGCGCTGACCGACACTTTTGAGCCCGGCTCGGTCATGAAGCCTTTCACCATCGGTCTGGCGCTGGAGACTGGTCGCGTCAAGCCCAGCACCATCATTGACACCTCACCGGGCTTAGTCAACATCACCGGCGCCACCATTCGCGATGCCCACCCGCACGGCGCCTTGACGGTGGAGCAGGTGATCCAGGTCTCGAGCAACGTGGGCACCACCAAAATCGCCATGCAAATGCCTGCCAGCGAGATGTGGGAGACCTTCTCGGGCGCTGGTTTTGGACAAAAACCGCAAGTCGAATTTCCTGGCGTGGTGCCCGGGCGGCTGCGCCCGTACAAATCATGGCGTCCGATCGAGCAGGCTACCGCCTCGTATGGTTATGGCCTGTCGGCCTCTTTGTTCCAGATGGTGCGCTCGTACACCGTGTTTTCGCACGACGGCCAAATCATCCGCGCTACGCTGCTCAAAAACAATGAGCCGGCCGTGGGCATTCCGGTGTTCTCGGCCGACACCGCTGCCAAAGTGCGCAAGATGCTGCAAATGGCTGCTGGCCCCGGTGGCACCGGCCCCAAAGCGCAAACCGCGGGTTACTCCGTAGGCGGCAAGTCGGGCACGGCCTACAAGCAAATCGGCAAAGGCTACGGCAGTGATGGCAACCGCAAATACCGCAGTTGGTTTGTGGGCATGGCGCCGATCGACAAGCCCCGCATCATTGTGGGCGTGATGCTCGACGAGCCCACCGCGGGCAAGTACTTTGGCGGCGAGGTGGCCGCGCCCGTCTTTAGCGAAACCGTGCAGCAAACCCTGCGCGTGATGGGCGTGCAGCCCGACATCAGCATCCGCCCGCAAATCGTGGCCAACACCGTGCAGGAAAGCTTCTGATGCTGCACAGCCTGCACACCCCCCAGGACGCCGCCCAGTGGCTGCGCGCCAGCGTGCCCGGCGCGCTGCGCACCGACCACCGCAAGGTGGAAAAAGGCGACGGCTTTTTAGCCGCCAAGGGCCAGGCGGTCGATGCGCGCCAGTTTGTCGGCATGGCCTTGGAGCGCGGCGCCGCCGCCTGCCTGGTGGAAGCCCAGGACAGCGCCGCCTGGACCTGGGACAGCACCCAGGTCGCCAGCTACCCCGCCCTCAAAAACGACAGTGCAGCGATTGCCGCCGACTTTTATGGCGCACCATCAGAGCAATTGGGCGTGCTGGCCATCACCGGCACCAATGGCAAAACCTCCAGCGCCTGGTGGCTGGCCCAAGCGCTCAATAGCACCACCCCAGCGCACCCCCGCTGCGCCATGGTGGGCACGCTGGGCATCGGCGTTCCGCCGGCCGGTCAGGCCACTGACAACGCCCTGGCCAGCAGCGGCCTGACCACGCCCGACGGCGTTTTGCTGCAACACAGCCTGCGCCAATTCGTAGCCCAAGGCCTGCGCTATTGCAGCCTGGAGGCCTCATCGATCGGCCTGCAAGAGCACCGCCTGGATGCCACACGCATCCGCCTGGCGGTCTTCACCAATTTCACCCAGGACCACCTGGACTACCACGGCAGCATGCAAGCCTATTGGGAGTCCAAGCGCCGTCTGTTTGATTGGGCCGGCCTGCAAAGCGCCGTGATCAACATCGACGATGAGCGCGGCGCCGCCTTGGCCCAAGAGTTGGCCGCGTCCGGCCGGGGTTTGGATATCTGGACCGTCTCAAGCCAGGGTGCAGCGCGCCTGCAGGCCACCGACATTGCACTGAGCGCCCAGGGCCTGCAATGCAGTGTTTTGGAAGATGGGCAGCGCCAGACTTTGCGCTGCGCCGTTTTGGGCCACTACAACGTCGCCAACCTGCTGGGCGTGATTGCCGCATTGCGCGCCCTGGGCCTGTGTTTGGCCGATGCGGTGCAGGCGTGCAGCCACTTGCAGCCTGTACCCGGACGCTTGCAGTGCGAAGGTGGCCAGGACGCGCCGCTGGCGGTGGTCGATTACGCCCACACCCCCGACGCACTGCAAAAAACACTGGACGCGCTGCGCCCGCTGGCCCAACAACGCGGCGGCCTGCTGTGGTGTGTGTTCGGCTGCGGCGGTGACCGCGACAACGCCAAGCGCCCCTTGATGGGCGCCATCGCTGCAGCCAAGGCCGACCGCATCGTCCTCACCAATGACAACCCACGCTTTGAAAAGCCCAGCACCATCGTCAGCCACATCCTGGCCGGCATGGGCGGCGCCCACGACGTGGAGGTTCAGATGGACCGTGCCCAGGCCATTGCCCATTGCCTGGCGCGTGCCAGCGCCGCCGACGTGGTGCTGATCGCCGGCAAAGGCCATGAGGCCAGCCAAGAAACAGCGGGCGAAAAAATCGTTTTTTCGGACCTGGCCCACGCACGCCAGGCGCTGGCCGAACGCAGTGCCCAAGGAGTCGCGGCATGAGCGCGCCATTGATGCAACTCGGCCAAGTGCACGCCTGGCTCCAGACGCGCCCTGCGGGCCAGCCATCTACTTTGCACGGCGCAGCCGATACCCCCATTGCGCGCGTGCACACCGACAGCCGCAGCGTGCAGCCGGGCGACCTGTTTGTGGCCCTGCAAGGCGAAAGCTTTGATGCCAATGCATTCTTGGCGCAAGCGCAGTCAGCCGGGGCCGTGGCTGTGTTGTGCCGCGCTGGTTTGGACGCCGCGCAGCTGCCGCCCGGTTTACCGCGTATAGAGGTGCCCGACACCACGCTGGCCCTGGGCTATTTGGCGCAGGCCTGGCGCAAGCAGTTTGATGTGCCCTTGATCGCCGTCACCGGCAGCAACGGCAAAACCACGGTGACCCAAATGCTTGCCGCCATCTTGCAAGCCCATGCCCCTGAGGGCGGCGCGCTGGCAACCCAGGGCAATCTGAATAACGCCATTGGCGTGCCCCTGACGCTCTTGCGCCTGCGCGCCAGCCACCGCATCGCGGTGGTCGAGCTGGGTATGAACCATCCCGGCGAAATCGCTTACTTGGCCGATCTGGCGCAGCCCACAGTCGCCCTGGTCAACAACGCCCAACGCGAGCACCTGGAGTTTATGCACACCGTGGACGCGGTAGCCGCCGAAAACGGGGCCGTACTCCAAGCCTTGGGACCGCATGGCTGCGCCGTGTTCCCAGCGGATGATCACTACAGCGCCCTGTGGCAATCGCAGAACCAGGGCGCGCGCCATCTGGGCTTTGCCACTGCCGGCCCGCTCGCAGGCGAAGGCGTGTACGGCATCAGCGCACAGTGGCACGAATCGCACTGGCAGGTTCAGGCGGCTTGGCAAGCGCAGGGCCAAAGCGGCCTACTCCAGTTCCGCTTGGCCATTGCTGGCGCGCACAACGTGCGCAACGCACTGGCCGCTGCAGCTTGTGCACTCGCCGCAGGCGTAGCGCCGGCCAGCATCGAGGCTGGATTGCAAGCGTTTGCGCCCGTCAAAGGCCGCTCGCGCGCGTTTGCGCTGCAGTGGGGCACGCGGCGCATCAGCGCGGTGGACGACAGCTACAACGCCAACCCTGATTCGGTGCGCGCCGCCATCGACGTGCTGCACGCCCTGCCCGCCCCGCGCTTGCTGGTGCTGGGGGATATGGGCGAAGTCGGCCAAGACGGCGTGCAATTGCACGCCGAGGCCGGCGCTTACGCGCACAGCCAAGGCATCGAACACCTGCTGGCCATGGGCAGCCTCAGCCAGGCGGCCGTACAGGCGTTTAGCCAGGCCGGCGGCCAAGCGCAGCACTGCGCCGACATGGACGCGCTAGGCCAGGCCTTGCACCAGGCCCTGCCGCAATGCGCCAGCGTGCTGGTCAAAGGATCGCGCTTTATGCGCATGGAACGCGCCATAGAGCGCATGCAAGCCCAGGCCGCAGACCTGGCGCAACACACACACGGGGAGTCGGTTCATGCAGCATAAGCACTCGGTGGGGGTCGGCCCATGCTGCTAAGCCTTGCGCAATGGCTGCAAAGCCAGTACCCGGAACTGGGCTACCTGCGGGTGTTCCAGTACCTGACGTTTCGTGCCGTGATGGCTGCGGCCACGGCTTTGCTGATCGGCCTGGCTGCCGGCCCGGCCGTGATCCGGCGCCTGCACGCGCTCAAAATCGGCCAGCCCGTGCGCGGCTATGGCATGGCCTCGCACATCAGCAAAAACGGCACACCTACCATGGGCGGCGTGCTGATCCTGATTGCCATCACCAGCTCCACCTTGCTGTGGGTCGATTTGACCAACCGCTTTGTCTGGATCACGCTGATCGTCACTTTAGGTTTTGGCGCCATTGGCTGGGTGGATGACTGGCGCAAAGTGGTCAACAAAGACCCCGAGGGCATGGCCTCGCGCGAAAAATATGTGTGGCAATCGCTTATCGGCGTGATTGCCGCGCTGGCGCTGGTGTTTAGCATTTCCGAGAACTCCAACTGGCGCGTGCTTGAGCTGTTTTACAACTGGGTGCGTTCAGGCTTTGACGTCAGCCTGCCGCCCAAAGCCGGGCTGTGGCTGCCTTTCTTCAAGCAAGTGGGCTACCCGCTGGGTGTATTTGGCTTTATGGTGCTGACCTACCTGGTCATCGTGGGCGCCAGCAATGCCGTCAACCTGACCGACGGCCTCGATGGCCTGGCCATCATGCCGGTGGTTATGGTGGGCTCCGCGCTGGGCGTTTTCGCGTATGTCACTGGCAGCGTGGTGTATTCCAAATACCTGTTTTTGCCACACATCCCCGGCGCGGGCGAGCTGCTCATTTTCTGCGCCGCCATCGCCGGTGCGGGCTTGGCATTTTTGTGGTTCAACACGCATCCGGCACAAGTCTTTATGGGCGATGTCGGTGCTTTGGCCCTGGGCGGTGCGCTGGGCACGGTGGCTGTGATCGTGCGCCAGGAAATTGTATTGGCCATGATGGGCGGCGTGTTTGTCGCCGAAGCCCTCTCGGTCATGCTGCAGGTGATGTATTTCAAATACACACGCAAAAAATACGGTGAAGGCCGCCGCCTGTTTTTGATGGCGCCGCTGCACCACCATTTCGAAAAGCTGGGCTGGAAAGAGACGCAAGTGGTAGTGCGCTTTTGGATCATCACCATGCTCTTGTGCCTGCTGGGCCTGTCCACCCTGAAGCTGAGGTAGGCACGATGCAACTCCAGGGGCAACAGGTTTTGGTCATTGGCTTGGGAACATCCGGCCTGGCGATGGCGCGCTGGTGCGCCGCTGCCGGGGCCAGCGTGACCGTGCTTGACGACCGCGCCGCGCCCCCGCAAGCGGCCCCACTGGCCCAGGAGCTGCCCCATGTGCGCCTGGTGCACGGCGCCCTAGATGCCAGCGCGCTGACGCTTGGCGACTTCACCCGTATCTGCGTGAGCCCCGGTCTGGCGCCTGCGCGTTTGGCCAGCTTGTTGGAAGCGGCACGCGCCGCCCATGTGCCCGTGGGCAGCGAACTCGATATCTTCACCCACGCCCTGGCAGAGCTTGAGGCGCAGCATCAGTACACGCCCGCAGTCATCGCCATCACGGGCACCAATGGCAAAACTACGGTGACGGCGCTGACCGGCCAACTGGTACAGCGCGCCGGCAAAACCGTGGTGGTGGCGGGCAATATCGGCCCCAGCTTGCTCGATAGTCTGGCCCAGGCCTGCCAGGCCCAAACCTTGCCCCAGGTCTGGGTGCTGGAGTTATCGAGCTTTCAGCTGCACTACAGCACAGGCTTTGCACCTACGGTGGCCACCGTGCTCAACCTCAGCCAGGACCATCTGGACTGGCATACCGATATGGCCGACTATGCGCGGGCCAAAGCACGCATCTTTGGGCCGGACACGCTGATGGTGCTCAACCGCGAAGACGCCGCCGTCATGGGCATGCTGCCGGCGCCTGTGCGCGCCAAGCTGCAAAAGCCGCAGGAGCGCGCGCACCTGTACTTTGGCGCGGACGAACCGCAACGCGCCGGTGACTATGGCCTGCAAGACCTGGGCGGTATGCTCTGGCTGGTGCGCGCTGCGCCGGCCGACGAAACCCTCAAGGGCAAACGCGCCGGTGGCGTGCAAGAGGATTTATTCCTGCAAAAACTCATGCCCGCCGACGCATTGCGTATCCACGGCCGGCACAACGCCTGCAATGCGCTGGCCGCGTTGGCACTGGCCAGCGCCGTGGGCTGCGCCCTGGGCCCCATGCTGTTTGGACTGCGCGAATACCGCGGCGAGCCACACCGCGTTCAGTCCTTGGGCACGGTGGCCGAGGTGGAATACTTTGACGACAGCAAAGGCACCAATGTCGGCGCCACCTTGGCCGCGCTGCACGGCATGGGGGCGCAGCGGCGCCTGGTACTCATCCTGGGCGGTCAGGGCAAGGGCCAGGACTTTGGTCCGCTGGCCCATCCTGTCGCGCGCTACGCCCGCGCCGTGGTCTTGATCGGCACGGATGCCCCGGCCCTGCGCGCTGCACTGGCGCCTAGCCAAGTGCCTTTGTACGATGCGTCCACCATGCAAGAGGCCGTAGCCCAAGCAGCCGCTTTGACGCAACCCGGTGACGCCGTGCTGATGTCGCCCGCCTGCGCCAGTCTGGACATGTTTCGCGACTACAGCCACCGCGCGCAGGTGTTTGCCGACGCCGTGGCCACCCTGGCCGCCGACGCCGGCACGGTTTTGGAGGCCTTTGCATGAACGCCCTGGCCGCCACCTGGAACCGCTGGCTGGGCACCAAGCCCCAGGCAGACGCCGATGTGCTGCCGGTGCGTCTGGGCCGCCGTGCCAACTACAACACCGCGCCCCAAGCAGGCGGTGCAGCGCATCTGGACAACACTTTGATCGCCGTCGTCGCCGCTTTGGTCATCTGGGGTGCCGTCATGGTCTATTCGGCCACGATTGCGATGCCCGATAACCCCAAATTCTCCAACTACACGCACAACTACTTTTTGGTGCGGCACCTGGCCTCTATTGCCATGGGCGTGTTGGCCTGCGTGCTGGCATTTCAGGTGCCGGTGCAGACCTGGGAGAAGGTAGCGCCCACCTTGTTTTTGGTGTCCTTGGCCCTGCTGGTGGCGGTGCTCATCCCGCACGTGGGCAAAGGCGTGAACGGCGCCAAGCGCTGGATTGGGCTGGGTATCACCAACTTCCAACCTTCGGAGCTGGCCAAGTTCGCCGCGCTCCTGTATGCCGCGGGCTACATGGTGCGCAAGATGGATGTGAAAGAAAACTTCTGGGCTGCGGTGTGGCCCATGGCTGCTGCCGTGGGCGTGATGGGCGTTTTGCTGCTGGCCGAGCCCGACATGGGCGCTTTTTTGGTGATCGCCATCATCGCCATGGGCATTTTGTTTTTGGGCGGGGTCAATGCCCGCATGTTCTTCCTGATATCGGGCGTGCTGGTCGCCGCCTTCGGGCTAATGATCGCCTTTAACGACTACCGGCGCGCGCGCATTTTTGCCTACCTGGACCCGTGGAGCGAACACAATGCGCTGGCCAAGGGCTACCAGCTGACGCACTCGCTGATCGCCGTGGGGCGTGGCGAAATCTTTGGCGTGGGTCTGGGCGGCAGCGTGGAAAAGTTGCACTGGCTGCCCGAGGCGCACACCGACTTTTTGCTCGCCGTGATTGGCGAAGAGTTTGGCCTGGTGGGTGTGTTGGTGCTCATCGTGTTGTTTTTATGGATGACGCGGCGCATCATTCACATCGGCCGCCAGGCGGTGGCGCTGGACCGAGTTTTTGCCGGCCTGGTCGCGCAGGGCGTAGGCATTTGGATGGGCTTTCAGGCCTTCATCAACATGGGCGTGAACCTGGGCGCACTGCCCACCAAGGGCCTGACCCTGCCGCTGATGAGCTACGGCGGCTCGGCCATCCTGATCAATTTGGTGGCTTTGGCCGTGGTGCTGCGCATCGATTACGAAAACCGCCTGATGGGCCAAGGGGTGGCGTCATGACCGAACAGGCCCTGTTGCGTACCGCGACCGCGCCCTGCGTCCTGGTGATGGCCGGAGGCACGGGCGGGCACATCTTTCCTGGCCTGGCCGTGGCACAGGCCCTGCGGGCGCAAGGCTGGCAGGTGCACTGGCTGGGCGCGCCCGCCAGCATGGAGAGCCGCCTGGTGCCGCCACGCGGCTTTGCCTTCGAACCCGTGGCCTTTTCAGGTGTGCGCGGCAAAGGCCTGGCCACTTTGGCGCTCTTGCCGCTGCGTTTGATGCGCGCCTGCTGGCAAAGCCTGCAGGTGCTGGCGCGCGTACGCCCCGACGTGGTGCTGGGTTTTGGCGGCTACATCAGCCTGCCCGGTGGCCTGATGGCCTGGCTGCGCCGCACACCCTTGGTGCTGCATGAACAAAACTCGGTGGCCGGTGCAGCCAACAAAGTGCTGGCCCGACTGGCGCGCCGCGTTTTTAGCGCATTCCCCAAAGCCTTGGCAGGTGCGCAGCATGTGGGCAACCCCTTGCGTGCCGAGTTTTTGCAACAAGCCCTGCCCGAGCAACGGTTTGCCGGCCGCAGCGGCCCGCTGCAAATTCTGGTGCTTGGCGGCAGTCTGGGCGCCCAGGCGCTCAACCGCATCGTGCCGCAAGCGCTTGCCCAGTTGCCCGCTGCGCAGCGCCCTATCGTGCTTCATCAAAGTGGCGAGCAGCATATCGAAGCCTTGCGCAGCGCCTACGCGCAGGCGGGCGTACAGGCCGAGCTGACACCGTTTATCGACGACACGGCCAGCGCCATGGCCCGCGCGGACTTAATCATCTGCCGCGCCGGGGCCAGCACCGTGACCGAAATCGCCGCCGTGGGTGCGGCCGCGCTGTTTGTGCCCTTCCCGGCTGCGGTGGACGACCACCAAACCCACAATGCCCGTTTTTTGGCCGACCAAGGCGCCGCCTGGCTGATGCCCCAATCGACGCTGACAGCCTCGGGCCTGGCCCAATGGCTGGCGCAGTGCGACCGGCCCCGCTTGCTGGGCTGCGCGCAAGCGGCCAAAGCACTGCAAAACCTGCAGGCCACCGCCGCCATGGTGGCCGCCTGCCAAGAGGTGCTCGCATGATGCGCGGCGTACGGCATATCCACTTTGTCGGCATCGGTGGTGCAGGCATGTCGGGCATTGCCGACATCTTGCATGCCCAGGGCTACCAGGTTTCGGGCTCGGACCAAAGCGATAGCGCCACCTTGCAGCAACTCGCGGCACGGGGTGTTCGTACTTTTGTGGGCCACGATAGCGCGCACGTGACAGGCGCTGACGTGGTGGTCATCTCCAGCGCCGTGGCCTCGGACAACGCCGAAGTGCTGCAGGCCCGGGCACTGCATATCCCGGTGCTGCAGCGCGCGCAGATGCTGGCCGAACTGATGCGCTTTACCCAAGGCATTGCAGTCGCTGGCACCCACGGCAAAACGACCACCACCAGCCTGCTCACCAGCGTCTTGGTCCAGGCGGGCCTGGATCCCAGTTTTGTGATCGGCGCACGCCTTCGCAGGGCCGGCACCGCGGCGCGGCTGGGCCGGGGTGATTACCTGGTGGCCGAGGCCGACGAGTCCGATGCCTCTTTTGTGCACCTGCTGCCAATGCTCGCCGTCGTCACCAATATTGACGCCGACCATATGCCAACCTATGGACAGGACTTTGGCCGTCTGCAACAGGCTTTTGTCGATTTTCTGCACCGCTTGCCTTTTTACGGTACCGCCGTGCTGTGCAGCGATGACGCCGCCGTGCGTGCTGTAGCGAGCCAAGTGCCGTGCCGCGTGTGCACCTATGGCTTGGGCGCTGACGCCGATGTGCGCGCCGTGAACGTACGCGCTGTGGACGGGCACATGCATTTCACCGCGCAGCGCGGCGCTTTGGCCCCCTTGGATATCGTGCTCAGTCTTTGCGGCGAACACAATGTGCGCAATGCTCTGGCCGTCATCGCCGTGGCCCTGACGCTGGGCATCCCCGACGCAGTGGTGCAAGAGGCGCTGCGCACGTTTGAGGGCGTGGAGCGGCGCTTTGAGCGCTACGGCGAGCATGGATTGCCCGCAGGCGGCAGCATGGCCGTGGTGGATGACTATGGCCACCACCCCACCGAAATAGCTGCGACGGTGGCCGCAGCGCGCGGCGCCTTTGCAGGACGGCGCTTGGTACTGGCCTTCCAGCCGCACCGCTACAGCCGCACGCGTGACTGCTTTGCCGATTTCGTCTCGGCACTGGGCTTGGCAGACGCGGTGCTCCTGGCCGAGGTCTACAGCGCCGGCGAGGCACCGATTGCCGGCGCCACCAGCGTCGCCCTGGGCCAGGCCTTACTCGCCGCCGGGCACAGCGCGCCCCTGTTTGTAGGCGATGTGGCCGACATGGCCGCTGCAGCGATTGCCAAGGCCCGCGCTGGCGATGTGCTTTTGTGCATGGGCGCCGGCTCCATCAGTGCTGTTGCGGGGCAGGTGGTGGCCGGTTTACGCGCCACCCAAGCACAGGAGGCGCTGGCATGAGCAGCCCATCCAAGCCACACTTTGGCAAAGTCGCGGTGCTTATGGGCGGCAGCTCCGCCGAGCGCGACATCTCTCTGATGTCGGGCCAGGGCGTTGTGGCCGCGCTGCAAAGCCAGGGCGTAGACGCCTACGCGTTTGACCCGCAGCAGCAGTCGCTGTGGGCGCTGCGCGAGCAAGGCTTTGCGCGCTGCTTTATCGCCCTGCACGGCCGCCATGGCGAGGACGGCACGGTGCAAGGCGCGCTTGAACTCATGGGTATTCCCTACACCGGCTCGGGCGTGATGGCCTCGAGCATCGCCGTCGATAAGGTCATGACCAAGCGCATTTGGTTGGCCCAGGGCCTGCAGACACCGGCTTACCGCGTCTTGCCGGCCAACGCGCCAGACAGTGCCGCAATTGCGCAGATGCCCGCCGAACTGGGCCTGCCGCTGATCGTCAAACCGCCACACGAGGGCTCGTCCATCGGTGTGAGCAAAGTACAGAGCGACGCGCAGATGCAAGCAGCCTTCGACCTGGCCGCGCGCTACGACAGCCAGGTGTTGTGCGAGCAGTTCATCGACGGCGCCGAGTTGACCTGCCCAGTGATCGGCAGCGGCGCCCAGGCGCGGGCCCTGCCCGTGGTGCGCATCCAGGCACCGCAGGGCGCCTACGATTACCACAACAAATACTTCACCGACGTGGTGCAGTACCACTGCCCCAGCGGCTTGCCGCCTGCGCTCGAAGCGGCCGTGCAAGCAATGGTGCTAGCGGCCTACCAAGCCCTGGGCTGCCGTGGCTGGGGCCGCGCCGACCTGATGCTGCGCGCCAGCGACCAGCAACCCTTCTTGCTGGAAATGAACACCTCGCCCGGTATGACCAGCCACTCTTTGGTGCCCATGTCGGCGCGCGCCGCAGGCATCAGCTACGAGGCTTTGTGCGTACAGCTACTGGCCGATGCCGCGCTGGACAGCCCCCTCTTGCAAGGAGGCGCCGCATGAACCGCGACCAAAACAAGGGCCTGGACGTGCGCGTGCTCAATGGGGCGGCTATCGCCTTGTTCTTGATTGGCGCCCTCGCCATCGCGCTCAGCCTGACACGCTGGATTGCCAGCCGGCCGGCCTTTTCGTTCACCCGCATCACGGTGCTTGGCGACGTCGTGCATTGCAACGTGCCCACCGTGCGCGCGCATGTGGTCCCGCGCGTGAAAGGCTCGTTCTTCAATATGGATTTGGCCCAAACCCGCGAGGCCTTTGAGGCCATTCCCTGGGTGCGCCGCGCGGTGGTGCACCGCGAGTTTCCTAACCGCCTGCGCGTGCAGCTGCAGGAGCACGAAGTGGTGGCTTACTGGGGCGATGAAAGCGAGCAGCGCCTGCTCAACAGCTTTGGCGAAGTGTTTGACGCCAACGTAGGCGAAGTCGATCAGGACGGCTTGCCCCGCCTGAACGGCCCCCAAAGCCAAAGCGCACAGGTACTGGCCACCTACAAGCTGGTGGAGCCTTTGTTTTCGGCGCTGAACCTCAGCATCGACGCCCTGGAGCTGAGCAGCCAGGGCAGCTGGCGCATTGCGCTGGCCGGTGGCGCCAAGATTGAAGCGGGCCGGGGCGATAGCCAGGAGATCGCCGCGCGCTGCCGCAGTTTTTTATCCACCCTGACGCGTGTCGTTGCGCGTTATGGGCGGCCCGTGGGTGCGCTGGAATCGGCCGATTTGCGGCACGAAAACGGCTATGCCCTGCGTTTACGCGGCGTCAGCACCCTGGCCGCTGCCAACCCCACCCCTTGACGATCAAAACAACAGGTAGAAATCTATGGCCCGAGAATACAAAGACTTAGTCGTTGGACTGGACATTGGAACCGCCAAGGTGATGGCGGTGGTCGCCGAGGTGCTGCCCGACGGCTCCTTGCGCCTGGCCGGTTTTGGCTCGGCACCGAGCAGCGGTCTCAAACGCGGTGTGGTGGTCAATATCGACGCGACGGTGCACAGCATCCAGCAGGCGCTCAAAGAGGCCGAGCTGATGGCCGACTGCAAAATCACCCGCGTGTACACCGGCATTACCGGCAGCCACATCCGCGGCCTCAATTCCAGCGGCATGGTGGCCATCAAGGACCGCGAAGTCAGCCAGGCCGACGTCACGCGCGTGGTCGAGACGGCAAAGGCCATCCATATTTCCAGCGACCAGCGCCTGCTCTTGGTAGAGCCCCAGGAATTCATCATTGACGGGCAGGATGTCAAAGAGCCCATCGGTATGAGCGGCATGCGCCTAGAAGCCAAGGTGCATATCGTGACCGGCGCGCAAAGCGCAGCCGAGAACATCATCAAATGCGTGCGCCGCTGCGGCCTGGAAGTGGAACAACTCATGCTCAACCCGCTGGCATCGAGCCTGTCGGTGCTGACCGAAGACGAGCGCGAGCTGGGCGTTGCGCTGGTAGACATTGGCGCGGGCACGACCGACATTGCCATCTTCACCAACGGCGCCATTCGCCACACTGCCGTGATCCCGATCGCCGGCGACCTGATTACCAGCGACATCGCCATGGCGCTGCGCACCCCGACCAAAGACGCCGAGGACATCAAAGTCGAGAGCGGCCACGCCAAACAGGTTTTGGTCGATCCCGAGGTGCAGGTCGAAGTGCCCGGCCTGGGCGACCGCGGCCCGCGCATGCTCAGCCGCCAGGCCCTGGCCGGCGTGATTGAGCCGCGCATCGAAGAAATCTTCACCCTGGTCAACCAGGTGATGCGCGACTCGGGCTACGAGGAGGTGCTCTCTTCGGGCATCGTGCTCACCGGCGGCAGCTGTGTGATGCCCGGCATGGTCGAGCTTGGCGAAGACATTTTTTTAAAGCCGGTGCGCCGGGGCATTCCGCAGTACGCCAACGCCCTGTCCGACATGGTCGCGCAGCCGCGCGCCGCGACGGTGATGGGATTTTTGGAAGAAGCCCGCATCGCCCGCATGCGCGGCATCAAGGTGGCGCAAAAAGGCGGCTCGGTCAAGAGTGCCTTTGGCCAGATTCGCGACTTTTTTGCCGGAAATTTTTAAATGCAAGATTTTGCCCGCCCCATCAAGCGTCGTTGGAGCCACAGTGCCGCCATGTATCTTTGGCTGGCGCGTGCCGGGCCACCCCTGTTCCCCTTGCCTTTTTCGTTGGATACCCAGACTCTCGATAACTCGTTTTTTCGCAGCCATAACCATTAGGAGCCGCACATGACCATTGAACTCATAGAAGAAGAAATTTTCAACCAGGGAACCCTTATTAAAGTCATAGGCGTAGGCGGTGGCGGCGGTAATGCAGTCGAGTACATGATCCACTCCAAAGTGACCGGCGTGGAATTCATTTGCGCCAACACCGATGCGCAGGCGCTGAACCGCAGCACCGCGCACCGCACCATCCAGCTGGGCGAGACCGGACTGGGCGCGGGCAGCCGACCCCAAAAAGGCCGCGACGCGGCCGAAATGGCCGAGCAGGACATCCGCAACGCCATTGAAGGGGCCAATATGCTCTTCATCACCGCCGGCATGGGCGGGGGCACGGGCACGGGCGCTGCGCCCATCATTGCGCGGGTAGCCAAAGAAATGGGCATCTTGACCGTGGGCGTGGTGACCAAGCCTTTCGAATTTGAAGGCGGCCCACGCATGCGCAACGCCGACGAAGGCCTGGCCGAACTCGAAGCCAATGTGGACTCCTTGATCGTGGTGCTCAACGAAAAGCTGCTCGAAGTACTGGGCGACGACATCAGCCAGGACGAGGCCTTCTCCTATGCCAACGACGTGTTGAAAAACGCTGTCGGCGGTATTGCCGAGATCATCAATGTGCCTGGCCATGTGAACGTCGACTTTGAGGACGTGCGCACCGTGATGGGTGAACCCGGCAAAGCCATGATGGGCACCGCCCTGTCCCAAGGCCCGGACCGTGCACGTATCGCCGCCGAACAAGCCGTGGCCTGCCCGCTGCTCGAAGGCATCGACCTCTCGGGCGCCAAAGGCGTGCTGGTGCTGATCACGGCAGCCAAAGGCTCGCTCAAACTGAGCGAGTCCAAGCTGGCGATGAACACCATCCGCGCCTACGCCTCGCCGGAAGCGCATGTGATTTACGGTACGGCTTACGACGATTCGCTGGGCGATAACGTGCGCGTCACCGTGGTGGCTACCGGCCTGAGCCGTCCGCGCCGCACCGCCCCTCCGCTGCAAGTGCTGCGCACCGGCACTTACGACGCTGCACCAGCCGCCATGGGCAACGCCAACAACGCCATGCCCACGGGCACCATGCCCCGCACCATGGGCACACCCACTATGGGAGCGGCCGCCGGCATGGGCGCTGGCGCCGCTATCAGCGCGCCCGCTCAGGGGCCAGGTTCCACCGACTACGGCACGCTCAGCACGCCCGCCGTGTGGCGCGGCACCCGGACCTCGGCGGCGCAAAAAGTCGATGCCCTGTCTAGCGGCGGTATGGACGACTACGAAATCCCGGCCTTCCTGCGCAAGCAGGCGGACTAAAGCCGGACTTCGGGCGCGGACGCAGGGACTTTCCTGCGTCCGCCGCCTGGGCAGCGTGCGCGCCTTTTACAATCGCATCGTGCTGCAACAAAGAACACTCCAATCCCTCACCCGTGCCGTTGGCGTGGGCTTGCACAGTGGTCAGCGCGTGGAAATCACGCTGCGCCCTGCCCCGCCGGATACTGGCATCGTGTTTCGCCGGGTCGATTTACCGCAGTCGGTAGACATCGCGGTGGCGACCGAAGCGGTCACCGATACCCGCCTAGCCTCCACGCTGTCCAGCGGCGACGCCAAAGTACATACGGTCGAGCACCTGATGTCCGCCTGCGCCGGCCTGGGTGTGGACAATTTGCTGGTCGATATCACCGCCGAAGAAGTGCCCATCCTGGACGGTTCAGCCGCGTCTTTTGTTTTCTTGCTGCAAAGCGCCGGTATTGCCATGCAAAACGCGCCCCGGCGCTTTATCCGGGTCAAGGCGCCGATTCGCGTCTCCCAAGGCCAGGGCAGCGACGAAAAATGGGCCTCGCTCGAGCCTTTTCATGGCTATAAGCTAAGTTTTGAAATTGATTTTCAGCATCCGGCGGTTGACGCTACAGGCCAGCGCGTGGAGTTTGACCTGAGCGAAGGCTCTTACGCCCGCGACATCGCCCGTGCCCGCACTTTTGGCTTCACCAAAGACGTCGAAATGATGCGCCAAAATGGCCTGGCGCTGGGCGGCGGTCTGGACAATGCCATCGTGATGGACGACTACAAAGTCCTCAACAGCGAAGGCCTGCGCTACGACGACGAGTTCGTCAAACACAAAATTCTCGACGCCATGGGCGATTTGTATATCTTGGGCAAACCCCTGCTGGCGCACTACCGCGCCCACCGCTCGGGCCACGCGCTGAACAACGCGCTGCTGCGCCAGCTGCAAGCCCAGCCCCAGGACTGGGAAGTGGTCAGCTTTGACGATGTGCGCAGCGCACCCAAAGGCTTTGGCCAGCTCGCGCCGGCCTGGTAAGCCTCTTCAACCCAAGGCCCACAGCGCCGTTTAGCGGCTGCGCCCCGCTTTGTAGCCCACACCGCCTGCGCCCAGGCCTTGCGCCTTGGCAATGCGCGCCATCGCCGCGCCCGCGTGCGCATGGGTAATAGCCAGGCCCAGGGCGTCAGCCGCGTCCGGTCCGGGCAGGCCGGGTAAATCGAGCAAGCGGCGCACCATCTCGCGAATTTGCAGCTTGTCCGCCCGCCCGTAACCCACCACCGCCTGCTTCATTTGCAGCGCGGTGTACTCGGCCACCGGCAATTGGCCATGCACCAGCGCGCTGATCAGCGCGCCACGCGCCTGGCCGAGCAACAAAGTGGACTGCGGGTTGACGTTGACGAACACAATTTCCACCACCGCGCAGTCGGCCTGGTAGCGCTGCACCACCTCGCCCATCCCGTCAAACAAGACTTTGAGGCGGTCCGGCAATGTCTGGCTGGCCATTTTTTGGGTGCTGATGGTGCCGCTGGCAACATAGCGCAGGGCGCTGCCCTCCTGGTCAATCACGCCAAAGCCCGTGGTGCGCAGCCCTGGGTCGACGCCCAAAATTCTCATCGCCCCGCCTCGCTGGGAACCCGTGCGTCGGGCATGCGCCCCACGATGACTTGCGCGCGGCTGCTTAGGTACTCCGAATTGGGCAATTTTTCAAAATAGCGGGGGCGTGGCAGCATCACCGCCAGTCGGGCCGCCTCCCAGGCGCTCAGTTGTGCCGCAGGCTTGCGAAAATAGTGGCGTGCGGCCGCCTCAGCGCCAAACACGCCATCGCCCCATTCCACGCTGTTGAGATAAATTTCCAAAATACGGGGCTTGCTCAGCACGCGCTCGAGCACCATGGTCAAAAACAGTTCCTGGGCTTTACGCACCAGCGTACGTTCGCCCGAAAGAAACAAATTTTTAGCCAGTTGCTGCGTAATCGTGGAGCCGCCGACGATTTTGGGCTGGCGCGCCGCGCCCTGGGCCTTGGCTAGCGCAGCGCGTTGGGCGGCGCGCTCCTGGGCTTTGGCGTTTTTCGCCCAGGCTTTTTCCAGGGCGGTCCAATCAACACCATCATGGCTTGCAAAGCCATCGTCTTCAGAGGCAATGACAGCGCGCTTGAGTTGCTCGCCCAATTGCCCCGCGTCGCGCCAACGTTGGCTCCAGTGCAGCGTATCGCCTTGCTGGCGCCACATTTGCGAGCGCTGAAAAGCGGTGGATTGCGGGTCGATCCAAACCATGGCCGCAATGCGCAGCACAAAGTAGAGCTGCAGCCCGACCAAGGCCAAAACGCATAAACCGCCCAAACGCAGCGCGTGCTTCACGGGGCGCCCAAAGTCTCGGTTTGTAAAACCGCGTCGCGGGTGAAGGAAAAACGGGCCACCACCACAAGCTGGTCCAGGGTTTTGCGCATTTCCGGGCTAAAGCCGCCAAAGGGGCCAGCGCTGCGGGCGACTTCCTGGGCATGCAAATCGAGGGCCGGATTGCCCGAGCCTTTGATGATTTCGGCGTCGAGCACCTTGCCGTCAAAGTTGACAGTCACCATCATGGTCAGCGAGCCGTAGAGCTTCTCGCCTTTGCTTTCAGGGAAATGGCTGGTGCCGCGCGCCTCAATCTTGCGGCGCATGGCGTCGTAGTAACTGGCGTAAACCACCTCGCGCACTGAGGGGCTGACGTAGGCCTTGCGCGGCCTGGCGTTCTCGGCCTGAATACGTTCCTCGATGCGGGCCAGCATGCGCGAAAGCTCCATGCGCTTTTGCTCTTGGCGGATTTTCTCGTCCAGCGTTTGCGTGCTGGTCTCGGGGGCTTGGTTGAGGGCCAGTATTTGGGCGCGCACCCGTTGCAGCAGCAGGCTTTGCTGGTTTTGCAGGCTTTGCTGCTCGTCGCTGGTGGCGCGGGCTGTCGAATCGCCGCTTTGGATGTCAAGGCCTGCGGCCACCGGGCTGCTGGCCATGCCCACATCGGCTGCGCCGCCCCCGGCGAGGGAAACCTGGGCCAGCGCCTGGGCTTTTTCGGGCGCCTCGCCGGTGCTGGCGTTGACGATGGTGACTTCCAGAGGCGTCTCTTGCGTAAGCATTTGCCAGGTCTGCGGGCTGGCAAAGCGCAGCGTGAGCAAGCCGGCATGCAGGCCGATAGAGAGCAGCAAAGCGCGCTGCATCAAATTCAGTTGTCGCCAATCCATGCGTGGCATAGACACCATAGGCCCTCCTCCTGTGTTTTTATTCCGCTGCGCCCGTCTCGTTCACGTCCAGGGCAATCGTGATCGGACCGGCGACTTCATCCTCATCCTGTGCCAAGAGGCCCTCATCATCCTGGGCGCTCTGGGCTGGCGCCAGGCGTTCAATCACTGCACCACTGATGTCCAAGGTCAACAAATCCATGGCACCCAGGCGCACCCGTACTTGCGTGCCGCGCGCCAGCCCCTGGGCACCGCTGACGGCCAGCACCAGCGGTAAATCGTCTGCGCGCACCATATTGTCTTTAAAAACAGTGGCCACCAATTCAGTGATGGCGTTTTGCTGCACATACTGCAAGGTCCAAAAGCGCTCCATGGCCGATTGGAATGCGTTGTATGCGGTATAGGCCGCGTCAAAGCTGGAGATGATGGCAAACAGCTGCGCATCTTTGGGCTTGAAGGGTGCGGCCAATGCGGCGGTGCTGCCGTGGCGCACGCAGGCAATGATTTGCCACTGGTTGACCAGATCGGTGTAGCGGCGCAGCGGCGAGGTGCTCCAGGCGTAGCAGGGCACGCCGATGCCGGCGTGGGGCAGCGCTTTGGTGCCCATGCGCACTTTGACGCCAGGCGCCAGCGAGGCCTGGCTGCGGTAAATCGCCGGTACGCCCAGGCTGGCCATCCAGGCGCCCCAGGTGCTATTGGCCAAAATCATGGCCTCGGCCACCATCAGGTCCAGCGGGGCACCGCGTTGGCGCACGCTGATGTGGACAGTTTCCGTACCGACAGGCTCTTGGCCGCTGGCGTGGTCGAGCTTGAAGTTGTAGTCCGGACGGTTAAAGGTCTCGGGCTTACCGCGCACCACCTCGCGCTGGGCCTTGAGTGCTTGGGCGAGGCGGAACAAAAATGCCAGCTCGCGGTGCCAGGCATTGGCGGCCGATGGCGCAGCGTCCGGCGCTACGCCCTGCGCCTGCAGCCAGGCCTCGGTTACCACCTGGTCGAGCTGGTCGTGGCGCAAATTGCTGGCAATAGGCACCGATTCAATGCGCGATTCGCTGCCCAGCAAAGCCAGCGTGGCCTCATCAAAGCGCAGATACAAAGACAGCGCCGGGCAATCGCGCCCTTCTTGCAGCGTATAGGCCTGCACCAGCGCATCGGGCAGCATGGTGACTTTGTAGCCCGGCATATAAACGGTGGAGAGCCGGCTGCGGCCCAGGCGGTCGACGTCGCTATCGGGTGCGATCGCCAGCGCCGGCGCTGCAATATGGATGCCCAGCACCACCGTGCCGCTGCCCAGGCCCTGGACCGAGAGCGCGTCGTCGATCTCGGTGGTGGCCGAGTCGTCGATCGAAAAAGCGCGTACCTGGGCGCGCGGCAAAGGCTCGCTGATGGGCACGGCCTGCACGGGCGGGAAGCGCAAACCCTGGGGGAAGTTCTCCAGCACAAAGCGCTTCCAATGAAACTGGTAGGGCGAGTCGATCGCGCCGCTGCGCAGCAGCAAGTCCAGGGGCGCGGCTTTGCTGTCACGCGAGGCCTGCACCACGGCCTTGTACTCGGGCGCGTTTTTATCAGGCTTAAAAAGAATTTTGTAGAGCTGTTGGCGCACCGGCTCGGGGCATTGCCCGGCGCCCAGGTCCTGGGCCCACTGGGCGATTTGGGCGGTTTGCTGTTTTTTCTTTTCGATGGCAGCCAGCGCCTGGGCTACGATTTCGGCGGGAGCTTTGCGAAATTGGCCCTTGCCCGCGCGGCGAAAGTAGTGCGGCGCCTCGAACAAGCGTATCAGCATGGCCGCTTGTTCTTGCAAACTGGCTTTGTCGCTGAAATAGTCGCGCGCCAGTTCAGCAAAGCCAAAGTCGCCCTCTGGGGCGAATTCCCAGGCCAGGTCCAGTTCTATCGATTGGCTGAGCGTCTGCGCGGCGGCCATAAACGGGCCGGGGGCGGGGCTTTCAAAGCGCAATAACAGATTGGCGCCCTTGACTTTGAGGCGTTTGCCGCTTTCCAGCTCCACTTGCGCAGACGACTCGGCCTCGGACAAAACGCGGCCGGCGAGAAATTTTCCGGCGTCATCAAACAGTACATACATGCGCAGATTGTCCCATGGCACCACGGCGCGGGCGCGTGATAATCCGCCGATGTCCACAAGTTTTGGAAAAACACCGCTGCGCGCGCGCTTAAGCCCCTGGTTAGGCGCCCTGGATGGCCCCTTGGCGCTGATCGTGTTGTTCCTGGCCTGCGCCGGTCTTTTGGTGATGTATTCCAGCGGGTATGACCACGGCAGCCGCTTTAGCGACCATGCCCGCAATATGCTGATTGCCGCATTCGTCATGCTGGTGGCAGCCCAAATTCCGCCCCAGCGCCTGATGACGCTGGCCGTTCCGCTCTACACGGCCGGTGTGGCGCTGCTCATTGCCGTTGCACTGTTTGGCTTGACTAAAAAAGGCGCGCGGCGCTGGGTCAATATCGGTGTGGTGATCCAGCCCAGCGAGATTTTGAAAATTGCCATGCCGCTGATGCTGGCCTGGTGGTTTCAAAAGCGTGAGGGCCAGTTGCGCCCGCTGGACTTTGTGGTCGCGGGCCTTTTGCTGGCCTTGCCGGTGGGCCTGATCATCCGCCAGCCCGATTTAGGCACGGCCATGCTGGTGCTGGTGGCGGGCTTGTCCATCATCTTTTTTGCTGGCGTGAGCTGGAAGCTGATCGCCCCGCCGGCCGTGCTGTGCTTGATCGGGGTGGTGCTGCTGATTGGTTTTGAGCCGGTGTTGTGCGCCGACGGCATGCGCTGGCCGGTGCTGCACGACTACCAGCAACAACGTATTTGCACCTTGCTGGACCCCACACGCGACCCGCTGGGCAAAGGGTTTCACATCATCCAGGGCATGATTGGCATTGGCGCAGGCGGCTTTTGGGGTGCCGGCTTTATGCAGGGATCGCAAACCCACCTGGAATTTATCCCCGAGCGGACCACGGATTTCATCTTTGCCGCCTTCTCCGAGGAGTTTGGCCTGGCGGGCAATTTGCTGCTGATGGCCGGCTTTATCGCGCTGATTTTGCGCGGCCTGGCCATTGCCTTGGAGGCGCCCACCCTGTTCTCGCGTTTGCTGGCGGGCAGCGTGGCCATGATTTTCTTCACCTACGCTTTTGTGAACATGGGCATGGTCAGCGGCATCTTGCCCGTGGTGGGGGTGCCGCTGCCCTTTATCAGCTATGGCGGCACGGCCATGGTCACATTGGGTTTTGCCTTGGGCATTTTGATGTCCATTGCCAATGCGCGCCGCTTGGTGCAGTCCTAGGGCCTGACGACCCCCCGGGCGCTGGGGGCAAGAGGCGCGCCCTAGAATGCCGCGATGATCTCTCGCGAACCCACTCTTGAACGCTTGGCCACGGCCAAGGCCTTGTTGCTGACCCCTTTTGGCCTGGACGAATCGCACCTGACGCGCGCGCTGGCCGAAATCCGGGCCCATAAAGTCGACGAAGCCGACCTCTATTTCCAATACACCCGCTCCGAGGGCTGGAGTCTGGAAGAGGGCATCGTCAAAACCGGCTCTTTCAGCATCGACCAAGGGGTGGGCGTGCGTGCCGTCAGCGGCGAAAAAACCGCTTTTGCCTATTCAGACGATATTTCCGAGGCCGCGCTCTTGGACGCAGCACATACCGTGCGCAGTATTTCGCAAGCCGCCAGTGGGCGGCGCGTGGCGGTGGGCCAACCCAAAATCGCCCGCAGCCGCCGCCTCTACCCCGACCAGGACCCGATCGCCACCATGGACAGCGCGGCCAAAGTGGCGCTGCTTGGGCGGGTGGAAAAACTGGCGCGCGCCAAAGATCCCCGCGTCTTGCAAGTGATGGCCGGTTTGGCCATGGAATACGACGTGGTCTTGGTAGCCCGTGCCGACGGCACCTTGGCCGCCGATGTGCGGCCCCTGGTGCGCTTGTCGGTCACCGTCATCGCCGAGCAAAAAGGCCGGCGCGAGGTGGGCTCCTCGGGCGGTGGCGGCCGTTTTGGTCTGGCCTATTTTGATGATGCGCTCATTGGCCGCTATGTGGATGAAGCCGTGCATGCCGCGCTGACCAACCTGGAGGCGCGCCCCGCCCCGGCGGGCGAAATGACGGTGGTTTTGGGCTCGGGCTGGCCTGGCATCTTGCTGCACGAGGCCATCGGCCACGGGTTGGAGGGCGATTTCAACCGCAAAGGCTCCAGCGCTTTTAGCGGCCGCGTGGGCCAGCGCGTAGCCGCCAAAGGCGTGACCGTGCTCGACGATGGGACTATCGCCGACCGGCGCGGATCGCTCAATGTGGACGATGAGGGCAATACCAGTGCGCGCAATGTCTTGATCGAAGACGGCATCTTGAAAGGCTACATCCAAGACGCCATGAACGCCCGCCTGATGGGCGTGGCCCCCACCGGCAACGGCCGGCGCGAAAGCTATGCCCATGTGCCCATGCCGCGCATGACCAACACCTATATGTTGGGCGGCGACAAAGACCCCCAGGAAATCGTGCAAAGCATCAAAAAAGGCTTGTACGCGGTCAATTTCGGCGGTGGGCAGGTAGACATTACCTCGGGCAAATTTGTGTTCTCCGCCAGCGAGGCCTATTGGGTGGAAAACGGGAAAATTCTCTATCCGGTCAAGGGCGCCACCTTGGTAGGCAGCGGCCCCGATTGCCTCAAGCGTGTGAGCATGATCGGCAACGATATGCGCCTGGACAGTGGCGTGGGCACCTGCGGCAAAGAGGGCCAAAGCGTGCCCGTGGGCGTGGGCCAACCGACCTTGCGCATCGACGGCCTGACCGTAGGCGGAACGGCCTAAAAAATGCCTGTGGTACATTTGCGCCCATGAATTTTCAGCGTTTTTACTTTAGCTACTTTTGGTTCTCTATCGCCACCGGCGTGAGAGGTTTCTGAACGCAAGCAGTCAAAAGCGTACCGAATTCCCCGAACCGCCGGCCTCCCCGGCGGTTTTTTTATGCCCGTTTTTTTGAACTCTCCGACCAAGGATTTCTGCCATGAACGCCACCGATGACCGCAAAAGCATGACCGACGACGAACGTATTAAGGACATTACCGTGTTACCGCCCCCTGAGCATCTGATCCGCTTTTTCCCGATCCAGGGCACCGCCGTCGAATCCTTGGTGGCGCAGACGCGCAAGCGCATTCAGTCCATCATGGCCTGCAAGGACGACCGGCTGCTGGTGGTCATTGGGCCCTGCTCCATCCACGATCCGCACGCCGCACTGGAGTACGCCGCCCGCCTCAAAGCGCAGCGCGAGCGCTACGCGGACACGCTGGAGATCGTGATGCGCGTGTATTTCGAAAAACCCCGTACGACCGTGGGCTGGAAAGGTCTGATCAACGACCCCTACCTGGACGAAAGTTTCCGCATCGACGAGGGCTTGCGTATTGCGCGCCAACTGCTGATCGACATCAACCGCCTGGGCTTGCCCGCGGGCAGCGAGTTTTTGGACGTCATTTCGCCCCAGTATTTGGGGGACTTGATTGCCTGGGGTGCCATCGGCGCGCGCACCACCGAGAGCCAGGTGCACCGCGAGCTGGCCTCGGGCCTGTCGGCCCCGATCGGCTTCAAAAACGGCACGGATGGCAATATCAAAATCGCCACCGACGCGATTCAGGCAGCCGCCGGCGGACACCACTTTTTGTCAGTGCATAAGAACGGCCAGGTGGCCATTGTGCAAACCCAGGGTAACCCGGACTGCCACGTGATTTTGCGCGGTGGCAAAGCGCCTAACTACGACGCTGCCAGCGTGGCCGCTGCGTGCCAGGATTTGGCCAAAGCGGGCCTGGCCCAGTCGCTCATGGTGGACTGCAGCCATGCCAACAGCAGCAAACAACACCAAAAACAGCTGGACGTGGCACACGATATTGCCGGTCAGCTGCGCCACGGTTCCTCACAGATTTTTGGCGTCATGGTGGAGAGCCACCTGACAGCGGGCGCGCAAAAATTCACACCCGGCAAAGATTCGGTGCAGGGACTGGCGTACGGCCAAAGCATTACCGATGCCTGCCTGGGGTGGGACGATTCGCTGGCCTGTCTGGACGTTTTGTCGCAAGCGGTGCAAGCCCGCCGCACCGCGCGCGCAGCCGCTTAGGCCAAGCGCAGGGCCGGTGGCGCGTTACAGCGCCGCCAGCCCGGCATGGAGCTTGGCCTGAATGCCGCCAAAGCCGCCATTGCTCATGCACAAAATATGGTCGCCTGGCTGAACGCAAGCCAGCACCTGGGCCAGCACGGCGTCCACCGTGTCGGCCACGTGCGCACGGGCGCCCATGGGCGCGAGCGCCTGCACCGCATCCCACCCTAAACCGCCGCTGTGGCAAAAAGCCAAGTCCGCTTCTTCCAGGCTCCAGGGCAGCTGGGCTTTCATGGCGCCCAGCTTCATCGTGTTGGAGCGCGGCTCAAATACGGCCAGGATGCGTGCTGCGCCCACGCGCCGACGCAGCCCGTTGACCGTGGTGCGGATGGCGGTAGGGTGGTGCGCAAAATCGTCGTACACCGTGACGGCCGGCGCCTGCGGCTGGCTGGCCCAATGGATTTGGGCGGTGCATTCCATGCGGCGCTTGACATTTTCAAAGCGCGCCAGCGCGGCGGCCGACTGGGCAGGCGTTACGCCCACGTGCTCGGCAGCGGCGATCGCGGCCAAGGCATTGAGCTGGTTGTGCACGCCACTTAAGGCCCAGTGCACCTGCGCCACCGGCGCACCCTGCTGCTGTACCGTAAATTGCTCTGGCGGGCCCAGGGCGACGAAGTCGCTCACGGCCGCGCCAAAGCTGCGTACCTCGCTCCAGCAACCGGCTTGCAACACCCGCGCCAGGCTTTCTTCCAAGCCGTTGACCACCACCCGCCCACGGGGCGGCACGGTGCGTAGCAGATGGTTGAATTGGCGCTCGATGGCCGCCAGGTCGTCAAATATGTCAGCGTGGTCGAACTCCAGGTTATTGAGTACAGCAGTGCGCGGACGGTAATGGACAAATTTGCTGCGCTTGTCGAAAAAAGCCGTGTCGTACTCATCAGCCTCGATCACAAACGGCGCGCCCTGGCCCAGGCGGGCCGACACCGAAAAATTGCGCGGCACACCGCCAACCAAAAACCCGGGGGAAAGGCCAGCGCATTCCAAAATCCAGGCCAGCATGGCAGTGGTCGTGGTTTTGCCGTGCGTGCCCGCCACGGCCAACACATGGCGGCCTTGCAGCACGTGCTCGGCCAGCCACTGCGGCCCGCTGGTGTAGGGCGCGCCGCTGTCCAAAATCGCTTCCATCAAAGGGTATTTGGGCTCGCCCTGGGCGTTGCGGGCGCGGCTGACGACATTGCCAACGACGTACACATCAGGCGCCAGAGCCATTTGGGAAGCGTCGTAGCCCTCGATCAGTTCGATACCCAGGGCACGCAGTTGGTCACTCATGGGCGGGTAGACGCCGGCGTCACAGCCCGTGACTTTGTGCCCCGCCTCGCGGGCCAATGCGGCCAAGCCCCCCATGAACGTGCCGCAAATGCCAAGAATATGAAGATGCATGCGCCAATTTTACCGGCCACCCCTGCCCAGCGCTGCGTCCGCAGCAAGGCACAATGGCTGCCATGGACAGTGAAAAAGCCGAAGTTGCCGCGCTCGCCGCGCGCTGGGTGGTCGAGGAAGGCCTGGACTTTGGCGCGGCCAAGCGGCGCGCGCTCAAGCATCTGGGCGCTGCCGGCCGCCAGGCCATGCCCGACCATGAAACGCTGGAGCGCGCGGTCCAGGAGTACATCGCCGTGTTTTGCGCCGATACCCAGCCCGCCGAGCTGCACGCACTGCGCACCCTGGCCCTGATCTGGATGGACCGTCTGGCTGAATTTGGCCCGCTGATTGGCGGCGCAGTGTGGCGCGGCACGGCCACCCGGCACAGCGATATTTACCTGCAGCTTTTTTGTGAAGACCCCAAAGTGGCCGAACTCCGGCTCATTGACCAGGGCGTGCGCTTTAGCCCCAGCCAAGTTACCGGGCTGCACGGCGAGCAGGTGGACGCCCTGAGCGTGCACCTGTGGTCTGATGCACTGCAGGAGCACATCGGCCTGCACCTCTTGGTCAACGACCAAGATGCCATACGCGGCGCCCTGCAGCCCGACAGCGGCGGACGGCGATTGCGTGGCGATGCCCGGGCGCTGCGCGCCTTGGTCCACAATAGCCCCCATGACTGACATCCAGACTCCCGAGGCGGCCAAGCAGCCCCTTCCCGTGGGCCGGCGCCGGGTTTTAGGCCTGGGTGCGGCGACCGCCTTAGGTGCCGGCATCGCGGTGGGCACTGGCCTTGCCACCGCACTATGGCGTGGGCGAGCCGCCCCCCGTGCGCCCGAACCCGTCGCTGGACTGTGGGACATGCACTGGCCCCGGCCCGATGGCTCCGAACTGTTGCTGCGCGAGTTTCGCGGCAAACCCCTCCTGATTAATTTTTGGGCTACCTGGTGTCCTCCGTGCGTAGAGGAACTTCCCTTAATTGACGCCTTCTTCAAAGAAAATGCACCCAAAGGATGGCAAGTTCTCGCTTTAGCGGTTGACAAGGCAGATAGGGTAAATGCTTTTTTACGGCATACGCCACTGAGCTTTCCGATCGGTATAGCCGCTTTGGGTGGCACCGAACTGAGCCGTAACCTGGGCAATATCAGCGGCGCCCTGCCCTTTACGGTAGTCTTTGGCGCTGCGGGGGAGGTGCTGCAACGCAAACTCGGCCGGGTACAGCCCGATGATCTGCACGCCTGGGCTGCATTAAAATAGCGGCTTAGCTTCCATAAGCAGCAAGTCAGCGCCCCATCCCGCGCCAGGACGACCGCCGATGACAAAGACTTGCTAGGCATCGTTTGTCGATTTTTAAGCTTATTTAGGATAAAATAGCTATAAATAAGTCTATTTAAAGACAAATTCTCAGCCACATCCAACGAACCGCAAGGAGGATCCATGGATTTACGCAAACTCAAGACCCTGATCGACCTGGTGTCTGACTCCAATGTGTCAGAGCTGGAAATTACCGAAGCCGAAGGCAAGGTTCGTATCGTGAAAGGCGTCAACGGCGGTGCACCCGTTCCGACCTACGCACCGGCCGTTTCCAACCCTGCTCCGGCGCCTTTGGCCCCTGCAGCGCCCGTAGCTGCCGCACCCGCCGAGGCGCCTGCGGCCGAGACCAGCGAGCTGCACGCCGTGAAATCACCGATGGTAGGTACTTTTTACCGCTCCTCCTCGCCCGGCGCCAAACCGTTTGTCGAAGTAGGCGACATGGTCAAGGCCGGCGACACCATTTGCATCATCGAAGCGATGAAGATTTTGAACGAGATCGAGGCCGACAAGTCGGGCAAAGTGGTCCAGATCATGTGCGAAAACGGCCAGGCGGTGGAGTACGGTCAAGCGCTGCTGATGGTCGAATAGGCGCAAACAGTCCATGTTCAAGAAAATTCTGATCGCCAACCGGGGCGAAATTGCGCTGCGCATCCAGCGCGCCTGCCGCGAATTGGGCGTGCGTGCCGTCATGGTGTATTCAGAGGCCGACCGCGACGCCAAGTATGTACGCCTGGCCGACGAGGCGGTGTGCATCGGGCCGGCGGCCTCGGCCCAGAGCTACCTCAACATGCCAGCCATTATTTCGGCCGCCGAGGTGACGGACGCCGAAGCCATCCACCCCGGCTATGGTTTTCTGAGCGAAAACGCCGATTTTGCCGAGCGCGTGGAGAAAAGCGGCTTCCAGTTCATCGGCCCGACGCCCGAGTCGATCCGCATCATGGGCGACAAAGTCTCGGCCAAGCAGGCCATGATCCGTGCCGGCGTGCCCTGCGTGCCGGGCTCGGAGGGCGAATTGCCGGACGACCCGGCGCAAATTCGGCGCATCGCCAAGTCGGTGGGTTATCCAGTAATCATCAAAGCGGCGGGCGGCGGCGGCGGACGCGGTATGCGCGTGGTGCACACCGAGGCGGCGCTGATCAACGCGGTGGCCATGACCAAGGCCGAAGCCGGCGCTGCCTTTGGTAACCCTGCGGTATACATGGAGAAATTTCTGCAAAACCCGCGCCACATTGAAATTCAGATCCTTGCGGACTCGTTCAAAAATGCGGTCTACCTGGGCGAACGGGACTGCTCGATGCAGCGGCGCCACCAGAAAATCTTGGAAGAGGCGCCTGCGCCGGGCATTAGCCGCAAGCTGATCGAGCGCATCGGCGAGCGCTGCGTGGCAGCATGTAAAAAAATGGGCTACCGGGGCGCCGGCACTTTCGAGTTCTTGTACGAGGCCGGTGAGTTCTACTTCATCGAGATGAACACCCGCGTGCAGGTGGAGCACCCGGTGACCGAGATGATTACCGGTGTGGACATCGTCAAAACCCAGATCATGGTCGCAGCGGGTGAAAAACTGCCTTTTACCCAAAAGCAGATCACCATCACCGGACATGCCATCGAATGCCGCATTAATGCGGAGGACCCGTTCAAATTCACACCCTCGCCCGGACGCATTACCACCTGGCATGCGCCCGGCGGCCCGGGTGTGCGCGTGGACTCGCACATTTACTCCAACTATTTTGTTCCGCCTTTTTACGACTCCATGATTGGCAAGCTGATCGTGCACGGCGATACCCGCGAGCAGGCGCTGGCCCGCATGCGCACGGCCTTACTGGAAACGGCAGTGGAAGGCATCCAAACCAATATCGCCTTGCACCGGGAGCTGATGGTGGACGCCAAATTCATGGCCGGTGGCACCAATATTCACTATCTGGAGCATTGGCTTGAGCAGCACAAGCGCTGAGCCCGGGCTGTTTGAGCTGCGCCTGCTGTGCCCGCAGGCGCAGGTCGAGCCCATCAGCGATGCATTGCAAGCGCTGGACGCGTTGAGCGTAAGCGTTGAGGATGCCGATGCCCACACCGATGCCGAGCAAGCCTTGTTTGGTGAGCCCGGCATGCCCGCGCCCAAAGATGGCTGGCAACGGTCTTTGGTCCTTGCGCTGTTCCCCACGCAGGCGCTCGCGCAGGAGGCCAGCGTGTTGCTGCAAGCCCAGGATTTTTTTGCGGACTGCAGCGCCGTCGGCGTCACCGCCATTGCCGACCAGGACTGGGTGCGCCTGACGCAATCGCAATTTGCACCGGTGGAAATCACCCCGACTTTTTGGATTGTTCCGACCTGGCATGAGGCGCCTGCACAAGCGCGCGAAGTCATCCGGCTCGATCCAGGCCTGGCCTTTGGTACCGGCACCCATCCGACCACGCGCATGTGCTTGGCTTGGCTGGCCCAGCACAAGTTGCCGGCATCCATGCTCGATTACGGCTGCGGGTCGGGGATTTTGGCTATCGCAGCGGCCAAATTCGGTGTGAAAGATGTTGTTGGCGTGGACATCGACCCCGCGGCGGTGCAGGCCAGTTTGGCCAATGCGCTGGCTAACCAGGTGTCCATGCGGGCCGGTTTGCCGGACCTGGCCCAAGGAAACTATCCGCTGGTGATGGCCAATATTTTGTCCTCACCGCTCAAGGTACTGGCGCCCTTGCTGTGCGCCCTCACGGCGTGCCCGGGCAGGCTGGTCTTGTCGGGGATTTTGGAACGCCAAACCGAAGAACTGCAACAGGCCTATGCGCCCTGGTGCCAGCTCCAAGTCATCGACCTTCAAGAAGGCTGGGCGCTCATGGGCGCTGACTTGCAGGCATAAAAAAGCCCGGCAATCAGCCGGGCCTTTTAGAAACAAACCCTGTTCAGGGCTTGCTAGCGCTCGGGAAAGGCCATGCAGCCTTGGGATTGAGCGTGGTCTGCGCCGCAGGAGCTGCCTTCTTCGCAGGGGCTGCCTTTTTCGCAGGGGCTGCCTTTTTCGCAGGAGCTGCCTTCTTCGCAGGAGCTGCCTTCTTCGCAGGAGCTGCCTTCTTCGCAGGAGCTGCCTTCTTCGCAGGAGCTGCCTTCTTCGCAGGAGCTGCCTTCTTCGCAGGAGCTGCCTTCTTCGCAGGAGCTGCCTT
>CANGNS010000010.1 GCA_947455465.1 Comamonadaceae bacterium | reverse complement strand
CGATTACCGCTACTTCCCCGATCCGGATTTGCCACCGCTGGTGATTTCGCGCGAATGGGTGGAGCGTGTGCGCAGTGAGATGGCCGAGTTGCCGCGCGTGATGGCCGAGCGTTTTGTCACGCAATACGGCTTGCCCGAATACGACGCGACCACGCTGACGCAAAGCAAAGCCATGGCGGCTTACTTTGAAGAAACAGCCAAGGCTTGCGGACAAGCGAAGTTGGCGAGCAACTGGATCATGGGTGAGTTGTCGCGGCGTATGAATGCGGATGACCTCGGTATCGAGCATCTGCCCGTGAAGTCAGCCCAGCTCGGTACCTTAATCGCGCGTATTGCCGACGACACCGTCAGCAACAACGCAGCCAAGCAAGTGTTTGATGCCTTATGGAGCCAAGGCGGCGAAGTTGACGCCATTATCGAAGCCAAAGGTCTGCGCCAAATGAACGACACCGGCGCCTTGGAAGCCATCATCGACGAGGTGCTGGCCGCCAACCCGAAAAACATCGAAGAGTTCAAAGCCGGTAATGCCAAAGCCTTGAACGGATTGGTTGGCCCGATCATGAAAGCCAGCAAAGGCAAGGCCAATCCGGCGCAGGTGAATGCCTTGCTGCTCAAGAAGCTTGGCTAAAGCACCCTCACGGCCTCAAGCCAAAAACACCCGCCCCCCGCGCGGCCGTAACTGCACTGGGTCGGCATCGCGCAATGGCATGGCAGCAAATTCTTGCAGGCCTAGATGCACTTCCAGCACCTCGCCCTGGGGCAAGATGGAAGCGTCCTGCGGGCTAATTTCTAGGCGCACCAGCGGGCCTGCTGCCAGCACGCGCAGCACCTGGCCTGCTATCCAACCGGTCGCATCGCCCGCGCCGGGCGTGGCGGCAGGGCGCAGCTCCAGTTCGTAAGGCCTTACAAAGGCATAGCCCGCTTGCTGCGGTGCGGCCTGCTGTAATTCGGGGCAGGCAATGCGCGCCTGGCCTTGGCCAATGCGCAAGCTGCCATCTTCGATATGCCCTTGCAAGCGGTTGACCTGGCCCAAAAAACTAAACACAAACGGGCTGGCGGGTTGCTCCCACACCGTTTGCGGCGTGCCCACTTGCTCTATGCGCCCCCGGTTCATCAGCACCACGCGGTCCGACACTTCGAGCGCCTCTTCCTGGTCGTGGGTCACAAACACGCTGCTGACATGCAGCTCATCATGCAAGCGGCGCAACCAGCGGCGCAGCTCTTTGCGCACCTTGGCATCGAGTGCACCAAAAGGTTCATCGAGTAGCAAGACTTGCGGCTCTACCGCCAGCGCGCGGGCCAGGGCTATGCGCTGGCGCTGTCCGCCCGAGAGTTGCGCCGGGAAGCGGTCACCCAGCCAGTCCAGCTGCACCAGGTCCAGCAGCTGATGCACTTTGTCTTTGATCTGTGCCTCCGTGGGGCGACTGGCACGCGGGCGCATGCGCAGGCCAAAGGCGATGTTGTCAAACACCGTCATATGACGGAACAAGGCGTAGTGCTGGAACACAAAACCCACGTTGCGCTCACGCGGATGCACAGCGGTGGCATCGACGCCAGAAAAATAAATGCTGCCAACATCCGCACTTTCCAAACCGGCAATGATGCGCAGCAAAGTCGTTTTGCCGCAGCCCGAAGGCCCGAGCAAAGCGACCAGTTCGCCCGATGCAATCTCCAGGCTGACATCGTCCAAGGCTTGGAAGCTGCCAAATTGCTTGCTGACATGTTCAATAGAAATGCTCATAAGAAGGTGGCCTTAGGGGCTGACAGGACGCTCGGGGGAAAGGCTTTGAGCGGCGCGTTGCTGGCGCTCAAATTTCCACTCCGCCAGGCTTTTAATGACCAAGGTCACCAGCGCCAGCAGCGTGAGCAAGGTAGCCACGGCAAAAGCCGCGACCGATTGGTATTCGTTGTACAAAATCTCGATATGCAAGGGCATGGTGTTGGTTTGCCCGCGTATATGGCCAGACACTACCGACACGGCGCCAAACTCACCCATAGCGCGGGCGTTGCACAAAATGACTCCGTAAATCAAAGCCCAGCGAATGTTGGGCAAGGTCACGTACCAAAAGGTTTGCCAACCCGATGCGCCTAGCACGATGCTGGCTTGCTCCTCCTCCGTGCCTTGCGATTGCATCAAGGGCAACAACTCGCGCGCCACGAAAGGGAAGGTCACAAAGGTCGTGGCCAGCACCATGCCCGGCAGCGCAAAAATGATTTTGATGTCGTGCGCCATCAACCAAGGGCCAAACCAACCGTGCGCGCCAAACATCAACACATAGACCAAGCCGGCCACCACCGGTGAAACAGAGAACGGTAAATCGATCAACGTGGTGAGCGCGGACTTGCCGGGAAATTCAAACTTGGCAATCGCCCATGCCGCAGACACGCCAAACACCAGATTGCATGGCACAGCCACCACCGCAACCAATAGCGTAAGGCCAATCGCACTCATCGCCTCGGGCTCGGCCAATGCGCTGACGTAGCCGTCCAGACCTTTACGAAAAGCCTCGACAAACACGGCGGCCAAAGGGAGCAAGAGGAACAAAAATACGAAAGCCAGGGCCAGCGTCAGCAGCGCACAGCGCACCCAGGTGGGCTCGGCACGCGCCGCGCGCTTGGCCGGATGGCGGGCCTGCCCGCTCACGAAGATGCTCCCAGGCGCTGGCGTTGCCAGGTTTGCAAGGCGTTGATGACAAACAACATGGCAAAGGACGCCACCAACAGGACCGAGGCCACGGCGGTGGCGCCAGCGTAGTCGTACTGCTCTAGCTTGCCAATGATGATGAGCGGCGTGATCTCCGACACCATGGGCATATTGCCCGCGATAAAAATCACCGAACCATATTCGCCCACACCACGGGCAAAGGCCATGGCAAAACCAGTCAACAGCGCTGGTGCAATCGTTGGAAAAATCACATGCGAAAAACTTTGCCATGGCGTAGCGCCCAGGCACATAGCCGCCTCTTCCAACTCCTGTTCGCAATCTTCCAGCACAGGCTGCACGGTGCGCACTACAAAAGGCAGGCCGATAAAGGTGAGGGCAATCACTACGCCGTTGGGATTGAAGGCTAGTGCAATGCCATAGGGCTCGAGCAGGCTACCAATCCAGCCATTACTTGCCAGCAATGCGGTCAGTGAAATACCGGCCACCGCCGTAGGTAATGCAAAGGGCAGGTCCACCAAGGCGTCGATCAGCTTTTTACCGAAAAAATCGTAGCGCACCAGCACCCAAGCGATGACCAAACCAAACAGGGTGTTCACCAGCGCAGCAATCAAGGAAGCGCCAAAGGTTAAGCGGTAGGAGGCCATGACGCGCGGACTGCTGACGGCCGCGACAAAGTGCTGCCAATCCATCGTCAGCGTCTTGGCGAACAAGCCCGACAAGGGGATGAGCACAATGATGCTCAGGTAAAACAGCGTGAAGGCAAGGGTCAGCTTAAAGCCCGGCAAAACGCGCAAGCTTTTACCGCGCCCCGCGCCGGAGACTATCGGCCTGCCAGCCGCTGTTGTTTGCATGCGAAGAAGGGTTTACTTGACGGTGTACAGCCGGTCAAACTGGCCGCCGTCATTGAAATGCACTTTTTGCGCTTCGGCTGGGCTGCCGAAATAGTCTTCCACGGTAAACAGCGCGATCGGTTTAAACGTAGCGGCGTATTTTTTCAGGATGGCGGGGTTGCTCGGACGAATCGCGTGTTGCGCTGCGATTTCCTGCCCTTCGTCGGAATACAAGAAATTCAAATAGGCCTTGGCTGCGTCTTGCGTGCCTTTTTTCGCTACCGTGCGTTCCACCACTGCGACTGGGTTTTCAGCGACGATAGAAGCGCTTGGGTGCACCGCGTCCACTTTGCCGGCGCCAAATTCTTTGTCCACCGACACCACTTCTGATTCAAAGGTGATCAGCACGTCGCCCAGGTTGCGCTACAGAAAAATCGTGGTCGCATCGCGCCCGCCTTTGGCCAGTACCGGCACGTTTTTATACAGCTTGGCCACAAATTCAGCCGCTTGGGCATCCGTGCCGCCGCGCTTGCGCACCTGGCCCCAGGCAGCCAGATAGGCCATGCGGCCGTTGCCACCAGTTTTGGGGTTAACCACCACCACCTGAATGCCGGGGCGGATGAGGTCGTCCCAGTCTTTGATGCCTTTGGGGTTGTTGTTGCGCACCAAAAACAGCATGGTCGAACTGGTTGGGGCCGCGTTGTGCGGGAATCGACGCGTCCAGTCCTTGGCCACCACGCCATTGGTGGCCAAAAAATCAATGTCGGTAGACGTGTTCATGGTGACCACGTCGGCCTCTAGCCCGTCATTGACGGCCCGCGCCTGCGCACTGGAGCCGCCATGGGCCTGGTCTACACGAATGTCTTTGCCCGTGCTTTTTTTGTACTGCGCCACAAACGCGGTGTTGATGTCTTTGTAGAACTCACGCGCCACGTCGTAAGAGGCGTTGAGCAACACGGTTTGGGCCATCGCAGCAGGGGCCAGCACGGCCAACAACAGCGCTGCCGTAGCGGCGCGGGTTCGGGTCAAAAAGGTTTTTTTCATATTTTTTATTACTCTACAAGGGCAGCACCGGCAGTTTTATGGCTGCTGGTGTCCACCAAAATCAACGCACCCAGCGCGCGGGATTGCGCAAAGGGCAAGCTCAGTAGCGGCTCCTGCAACTGTAGCGTGATACGGCCCATCTCGTTAGCCGCCAAGGATTGTGCCTCTTCGTGCGCCAGGGTATGGATGTCGCGGCGGTAGGCAATGGCCTGCACCTTGGCCTTCACCCAGCGATGGCCGTGCAGCGCCCAATACACCCGGCCTGGCACCAACGGCTCCTCGTCCATCCAGGCCACCGTGACCTGCAGTTGGCCGCTGGCCTGGGCGAGCAAGGCGGCATCCACCACGCTATCGCCGCGCGAGAGGTCTACCTCGCGGTCCAAGATGATGCCAGCACTGGCGCCGGCGCCTACGCTGGCTGGTGTGCGGGCCGCGTTGTGTACCGCAGCTACCCGTGCCGACTGTCCACTGGGAAACAGCCGCACCTCCTGGCCTGGCGCCACCTGTCCACTGGCGACGCGGCCCCAAAAAATGCGCCGGCCTTGTGCGGTCACGGCGCTGTCGTGCTGCTTTTCCACCCATTGCACGGAAAAACTCAGCGGCAAATGGCTGTCGGCGGGCGTGCACGGCAAGGTTTCCAAGATCTCCAGCAAGCTCGGTCCTTGGTAATCCGGCCAGGGGGTGCCATCAGGGGCTTGTGCTTGCACAATACCCCAGCCTTGGAGTGCCGAGACCGGCACCAAGGCAGCGATGTCTAGCCCGGCCTCTGCCGCAAACCGCCGCAGCGCCTGGCTGATATGGGCAAAAGCACGCGCGGGGTCGGCCACTGCATCAAGCTTGTTCACAGCAAACACCACCGAAGGCACGCGCAAGAGCTGCACCAGCAAAGCGTGTCGGCGGGTTTGCGGCAGCAAGGTAAGGTCGGGGTTGTGCCAATCGAGCTTGAGCGCATCGACCAGCAGCACGGCGGCGTCGGCAGTCGAGGCGGCCGTGACCATGTTGCGGGTGTACTGCTCGTGGCCCGGCGTATCACCAATAATGAATTTACGCGCCGGCGTTTGAAAGTAGCGGTAGGCCACGTCAATCGTGATGCCCTGTTCGCGCTCGGCACTCAGGCCATCGGTCAGCAAAGCCAGGTCGGTCTGGCCTGCGCGCTGTACACCGGCCAGTTGGTCTTGCAAGACGGCCTTGCTGTCGACGAGCAAGCGCCCGATGAGTGTACTTTTTCCGTCGTCGACCGAACCGCAGGTAATAAAGCGCAAGGGGGCCAAGTCCTGGCCCTTGGGTGCATCCGTAGCCATCAAAAATACCCTTCTTTCTTGCGTCGCTCCATCGAGGCATCGGAGGTTTTGTCGTCCATACGCGTTGCGCCACGCTCACTGACAGAACTGGCGATCGTCTCGGCAATCACTTGCTCGGCATTAGCTGCGGTGCTGGCGACCGGGCAGGTGCAGGTGATGTCGCCTACGGTACGAAAGCGCACCGTGCGGGTCTGCACCGCCTCGCCGTCCTGGGCTGGGGTCAAGGGCGTGACCGGCACCAAGAGACCACGGCGCTCAACCACCGCGCGCTCGTGGGCGTAGTAGAGCGCGGGCAAGGCAATCTGCTCGCGACTGATGTACTGCCACACATCGAGCTCAGTCCAGTTGGATATCGGGAAGACGCGGAAATGCTCGCCTTTGCGCAAGCGGGTATTGAACAAATTCCACAATTCAGGCCGCTGCGATTTGGGCTGCCACTGACCAAAGCTGTCGCGGTGGCTAAAGATGCGCTCCTTGGCGCGCGCCTTTTCCTCGTCGCGCCGTGCACCGCCGATAAGGGCGTCAAAGCCGAACTCTTCAATGGCTTCGAGCAGCGTGACGGACTGGTAGGCATTGCGGCTTTCGCCGGGGTGGGCCAGACGCACAGTGCCGCGCCGCATCGAGTCCTCGACCGAGCGCACAATCAATTGGGCTCCCAGCTCCTGCGCCCGCTGGTCGCGAAAATCGGTTACTTCCGCAAAGTTGTGTCCGGTGTCGATCATCAGCAGCGGATAGGGAATGCGGCCTTGGGCATGCGCGCTGCTGGGGCTGCCAAAAGCTTTTTCGGCACAGCGCAGTAAAACCAGCGAGTCTTTGCCACCGGAAAACAGCAGCGCCGGTCGCTCAAAGGCGGCGGCGACTTCGCGCAGGATAAAGATGGTCTCTTCCTCCAGCGCGTCTAAATGGGCTTGGCTGATGTGCGCAAGCTCTTGGGTATGGATGGCGTTCATTACGTTGGCTCCTTGACATGCAGGCCGCACTCCTTGGCGTTTTCAGACTCCCACCACCAACGGCCAGCGCGAAAATCTTCGCCGTCACTGATGGCCCGGGTGCAGGGTTCGCAGCCGATGCTGGGGAAAAACGCGTCGTGCAAAGGGTTGTAATCCAGGCCATGCAGCGCGACGTAATGCCATACATCGCCCCAGCTCCAGTGCGCTAGCGGGTTAATCTTGACCAGGCCGCCGTGGGCCTCTTCGCTGGTGTCGATCAGGGCCACTTCAGCGCGTGTATCGGATTGCTCCTGGCGCAGCCCAGTTACCCAGCCGCGCTGGCCTTGCAGCGCCTGACGCAGTGGCTCCATCTTGCGAATACGGCAGCAGGTTTTGCGCAGGCTGACGCTTTGGTACATGGCCTCTTTGCCATGGGCGCGCTCAAAGCCCAGCGCGGCTGCGGTGTCAGGTCTAAGCACACGTATGGGCACCACCGCGCGGGCTTGCAGGCGGTCCAGCAAGGCAAGCGTTTGCACGGGCAAGGTGCCCGTGTCCAGCATGAAAGCAGGAATGGAAAGCTCCAGGGTGGCGATCAAATGGCTGATCACCAGATCTTCTACGCCCAGGCTGGAGGCCTGCACGAGGGGCGGGTACTGGGCGGCCGCGGATTGCAAGGCCTGCTGGCTGGCAAACAGCTTGTCGCCAAAAGTGGCGCTGGCCTGCGCATAACGCGCAATCGCAGTGGTAGATGGCTTGGCGGAAAACACGGTATCCCTGACGGTATGGTTGGCAATGCAATCGCTTTGGCGCCGCGTCATGCGGAGGCTTGACGACGAGGAGTGCATTTTGGCCACCAACAACCCATTTACCAACCAATAAATTCTTATTTCTATATGGTGAATAAGCTCATATTTAAAGCACTATATGCGTGCAAACAATCCATTCTGGAATGAGCTTATGGTGCATAAACACATGCATATTCTGTCGTTTACATGCGCGGGTTGGATACAGACAATGCCCTGCTTAACGCATCTATTTGCAGGAGTTATTGCATGTTATTTTTTCTATCCGTACCGCTATACAAAGCTTGGGCGCGCTTTGCTGCCGTGCTTTTGACGGCAACCGCATTTATCCTCAGCACGCCGGCCATGGCGCAGGCGCCGCTTACTTTGCTCAATGTGTCTTACGACCCAACGCGCGAGTTGTATGGCGAATTTAATGCCGCCTTCGCCAAATACTGGAAAACCAAAACCGGACAAGAAATTACTATCAAACAAAGCCATGGCGGCTCTGGCAAACAAGCGCGCGCCATCATTGACGGACTCGATGCAGATGTGGCCACTCTGGCTTTGGCCGGCGATACCGACGCCATCGCAAAAAATGGTGGCTGGATTGCAAAAGACTGGCAAAAACGGCTGCCGCATAATTCCTCGCCTTACACCTCCACCATCGTCTTGGCGGTGCGCCAGGGCAATCCGAAAAATATCAAAGACTGGGATGATTTAATCCGCCCGGACGTCAAAGTTATCACGCCCAACCCCAAAACTTCGGGCGGTGCGCGCTGGAATTATTTGGCTGCATGGGAGTTTGCCAAGCGCAAATACGGCAATGATGCCAAGGCCAAGGAATTCATTTCCAAACTCTATGCCAACGTGCCTGTGCTAGATACCGGCGCGCGTGGCTCCACAATTACTTTTGCGCAGCGCGCCCAAGGCGACGTGCTCATCGCCTGGGAAAACGAAGCATTTTTATTAGAGAAAGAATTTGGTGCCAAATTCGACGTGGTAGCGCCCTCGCTGAGCATCCTGGCCGAGCCTGCCGTGGCCGTCGTAGATAAAAACGTGGACAGAAAAGGCACACGCCTTATTGCCGAGGAGTATCTCAATTTTTTGTACAGCGAAGAAGGCCAAGATATAGTCGGGAAAAACTTTTACCGCCCGGCGATTTCTGAAAAAGCGCGGGCCAAGTACGCATCGCAGTTTCCCAAAATCAAACTATTTACCATCGACGAGGCCTTTGGCGGCTGGGAGCGTGCCGACAAAGAGCACTTTGCCGATGGCGCAAGTTTTGACCAGATCTATACCAAGCGCTAAGCGCGCCTAAATCCCTAGCCCACCCTAGCCCACCCCGTAGCGTGCCCGGTAAGCCAGCACCTGCGCGCGGTGCTCGCCCATGGCGTCGCCGCTTTGGGCTTGCAGATATGTGAGCAAGTCGTCCAAGGTGGCGATAGCGCAGACCTGCAAGCCCAGCGTCTGGCGCACATACTGCACGGCGCTGTGGGGCAGGTCGCGGGTCTTGCCATCGGGCTGGGCTTCGGTAGCCATTTCCTGACGGTCTAGGGCGATAGCCACGGCATGCGCGCTGGCCCCGGCCGCCTGAATCAGGGCGATCGACTCGCGTGCGGCGGTGCCTGCGCTCATCACGTCATCGACGATCAGCACCCGTCCTTGCAAGGGCGCGCCCACCAGCGTGCCGCCCTCGCCATGGTCTTTGGCTTCTTTGCGGTTGTAGGCAAAAGGCCGGTTATGCCCCATGCGCGCCAGCTCCACCGCCACCGCTGCGCCCAACGGAATACCTTTGTAAGCCGGGCCAAACAGCATGTCAAATTGCATGCCACTGGCAACGAGCGCCTGCGCATAAAACTGCGCCAGGCGACCGAGCTTGGCGCCGTCGTCAAACAAGCCGGCGTTGAAGAAATAGGGGCTCTGGCGCCCGGCCTTGGTCTTGAATTGGCCAAAGCGCAAAACGCCCGATTCGATGGCAAATTGCACAAAATCCAGAGCCAAAGCACTGCTTTGCTTGGACGGATCGGGGTTGGCGCTGGTGCTAGAGAGGTTCATGCGATGTCCTGAAAAGGGGGCGGGCGCATTGTATTGAGCAGCGGCAACTGGCGGACTTGCGCAATTTGACGCCCATGCCGCGATTTTTCGGGCGTAGTCGGTGTACCATGAAATTTCTTGCGCTTTTGCCGCCCGGTTCATGGGTGTGCGCGCAAGAGAAGCGAAGTAACCTAATAATTCTCTGGAGACCTGTATGCCACACCCAATCCGTTTTTCCCGCGTTTTGTCGCTCGCGACCACGGCGCTTGCCGCCTCTTTGTCCCTGGTGGGTCAGGCGCAAGCGGCTGAACCGGCCTCTTGCCAGGCCGTACGCTTTGCCGACGTGGGCTGGACTGACATTACCGCCACCACGGCCGTCATGTCCGAAATTCTCAAAGGTATTGGATACAAGCCTTCTGCGCAAGTGCTGTCCGTGCCGGTGACTTACAGCAGCCTCAAGGCCAAGAAAATTGACGTCTTTTTAGGCAACTGGATGCCCTCAATGGAAGGTGACATCAAGCCCTACACCGCCGACGGCTCCGTAGAAACCCTAGGCGCCAACCTGGAAGGCGCTAAATACACGCTGGCCGTGCCCGACTATGTGGCCGAGGCGGGTGTGAAAACCTTCGCCGACCTGGCCAAAAATGCCGACAAATTCAGCAAGAAAATCTACGGCATTGAGCCCGGCAACGACGGCAACCGCCTGATTTTGGACATGATCAAGAAAAACGCCTTTGGCCTGGGCGGCTTCAAGATCGTCGAGTCCAGCGAAGCGGGCATGGTCTCGCAGGTGGTGCGTGCTGTGCCCAAGAAAGAATGGATTGTGTTTTTGGGCTGGGCGCCCCACCCCATGAACACCAAAATCAAGATGACGTACCTGGCCGGCGGTGACGACTTCTTTGGCCCCAACTTTGGCGGCGCCACGGTGTACACCAACACCCGCAAAGGCTACGCCACAGAATGCCCCAACGTGGGCAAGCTGCTCAAAAACACCAAGTTCAGCCTGGAAGCCGAGAACGAAATCATGGGCGCCATCCTGGACAAGAAAATGAAGCCCGAAGCGGCGGCACAAGCTTGGCTCAAGGCCAATGCCTCCACCTGGGGCAACTGGCTCGCGGGCGTCAAGACCTTTGACGGCAAAGAAGTCACCCCGACGATGATCAGCAAATAAGCCCATGGCGGCGAGTCTGCAAGCCGCGCTGGACTGGATCACGGGCAACAAGCTCCCGCTAGGCGAGTCCATCGCCAGCGGGGTAGACCGCCTAACGCAAAGCGCGCCCTGGCTGTTTGACGCCGTTTCGGACGGCCTGAGCGCGCTGGTGCTGGGCTTTACCGGGGTGCTTTTGGCGGTCCCTCCCTTGCTGATGGCGGGGATTTTTGCGGTGCTGGCGTTTGCGCTGCAGCGCTCGCTGCGCCTGGCCGCATTTGTGGGCCTGGCGCTGCTCTTGATAGTCAACATGGGCTACTGGACCGAGACCATGGAGACGCTTTCTTTGGTGCTGTTTGCCACGCTGACCTGCGTGCTTATTGGTGTACCAATAGGTATCGCAGCGGCGCATCGGCCTTGGCTGGAGGCGGCGCTGCGCCCTTTGTTAGACCTGATGCAAACCATTCCCACCTTTGTGTACCTGATACCTACGCTCATCCTCTTTGGGCTGGGCGTGGTGCCAGGCCTGATTTCTACCGTGATTTTTGCCCTGCCCGCGCCCATCCGGCTCACCACGCTGGGCGTGGCATCGGTGCCGCGCCCGCTGATCGAGGCCGGACAGGCTTTTGGCGCCAGCCGCTGGCAGCTGCTGTGGAAGGTGGAAATTCCCTCGGCGCTGCCCAGCATCATGGCCGGTGTGACGCAATGCATCATGCTCAGCCTGTCTATGGTGGTGATCGCCGCGCTGGTGGGCGCCGACGGTTTGGGCAAGCCCGTGGTACGGGCGCTCAATTCGGTCAATATCGCCGACGGCTTTGAAGCCGGCCTGGCCATTGTGATTGTGGCCATCGTGCTGGACCGGCTTTGCAAAACCCGCAGCCATGACTGAAAAGCAAAGCCCCGCAACAGCCCGGCCCATGGCTGAGTTTCGCCACGTGGACGTGGTCTTTGGCAAGCAAAGCGCCCAGGCCCTGGACTTGCTAGACGCCGGCAAAACCCGCCAAGAGATTTTGGACGCCACTGGCGCCGTGCTGGGCGCGGCCGACTGTAGTCTGCAAATTGCCGAGGGCGAGATTTCGGTGCTAATGGGGCTGTCCGGCTCAGGCAAGTCCACGCTCTTGCGCTGCCTCAATGGGCTCAACAGCGCCAACCGGGGCGCCGTCTTGATTCGCGACACCCGGCCTGGCGCGGGCGACTATATTGACCTCAGCCGCTGCGACGCGCCGACCTTGCGCCATCTGCGTACGCGGCGCGTGGCCATGGTGTTTCAGCAGTTTGCCTTGCTGCCCTGGCGCACCGTGGCGCAAAACGTGGGCCTGGGCCTGGAGCTCGGCGGCATGCCCAAGGCGCAGCGCGAGGCCATCGTGGCTGAAAAGCTGGCACTGGTCGGCCTGCAGGCCTGGAGCAACAAATACGCCCACGAGCTCTCGGGCGGCATGCAGCAGCGCGTAGGCCTGGCGCGCGCCTTTGCCACCGATGCCGATATCTTGCTGATGGACGAGCCGTTTTCAGCGCTGGATCCGCTGATCCGCGAGCATTTGCAGCAAGAGCTGCTGCAGCTGCAAAAACAGCTGAAAAAAACCATCGTCTTTGTCAGCCATGATCTGGACGAGGCGATCAAGCTGGGCAACCGCATCACCATCATGGAAGGTGGGCGCATTGTGCAGTCGGGTGAGCCCGAGCACATCGTGCTGCACCCAGCCAACGCCTATGTGCGCGATTTTGTGGCGCACATGAACCCCATCAAAGTGCTGCGCGGGCGCTCGTTGATGACGCCGCTACAAGCCCTGGCGCGGGACGGCATGCGCGTCAAGCTCGATTGGACGGGACACCACTGGCTGCACCTGGATGGCGCCGGCCAGGCCATTCAAGCCGACATCGAAGCCCTGCCCGGCCATTTATTGGCCTACCACCCGCAACTCGACATCGTGCAAGCCGGTCTGGATGGCCGCAGCATGGCCATGGTGGGGCCCGACATGCTGCTCGAACACATCATCCACATCCGCCACGCCACCGGCCGCCCGGTGCTGCTGTGCGAAGCGGGCCAGTTTGTCGGCGTGGTTGGCGATGAGGAAATTTACCGGGGTATGCTGCAAAGTACCTTGCCGTCTGCGCCACCTATATAGACAAGCTAAGTTGAACCAGCGCCTCGGCAATTACGGCGTATCTGGCGCATCCCAAGGGTTGAGGCAAGTCACGCCAGTGGGCAGGAAGTCGGCAAGATTGCGCGTCACCATTGTCATGCCGTGAACCAAAGCAGTGGCGGCGATTAACCCGTCGCGAAAGGGCCGTGGATCGGGAATATGCAGCTTGGCACTTCGCAGCACGACCGCCGTATCAACGGCCAAGATGCGATCCGCGAAAGCAGGTAGTAAATAACGATCCAGCCAACTGCGTAGAACGTTCCCCTGCGCGGCATCGCGGCGCTGAACCAACAGGATGCCCATTTCCAGTTCGTGCACCGTAATGACGGAGAGAAATAATTGCGCCGCATCCACGCTGTCGGCCCATTGGGCGACGGCCGGGTCGGCGCGACCAAGACGGATCTTGCGCAATTCCGAGACGACGTTGGTGTCCAGCAAAAACATCAGGAAAAGTCCGCTGGCCTAGGCAGGTCTTCGAGACGCGGGGGATCGAGGGCAATGTCTTGCGCGCCGGGCATAAACAATAAATCAGCGATCTTGGATCGGCCAGCAGTAATGGCTTGGTATTGGTCCATGCTCATCAAAACATGGGCCAAACGGCCGCGGTCGGTGATAAACACAGGTCCGTGAATGGCCGCTTTCTTGGCTTCGCTAACGGCTTGGTTGAACTCTCGGCTTGACATGGTCGTGATCGGCATGGGCATTTCCAAAAGCAGTATGTAGTGATGTTACTACATTTGTATCTGAGTACTGCCCAAACGAGCCGGCAAAGCCGTTGGCAAAGCATGTCGCCATGCCACAATGCTTGTCAAATTGTCCAAATTTATGGCCCCTTCCCCTTTGGAGACTCCCGTGTTTACCTTGACCAGCCTGAACCTCAACGGCATCCGCTCGGCCACCAGCAAAGGGTTGGAAACCTGGCTGCACAGCGTACAGGCCGATTGCTTGTGCGTGCAGGAAGTCAAAGCCCAAGCAGCCGACGTGGCCGGGCAGTTTGAGTCGCTGGCCGGCATGGCGGGGCACTTTCACTTTGCTGAGAAAAAAGGCTATTCGGGCGTAGGCATTTACACCCGCCACGCACCTAGCGAGGTGCGCGTGGGCTACGGCTCCGACGAGTTTGACGCCGAGGGCCGCTATGTGGAGCTGCGCTTTGACACCCCCAAGCGCAAGCTCTCCATCATCAGCTGCTATTTCCCCAGCGGCTCCTCGGGTGAAGAGCGCCAGCAGGCCAAATACCGCTTTTTGGACGGCATGTACCCCCACCTGCAAAAGCTCAAGCGCACGCGCGAGTTTGTGCTTTGCGGTGACATCAATATTGCGCACCAGGAAATCGACTTGAAAAACTGGAAAGGCAACCGCAAAAATTCCGGCTTTCTGCCCGAAGAGCGCGCTTGGATGACGCGCCTGCTGAGCGAAGCAGGCCTGGTCGATGTGTACCGACAGCTCGAGCCCAGCGCCACCGACGCCGCCTACACCTGGTGGAGCAACCGGGGCCAAGCCTATGCCAAGAACGTGGGCTGGCGCTTGGACTACCACTTGGCCACGCCTGCGCTGGCAGCAGGTGCGCGTCAGCACGCGATCTACAAAGACACGCGCTTTTCGGACCACGCGCCTATCAGCATCGACTACGACTGGGGCTTGTAGCACGAAAGGGGTAGCGGTTAAACTGTACGGACTGTACAGTTTGGAGGCCTTATGTCTGCACCTACACATTACGGCTTTGAACAAGCCCGCGCCCAATTACCCACGCTGATGGCCCAGGCCCATGCGGGGCAGGCCAGCATCATTACCAAGCATGGCAAACCCTATGCGGCCATAGTGCCGCTGGCGGATTTAGCGCAGGCACGCAAGCGACCGGAAAAAGGGATTCTGAACTTACAGGGCAGTGGAAAAGGCTTGTGGGGCAAAAGGTCCGGCGCAACGATCGCGCAATTGCGCGACGAATGGGGCTCAACCTAAATGGCCACCGGCACGATGCTTAGCTGGGGCGGATTGGCCCTTGGCAGCACGGTACTGGTGGACAGCGCGCCCTGGATTTATGTGCTGGAGGGGCGCACACGCTTCGCTGAAAAATTTACCGGTTTATTTGAAGCTGCGGCGAAGCAGGAGCTGCAGCTTGCGCTCTCGACCATCACCCTGTCTGAAATACTGGCCGGACCTTACAAAAGCGGTCATACCGCCTTGGCGAAGCGCTATGAAAAGGCGCTTGCAAGCTACCGCGTGGTGGAACTGAGCGCACCCATTGCGGTGCTGGCTGCGCAACTGCGATCACGCTTTGCGCTCAAGCTACCCGACGCCATTCAGGTAGCCACCGCGCTGGACGTTGGTGCCGATGCGCTAGTGACCCATGACCGGGATTTTTCCAAGGTGCGGGGCATCTCTGTTTTGATGGGCGACTAAATATCCACCTGCGGTTTTTGCGTCCAGCAGGCCAAGCAGCGCGCAGAAAAGCAAGCTTGCAATCGCCCCTACCGCGCCACGATGCCAAAGTTGCCTGGCGCTTTGTCGATCAGCCCGAAAAAACGCACCAGGTCCACTTTGCTGCCCGTCACCTTGAGGTCCTCACCCAGCAAAGTGTCTTTGACGCCCGCCGTGCCGGCGATCATCTTCACGAACAGCGGTTTGGTCAAGGTGAGGGTGGCGTCGGCCTGGCGGTGCTGGCCGCGCTTAAAGTGCAGCACCGCGTTGTCGATCCACAAGGCATAGCTTTCTTTCTGGTCCGAGAGCACCAAGTTGATGCGGTAGTTTTTGCCCTCGGCAGCGGGCCCGTCCAGGCTGGCGGCCATGGCCTCTAAAAATCGCTCTACCGGGGTTTGCAGCAGCAAGTCGATGGCGGCGGCCTTAGAGACGCCTTTGGCCGGTGGGCCTTGGCGCAGCTCTCGGGCGCCTGTCAGGTAAGCGTTACGCCAGGTAGCGGACTCGGCCATGTAGCCCATTTGTTCATAGGTTTTGGCCAAGAGCGCTTTGGCCGCTTGGTTGCTGGCCTCGGCCATCACCACATGGTTGAGCAGCTCGGCGGCCCAGCGCGTATCGCCTTTGTCAAACGCTTGCTGCGCAGCGGCCACCACTTTGTCGGCGCCGCCCAGCAAGTCCAGGTAGCGTTGACCGGCATCGGCCGGGGCCAGCGGGTTAAGGTGGGCCGGGTTGCCGTCGTAAAAGCCCAGGTAAAACTGGTACACCGCTTTGACGTTGTGGCGCACATCACCATAGTGGCCGCGCACCGCCATGAACTCGGCCAGCGACGCGGGCAGCTGCACCCGGTCAGCGATTTCGTTGGGCGTGAGGCCCGCGTTCATCAAACGCACGGTTTGGTCGTGGGTGTATTTGTAGACGTCGCGGTGCTTGGTAATAAAGGCCTGGATGCGCGCATTACCCCAAATCGGCCAATGGTGCGAGGCAATGTAGACCTCGGTGTCGGCCGTTTGCGCCAGCGCCTGGTCCATATAGTTAGCCCAGCGCAAGGCATCGCGCACTTTGGCGCCCCGAATCGGGAGCAGGTTATGCATGGTTTGCGACAGGTTTTCAGCGCCGTCGTACAGCTTTTTAGACGGTATGGAAAAGCTCAGTTCGGCCGGGCACTCTGCGTTGGGCACGTTATGGAACACAAAATCCACGCCGTCGATTTGCATGGGCTGATTGGCCTGGTAAATCAACCAGGTGGGTAGCAAGATGCCCAGGCTGCCATAGACGACGTCTTTGCCCAGGCCGGTATCTACATTGCCTTTGGCGCTGCGCGGCAAGTCGCGTCCAAATTGGTAGACCGAACGCCGACCCATGGCTGCGCCCACCAGCACGTTCTCGCTGGTGGCTTCTTCGATAAAGCCGGCCGGCGCCACGATCGGCACTTTGCGCGCACTGGCCTCCTGCGCTGATATGACACCCAATGCGCCCCCAAAGTGGTCCGCATGCGCGTGCGTCAGGATCAGGCCGCTGACCGGCTTTTTGCCCAAATGCTGCTCGGCAAACGCCATGGCCGCCGTTGCTGACTCGCGCGACGTGAGCGCATCGACGACGATCCAACCGCTCTTGCCCTCGATCAGCGTGATGTTGGAGATATCAAAGCCGCGCAACTGGTAAACGCCGTCCATCACCTTGAACAGGCCAATATGGGCGTTGAGCTGCGCATGGCGCCACAGGCTGGGGTTGACGGTGTCGGGCGCGGCTGCGTCCAGGAAGCCATAGGCATCAAAGTCACGCAATACGCTGCCGTCGGCGGCCAAAATTTTGCCGCTAGGCCGGGCGATCAAGCCGCGCTTGGCGTCCTCAAAATCTTGCGTGCCCGCCTGCGCGATGGCTTGTACAAAAGGCGCTTGCGCGGCCCGGGTGCTGGCGCTGGCATCCGAACTCTCGCCGCCTACGCCCTGGGTTTTGCTGCAGGCAGCCAGAACTGCGGCTGCGGCAAGCAGGGCGAGGCGGCAATAGGGGTTGGGCATGGGGTCTCTCCTGGGGGTTAGGGCAAAGGCACTCGAGCGGTGCAGGCCCACGTTACAGGTGGTGCTCCGCACCGCCCATCCATGGTTGGCACGATGTTAGTGCAAGCCCATTCACCTCGGTCCATAGCGTCTAATTAAAGGTACGCAACTAACGTATACTTAACCCATGCGCGCTGTCTTTGTTGAGCTGCCACCTTTTGAGCGACTGCGCGAGGCCTACATGGATGACGCTGCCTATCAGTTATTGCAGCAAACCTTGTTGCAAGACCCGCAGGCCGGCGCGCTGGTTCAAGGCACCGGCGGTTTACGCAAACTGCGCCAAGCCGATGCGCGGCGTGGCAAAGGTAAACGCGGTGGCCTGCGGGTGATTTATTACCTCTGGCTGGGCGGCGCGCAGTTTTGGCTTTTCACGGTCTATGACAAAGACGAGGCAGACGACCTGAACCCGGCGCAGCGAAAACTGCTGCGGCAGCTGCTGAAAACAGAGTTGGAATATCGCCAATACAAGAATGGAGCATCGCATGACCAATAAACGAGACATCTTTGCCGAGCTCACAGAGGGACTTGGTGCTTTGAAATCCGAGCGGGAAGGCAAACGCACCTTGCGCACGATCAAAGTGGAGAACAAACCCGCACCAACGCTGTCGCCACAAGAGGTGCTTGAAGTCCGGGAGCAGCTTCGCCTTTCGCGTCCGGTATTTGCCAGCTACCTGAGAACCAACACGCGCACACTGGAAAACTGGGAACAAGGCCGCGCAAAACCCAATGCACAAGCCTCCTTACTCATTCGCATGGTGGCGCAGTTTCCAGACATGGTGCAGCGGTTGGCGTCGATATAAATTACCGCACATACGTCAACATCCGCCCCTTATAAGCCGCCTCCAGCGGCGTGCACAAGCTGTCTAAAAAGCCTTCGTGCATGCCAAAGCCTTGCGCGGCCATGTGGCGGTGGAAGTGGGCGCGGTTGCCCCGGTTGGGGTCGACCACCCAGACTTCGCAAGCGGGTGCGGCGTAGGCGTCGATGAAGGCGGCCAGGGTGCCGGCCTCGTCGCGTTCGTACAAGATGTCGCTGCCGATGATCAGGTCGTAGCGGCCGTGCAGCAGCCGATCCGGCCCAGGCGCGCTGTCGGTGTCTGCGCTCAATGCCGGGCCGCCCCATTGGCCGTGGCAGTATTTCATGGGCAGCAAGGCATTGAGGCGCAGGTTTTCGCGCAAAAAGGCAGCGGCCAGCGGGTGGCAATCGCTGGCGGTCATGTCAGCGCCACGGCGGTGCCCCACCAGGCTAGACAAGGCCAGGCCGCAGCCAATTTCCAGTATGCGCTCACCGGCTGCCACAGGCCGCTGCCCCAGACGTTCGGCCAGTCGCCGCCCCGAGGGCCAGAGCAAGCCAAACAGCGGCCAGGCCGCCGAGGAGATGCCCAAGCGCAGCGCAGCCTCCAGCGGGTCGTGAAATTGTTGCTTGTCCAGGAGCGATCGGATCTGGATGGCCGGCAGGCCCTGCAGCGCAACCGTCTCTTGCTTAGTGTCGTAACCGGCTTGGGGCGCAGGGGCTGAAATCAGGGGGGAGGCAGATGCGGACATGCCGCATTAGACGCCTTTACCCCGGCTCAGGTCGATTGGATGAACGCCAGCATGCGCTGGGCTACTTCTTCGCCCTTGTCTTCTTGCAGGAAATGGCTAGCACCGCGGATTTTGGTGTGCGGCTGGCCTTGGGCGCCAGGGACGCGCTTTTGCCAGGGGTATTCCCCATTTTTGGTGATGGGGTCGCGGGTGCTAAAGAGGGTCAGGAAAGGCTTGTTCCATTGCTTGAATACTTCCCAGGCCGCCTCGTTGCGCTCGCGCTCGGGGTCTTGGGGCGTGGTGGGCACAAAGCCGGGGAACATGCGCGCACCCACTTTGAATTTGCTGCTGGGAAAGGGCGCGTCATAGGCGGCCACTTCCTGCGGCGTAAGACCTTTGTGGCAGCCCGTACGCACGATGGTGCCAATCGGAAACCAGGGGCTGTAGCGGGCAAAAGCACGCCAAATTTTGAAAGCCGCTGGCACCGGGTCCATGCCCGTTGGCAAAGCACCGTTGGCCAGCACGACACGGTCAAAGCGGTCGGGCATCTCGGCCACCACGCGCAAGCCCACCAAAGAGCCCCAATCCTGCCCAAAAAAGGTGGCGTGCTGCAAATCGATCGTTTGTACCCAGGCTTTCATCCACTGCACGTGGTTGAAATAGGAGTAGTCCTCGCGCGCTGCGGGTTTGTCCGAGCGGCCAAAACCCACCAGGTCGGGCGCTACCACGCGCAGGCCCGCTGCCAGCAAAACCGGAATCATCTTGCGGTACAAAAACGACCAGGCCGGCTCGCCGTGCATGAGCAGCACCACCGGGGCGTCGCGCGGGCCTTCGTCGATGTAGGCAATGCGCAGCACGCCGACTTCGGCATAGTGAGGCTGGTAAGGAAAGTCGGGCAGATGGGCAAAGCGCGCCTCGGGCGTGCGCAGCACTTCGCCATGAATCGGCAGGGTCACAGTGGCTTCCATAGACGGCGGGCTTTCGTGTCAGCAAAGAAGGCGGCGACTGTACACCATACACCAATGCATGGGCTGTACCCTAGGCGACGGCGCCTAGCGTTGGGCCCGCTGGTACAGGGGCATGACCTTGGGCAAATTGGCCTCGATGTCCGCAATCCGTGTCGTGCCTGAGGGATGGGTGGACAGCCATTGCGGCGGCGCGCCTTTGTTGGCGGCGGACATTTTTTTCCACAAAGAAACACCGGCGCGCGGGTCAAAGCCGGCGCGTGCGGCCAGCTCCATGCCGACCAAATCGGCCTCGGACTCGTCCTCGCGGCTGAACTCCAGGGTGGCCAGGTGGGCGCCCGATCGGGCCACCGCGTCGGTCAGGTGCGGGTCGACGCCCAGCCACACCGAAGCGAGCGCGCCACCGATGCGCGCCAAGCCGTTGGTGGCCGCGCTTTTGGCCATGCGCTCGCGGGCGTGCTCGCGCAGGGCATGGGCGATCTCGTGGCCCATGACCATGGCAACTTCGTCATCGTTCAGGCGCAAGCCGTTTAACAGGCCGGTGTAAAAAACAATTTTTCCACCGGGCATGCAATAGGCGTTGATTTGCTGCGAACCGATCAGGTTCACTTCCCAGTTCCAGCGCTCGGCACGCGGATTCCAGGCCTGGGCAAAGGGAATGATGCGCTGCGCAATAGCACGCAAGCGCAGCACCTGCGGATGGTCGGCATGGCCTAGGGCACGGTTTTGCTCGGCTTGGGCCAGGGTTTGCTGGTATTGCAAAGCCGCATCGCGCTCTAAACGGGCGGCCGGAATCATGTTAGCGAACACCGACGGCTGCCCTACCTGCACGCCTTCACGCGGCTGGGCGTAGGCAAGCGCGCACAGCGCCAGCGCGCCCACAGCCGCTGCCACGCGCCGTGCTGCGCGCCATCCATTGATTGCATGCATGTGTATGCCACCCTGTGTTGCAAAACCAGGGGGTATTATTCCTCGCATGCCTTTGCCCCCACCGCCCGTACCCACACCCACCACCCCTTCCTGGCTGCAGAGCCTGCGCATGTACACCGAGCCGGCCTCGCTGCGCATGCTGTCGCTGGGGTTTTCGGCAGGGTTACCTTTGCTTTTGGTATTTGGAACCTTGAGTTTTTGGCTGCGCGAGGCGGGCATCGACCGCACCACCATCGGCTTTTTGAGCTGGGTGGGGCTGGCCTATGGTTTTAAGTGGGCCTGGTCGCCGCTGGTCGACCGCCTGCCCATTCCGTGGCTGACCGCCCGGCTGGGGCGCCGGCGCAGTTGGTTGTTGGCAGCGCAGGGCTTGATCATGGCCGGTTTGGTGGGCATGGCCCTGTCCGATCCGCGCATGGCTTTGGCGCCGGTAGTTTGGTGCGCGGTCGCCGTCGCCATCGGCTCGGCCACGCAGGACATTGCACTCGATGCCTTTCGCATCGAATCGGGCGATGCCGATCACCAGGCGGCCTTGGCGGCCATCTACCAAACCGGCTATCGCCTGGCCATGATTTGGGCCGGCGCCGGTGCCCTGTGGATTGCGGCGCGTGCACAAGATGCCAGCGGGGCGGCCATCGCGGGCGTGGCCCCGGCCTACCAGCACGGCCCTTGGCAAGTCGCTTATCTGGTAATGGCCTGTTCCATGTTGCCCGGCGTGCTGACGGTGCTCTTCTCCCAAGAGCCCGTCCCTGCGCCGCTGGCGCACAGCAAAGGGCTGGTGCAGTGGCTGCACGGCGCCTTGGTGGCGCCATTTGCCGACTTTATCGGGCGCTACCGCTGGCAGGCGGCGCTGATCCTGGCGCTGATTGCCACCTACCGCATCAGCGATGTGGTGATGGGCATCATGGCCAACCCTTTTTACGTGGACATGGGGTTTAGCAAAGACGAGGTGGCCGCCGTGAGCAAAATCTACGGCGTGGTCATGACGCTGGTAGGCGCTGTGCTCGGCGGCGCACTGGCGCTGCGCATGGGGGTGATGCGGGTCCTGATGCTGGGCGCCGCTCTGAGCGCCGCTAGCAATATGCTGTTTGCCTGGCTGAGCACCCGCGGGCACGACGTCACGGCGCTGGTCTGGGTGGTCTCTGCCGACAACCTGGCCGGCGGCCTGGCCACCACGGCGTTTATGGCCTACATGGCCTCACTGACCAATGTGCAGTATTCGGCCACGCAGTACGCCATGTTCAGCTCCATGATGCTGCTTCTGCCCAAGTTTGTCGCCGGTTTTTCCGGCAAGTATGTGGATGCTTTTGGCTACGCCGACTTCTTCAATGCCACCGCCTTGCTGGGCGTGCCGGTGCTGCTGCTGGTGTGGCTGGCCGGGCGCGTGCATCCGGTGCACACCAAAAGCAGCGCCTGAGCCGCGCTGGCGTTTACCCAACTTTACCGGCAGCACAAGGGCCAGCTACCGTCGAGCGGGCTGGCAGGACTAGACTTGCCCCATGAGCCAACACCTGCTGATGATCGAAGACGACGCCCGCCTGGCCGGCATGGTCGCCGAGTATTTAGAACAAAACGCGTTCAAGGTCAGTCACTGCCCCAGCGGCTCGTCAGGGCTGGATTATTTGCGCCAGCCTGCGGCCAAACAAGCAAGCGTGGACCTGGTCATTTTGGACCTGATGCTGCCCGACATGGATGGCCTGGAAGTGTGCCGCCGCATCCGCGCCCTGGACGGCCCCCAAGCGCGCACGCCTGTGCTGATGCTGACCGCCAAGGGCGACCCCATGGACCGGGTGATCGGCCTGGAAATCGGCGCTGACGACTACCTGCCCAAACCCTTTGAACCGCGCGAGCTGCTGGCGCGCATACGCGCGGTCCTGCGCCGTAGCAGCGAAGGCGCCAATGCCAGCGAGGCACAAAAAATACTGCGCTTTGGTTCGCTGGAAATTGACCGCAATGGCCGCACGGTGTCGGTGGCCGGGCAGGCCTGCGATCTGACCTCTTACCAATTTGACCTGCTGGTGGCCATGGCCGAGCGCGCAGGGCGGGTGCTTACACGCGACCAAATCATGGAAGCGGTGCGCGGGCGCGAGCTCGAAGCCTTTGACCGCTCCATCGACGTGCACATGGGCCGCATCCGCGCAGCCATCGAGGCCGATGTCAAAGCGCCCCGGCGCATCCTGACGGTGCGTGGGGTGGGCTATGTTTTTGCCCGCCAACAAGACTGAGTTTGGAGGCAGGCGTTTCCATGTTTTTTCAACGCCTGTATGTTCGCATTTGGCTGGCCGTGGTGGCAGCCGTGGCCGTGCTCACGTTTTTGGTTGGCATGGCTTGGCGCATGCACGCCGAGCCGCCCTTGCGCGAGGTCGTGGTGCGCAACAGCCAAGGCGAAGTCATCGGACGCGCAAGCGCCCGACCCAAGCGCCAAGGGCCCAAAGATGATGAACGCAACGAGGCTGGCGCCGCTGAACCCTGGGCCCGCAATCCCCCGCCCCCACCCGACGGTGAAGCAGATGCCCCGGGGCGTTTCGGGCGTGGACCCGAATTTGAAGTGCAGTTGCAAGACGGGCAAATGGTGCACCTGCATTTACCGCGTCCGCCGCGCAGTCCATGGACCATGCCTTTTGGTTTTTTCTGGACCTTGGGCCTGGTCGCATTGGCCGTGGCGCTGGCCACTTACCCCATCGTGCGCCGGCTGACGCGGCGCTTAGAGACTTTGCAAAGCGGCGTGGAACGCTGGGGCGAAGGTGACCTGAGCACCCGCGTCGCGCTCGACGGTGATGACGAAGTGGGATTTTTGGCGCAACGCTTTAACCATGCGGCTGCGCGCATTGAAAATTTAGTGAAATCACGTGACGCGCTACTGGCCTCGCAAAAGTCATTGCTGGCCAACGCTTCGCACGAATTGCGCTCCCCGCTGGCACGCATTCGCATGGGACTGGAGCTGATGGGCCAAGGCGAGGCGGTGCAACAACGCCGCCCCGCGATCGAGCGCAATTTGCAAGAGCTGGACCAGCTGATTGACGAGATTTTGCTGGCCAGCCGCTTAGAAACTTTAGAGGCCGACGTGGGCACCGTCGAGCCGGTGGATCTGGTCGGCCTGGCCGCCGAAGAATGCGCCCGCACGCAGGCGCAACTGATCGATCCGCCCGCCGCCCTGGTGGTATCTGGCGTGAGCAAACTCTTGCGCCGCGCCTTGCGCAATTTGTTGGAAAACGCAGGGCGCTATGGGGGCGATGCCGTCGAGCTGCGTTTGCATGCGCAAGAGGGCTATGCAGTTGTCGAGGTGCTCGACCGGGGGCCGGGTGTGCCCGAATCGCTGCAAGAGCGCATTTTTGAGCCCTTTTATCGCCTGCCCGGCGCGTCCGAAAAAGACGGTGGCGTCGGCCTGGGCTTGGCCTTGGTCAAGTCCATCGCGCTGCGCCACGGCGGCACGGCGCGCTGCGAAAACCGGGTCGACACAGGCGCCTGCTTTAGCCTGCGTCTGCCGGTGAGCAGCCACTAAGCACACTGCGCAAGCGCAATTAGTTGCGCAAATTCACCCGCATGGGGGATACCGCGATGCGGCATACGCCCCCAAAATTCACCCCATCGCTGTCACGACATCAAGAGGGCATCAGCCCCGCAGACCAAGAATTTAACGGTTCCAACGAAGTCTCCCCGGAGACATTTACAAGCCACCCCCACGGGGTGGCTTTTTTTTCGCCTGAACTGCAATTGCCGGATTAATCTGGCAATTGCGCCAGCACCATAGCCGGGCTGATATCGCGCAAACAGCGGGTGTGACCCAAAGGGCATGTGCGTGCAAAACACGGCGCGCAATCGAGCGGCGGCTGGTACTGCGGGTCGTTCTTGAGCCACAAGACCCGCGCCAGGGCGCTCAGTGGCGGCGTGTGCAAGGGGCTGGACGATCCAAACACCGCCACCTGCGGCACATCCAGGGCGGCGGCCACGTGCATCAGGCCCGAGTCATTACTCACCATGGCGCGGCTGGCAGCTACCAAGGCGATGGCGCTGTCCAAGCTGGTACGCCCGGCCAAATCCAGGCATTGGCCAGGCAAGGCTGCGTTGACCTGCTGGGCGATAGCGGCGCACGTGGCCGCGTCTTTGGGCGAGCCCAGTAAGACCACTTGGGCACCACGGCTGCGCGCCAGGTCGAGGGCCAGCGCGCCAAAATGGTCTTCGGGCCAGCGCTTGGCCGGGCCATATTCCGCGCCAGGCACCAGGACGTAAAAGCTTTGGGCATGGAGCTGGTGCACTGCAAGCGCCTGCGCCACAGCGGCTGGGTCGGCCTGCATGCGCGGGCGAGAAACCGCAGCGCTTTGCGCACCGGCCAAGGCGGCATACCAATCGGCCATGGGGGGGCGCTGGTGTTTGTCGGGGTTGGGCAGGCGCTTGGTGAGCAGGCCGTAACGCGCCTCGCCGTGGTAGCCGATGCGCTCGGGGATACCGGCCCACCAGGGCAGCAATGCGCTTTTCAAGGAGTTGGGGCACACCACCGCGCTCTCGAAGCGGCCACGCAAGCTGCGCGCCAAAGCGCGGCGGGCAGACCACTGCAGGCCACCGTGCGCAAAAGGAAATTCCAAGACCTCGGCCACCGACGCCATAGCCCGGTATACCGGCGCCACCCAAGGCAGCGCCCCTACCGTGACACGCTGACCGCGCGCCTGCAATTGGCGCAAGAGCGGCTCGGTCATCACCGCGTCCCCTATCCACTGGGGCGCGATGAGCAGGGTTTCAGTGGTGGGCGTCGAAATGTTCGCCGTCCTTGAGTTGGTAGACTGTGCCGCAATACGGGCATTTAGCATGGCCCTCGCGGGCCACATCCAAGTAAACCTTGGGATGGGTGTCCCAGGTTTTCATGTCAGCCAACGGGCTGGGGCAAAAGACGCCGCCTTGGGCATTGAGGTCTTTGGCTAAGAGGGTGACAAGTGATTTGGACATGGGCTGTTTCTGCGGTGGCGCGGCGTCTTAGACGCGGGAAAGCCAGTGGGCGTATTTGGGGTTGCGGCCGTTGACGATGTCAAAAAACGCGCTCTGAATTTTCTCGGTGATCGGGCCGCGTGTACCCACGTAATCGCCTTTGCCCAGCGCGATGCGGTCGAGTTCGCGGATGGGCGTGACTTCCGCGGCGGTGCCGGTAAAGAAGGCTTCGTCGCTGATGTAGACCTCGTCGCGGGTGATGCGTTTTTGGATTAGCTCCAGGCCCAGGTCTTTGCAGATGTGCATCACGGTGTTGCGCGTGATGCCATTGAGCGCGCCGGCCGACAGGTCGGGGGTGTAGACCACGCCGTCTTTGACCACAAACAGGTTCTCGCCCGCACCTTCGCTGACAAAGCCATTGGCATCGAGCAGCATGGCCTCGTCATAGCCATCGTCAGTGGCTTCCATATTGGCCAGGATGGAATTGGTGTAGTTGCTCACCGCCTTGGCCTGCGTCATGGTGATATTGACGTGGTGGCGGGTGTAGCTGGAAATTTTGACGCGGATGCCGCGCTTCATGCCCTCTTCGCCCAAATAAGCACCCCAGGGCCAGGCGGCGACCATCAGGTGGATGGTGTTGCCTTTGGGCGAGACGCCGAGTTTTTTGTCGCCAATCCAGGTCAGGGGGCGCAGGTAGCAGCTCTCAAGCTTGTTCTCACGCACCACGTCTTTTTGGGCTTGCATGACCTCTTCCTTGGAAAAGGGAATGTTCATGCGCAAAATTTTGGCGCTATTGAAAAGGCGCTCGGTGTGCTCTTCCAGGCGGAAGATGGCCGTACCGTTGGCGGTGTTGTATGCACGTACGCCTTCGAAGGCGCCGCAGCCGTAGTGCAAGGTATGGCTCAGGACGTGGATTTTGGCCTCGCGCCAATCGACCATCTGACCGTCCATCCAGATTTTGCCGTCACGGTCGGACATGGAGGGGGGCATTGCGGTCATGGCGAAAAATCCTTTAAGCGGGGGTCAAGCAGTGGGGTGAAGGGCCGATTTTACGGGGCGACGGCTGGTGCGTCTTCGGGCGGGCGCTCCAGCGTCCACGAGGCGAGCTTACCGTCCTGGAAAACGCAGCGCACCTGTACTTGCCCGGGGTCGGTCCAAACAAAGATTTCGGGTTGCTGGCCCGCTTCGCTGGCCGCCTGGCCCAGCGCGCGGGCCAAAGCGAGCACCCGCGTGAGCGCCATGCCCGGGCGCAAAGCCACGTTGAACATGACGGCGCTGTCCACATAGCCCACCGGCCGGGCCGCCGCGCGCTGCATCACGCGCACCATGCGGGTGAATTCCAACAGCATCCACATCACCACCACGCCCAGGGCGCCCAGTACGCCGAGCCAACCGTACCAGCGGTAAGCCAGCACCAGCAGCCCCACCAGGCCCACGCGGATGGCAATGGTTTGCACAGTCAAATAATTCATGCCCGGATTCTCGCAGCATGGCCGCGCGTCGCCGCAGGCGCAGGCCAGGTCGCCAGCGGGGACTCTGGTGCCGGTGGGCGCGCTACAGTGCACCCTGATACATCACTTGCCCGAGGCGCTATGACCCACCACCAGCAACGCGTTTTGATCACCGCTGCCGCCTCCGGCATTGGCCTTGTCATGGCCGACGCCTTTGTGGCCGCCGGTGCCAAGGTCTTTATTTGCGACAGCAACGCCGCCACCCTGGCCGCCACGCTGGCCAGCCGCCCGGCCTTGGCGGGCCAAGTCTGCGATGTGAGCGACGAGGACCAGGTGAGCGCGCTGTTCGCTGCGGCCACGGCGCATCTGCAAGGCCTGGATATTTTGGTGTCCAACGCCGGTATTGCCGGACCGACAGCCTCGGTGCAAGACATCAGCCTGGCCGACTGGCGCAAATGCCTGGCCGTTAATTTGGACTCGGCCTTTTTATGCGCCCGCCAGGCCGCGCCCATTTTGCGCGCGCAAGGCAGTGGCTCCATCGTCCATATGTCGTCCACGGCAGGCCTGTTTGGCTTTCCGCGCCGCGCGCCGTATGCGGCCGCCAAATGGGCCATCCGCGGCCTGACGCGCACCTTGGCCCAAGAGCTGGGCCCGCACGGCGTGCGGGTGAACTGCATTTGTCCCGGCTCGGTCAGCGGCGAGCGCATGGACCGGGTGATCGCCGCCGAAGCGAGCAGCACCGGCCGTTCTGAGGAAGCGGTACGCAAAGACATGACGCAGGCGGCCTCGCTCAAGTGCTTTATCGCGCCCGAGGACATTGCGCAATTGGCCTTGTTTATCACCTCAGCGGCGGGCGCGCGCATCTCGGGCCAGGAGCTGGCCGTCGACGGGCATACCGAAACCTTGTAGGAGCGCGCAACGCCATGAAAATCGTCCAGCTCGAGACTTTTTCCAACGAGTTTGTCTGCTTCGTCAAACTCAGCACCGACAGCGGGCACGTCGGTTGGGGCCAGACCTCGACCTATAACGCGGACATCAGCGCCACGATTTTTCACCGCCAGGTCGCGCCCTGGGCTTTGGGCTTTGACGCGCTGGACATCGACGGCGCGCTGGCCCGCATTTGGGAAAAAGAGCACAAATACCCCGGCAGCTACCGCTGCCGCGCCATGGCCGGTCTGGACACCGCCATGTGGGACTTGCGCGGAAAAATCGAGCGCAAGCCCGTTGTGGAGTTGCTGGGCGGGCGGCCCAAGGCCTTGCGCGCCTACGCCTCGTCCATGAAACGGGACATCGCGCCCCAGGACGAAGCAGCGCGCCTGGTGCGCCTGCGCGATACACAGGGCTTTGACGCCTTCAAGTGGCGCGTCGCCGCCGAGTGCGGCCGCGATGTGGACGAGTGGCCCGGGCGCACCGAAGAAGTCATCCCCGTGGTCGCCCGCGCCCTGGGCGAGGGCGTGGCCAAACTGGTCGACGCCAATAGCGGCTTTTCGCCGGCCCGCGCCATTGCCGTTGGCCAGATGCTGCAAGACGAGGGCATCAGCCACTTCGAGGAGCCTTGCCCCTATTGGGAATTTGAGCAAACCCGCCAGGTCACGCAAGCGCTGGATCTGGACGTAACCGGCGGCGAACAGGACTGGGACTTGCCCACCTGGCAGCGCATGATGGACCAGCAGGTGGTCGATATCGTGCAACCTGACGTGATGTACATGGGCGGCCTGTCCCGCACCTTGGAAGTGGCGCGCATGGCCGCAGCGCGCGGCCTACCTTGCACGCCGCACAGCGCCAATCTGTCTTTGGTGACGATTTGCACCATGCATTTGCTCGGGGCGATTCCCAATGCAGGCAAATACCTGGAGTTTTCGATTGAAGGGGCCGATTACTACCCCTGGCAACAGGACTTGTTTTTGGGCGAGCCCTACGCCGTGCGGGACGGCACACTGCAGATTCCCGCCGAGCCGGGTTGGGGCGTGGAGATTAACCCGCAGTGGCTGGCCAGCGCCAGCTACCAAAGCAGCCGACTGGCCGCTTAAGGCGCTGTCAGTGCCCGCCGCCCAGGTAGGCGGCTTTCACGGCGGGGTCGTTTTGCAGCTGATCGGCATTGCCGTGCACGGAGATGCGGCCGTTTTCCAGCACATAGCCGTAGTCAGCCACTTTGAGCGCGGCGGCGGCAAACTGCTCGACCAAGAGCATGGTCACACCGCGCGACTTGAGGTCGGCAATGATGCGGAACACCTCTTCCACCAAAATCGGCGCCAGGCCCATGGAGGGCTCGTCCAGCAGCACGATTTCGGGGTTGAGCATGACGGCGCGCGCCATGGCCAGCATTTGCTGCTCGCCACCGGACAAGGTGCCCGCCAGCTGGTTGCGCCGCTCTTTGAGGCGGGGGAAAAGCTCCATCGCCCGCTCCAAGTCGCCTTGCACGTCGCCCTTGGGGCGGCTGCCGGTCAGGCGCGGGAAGGCGCCCAAAATCAGATTGTCGGTCACCGACATGGTGGCAAAGACGCGGCGCCCTTCGGGCGAGTGCGCCAGCCCCAGCTTGGCGATGGTGAAAGACTCCATGCCGTCGGTGCGTTGGCCGTTCAAGCTGATCTCGCCCGCCGTGGGGCTGATCATGCCGGAGATAGCGCGCATGGTGGTGGTCTTTCCCGCACCATTGGAGCCAATCAGCGTGACGACTTTGCCCTTGGGAACCTCCATCGAGATGCCATGCAGGACTTGCACTTTGCCGTAACCGGCTTCCAGGTTTTTGATGCTCAACATAACAATAGTCCTGTGTGCTTAAGCGGCCGGAGCGCCCAGATAGGCCTCGATCACTTTTTCATTGGCCTGTACCTCGGCCGGTTTGCCTTCCGCGATTTTTTGACCGAAGTCCAGCACCGAGACGGCATCGCACACGCTCATGACCACGTCCATGTGGTGCTCGATCAGAATGACGGTAATGCCGTGGTCGCGGATCTTGCGGATGATGGCGATCAGCTCTTTGATATCGGGCGCGGTCAGGCCGGCGGCAGGCTCGTCCAGCAGCAACAGCTGGGGGTCCAGCGCCAGGGCGCGGGCGATTTCCAAGAGGCGCTGCTTGCCGTAAGGCAGGTTACGCGCCTCTTCGCCGGCCAGGTCGGCCAAGCCTACAAAATTCAATAGGCCCATGCCGCGCTCAATAGCGCTCTCGTCCTCGCGCTGGTAGCGCGGGGTGTTCAGGGCGACATCCAGCAGGTTGCTGTTGAAGGTGTGGTGCAAGCCCACCTGCACGTTTTGCAAGGCGGTCATTTCGCCAAACAGCTGCACGTTCTGGAAGGTGCGCGCAATGCCCGAGAGCGCAATATCGGCCGAGCTGCGCTCCACCACACTGCGGCCACAGAACTCGATACTGCCGGCCGTGGGCACGTAAATACCAGTGAGCACGTTCATCATGGTGCTCTTGCCCGAGCCGTTGGGGCCGATCAGGCCGTGGATGGTGCCGCGCTGAATGCGCAGGTCCACCTCATTGAGCGCCTTGAGGCCGCCAAACTGCATCAGCACGCCTTGGGCGTTGAGCAGTGTGCCACCGGATTCATTGCCCGAGGCGGAGGCCGCCACGGTGATGGCGTCCTTGGCATGGGCCGGCGCTTGGTAGGCCTGGCCACGGCTGGTCTTGCGCGAGGTGAGTTTGCGGAAAAAGCCGACGATGCCGTCTTGCAGGTAGTAGACGACAAACAAAATCATCAGACCAAAAATGCTCAGGCGCCAGTCGGTGATGGACTCCAGCCAGAACGAAAAGGCTGCCAAAGCCAGCGTGCCCACCACGGGGATGGCCATCGCGCGCGGGGTGGTGATTTTCTTGGCGATCGCCACGATGGCGCCCACCAGCATCAGCACTGCCAGCACCGAGGACACCTGGCGGAACATCTCCAGATCGTCCAGCAGCTTAGGCAGGATCACGATGATGGCTGCGCCCAGCATGGCGCCCGAGCGCGTCTTGCGTCCGCCCATGATGACAGCCAGCAAGAACAACACGGTCAGCTCGAAGTTGTAGGTATTGGGCGAAATATATTGCTCCGAATACGCGTACAAGCAACCCGACAAACCGGCAAAACCGGCGCTGATCACAAAGGCATAGACCTTGTAGCGGTAGACCGATACACCCATACAGTCCGAGGCCACCGGGCTGCCGCGCAAAGCTTCAAAGGCGCGGCCCAGTTGCGAGCGCAAGATGCGGTCGACCACCACCAGCGACAGCGCCATCAGCGCCAGCACCAGCCAATAGAACTCGTGTTCGGTGAGCTTGGCGCCAAACAGGTCGGGCTTGGGCACTTTGATGCCCAGCGGGCCTTCGGTGAGGAAGGTCATCTCGTTGATCAAAATCTGGATGATGGTGCCAAAAGCCAAGGTGACCATGGCCAGGTAGGGGCCGGTCACGCGCAAAGCGGGCAGCGCCAGCAGGGCGCCAAAGCCGGCGGTTACGCACACGCTGGCCGGAATGATCAGCCACAGCGGGGCGCCCAGCTTCATAAACATCACGCCTGCGGTGTAGGAGCCCACGCCAAACAAGCCGGCATGGCCTAACGAGACCTGGCCGGTGTAGCCGACCACAATGTCCAGGCCAAACAGCAAGATGGCGTAAATCATGATCGTGCCGATCATGTGGATGTAATACGGGTTGGAGGTGTACAGGGGCGCCGCGGCCAGCAGGGCCAAAAACACCACCAAGGAGAGCATGAAATTGCGACTCATGGTCAGACTTTCTTGATTGCGGTTTTGCCAAACAAGCCAGCGGGTTTGAGGGCCAGCACCATCAGCAAAAGCACCAGACCGGGCACGTCTTTGTAGCCGGTGGAGATATAAAAACCGGTGGTCGTTTCGGCAATACCCAAAATGATGCCACCCACAATAATGCCCAGTCCGCTGGTCAAGCCCCCAATAATGGCCACAGCAAACGCCTTCAGGCCCAGTACCGAGCCCATGGTGGCGCCGGTCAGCGTCAGGGGCGCAATCAGCGCGCCGGCAAAACCGGCCGTTGCGGAAGACAGGGCGTAAGAGAAGGTAATCACCAAGCCTGTGTTAATACCCATCAGCTTGGCTGCGTCGCGGTCATTAAAGGTGGCCACCACTGCCTTGCCATAAATCGTTTTGCGGTTGAAAAACTCCACGCCCAGCATCATCAGCACGGCGCCTACGACCACCAACACTTCCATGGGCAACACATTGGCGCCCAAAAATTGCATGGGCGCCTCGGGCAGGGGCGAGGGGAATTTCAGGTCGTCGCGGCCCCAGACGTTTTCGGCCACGTTCTTAAAAATAATACCCAAGGCGATGGTGGACATAATCCAGCCAAACTCGCTCTTGATTTTGATGGCCGGCTGCACACCGATGCGCTCAACCACGGAGCCCTGCAACATGCCAAACACAATGACCAGCGGCAGCATCAGCCAGTAATTCACCCCATGGTTGACCAAGGTCAGGCCGACCATGGCGCCCAGCATCAGGGCGTCGCCCTGGCCGAAGTTCAAGGTGTCCGAGGTCTGAAAAGTAAGCTGGTAGCCAAAGGCGATAACCGCATAAATCATCCCCAGCGCGATGCCGCTGTAGACCAGTTGAAGCAGGATTTCCATAATTTATCTAACCGTTGTTAAAGCCATCTAGCCGGGAAATAGGCGATTGCGCTTCGCTATAAAACAAACTCGCCAGCCTTTACGGGACTGGCGAGTTTGCACTTGGAGCGCGGTACGTTAACCGTGATTATTTTTTCTTCACGTCCAGGGCGCCTTTGGCGTTCACGTCTTTGACGCGAACTTCAGAGGCTTTCTTCTGGTCTGCTTCATAAGCGTAGACCACTTTTTCGCCTTTGACTTCACCAAACACAGGGATGTTGGCCGTGATGGCTTCGTGGTCCTTGGCGGTAAAGGGCTTTTTGTAAGTGGTTACCACGCCGTCCACGGGCGTTTTGAGATCTTCCAGCGCAGCGCGGATGGCCGGGCCATCAGTCGCCTTGGCTTGGTTGATCGCAGCAGCCAGCAAGTACACCGAGTCATAGCCCTGGGCCGCAGAGACGGGCGAGTCAATGCGGGCATTCTTGGGGTTGAAGGTGCGCAGGTAGCTGATGATGAAGGACTGGCGCTTAGGCGTCGTTGGCTCTTGGATAAAGGTTTGCGGCATGCGCGCGCCTTCTCCGCCAGGGCCGGCGTTGTCAATGAAGTTGGCCATGGACAGGGTCCAGCTGCCAATCATGGGAACTTTCCAGCCCAGCTTGGTCATGCCGTTGGCGATTTGTGCTAGCTCGGGTCCGATCGCATAGGTCAGGATGACTTCAGCGCCTGCAGCCTTGGCCTTGAGCAACTGGGCAGTCATGTCCACGTCCTTGACGTTGAACTTCTCCACCGCCACTGGCTTGATGTTTTTCTGGCCCAGTGCACGCTCCAAATCTTCGCGACCGAGTTGGCCGTAGTTGGTGGAGTCCGCCAGGATGGCCACTTTCTTGAAGCCGCGGCGGGTGATCGCCTCTTCCACAATCATGGGCGCCTGGATGCTGTCGTGGGCCGCATTACGGAAGATGTAGTTCTCGGGCTGGTCATCAAACTGGTGGGTCACGATGGAGCCGGTGGCCACGTTATTCATGACCGGAATCTTGGCTTCCTGGTAAAAGCGCTGCGAAGCCAGCGCCACGCCGGTGTTGATAAAGCCGACGGTGGCGACGACTTTCTCTTTGTTAATCAGTTCCTGGGCGATTTGCACGCCGCGCTCGTTCTTGGCTTCGTCATCGCGCTCGATCAGTTGCAGGGGGCGGCCCAAAACGCCGCCGGCCTTGTTGATCTCTTCAGCGGCCAGTTTCACGCCGTCGCGCATGCTCACACCCATGGAGGACGAACCGCCGGTGAAGGGGCCCGAAACGCCGATCTTGATCGGCTCCACTGCGCCGGCGATGCCGGCAAAAGCCATCACAGCGGTGGCGACTGCCAGGCGCTTGGCCATTTTTGCAATACGAATAGTCATGTTGTCTCCAAGTTGAAATATGTAAGTCGCGCACTGAACGCAAAGCCCGGGCCCGTCCTCCCGCGCTGCACGCCATTGGGGCACCCCGGCGGTATCCGCCCAGCCCTCTAGCCTATCAGGTCGCCTAATCTAATCTAGCCAACCTTACTGAAACTTACGGGGAGCGGCCCCCGCGCAGTCTAACGGGTCTGAGGGCTTGATCAATTTTCAGGGGTGGGCGGAAAATTTTTCAAGCCCAGGCGCGCACGATCTGCAACGCCTCTTCGACCCGCTCCACGGCGTGCACGGTCATGCCCTCGACCGGCTTTTTGGGGGCATTGGCTTTGGGCACGATGGCCATCGTAAAGCCCAGTTTGGCCGCCTCGCGCAGGCGCTCCTGGCCCCGCGGGGCCGGGCGCACCTCGCCGGCCAGCCCCACCTCGCCAAAGGCAATAAAGCCTTTGGGCAGCGGTTTGCCGCGCAATGACGAGGTAATGGCCAGCATCACCGCCATATCGGCGGCCGGCTCGCCGATGCGCACCCCGCCCACGGCGTTGATAAATACATCCTGGTCCATGCAGGCGACCCCGGCGTGGCGGTGCAGCACGGCCAGCAGCATGGCAAGGCGGTCTTTGTCCAGGCCCACGCTCAGGCGCCGGGGGCTGGGGCCGCCACTGTCGACCAAGGCCTGAATTTCCACCAACAGCGGCCGCGTGCCCTCCAAAGTAACCATCACGCAGCTGCCGGGCACCGGCTCGGCGTGCTGGCTCAGAAAGATGGCACTGGGGTTGCTTACGCCTTTGAGGCCTTTTTCGGTCATGGCAAAGACGCCGATCTCATTGACCGCACCAAAACGGTTCTTGATGGCGCGCACCAGCCGGAACTGGCTGTGGGTATCGCCCTCGAAGTACAGCACGGTGTCGACCATGTGCTCCAGAACGCGCGGTCCGGCCAGGGCGCCTTCCTTGGTGACATGGCCGACCAGCACGATGCACACGCCGGCGGCCTTGGCCGCGCGCGTGAGGTGGGCGGCGCACTCGCGCACCTGGGCCACCGAGCCCGGCGCCGAGCTCAGTTGCTCGGAATACACGGTCTGTATGGAGTCAATCACCGCCACATCGGGCTGGCGCGCGGTGAGCGTGGCCAGAATTTTTTCCAGCTGGATCTCGGCCAGCACGCTGACCTGCGAGCCGTCCAGCCCCAGCCGGCGCGAGCGCAGGGCCACCTGGGCGCCGCTTTCCTCGCCGGTAACGTAGAGCGTCTTTTTGCCTGCGCGCTGCAGCGAATCGAGGGCCTGCAAAAGCAAAGTGGACTTGCCAATGCCCGGGTCGCCGCCGATCAGCACCACGCCGCCCTCCACGATGCCCCCGCCCAGCACCCGGTCGAGCTCGGCGTGGCCGGTGGGCGTGCGGTCGACGTCGCTGGCCTCGATATCGGCCAAAACCGCCACCTCGGCCGTACTGGCCAGGGCGGCGAAGCGGTTTTTGGTGCCGCTTTCGGCGCTGGCCAGGGATTCGATCAAGGTGTTCCAGGCGCCGCAGGCCGGACATTTGCCCAGCCACTTGGGGCTGGTGCCGCCGCACTCGGTGCAGGTAAATACAGATTTGTCTTTGGCCATGGGGCGATATTACTGTATATAAAAACAGCTTAATCGCCCGCGTCCTCGTCCACCTGCACGGGCACCCGGCGCGCCAAGGCGCACATCAGCTCGTAGGCAATGGTCTGGCCGGCGGCGGCCACCTCGTCGATGGGCAGCAGTGCGCCGCTGCTGGCCTGGCCCCAGAGCGTGACCTCGCTGCCCAGGCCGGCGCGGGGCAGGGTTGACAGGTCAACGGCCAGCATGTCCATGCTGACGCGACCCACGGTGGCGCTGCGCTGGCCGTCCACCAGCACCGGCGTGCCGCTGGGGCTGGCGCGCATATAGCCGTCGGCATAGCCACAGGCCACGATGCCGATGCGCATGGGCCCGTCGGCCACAAAGCGCGAACCGTAGCCAACGGTGTCGCCGGGCTGTAGGTCTTGGGTGGCGATGATCTGGGCGCGCAGGCTCATGGCCGGGCGCACATCCCAGTGCGCGGGGGTGTTGAGCCCGAAATCGGGCGCGCTGCCGTACAAGGCGATGCCGGCGCGCACCCAGTCGCTGGCGGCCAAGGGCTGGGCCGATTGCGCTTGGTGCAGGCTGTGGCGAAGGATGGCTGCGCTATTGCTCAGGCAGCGCTCGCCAGGCAGGTCGGCGGTGGCGGCCTCAAAACGGGCGGCTTGGGCGGCGATGCCCAGCGGGCCGTCGGCGTCGCTGAAGTGGGTCATGAGCGAGATTTCATCCACCTGGGGCAAGGCGTTCAGGCGGGTCCAGGCGGCGCGCGCCTGGGCAGGCGCAAAGCCCAGGCGGTTCATGCCGCTGTTGATTTTGAGGAAAACGCGCTGCGGCACATGGGTTTTGTGCGCTGCCAGCATGTCGATCTGGGCTTCGTTATGCACCACGTGCCACAGGTCCAGGCGCGAGCAGGCCTCCAAGTCGCGCAGTTCAAAGGCGCCTTCGAGCAGCAAAATCGGGCCGCGCCAGCCTAAGGCGCGCAGGCGCTGCGCCTCGGCGATCTCCAAGAGTGCAAAGCCGTCGGCACCCGCCAGGGCCGCGAACACGCGCTCAATGCCGTGGCCATAGGCATCGGCCTTGACCACGGCCCACACCCGCGCATCCGGCGCGGCCTGGCGCAAACGGTTCAGGTTGTGGCGCAGGGCCTGGGGATGGACGAGGGCGTAGATCGGGCGGGGCATGGCCCGACTTTAACGGCGGGCCGCGCCGTCTTGCGCCCGTGCTATAACCCTCGCACTGTGATTTTTGACCTCCGTACGACCCTGCTGCCCCAGACGGCCACGACCACACCCTGGGTATGAAGCGCGGTTTTTTCACCATCATGGCAGCGCAGTTCCTGAGCTCGCTGGCCGATAACGCCTTGTTTGTGGGAGCGGTGCAGCTGCTGCGCGGCGCCCAGGCGCCCGAGTGGCAACAGGCCGCGCTGGTGCCCATGTTTGCGCTTTTCTATGTGGTACTGGCGCCTTTTGTGGGCGCTTTTGCCGACGCGTACCCCAAGGGCAAGGTCATGCTGGTGAGCAATGGCATCAAGATCGCCGGCTGCGCCATGATGCTCTTTGGCGGCCACCCGCTGCTGGCTTATGCGGTGGTCGGGCTGGGCGCGGCGGCGTATTCGCCGGCCAAGTACGGCATCCTGACCGAGCTGCTACCGGCCTCCCAGCTGGTCAGCGCCAACGGCTGGATCGAGGGGCTGACAATTGCCTCCATCATTTTGGGCGTGCTGCTGGGCGGCCAGCTGATCGGGCCGCATATTGCGCCGCATTTGCTGTCGCTGGACATCCCCTATATAGATACAGGCATTGATACGGCGCCCCAGGCCGCTATTTGTGCCCTGGTGTTTTTGTACCTGCTGGCGGCCTGGTTCAACACCCGCATTCCCGGCACCGGCGTGGAGATGCGGCCTTTGCCGCGCCATTTGTGGTCCCTTTTGCCGGACTTTTGGCACTGCAATATGCAGCTCTGGCGCGACCGGCTGGGCCAAATTTCGCTGGGTACGACCACTTTGTTTTGGGGCGTGAGCGGCAATTTGCGCTACATCGTGCTGGCCTGGGCGGCCGTGGCGCTGGGTTACTCGGTGACCCAGGCCTCCGCACTGGTGGGCGTGGTGGCGCTGGGCACGGCGCTGGGCGCGGTGGTCGCCTCGATGCGGGTGCGCCTGGAGCACGCTATTGGCGTGCTGCCGCTGGGTATCGCCATGGGCCTGCTGGTGGTGCTCATGAATTTCATCAGCAACGTCTGGGTGGCTGCGCCCTTTTTGATCTTGCTGGGCGCGCTAGGCGGCTTTTTGGTGGTGCCCATGAATGCGCTGCTGCAGCACCGGGGCCACAATCTCATGGGCGCGGGCCGCTCGATTGCGGTACAAAACTTCAATGAGCAAGCCTGCATCTTGTCGCTGGGCGGGCTCTACAGCCTGTCCACCGGCATGGGCGTATCTGCCTTTGGCGCCATCAGCGTCTTTGGCTTGCTGGTGGCCGGCTGCATGGCGCTGATCCGCCGCTGGCACCAGCGCAACTGCCAGGAACACGGCGCCGAGGTGCAGCGTCTGCTGGACATCGCCCGCAACGACCATTTGCACGGCTAGGGAACGGGCGCTGCGTTATCCTTTGCGGCCACCAGGCCGCAGCCGCCCGGCCCTTTTCAGGCGACGATAAATACCTCAAGGAGTACCCCATGCCCACCGCCTTTGACTTTGAAGCCACCACCATCGATGGCCAGCCCCTGAACCTGCAGGACCTCCAAGGCAAAGCCCTGTTGGTAGTCAATACCGCCAGCGCCTGCGGCTTTACGCCCCAGTTTGCCGGCCTGCAAGAGCTGCACCAGCGCTACGGCGACAAGGGCCTGGCGGTCATCGGCTTTCCTTGCAACCAGTTTGGCGGCCAAGATGCCGGCAGCGATGGCGAGATCGCCAATTTTTGCCAGAAAAACTTCGGCGTGAGTTTTCAGATGATGTCCAAAGTCGAGGTCAACGGCGCCGGAGCCCACCCGCTATTTCAGTGGCTGACCAAGGCGGCGCCCGGCATTTTGGGCACCGAGTCGATCAAATGGAACTTCACCAAATTCCTGATCGGGCCCGACGGACAGCCGCGCAAGCGCTACGCGCCCACCGACTCGCCAGCGAGCTTGGCGGCCGACATCGAGGCGGCGCTGCCAAAGCCCTGATTGCCGGCGTGCCATGCGGCCTTTGGTTTTTGGTTTCGTTGTTGTTCCGCATTTCTCGCTGATCGCGCTGAGCGCTTGCGTCGACCCGCTGCGCCTGGCCAACCAGGTGCTGGGCCGGACCGCCTACCAGTCGGTGCTGCTCTCGGTGGAGGGCGGCCTGGTGCACTCGAGCGACGGCATCGCCGTGATGTCGCAGCACAGCCTGGCGCAGGCGCCCGCGCTCGATGTGGTGTTTGTCATCGGGCCCAACCCCATCCCCAAGCGCGGTCTGCGGCCGCTGGCGCTGTGGCTGAAAAAACAGGCCTCCCAGGGCGTGCCCTTGGCTGGCATCGACACCGGCGCCTACCTCATGGCGCAAGCGGGCCTGCTCGACGGCTACCGCAGCACCATCCACTGGGAGGACCACGAGGCCCTGGCCGAGCAGTTCCCCAAAGTCATCGTGACGCAGCATTTTTTCGAGGTCGACCGCGACCGCTACACCTGCAGCGGCGGCGTCGCCCCGCTCGATTTGATGACGTATTTGCTCACCCAGCCGCCGGGCAACCGCCAGCTGGCCAACGAGGTGGCCAATTTGCTGATCGCCGAGCGGCGCAGCCTTACCGATGTGCAGACGGTCTCCATCATCCACCAGTACCGCGTGACGCACGCCGTAGCCATCGAGGTGCTGCGCCTCATGGAGGCCAACGTGGCCGAGCCCCTGACGATTGCCGAGCTGGCGCAGTTTGCCGGGGTGTCGCTGCGCAGTCTGCAACGCCTTTTTAAGCAACAGTTTGAACGCTCGGCCGAACGCGTGTACCTGGACATCCGCCTGGCGCATGCCCGCATCTTGGTGCAGCGCAGCGACAAAAGCGTGCGCGAGATTGCGCTGCGCACCGGTTTTGCGTCGCCCTCGCACCTGACGGCGCGCTACACGCCCCGCTATGGTGCGTCGCCGCAAAAAGACCGCGAAAAACGCAGCCAAGGTTTGGCATCGACCGAAAGATTTTTGTCGTAATTCAAAAGCATTCTGGCAGCGTATGCCTCCATACTCAGCCCGCTGAACCACCTGGAGCCCTCTTATGACCATGCCTAACCTGATCTCTATCGACAACGGCGAACGCGTTCGCCACAGCTTCTCGGATGCCGAGTACGCCACCCGCATCGCCAAGCTGCGCGCCATGATGGCGCGCAACAATGTGGACAGCGTGCTGTTCACCAGCTACCACAACATCAATTACTACAGCGACTTTCTGTACTGCTCCTTCGGGCGCTTTTACGGCCTGGTGGTCACGCAAGACAAGAGCATCATCATTGCCGCCAATATTGACGGCGGCCAGCCCTGGCGCAAAGGCGTGTGCGACCGCGCCGTCATCTACACCGACTGGCAGCAAGGCAATTACTTCCGCGCCATCGCCCAGGAAGTGCCCAACAAAGGCCGCGTTGGCCTGGAATACGACCACCTGCCCTTGGAGCGCATGGACAAAATCCGCGCCACCCTGCCCGGCGTGGAGTTCACCAACATCGCTGCCGATGTGATGAAGCTGCGCATGGTCAAGTCGGCCGAAGAAATCGCGTTCATCAAAAACGGCGCGCAGGTGTGTGACGTCGGCGGCGCCGCCCTGGTGGCAGCCGTGCATGCCGGTGTGCCCGAGCATGAGGTGGCGCTGGCCTCCACGCAAGCCATGGTGCGCGAAATCGCCAAGCGCTACCCGCACACCGAGCTGATGGACACCTGGACCTGGTTCCAGTCGGGCATCAACACCGACGGTGCGCACAACCCGGTGACCACGCGCAAAGTGCAGCACGGCGACATTCTGAGCCTGAACTGCTTTTCCATGATTTCGGGCTACTACACGGCGCTGGAGCGCACCTTGTTCTTTGGGGACGTGGACGCCGCCTCGCTGCGCCTGTGGGAAGTCAATGTGCGCGTGCACGAGGAAGGCCAAAAGCTGGTCAAACCCGGCGTGCGCTGCTGCGATGTGGCCCATGCGCTGAACAAAATTTACGAGGAATATGACCTTTTAAAGTACCGCACCTTTGGCTACGGGCACTCTTTTGGTGTGCTCTCGCACTATTACGGACGCGAGGCGGGCCTGGAATTCCGCGAAGACATCGACACCGTGCTCGAGCCCGGCATGGTGGTGTCCATCGAGCCGATGATCATGCTGCCCGAGGGTATGCCTGGGGCTGGCGGCTACCGGGAACACGATATATTGGTGGTTACCGCCGATGGCCACGAGAACATTACGGGTTTCCCCTATGGGCCCCAACACAATGTGATTCCTGCCTAGGCCTAATTTTTGCTAACCTCCTGGGCTTGACCTGCAACACTGAACGCCGCGCCTTATGCAACAACCCTTTGTCCGATTCGACCATGTAGAAAAAAGCTATGACGGCAAACAACTGGTGGTGCGCGATCTGACGCTGGACATTGCACAAGGCGAGTTCCTCACGCTGCTCGGACCCTCAGGCTCGGGCAAAACCACCACGCTGATGATGCTGGCCGGCTTTGAGACGGCCACCTCGGGCGAGATCTACCTGGACGGCAAGCCAATCAACCGGATCGCACCCGAGCACCGCAACATCGGCATGGTGTTCCAAAGCTATGCGCTGTTTCCGCACATGACGGTGGCCGAAAACGTGGGCTTTCCCCTGAGCGTGCGTGGCATCACCGGCGAGGCGGCGCACAGCCGCGTCATGGCGGCGCTGGACAAAGTGGGCCTCAAAGGCCTGGAATCACGCCGGCCGGCGCAAATGTCGGGCGGCCAGCAGCAGCGTGTGGCCGTGGCGCGCGCTTTGGTCTTTGAGCCCAAATTGGTGCTGATGGACGAGCCGCTGTCGGCGCTGGACAAGCAGCTGCGTGAGCAACTTCAGTACGAGATCAAGCGTCTGCACAACGACTTGGGCATCACCATCGTCTACGTCACCCACGACCAGACCGAAGCGCTGGCCATGTCCGACCGCATTGCGGTGTTCCACCACGGCCGGATTCAGCAAATCGATGTGCCCACGCAGCTCTACGAGCGCCCGGCCAACGCTTTTGTGGCGCAGTTCATTGGCGAGAACAATACGCTTAGCGGCACGGTGCACAGCGTCTCGGGCAGCGGATGCCAGATCGCGCTGGCCGATGGCACGCTGATCAAGGGCCAGGCCGTGGGCACGCCCAATGTGGGCGCGCACAAGCTGGTGTCCATCCGCCCCGAACGGGTGCGCATCAACCCCCCACACGGCGGCGAGGGCAATGTGCTTGCGGCCACGGTCATCGACATCACGTATTTAGGCAGATATGCCCGTTTGCGCCTGAAAGCGTGCGGGCTGGAAGACTTCATCGTTACGCTTCCCAACGATGGACGCGATCTCGCACTGGCTGGCGGCAACACGATTCACATCGGATGGGATGCGGCCGATTGCCGGGTGCTCGATAGTGAGTAAGGGCGGCATTTTTTGTAAAACACAGGAGAACAGCATGTTCAAACGGATTAATTCAAGTGCATTGGCAGTTGTTGGCGCTGCAGCTATTGCCGTTCTGCCGGGCATCAGCGCTGCCCAACAATCGCTCACCGTCGCGTCCTGGGGTGGTGCTTACACCAACAGCCAGGTCGAGGCCTACCACAAGCCCTTCACTGCCAAAACAGGCACCAAAATCACCTCGGTGGACTGGGGCGGCACGTTGGGTGAAATCAGCGCCCAGGTGAAATCGGGCAACGTCAAGTGGGACGTGGTGGACCTGGAAGCCGCCGAAGCCCTCAAAGGCTGCGAAGAAGGCTTGCTCGAAAAAATCGACCCCAGCAAACTGCCCGCTGGCGCGGACGGCACCCCTGCAGCCAAAGACTTTTCGCACGGCATGATCTTGCCTTGCGCGATCGGCGTGATCACCTACTCCAACGTGGTGGCCTATGACAAAGCCAAAATGGGCGCCAACGGCCCCAAGACACTGGACGACTTCTTTAACGTTGCCAAGTTCCCCGGCAAACGCGGCCTGAAAAAAGACCCCAGCGTGACCCTGGAGTGGGCGCTGATGGCTGACGGCGTGGCCGTGGGCGATGTCTACAAAGTGCTCAGCACCCCTGCTGGCGTCGAGCGCGCATTCAAAAAGCTCGACAGCATCAAGAGCAGCATCGTGTGGTGGACTGCTGGCGCACAACCGCCCCAGCTGCTGGCCTCCGGTGAAGTGGTCATGACCCACGCTTGGCACGGCCGCATCGTCGATGCCAATGTCAAAGAGAAGAAAGACTTCGCCATCGTGTGGGACGGCCAAATCCAGATCCCCGATCTGTACGCCATCATCAAGGGCACCAAAAACCTGGAAGCTGCACAAGAGTTCGTTCGCTTTGCCAGCAGCAGCCAGCCTTTGGCAGACCAGGCCAAGTACATCCCTTACGCACCAACACGTAACTCGTCTTTGGCCCTGATCCCCGCGTCCAACCCCAACAAGGCCTACCTGCCTAACGCCGGCCACCCCGGACGCGCCATGCCCACGAACTCCCAGTTCTGGATGGAAAACCAAGACGACCTGAACAAGAAGTTCGCCGCCTGGTTGGCCAAGTAAGACGTGACGACACCCATGGACAGCGCCGCCAGCCTCACGCAACGCTTGCGTAAAGCCGAGCGGCGCGGCCATTGGCGGGCGTATGCGCTGATTGCCCCGCTGTTCATTTTTGTCGCCCTGAGCTTTTTGCTCCCCCTGGGGACCGTGCTGCTTAACAGCGTGTACGACCCCCTGGTTCCCGACGGCCTGCCGCGCACCGTGCGCGCGCTGGCCGCCTGGAACGGTCCGCGTGACCAAGTTCCCCCCGAGCCTGTCTATGCGGCACTCGCCCAAGACCTCAAAGAAGCGGTTGCCGCCGAAAAACAAGGCGCTATCGCCAACCGGCTCAATATCGAAGAATCCGGCCTGCGCACGACGTTCATGCGCGCAGCGCGTCGCGTAAACACGCAAGAAGAAGGCCCTTGGGCCCCGTTTTTTGAAGAGGCTGATCCCGCCTGGGCCCAGCCCGGCATTTGGGGCACGATTCGCAATCTGCAGTCGCCCAGCCACACCCTGTATTTCCTCTCCGCCCTGGACGCCAAGCGCAACCAGGACGGCAGCGTCAGCGCGCAATCCGAAGACCAGCGCATCCACATCACTATTTATTTACGCACTCTGGGCGTGGCTTTTACGGTCACCTTCATGTGCGTGCTGCTGGGTTTTCCGCTGTCTTACCTGCTGGCGCATCTGCGCGACAAGACCGCCAATTTGCTGCTGATTTTGGTCCTGCTGCCTTTTTGGACCTCGCTCCTGGTGCGCACCACCGCTTGGATGGTTGTGCTGCAAAAAGAGGGCGTGCTCAACTCGCTGCTGCAAGCCCTGCACCTGATTTCCGAGCCCCTGCCGCTGGTGTTTAACCGCTTTGGCGTGGTGGTGGCGATGACGCACATCCTGCTGCCCTTTATGGTGCTGCCGATGTACTCGGTGATGCGTCAAATTCCGGTGTCTTATGTGCGCGCAGCGCGCTCGCTCGGGGCCGGCCCCGTCACCGCTTTTGTGCGCGTGTACCTGCCCCAATGCATTCCGGGTATTGGCGCGGGCGCGCTCTTGGTCTTTATTTTGGCGCTGGGCTACTACATCACGCCAGCGCTGCTGGGCGGCTCGACCGACCAGATGATCAGCTACTTCGTCGCGGACAACATGGGCCGCTCGCTCAACTGGGGCCTAGCCTCGGCGCTAGCGGCGATTTTGCTGGGCGCGGTGTTGCTGTTGTACGTGGTCTACGACCGTTTGGTCGGCTCTAACAACCTCAAACTCGGATGAGCGCCTCCAGCCTGCCCCTGTACACCACGCCAGCCCAACGCCTGGGCCACTGGCTGCACGTGCTGTTTTGCACCGCGGTATTTATTTTCCTGATCGCCCCGGTGCTGGTGGTGGTGCCGCTGGCTTTTAACAACGAGCCTTATTTCCACTTCCCGGTGCAGGAGTACAGCCTGCGCTGGTTCCGCGATCTGTTTACCAACGAGGTCTGGCTGCATGCCATCTTCAACAGCGTGCTCACCGCCACCTTGGCCACGCTGCTGGCCACCACGCTGGGTACGCTGGCGGCAGTGGGCCTGAACCACCACAACCTGCCGGGCAAACGCCTTTTGATGGCGGTGCTGGTCTCGCCCATGATCGTGCCGGTGGTGGTGCTGGCCGTGGGCGCTTATTTCTTCTTTTCCAAGCTAGGTATTGCCAATAATTTGCTGGGCATTGTGCTGGTACACGCGGTGCTGGGCATGCCTTTTGTAGTGATTACGGTTACCGCCACGCTGGGCGGCTTTGACATGAACCTGATGCGCGCCGCACGCGGCCTGGGCGCTTCGCAAATTGAGGCCTTTAGGCGCATCATGCTGCCGCTGGTCTGGCCCGGCGTGCTCTCGGGCGCTTTGTTTGCCTTTGCCACCTCGTTTGACGAAGTGGTGGTCGTGCTCTTTTTGGGCGGCCCCGAACAAACTACGCTGCCACGCCAAATGTGGACCGGCCTGCGCGAGCAACTCTCACCGACCATTTTGTCGGCCGCCTTCATGCTGATCCTCTTTGCCGTGGTGATGCTTCTGACCTTGGAAATGCTCCGCCGGCGCAGCGTGACTATGCGCGGGGTGGTGGAGTAAGGCACGGGCTGGCGGATATCCGTGGCTGCATTCTTACCCGGTAATACAATGCACGCATAACGTTGCACATTCACCGCACCAAGGAGCTGCACCATGCTTTCCACCCTCACTAGCAAAGGCCAGGTCACCATTCCGCAAGCCTTGCGTCGGCAGTTGGGTTTGGCTACTGGGCAAGCGGTGGAGTTTGCGCTGAGTAACGACGCCACCTGCATCATGCTGCGCCCGGCACCTTCGGCGCGTCATTCCTCTCAAAAAGGCTTTGGCATGGTCAAGGTCAGTGGCCCGCATGTGGCTGCCGATTGGGACGCAGCCCAACTGCTGAAACCATGAATCAGGCTACGCGTAAGCTCACCGCGCTGGATACGAATGTGCTGGCGCGTTACTACGTGCAGGCCGAACAAGCCGATGCCGCTACCAGCGCCCAATGTGAGCAAGCCCGCGCTTTGTTAGAGAGTGGCAAGCCCCTCTTTGTGGCCACCACTGTGGCCCTGGAGCTGGAATGGGTGTTGCGCGGGTTTTACAAGCTCAAACCCAAAACGGTGGCGTCGGTGTTCACGCATCTGTTGGGCATGCCCCATGTGCAAGTGCAAGACCGCCAAGCCCTGCAAAGCGCTTGCGATGCCTTGAACCAGGGTTTTGACTTTGCCGACGCCTTGCACCACGCCAGCAGCCGCCATTGCGAGGTGTTCACCACCTTTGACACCAAGGGCTTTGCCAAGCGCGCAGCAGCGCAAGGATGGGTGCCCAGGGTGCAGGTGCCTTGAGAGCGCCCGGCTAATGTTGCGCCAGCAGCCGCCAGCCTTAGGGCTAGCAGTGGGCTGATCAGCCTAAGGCCGCATCCACCACCTCCACCCAATGCCGCACTGGCACCTGCGTGCCGCTTTGCAAATGGGTGATGCAGCCGATGTTGGCGCTCAGAATGGCTTGGGGTTGCAGGTCCTGCAGATTGCTCAGTTTGCGGTCGCGCAGCTGGGTGGCAAGGACTGGCTGCAACACGCTGTAAGTGCCTGCCGAGCCGCAGCACAAATGCGCCTCGTTATTGGCCACCTGCAATTGAAAACCCAGCGCATTCAAGTGCGTTTCCACGCCGCCTTTGAGTTTTTGGCCGTGCTGCAAAGTGCAAGGTGGATGGAACGCCATCATGCCTTGGGCCTGCGCTTGTTTGGGGGCGATGCGCTCTTTGAGCGCGGGTAGCAAATCGGGCAATAGCTCGCTCAGGTCTTTGGTCAGTTCGCTGATGCGCTGCGCCCGCTCGGCATAGGCCGGGTCGTTGCGCAGAATGTGGCCGTAGTCTTTCACGGTGACACCGCAGCCAGACGCGTTCATCACAATCGCCTCGGCACCCTGGGCCACATGCGGCCACCAGGCGTCGATATTGTTCTTGATCTGGACGATGGCCCCGTCCTGGTCGTTCATATGGAATTTGACGCCACCGCAGCAGCCCGCCAGCGGCTCGACCACGGTTTGGATGCCGCAGGCGTCCAGCACGCGGGCGGTGGCGCTGTTGATATTGGGGCTCATGGAAGGCTGCACGCAGCCGGCCAGCATCAGCACCTTGCGCGTATGGCTGCGGGTCGGCCACAGGCCCGCGCTGCGCGCCTGCGGCACTTTGGCTTTCAGCACCTCTGGCAAGAAGCCGCGTACTGCCTGGCCCAGCTTCATGGCCGGGGCAAACAACGGCGAGGTCAATCCTTCTTTTAACGCCCAACGCAGAGCTTCTTCACCCGCAGGGCGCTGCACTTTGGCATCGACCAGCTTGCGGCCAATGTCGATTAGGTGGCCATACTCCACGCCGCTGGGGCAGGTCGATTCGCAGTTGCGGCAGGTCAGGCAGCGGTCTAGGTGTTGCTGGGTTTTGCGCGTGGGCTCAGCGCCTTCGAGCACTTGCTTGATGAGGTAGATCCGGCCACGCGGGCCGTCTAGCTCGTCGCCCAATAACTGGTAGGTGGGGCAGGTGGCGGTGCAAAAACCGCAGTGCACGCAGTTGCGCACGATGGCCTCGGCGGCCTGGCCGTCGGTGCTGTGGGCGTATTCGGGGGAAAGAGTGGTTTGCATACGATGCGCCGCTTAAGCCGGGCCGTGCAGACGGCCGGTGTTGAACACGCCGTCGGGGTCAAATTCAGATTGCAGCGCGGTGTGGATGCGCTGGGCGGCGGCCTCCAAGGGGCTCCAAACGGGTACGCCTACGTCCACATCGGCCAGTGCACCGGCGGGGCGGCGAAACAAGGTGGCATGGCCCCCGGCTGCGCGCGCAGCCGCGTGCAGCTTGGCAGCGGCGGAAGCTGGGGCCCACAACCAGCGCTGACCGCCTTGCCATTCAAGGCATTGGGCATAGGGCACGTCCAGCACCGGCGCGGTTTGCGCGACCGACAGGCGCCACAAGCACGCGTCTGACGGCGCTGAGGCAAAAAATGCGTGCTGCTGGTCGCGCAAGCCATCCCACAAGGTTTGCACTTGGGCGGGGTCCAGACTTTGGCCTTCGGTGCCTGCGTTGTGCAGATCGGCCTGCATGCGCAGCAGCGCCGCCTGCACCGCCGCCTGGGCACCGCGCAGGCGCACATACAGATACGCGCCCTCGGCCTCGCTCAGCCAGCAACTGGCGTTGAGCGGCAGCGGCTGTCCGCCCCAACGGTGCAACAGCGCCAAGGCCGGCGCTTGGTCCAGGCGGGCCCGTACGGTGGCCTCGCAAGGCGCAAAACCCAGCACTTTGAGCGAAACCTCGGTGATCACGCCCAAGGTGCCCCAACTGCCGGCCAGCACACGGCTGACGTCATAGCCGGCCACGTTTTTCATGACCTGGCCACCAAAGCGCAGCAGCTCCCCCCGGCCGTTGAGCACGCTGGCGCCCAGCACAAAATCTTTGCAAGCACCGGCGCTGGCGCGCGCCGGGCCGCTCAAACCGCTGGCCACCATGCCGCCCACCGTGGTGCTGGCGCTGCCGAAATGCGGCGGCTCAAAAGGAAGGCACTGGTTTTTTTCTGCCAGCACGGCTTGCAGTTCACGCAGCGGGGTACCGGCGCGTACCGTCACCACCAGCTCGGTAGGCTCGTAGCTGAGAATGCCTTGCAGCCCTTGCGTGGACAGCACATCGCCGGTCAGGCCGGTGCCGATAAAGTCTTTGCTGGCGCCGCCTTGCACGCGCAACGGGGTGCGCGCCTGCGGCGGCTGGGCGCGGGCGTGGGCGATGCGCTCGCACAGGGCATCGATAGCAGTGTCTGAAACAGTCATCGCGCCCATGTTAGCGGGCCAGACTGTGCCAATTCGTGAATTTTTTGAACACAAATTGTTTGAAATCTTGGCCGGCGCCACAATAGGCCTCTTTGTTTGGCTGGAAACCCTGCCATGAGCGCACCCCTTCCTACCGTGATCGTTTTGGCCGCCGGGCGCAGCGAGCGCTTTGCCGCGGCCAGTGGCGGGCAGCACAAGCTGCAGGCGCTGCTGGGCACACGCTCGGTGCGCGAGCACACGCTGGAGGCGGTGCGCGCCAGCGGCCTGCCCTGGCACGTGGTGGAGGCCGCGCACACCGCGCACCTGCATCTGCCGGGCATGGGCGACAGCATTGCCACCGGCGTGCGCGCCTGCGCTGAAGCCGCAGGCTGGCTGATTCTGCCGGCCGATTTACCGCTGGTGCAGCCGCAGACTTTGCGCAGCGTGGCCCAGGCGCTGCTATCGCACACGGTAGTGGTGCCGGTTTTTGCGGGCCAACGCGGGCACCCGGTGGGCTTTGCAGCGGCCTGCGGCCCTGCCTTGATGGCCTTGACCGGCGACCAAGGCGCACGCGCTGTGTTGCAAGCGCACGCACCGTATGCCCTTGCGGTGGATGATGCCGGCTGCATCCATGACGTCGATACGCCGGAGGCGCTGGAAGCGGCGCAGCGCCTCATCAACGGCGCGCAAGACAGGCAGTGATTGCGTACAACTAACGCAAGGCCTTAGCGCCGCCACCCAGAGGGTCAGCACACCTCGGGTGCGCAACTTTTGTAAACCATTACAAATTACGTTAATTTGGTGGATATGATGACGATATCCGCACACTGGGCGCTTGACCCTGCGGGCTTACAGGGACGGCATTGCATCCATGGCGACATTGATTCCGGCGATCGATACATCGGCAGACACGCTACACGCCGAACTGCGCACGCTGATAGCCAACAGCCGCCAGCGCCTGGCCGGAGCAGTGAATGCGGAGCTAACGCGGCTGTATTGGCATGTGGGCCAAAGGCTGCGCACCGAGGTGCTGGGCGAAGGCCGCGCAAGCTATGGAGCCCAGCTGCTGGACCAGCTGGGCCACCAACTGTCGCAAGAATTTGGCCGGGGATTTGAGTCGCGCAACCTGCGCCGCATGGTGAAGTTTGCGGAAGCGTTTCCGGACGCGGCAATTGTGTCAACACTGTCGACACAATTGAGCTGGAGCCACATGGTCACCATCGTGGCGCTGAAAACCCCGCAAGCCCGCCAGTATTACGCCAGCCAGGCCGCACAAGACGGTTGGAGCGTACGCGAACTGGCGCACCAAATCGAACGCAAGGCATTCGAGCGTACCGAAATAGCCAACGCCCAAGCTTCGGTACTACAGGCCGCAGACGCCGAACCGGCAGTGGTTTTCAAAGACCCGTACTTCCTAGACTTTTTGGGCCTGCGCCAAAACCACGACGAGGGCGATCTAGAAGCCGGCATCTTGCAACAGCTAGAAGCCTTCATCCTAGAACTGGGCCGGGGCTTTGCGTTTGTGGAGCGGCAAAAACGCATGGTCATTGACGGCGACGACTTTTATCTGGACTTGCTCTTCTTTCACCGCCGCCTGCACCGCCTGGTGGCCATTGAACTCAAGCTAGGCCGCTTCAAAGCCGCGCACAAAGGCCAGATGGAGCTTTATTTGAAATGGCTGGACAAATACGAGCACCAGCCGGGCGAGGAAGCGCCCATTGGCCTCATCCTCTGCGCCGAATCCAGCCGCGAACAAGTGGAGTTGCTGCAAATGCACAACGACGGCATCACCGTCGCAGAGTACTGGACCGAACTGCCACCCAAAGCGAAGCTGGAGCAAAAGCTGCATGCGGCTTTGCTTGAGGCGAGGGAGCGGTTGGCGCGGCGGGGGGTGTTGTTGGGGGGCTTGGATGATGAGTGATGACTTGAAGGGCTGCAATGCCCCGGGGTTTCTCGTGGTAGCGATATCCGGTGTGGGGCACATTCCCTCCAAGGGCAAAGACGAGAAAGAGGCCGCGCGGGAGGGTGTTAAGCGGTTGAGGTAACTAGCCGGATCAATCACTCAGAAAACACAAAAGGGAACCAATGAGAATCAAATCAGTACACATCAAGAACCTTCGTTCATTTATTGATCAGAAGGTTGAATTCAGCCGATACAACCGTTTGGTCGGGGCAAACGGGGCAGGGAAATCTACAGTCCTTTGTGCGTTGAACATCTTCTTTCGCGAGACGCAGAATGCAGCCACCGATCTAACGGCCCTACAGGCAGAGGATTTTCACGTTAAAAATATTGCTGACCCTATCGAGATCACTGTTGAATTCACTGACCTTAGTGCGGAAGCGCAGGCCGATTTCTCAGAATACTTTCGGCAAGATATCTTGGTGATATCTGCTATAGCCAATTTCGACCCAGTATCTGGATCTGCCGTTATTAAGCAATATGGGCAGCGCTTGGTTATGCCCATATTGGCCCCGTATTTCAAGGCCGCAAATGATGGCGTTAGCGCAAACGATCTTAAGGCAATTTATGCAGGACTCCGAACTAGTTGCCCAGATTTGCCGGCAGCAGGCACCAAGGACGCTATGGCCTCAGCCCTCCATGCCTATGAAGCCGCTAGGCCAGCGGAATGCGCGTTGATTCCGAGTGAAGATCAGTTTTATGGAGTGAGTAAAGGCTCGAATCGGCTGGCCAAGTATGTTCAATGGGTCTATGTCCCAGCCGTAAAAGACGCGGCAGACGAGCAGGCTGAGCTGAAAAACAGCGCTCTTGGACGTTTGCTGGCCCGCGCCGTTCGCAGCAAAGTGAACTTCTCAGACAAGATCAAACTGATCGCGACCAACGCGCAGGAGGAATACAAGAAACTGCTACAGGAAAACCAGGGGGCTCTAAATGAAATCTCGGCATCTCTCGCTACGCGTCTCGTGCAATGGGCGCATCCTGATGCTGCTTTGCGAGTTGAATGGCGCCAAGACCCAAAGAAATCCGTGCAAGTTGAAGAACCGCTCGCGGCAGTCCTTGCGAGTGAAGGCGCCTTCGAGGGTCATCTCTCCCGTTTTGGGCATGGGCTGCAGCGTTCTTTCTTACTGGCGCTGTTGCAAGAATTGGCGGAGTCAGCTGGCCAAGGACCAGCGTTGATCCTGGGCTGTGAGGAGCCGGAGCTCTACCAACATCCACCGCAAGCTAGGCACCTATCCAGCGTGCTGCATCGCCTCAGTGAGCAACATGCGCAGATCCTCATCACCACGCACAGCCCGTATTTCGTATCAGGCGATGCATTCGAAGACGTTCGAGTAGTGCGTCGCGTCGCTGGCGCCCAGCATTCCGTCGTGTGCAGCTACAACTATGAACAGTTCGCGACTGATTTTGCACATGCCAAAGGTGCCACGCCGTTGAAGGCGAATGGTGCGCTTGCGAAGGTCCACCAAGTTCTGCAGCCTGCATTGAACGAGATGTTCTTTGCACAACGCCTTGTCCTGGTCGAAGGACTGGAAGATGTGGCATATATCCATTCTTGGCTCGTACTTTCCGGGCGGTGGGACGAGTTCCGCCGCAGAGGTGTGCACATTGTTCCTGCGAACGGGAAGAGTTCACTACTGCACTCACTAATTATTGCCAAAGGCCTTGGGATACCGACCCTGCTCATTTTTGACGCGGATGGAAGCGACGAAAAGCATCGAGCGGCACACCAACGGGACAACACAGCCTTGCTGCGCGTCGTAGGTGGTGATGACGCTAAGCCATTCCCGGATGCCGACGTTTTCGCCGACAACCATATTGTGTGGGCCAACGAAATGGTTGCCGCCGTAAAGGCTGGCGTGTCAGATGCGGCGTGGACTGATTCCGGGAACTACGGCAGTGTCCAGTGCGGCATGGCCGGCGATCTTGCCAAAAATACCCTGTACATCGGTGCAAGGCTGAGCTGGCTCTGGGAAAATGGGCATAGATCCGCGTCGTTAGAGCAAGTTTGCAATTCAGTTGTCAACTTTGCTTGATCCAACTCAGTGGAGCCCACTTCCAACCGTCCAGCGAACATACGACGTGCAGTAACGTTAGGTGGCCGGGGCCGAATAATTGCGTACTATTGGACAAGAACCGGTCAATCGTACCGTCTTGGTCGATATGCTCTGGGCAATCTACAAAAATGCCTCAACTAATCAACAACTTCTATTGCCCACCGGCGATTCGCCGGTGCGATAGAAACGGAATGGAACCCTGAATGCCAAGCTTGAACTGGATCGGCAAAGATGCCGTTGTCAAACACCACAAAGACGTGCCGTTTCGCCTACTGGAACCCGTGCCTGCGCTCTCGTGCGGAGACGCGGCAAGTGGTAACTTGCTTGTGCAAGGTGACAACCTGCACGCCCTTAAGGCGCTGCTTCCGCGCTATGCGGGCCAGGTGAAGTGCATTTACATCGATCCGCCTTACAACACGGGCAATGAGGGCTGGCATACAACGACAACGTCAACAGTCCCGAAATACGGAAGTGGTTGGGTGAGGTGGTTGGAAAGGAAGGGGAAACGTTGGACCGCCATGATCGCTGGCTGTGCATGATGTACCCGCGGCTGGTGTTGCTGCGGCAGTTTTTGCGTGAGGATGGCGTTATTTTTATTTCCATTGATGACGTGGCCAATAGTTTGTTGAAGCTGCTCTGCGATGAAATATTTGGATCCAAAAACTTTATTACGACACTAATTTGGAATACAGAAGGGAATACTGACAACCAGTATGAGATTAAGGTCAATCATGAATACGTTTTGATGTATGTAAAGAACACAAAATTTAAGTCTGAGGCGATTGGTCGAGTTGTTGACCCGAATACAAGAGAGGACAGCAACCTATGGAGGGGCGTTGCGGACAACAACATCAATAAAAATAATCCAGCAAATCCTCCCGCAATATTTACTATTCCAATTGGTTTCCCTTCAAAAGAGGAAGTCGTTTTTTACAAAGGAAAAAATGTCGATCAAGCGTTTTTTGACGCAACAAAACGCGCAGGCCTCGTTTCTGATGACATTAAATCTGCTTATGGAATTGAAAAGCTGTCAGGATTGCCCGTAAAGCTTGACGACTTAATTGTTGAAAATCATAAAGTTACAAAGCCCTGCCGGGTGTACGGTGGTTTTGCGAATAGACGAAAGCTTGAGCAGTTCGTCGCGAATAAATTCAAACCTGTCGACGACGATGAAGGCCCTATAGAGTTTTATATAAACGCGAATGCAGCAATCCGCTATAGAAGAATTGTGGAAACGCCCAGCAATATTCTTTCGGTTCTACGTGGATTCGGCACGACAGAGCGTATGCGGGGTGAGTTACGACGTATGGGCATCCACTTCGATTACCCAAAACCTGTAGAGCTAATTAGCTATCTACTAAAAATCGGTGCAGAAAATGAAAGTTCTTTAATTTTGGATTCATTTGCTGGCTCTGGTACGACGGCACACGCCATCCTTAAACAGAACAGCGAAGATGGCGGAGACCGACGTTTCATCTTGGTCGAGATGAACGAAGGTATCTCAAAAGAAGTTACAGAGGCAAGAGTCAGGCTTGTTAGCGAGGGCTACATCGACTCTAAGGGTGGAAAAATTAAGGGTTTAGGGGGTGGTTACCAGTTCTGCACATTATCCGCTGAGCCCCTGTTCACTCCGCAAGGCCAAATCCGCGAGGATGTGACCTTTTTACAGTTGGCCGAATTTGTCTGGTTTGCGGAAACCGGCACCGGCTACTGTGGAATGGCTGATTCGCCACTTTTGGGCGAGCACGAAGGTCGCGCCATTTATCTGCTTTACAACGGCATTCTGAAAGATAAATCGGCAGGTGGTGGCAACGTGCTAACCGGGGCAGTGTTCAACATCATTCCCCCTTTTGACGGCCCCAAAACCATCTACGCCGCAGCATGCCGTTTGGGTGCACCCCGCTTGCAGCGAGAGCAAATTGTGTTCAAGCAAACACCGTACGCACTGGAGGTGTGAGCCATGGTCACTTTTTCACCCAAAAAATACCAGCAAGATCCCGCTAACCAAGGCGGCGTGCTCGACAGCGTGGAGGCTTACTTCAAAGCCATCCACACCTTTGGCCGCGCGTCGCTGGCGTTTACCGCCGTCACCGAAGAACTTTGGGGTCAAAGCCTGCGTTACACGCCGCTGGCAGGTTTTGCTCCGGACATGCCCTACTTCTGCCTGCGCGTGCCCACGGGCGGCGGCAAAACCTGGCTGGCTGCTAAAAGCCTGAGCTTGGTGAATACGCATTTGCTGCGCGTGCCACACAGTGTGGTGTTGTGGCTGGTGCCCAGTAAGCCGATTCGCGAGCAAACGCTGCGCGGCCTAAAAGACCGCAACCACCCGCTGAACGCAGCTCTGCGCGAGGCTGGGCCGGTAACGGTGCTGGACTTGACTGAGGCTAAAGCGTTGACGCGTGCCACGCTGGACACCTCCACCGTGGTGATCGTCGCCACTCGCCAGGCTTTTCAGGTTGAAGACGAAGAAAGCCGCAAGGTCTACGAGTCCAGCGGCGCGCTGATGCACCATTTTGAGAATTTGACGGCTACGCAGCGCCAGGGTCTGTTGACGGATGGCGACACAGTGCCCTATTCGTTGGCCAATATGTTGCGCTTGCGCCGCCCGTTTGTGGTGGTGGACGAGGCACACAACAACCGCACAGAGTTAGCCTTTGACATGTTGGCCCGCTTTAACCCCAGCGGCATCATGGAGCTAACTGCCACGCCTGATATGGAGCACACGCCTAGCAATGTGCTGCATAGCGTGAGCGCCTCACAGCTGAAAGCCGAGCAAATGATCAAGCTGCCGGTAGTGCTCGAAACCGAGCCCAACTGGCAGCAATGTTTGAGTGATGCCATCGCTCGCCGCAATGGCTTACAAAAGTTGGCCGACGATGAACAGCGCCAAGGCGCGCCCTATTTGCGGCCGATTGTGTTGATTCAGTCTGAGCCGCGCCGTGAGGGGTTGGACAAGCTGGACTTTGAACGCGTGCGCCAAGAACTGCTGACAAACCACGGCATACCTGCTGACGAAATCATTGTGGCTACCAGTGATGAAAAAGGACTTGAGGCCGTCGATGCGAAATACAAGCTTGGCATCAGCGACCCCGCATGCCCGGTAAAGTTTGTCATTACTCAAAAGGCTTTAGCGGAAGGGTGGGACTGTCCGTTCGCCTACATCTTGGTAAGCATGGCGTCATTGCAGTCGGCGACATCAGTGGAGCAGCTGCTGGGGCGCATATTGCGCCAGCCGGATGCAAAGCATCGATCCTCAAAAGAGCTCAATCAGTCGTATGCGCTGGTGGTGTCGCGTAGCTTTTTTGAGACTGCGACTGCGCTGCGCGACCGGCTGGTCGAAGGCTCAGGCTTTGACCGCAAAGACGTGGCTGAGTTTGTGACCGCTGCGCGGCAAGAGCAGCAAATGTTTGACCTTGAGGGCATGGGAAGCCGTGTGGAGTTGCGCCCTGTGGTCATACCTTTGCATGAAGCGCCGGACTTGAAGGCCTTGCCTAAAGACCTGCGTACCGCCATCAATGACAAAGTGGTCTTTGACCGAAAAACCAGTACGTTGACAATCCGGTCGCCGCTAACCGTTGATGAGACCGATGCTTTGAAGGCTGTGGTAGCCACATCACTGGCCAAAGCTGCAATCGAGGCTGGTGCCATTGAAAGCCGGACGACGGCCATTGAGTTCTTCAAGACCCCCGCGGAAGAAGGCAAGACCTTGCTGGTGCCACAGCTTGCATTGCGCGTGCAAGGTGAGCTGCAGTTGTTTGATGATCCAGAGGTGTTGGACTACCCCTGGGCGCTATCGTTGTTTGATGCGAAGCCGACGGCTGACAACCTGGCCAAGCTCGGTGCAGCCCTGATGGTGAGCGAAGGTGGTGTGATCGATATTGATGAAGCTAGCGGTAAGTTGGTTCAAGACTTCATGCCCAACTTGCAGCGGGACCTTGGTTTTGCATACACGCCAGAACATTGGGACAACATCAAACTGGCGGCCTGGCTTTGCACCAATCTGCCAGAGCCCTCGCTCACCCACGCGAGCAAGTTGGATTTTGTGTCGGGATGGCTTTCTGATTTGTTGGTCCAGTCTGGTTTTGATTTGGCCAGGGCTAATTTGCAAAAATTCCAGATGCGTAACCTACTTGAGGCACGCATTCGAGAGCTTCGTACCAATGCAGTCAAGCAGGCTTATCAAGAAAGCTTGTTTGGCGATGCCGCAGCTGAGCGGGTGAGTGTCTCGACTGAGTTTGTTTATGACTTCAGGCCCGAGGCCTATGCACCCAGCCGTGACTATGACGGTCGATTTGGACAGCACCCGTTCCGAAAGCACTTCTATAGCCGAATCGGCGATTTCGACAGCAAGGAAGAGTTCGAATGCGCCGCTTGGCTTGATACGCAGGCACAAAAAGGCAGGCTGCAATACTGGGTGCGCAACCTGGCTCGTCGAGAGGGTGCGTCATTCTTTTTCCAAAAAGCAACCGGGCGCTTCTATCCTGACTTCGTATGCAAGCTTAACAACGAGTCATTTTTGATCGTGGAATACAAGGGAACGAATGGCTGGACTGACTCACAAGATGATCGCGATATTGGTGGACTCTGGGCCAAGCTATCCAAAGGCACCTGCCAGTTTGTGATGATTAAGGAAAAACAATGGAGCGGAGTGGACTGTCTATTGGCGGCACCGCATATGTAAAGAGTAATAAGTGTGTTTCATCCTTTTACTACGTTTTGGATAGCAGCTTACGCTGATCTTTCAGATACGACAGGCAGTTTGCGTGTTTAATGCCGCCCTCGTATTGCTCGGCCACCGCCAGTATAAGAAAAAAGGGGTAGGGCTTTATTTACCAAGCGATCTCGATTGACCAAATCACCGTTTGGGCGACAACTAACAAAAATAGGGTGCACAGACATGCACGAAATCATCTGCCCCCACTGCAGCAAAGCATTCAAAATCGACGAGGCTGGCTATGCAGATATCCTGAAGCAAGTTCGCGACGGCGCCTTCTAGCAGCAGTTGCATGAGCGCCTTGAACTGGCCGAGTAAGACAAACGCAATACCCTCGAGCTTGCCCAGGCGCAGGTTGCCAGCGAGATGCAGAAGTCTGCGGTAGCCAAGGACTCCGAAATACAGGCACTAAAGGCCAAGCTGGATGCGGGTGAGCTTGCGCGCAAGCTGGCCGTGACAGAGGCGCTAAGCGATGTGCAAAAAGAGCGTGACGCGCTCGCGCTGTAAAGCTTCGGCTTTACCAAATTTCAATGCTTAGGAGCTGCTCGGGGTGTGGGTAAATGCCTTGTGCCTCCAGCGAACTGCACAGTTCACCATAGCAAGTGGCGGCTGGCGCGTCCCACGCCAATACATCCATGTGCAGCAATACTTGCTGCAGCGCCTGCCGGAGCTTGGCTGATTGCGCCCGGCGATGTAGGCCGTATTCGATCTCCGCCAAGGTAACGCTGGATAGGGCCACCTGCCCCACAGGCAGTTTTTCCAAGCGGGCCAGCAATTCTTTATCCCGTCCTTGCATGATGTGGCTGACCACATTGGTATCTAGCAAATAGGTGGGATTCATGGCTTGGTTTGGGCAAATGGATCGCGCCTAGTTTGCCTCTGGTGCCGTTCAAAACCTAGATCTTCACCCGCATTCAAGGCGACCGCATCCATCAAGCCCTGCCAGTTGCCGGGTTTTCGCGAGAGCACGACATCCCCTGTGGCAGGGTCATGGCGGATAAACACTTGCGCAACATCGAACCGGAATTCCAGAGGCAAACGCACAGCCTGACTGCGACCCCTGGACGCTGGAGGCGGCATAGGGCTTATGCCTTGCGTTAATCCGCGAAAAAATGCACCGGTAGGCCGGGCACATCCACCCGCATAGAAAACACGCAGCCCGAATCCGGGTATCGCGCCAGCTCATCGTCTTTGCGGCCATGGCGGGCACTGGTGATAAACAGGGTTTTCAAATCCCAGCCGCCAAAGCAAGGCATGGTCGGGCACTGCGCCGGGGTGGCGTAGCTGGCCAGCATCTGGCCCGCTGGCGAGAAGCAGCAAATGCGGGCTCCTTCAAACATGGCCAGCCAGTAGTTGCCCAGGCTGTCCACCGCCGCGCCATCGGGCCGGCCCTGGTAGCGGGCGTCACCGCTCACCCAATCGGCAGGCTTCGCGTTGAACTGCAGGTGTGTGCGGTGTGCGCTGAGCGTATTGCTGGCGGGTTCATAGTCCCAACCGTGCACCAGGTGGCGCGGTGTGTCAGCCCAGTAGGCGCTGCGCCCGTCCAGGCTCCAGCCCATGCCGTTACCGGTTAAAGCGCCCTCGGCCATGGTGTGGACTGCAGGCGTGCCGCTGCGCGCATCAATGCAATACAGCGCTGCCGCGTCGTGGGCTTTGGTCTCGTCGATGGTGCCGACCCAAAAGCGGCCCAAGGCATCACATTTGCCGTCATTGGCGCGCACGGTGGCGGTGTCGTAGGGCAGCGTCACCAGGTGCTCTAGCGCGGCGCCCCAGCCGGTCGCACGGAAAACCCCATGGCGCAGTGCGATCACCAATCCACCGCCTTGCGCGGGCGCGATGCAGCCGGGCTCGCTAGGCATGTCCCAGGCCTGCACCGGTCCATGGCCGGCTTGCATGCGCAGAATTTTTTTGCCGGGAATGTCTATCCAGTACAGCATCTGCTCTTGCGGATGCCAAAACGGCGATTCGCCTAATTCATAGGGCAGCGCGTCCAGGCGGCTCCAGGCGGCGGCTTGCGGTGGCTGGTCTGCGGCGGGGCTCAAAAGTGGGTTCATGCGGTGGCTCGGTGGGTGTTTGGTTCAGCGCGCATTGTGCCGCCCCAAAAAACAACCCCGCACAACTTGCGTCGTGCGGGGCGCTTGCGATGGCAGCGCAGGCTGCCAAGGGTTTAGCGGTTGTAAGCCGTCTCGCCGTGCGAGCTGATGTCCAAACCTTCGCGCTCTTCCTCTTCGGTCACGCGCAGGCCGATGGTCATGTCCACGATCTTGTAGGAGATCAGCGACACCACACCCGACCAGACCACCGTCAGCAGCACCGCTTTGGCCTGCACCAGCACCTGGGCCGAGATGGAATAGTCTGCCGCGGTGATGCCGGTGGCCGTCACCCAGTCGGCGACAAAGCCGGGGCCGCCCAGGGCGGGCGAATTGAACACGCCAGTCAGCAGCGCACCCAAGATGCCGCACACGCCGTGCACGCCGAACACGTCCAGGGTGTCGTCAGCGCCCAGCAGTTTCTTCAGGCCACTGACGCCCCACAGGCCGGCAAAGCCCGACAAGAAGCCGATGATCAAAGCACCACCGATGCCCACGTTGCCGCAAGCCGGTGTGATCGCCACCAAGCCAGCCACCGCGCCAGAGGCGGCGCCGAGCATCGAGGCTTTGCCGCGCAGCAAGGCCTCGCCAATGCACCAGGCCAACACCGCAGCGGCGGTCGCACCAAAGGTGTTGATAAAGGCCAGGGCCGCAAAGCCATTGGCTTCGAGTGCCGAGCCGGCGTTAAAGCCGAACCAGCCCACCCACAGCAGGGCAGCGCCCACCATGGTCAAGGTCAGGCTGTGCGGGGCCATGGACTCTTTGCCATAACCGATGCGCTTGCCAATCATGAAGGCGCCCACCAGACCCGCCACAGCGGCGTTGATATGCACCACGGTACCGCCGGCAAAGTCCAGCGCGCCCATTTGCCACAGATAACCGCCTTTGGCGTTCATGGCATCCACCACCTCTTTGCTGGCGTACGCGTCCGGGCCCATCCAGAACCAGACCATGTGCGCGATCGGTGCGTAGCTGAAAGTGAACCACAGCACGCAGAACATCAGCACCGCCGAGAACTTGATGCGCTCTGCAAACGAGCCCACGATCAGCGTGCAGGTAATCGCCGCAAAGCTGGCCTGGAAGGCTGCAAACACGATCTCAGGGATGTACACGCCTTTGCTGAAGGTGGCCGCGGGTGCGAAGGTGCCCGCCGCGTTGTCCCAAATGCCTTTCATCAGCACCCGGTCAAAGCCACCAAAGAAGGGCCCGCCCTCGGTAAAGGCAATGCTGTAGCCGTAAATAAACCACAGCACCACGATCAGCGAGAAGGTCACCATGACCTGCATCAGCACCGAGAGCATGTTTTTGCTGCGCACCAAGCCGCCATAGAACAGGGCCAGGCCAGGCACGGCCATCATGATCACCAACAAGGTGGAGGTCATCATCCAGGCGGTATCGCCTTTGTTGGGTACTGGTGCAGCGGCGGCCGCGTCAGCAGCAGGCGCCTCTGAGGCGGCAGCGGCAGGCGCTGCAGCAGCCGGTGCGGAAACCGCAGCCGCCGAGGCAGCAGGCGCGGGCGCGTCTTCGGCCAGCGCCAGGGAGCCTGCGCCAAGCAAGCCCCAACCCAGGGCAAGTGATATCAATAGCTTCTTCATGGTGTTTCCTTTCAATGCCTGGGTTTACAAAGCGTCTTTGCCGGTTTCGCCGGTACGAATACGCACGACCTGCTCCAAGTCGTACACGAACACTTTGCCGTCGCCGATTTTTCCGGTGCGCGCAGCGCCTTCGATGGCCTCAATGACGCGATCGAGCAGCGCCGAATCAATCGCCGCCTCAATCTTGACCTTGGGCAGAAAGTCCACGACGTATTCCGCGCCGCGGTAGAGCTCGGTATGGCCTTTTTGGCGGCCGAAACCTTTGACCTCGGTGACCGTGATGCCCTGCACGCCAATGGCTGACAAAGCCTCGCGGACCTCGTCAAGCTTGAACGGTTTGATGATGGCCGTAACTAACTTCATGTGTTCACCTCAGCTTCTTAAAAGTTGATAGCGAGCGCAGTGCATGCGCCGCTGCTCCACGGAATCGGGAGACAAGACCATTTAGCAGAAGCCGTGCCAAGTTCATGCACCCCAATGCGCACCGCCGGGGCCCAAAACCCTTTTCAAAACCGCATTCATCCACTAATATGGCTGTATATAAATACAGCTTGCACCCAAATGGTGCAAATTTGCGCGCAGCATCTTCAGAGCGCGCACTTTTTCAGGGAGTGGTCATGGGTTTATCTTTGGTGCAAAGCCGCGCTTTGCTCGGGCTGGAGGCGGTGCAAGTCACCGTCGAGGTGCATTTGGCCAATGGCCTGCCCAGCTTTACGTTGGTGGGTTTGGCCGACGTCGAGGTCAAAGAGGCGCGCGAGCGGGTGCGCTGCGCCATACAGAACTCGGGGTTTGAGTTTCCGCACAACAAACGCATCACCGTGAATTTGGCGCCAGCGGACCTGCCCAAAGACTCGGGCCGCCTGGATTTGCCCATTGCTTTAGGCATTTTGGCGGCCAGCGGGCTGATCGACGGGCAGCGCCTGGCGCGCTTTGAGTTTGCTGGCGAGTTGTCGCTCTCGGGCAGTTTGCGGCCAGTGCGCGGGGCTTTGGCCATGGCGCTGGCGCTGCACACCGCGCAGGTGCAAATCAGCCTGGTGCTGCCGCCTGGAAGCGCCCAGGAGGCGGCCCTGGTGCCCGGCGCCCAGGTGTATTGCGCCCATACGTTGCGCGATGTGGTGGCGCAATTTTTGCCGCCCGCAGGCGATCCGGCGCCCGCCGACCCCGACGCTGCGGGCTGGTCCCGGGTGCAGCCGGTGTGCCCCAGCGCCGCGCCGCCTGTCGCGGACATGGCCGACGTCAAAGGCCAGCTCGCCGCCAAGCGGGCGTTGGAGATTGCAGCCGCTGGCGGGCACAGCCTGCTGTTTGTCGGGCCGCCGGGCGCGGGCAAATCCATGCTGGCGCAGCGTTTTGCGGGTTTGCTGCCGCCCATGCAAACCGACGAAGCGCTGCAAAGCGCAGCCATTGCCAGCCTGCGCGGCCGCTTTGATATTGCGCGCTGGGGCCAACGCCCCACCTGCAGCCCGCACCACTCGGCCAGCGCGGTGGCGCTGGTGGGCGGCGGCTCGCCGCCACGGCCGGGCGAGATTTCGCTGGCGCACCAAGGCGTGTTGTTTTTGGACGAGCTGCCCGAATTTGCCCGCGCTGCCCTGGAGGCGCTGCGCGAGCCGCTCGAGACCGGCACCATCACCATTGCGCGGGCGACGCAGCGGGCGCAGTTTCCGGCGCGCTTTCAGCTGATCGCGGCGATGAACCCCTGCCCCTGCGGCTATTTGGGCGCCAGCGGACGCCATTGCCGTTGCACGCCCGACCAGGTCAGCCGCTACCAGGGCAAGCTCAGCGGGCCGCTGATGGACCGCATTGATTTGCACGTCGAAGTCCCCGCCCTGGCGCCCGAGGACTTGCTGCACGCCCCGCCGGGCGAGGCCACCGACAGCATCCGCGCCCGCTGCGCGCAGGCCCGCGCCCTGGCCGAGCGCCGCCAAGGCACGCCTAACCAGGCGCTGGCCGGCCAGGACCTGGACCGCCATGTGCTGCTCGAATCAACAGCCGCCAAGTTTTTACAAAACGCGGCGCGCCAGCTTGGCTGGTCTGCGCGCGGCACCCACCGCACCCTCAAGATTGCCCGCACGATTGCAGACTTGGCAGGCTCCGAACCCACCGCCTTGGCCCATGTGGCCGAGGCCATGCAGTACAGGCGCGCGCTTAAAACCGTTTGACACGGCAAGGCCCCAGCGCTTTGCACAGACAATAGCGCACTGCACTGCGCCTTTTTCGGCATTTTTTGACGCTTACTTCCTCACCCGCTTTGTCTTATCTCCGCATCCTGCAGGAAGTTTTTGGTTACGACGCGTTTCGCGGCCCCCAAGAAGCCATCATCGAGCACGTCGGCAGCGGCGGCGACGCGCTGGTGCTTATGCCGACCGGCGGTGGTAAATCCTTGTGTTACCAAATACCGGCCATTGCCCGCCAACGCGCCGGCCAGGGCATTACGGTGGTGATCTCGCCGCTCATCGCGCTCATGCACGACCAGGTGGGCGCGCTGCACGAGGCCGGGGTGAGCGCGGCGTTTTTGAACTCCAGCCTGGCCGGCGAGGAGGCCTACCAGGTCGAGCAGCGCTTGCTGCGCGGCGAAATCACGCTCTTGTACGCCGCGCCGGAGCGGGTAACCACGCCGCGCTTTTTGGCCCAACTCGACGCGCTGTTTGAGCGCGGGCAGCTCAGCCTGTTTGCCATTGACGAGGCGCATTGCGTGAGCCAATGGGGCCACGACTTCAGGCCCGAATACCGCGCGCTGACCGTGTTGCACGAGCGCTACCCCGGCGTGCCGCGCATGGCCCTCACCGCCACGGCCGATGCGCTCACGCGCGCCGACGTGCTCGAGCGTTTGCAACTGGAAAACGCACGCGCCTTTGTCAGCAGCTTTGACCGGCCCAATATCCGCTACACCATCGTCGAAAAGCGCGAGGGCACCACCCAGTTGCTGCGCTTTATCGAGCGCGAGCACGCGGGCGACGCCGGCATCGTCTATTGCCAGTCGCGTAAAAAAGTGGAGGACATCGCCGACACCTTGGCGCAAGCGGGCATCAACGCCCTGCCCTACCACGCGGGCCTGGAAGGCAAAACCCGGCAGCTGCACCAAGACCGGTTTTTGCGGGAGGACGGTATCGTGATGGTGGCCACCATCGCCTTTGGCATGGGCATCGACAAGCCGGACGTGCGCTTTGTGGCGCATCTGGACATGCCCAAAAACATCGAGGGCTACTACCAAGAGACCGGCCGCGCCGGGCGCGACGGCCTGGCCGCCAACGCCTGGATGTGCTACGGCCTGCAAGACGTGGTGAACCAGCGCCGCATGATTGACGAAGGCCCGGCCGAGGAAGATTTCAAACAAGTCATGCGCGGTAAGCTCGAGGCGCTTTTGGGTCTGGCCGAAGCCACCGATTGCCGGCGCACCCGCTTGCTGGCCTATTTTGACGAGGCCAGCGCGCCCTGCGGCAACTGCGACAACTGCCTGCAACCGCCCGAGGTCTGGGACGGCACGCAAGCGGCGCAAATGCTGCTTTCCACGATTTACCGTATCGAGCAGCACAGCGGCATCAGCTTTGGCGCGGGCCACCTGATGGATATCGTGCGCGGCAAACGCAGCGAAAAAGTGCTGCAACACGGCCACGAGCGCCTGAGCACATTTGGCGTCGGCCAGACCCTGAGCGAGCTGCAACTGCGCGGCGTGCTGCGCCAGCTGCTGGCGCTGGGCGCCGTCATGGTGGATGTCCAGGCCTTTAATACGCTGGTGCTGACCCCCAAAGCCCGGCCTATCCTCAAAGGCGAGCAAGCGGTGCGCCTGCGCGCCTCGGTGTCCGCACCCAAGGTGGCCAAGGCCAAACCCGGCAGCCTCTCTGGCGCGCTCAAAGCCCCGGTGGACCTCGATGCGGCGGGTCTGGCCCGCTACGCCGCCCTGAAAGCCTGGCGTGCCGAGGTGGCGCGCGAACACAATTTGCCGGCCTACGTGATTTTTCACGACGCCACGCTGGCCACCATTGCCCAACGCGCGCCCGGCTCTTTGGACGACTTGCAGGGCATCAGCGGCATGGGCGTCAAAAAGCTCGAGGCTTACGCTGCCGAGGTCTTGCGCGTCGTAGCGCGGGCATAAAAAAACCCCGCTTGGCGGGGTTTTCGGGGAGTGTCAGCGCAGCTTAGTGGCTGTGAAAGCTATTTTCATAGGCGACAGCTGCGCCGCTGAGGGTGTTTTGCAAGCGCTCCAAGGCGCGGTGGTGGCGCTGCCCGCCCACGGCCTCGGTGGCCAATTGGCGGTGGTGCTGCATCAGGGTCTGCACTTTGGTGCGGCAAACATCCAGTGCGCCAGCGAAATTAAGGGCGATATAGGCCGAGTGGTCCGCGCGGGTCTGGCGGTATTCATCGGACCAGTAATTGAACAATTGCCACTTATAGGTGCCTTTTTCGGGCATTTGGATCGCGGTTTTTTGCATAGGATCTGACTGTTGTGGGCCCCAAAGGGCAAATCGGCCGCTTTCTGGGCGGCGCCCATCTATCACGCGTCAGCCTGGTGTTTGGTTGACACCGGGTGTAAAAATATTTTTACGCAGCCCACAAGGCTAAAATCGGGTGTTTTCGCAGCATCGGCTGCCCCCTTGTTTTGAAAGCACGCCATGTCCCACTCTGATTCCAGCGCCCACCATGAAGCCGACCCGGTCGAGGAAATCGTCCCGATGATCCCCATCGTGTTGCCGATCGCCGGTGCGGTTTTGATGTTTTTGCTCGCCTTTATCGCGGTCAATATGGCCTAAATTCCCGGCCGCTGTGGGGCGACCGCAGCGTCCGGTTCCGGCGTGTGCCCCCACTTTTTTGGAGCAAATGCCATGGTTTTTCCCCTGTTTCGTTCCCGCCCTTCGCCCGCTGGATGGCTCTTGGGCAGCCTTCTGGGTTTGACGGGCCTGGTGGCCCTGCTACCCGCTACGAGCTACGCCCAGCCAGCCCCCGCCGCCTGCCCGGCGCTGCTGCAAAAAACCTTCAATCGCCTGCAGGACGACGCACCCCAAAACCTGTGCCAGTACGCCGGCAAGGTCTTGCTGGTGGTCAATACCGCCAGCTACTGCGGTTTTACGCCGCAGTACGAGGGTTTAGAAAAACTCTACGCCAATTACAGCGCCCAGGGCCTGGTCGTTTTGGGCTTCCCGTCCAACGATTTTGGCCAGCAAGAGCCAGGTAAAAGCAAGGAAATCGCCGATTTTTGCTACAACACCTACGGCGTGAAGTTCCCCATGTTCGAGAAAACCGTGGTCAGCGGCAAAGGCGCCAACCCGCTGTTTGCCGAGCTGGCCAAAGCCGGCGGCGGCAGCCCGAAATGGAATTTTTACAAATACCTGGTCGGGCGCGACGGCAAGCTGATCGACAGCTACTCCAGCATCACCGCGCCAGACAGCGGCGCGCTGGTCAAAGACATCCAACGGGCCTTGGCCCAGCGCTAAGCACGTCTGCCCCGGCCCGGGGCAGACGCACACCCCCAGCAGCACCTCAGGTTATGCAAGTTTTGCATAACTATTGGGTGTAATCGCCTTGTAACTCCGGTACCGCTTTCTAAAATCGCCACCCCGCCTGTGTAAAAGCGGCGGTTTGCCAAAGCCTGGCGGCGCGAAAACGGGTTTTGGCAAACCGGATTTTTAACTTTAGGAGCCCCTCCCATGAACGCACCCGCCAGCCCTGGCCTTGACCTCAAGGCGCCGGATTACGTCAAACACCCACGCCTGGTCGCCTGGGTGGCCGAAATGGCCGCTTTGTGCCAGCCCGCCGCCATCCACTGGTGCGACGGCTCGCAAGAGGAATACCAAGCCCTGTGCCAACGCCTGGTCGACGCGGGCACCTTCACCAAGCTCAACCCGGCCAAGCGCCCGAACAGCTTTTTGGCCTTGTCCGACCCCAGCGACGTGGCCCGCGTCGAAGACCGCACCTATATTTGCAGCGAAAAGAAGGAAGACGCCGGCCCGACCAACAACTGGATGGCCCCGGCCGAGATGCGCAGCACCTTGCAGCCCCTGTTTGCCGGCTGCATGCGCGGACGCACCATGTACGTGGTGCCTTTTTCTATGGGCCCATTGGGCTCGCACATTGCGCACATCGGTATCGAGCTGAGCGACAGCGCCTATGTGGCGGTCAACCAGCGCATCATGACGCGCATGGGCCGGGCGGTGTACCAGGTGCTGGGCACTGATGGGGCCTTTGTGCCCTGCATGCACACCGTGGGCGCGCCGCTATCGCCCGGGCAGGCCGATGTGAAATGGCCTTGCAACAAAACCAAATACATCGTGCACTACCCCGAAACCCGCGAAATCTGGTCGTACGGCTCGGGCTACGGCGGCAATGCGCTGCTGGGTAAAAAATGTTTTGCGCTGCGCATCGCCTCCACCATGGGCCGCGCCGAGGCCAACGCGCAGCAAACCGGCTGGCTGGCCGAGCACATGCTGATTTTGGGCGTTACCAATCCGCAGGGCAAGAAATACCATGTGGCTGCGGCCTTCCCAAGCGCCTGTGGCAAGACCAACTTCTCCATGCTGGTGCCCCCGGCCGGCTTTGAGGGCTGGAAAGTCAGCACCATCGGCGACGATATCGCCTGGATCAAGCCGCACGCCGACGGCCGCATGTACGCCATCAACCCCGAAGCGGGCTACTTTGGCGTGGCCCCCGGCACCAATTACCACACCAACCCCAACTGCATGGCCAGCCTGGGCCATGACGTGATCTTCACCAACGTGGCGCTCACCGACGACGGCGATGTCTGGTGGGAGGGCATGGAAAAAGACGATGGCAAATTGCCAGACCATTTAATCGACTGGCAGGGCAAAGACTGGACCCCGGCGATTGCCAAAGAAACCGGCGCCAAAGCCGCGCACCCCAACTCCCGCTTTACCGTGGCCGCCACCAACAACCCGGCCCTGGACAGCGCCTGGGACGATGCCGCGGGCGTGCCCATCGACGCATTTATCTTTGGCGGACGCCGCTCGACCACCGTGCCGCTGGTGACCGAGGCGCGCAACTGGGTGGAGGGCGTGTACATGGCCGCCACCATGGGCTCGGAAACCACGGCCGCTGCCGTGGGCCAGCAAGGCGTGGTGCGCCGCGACCCGTTTGCGATGCTGCCCTTTACCGGCTACAACGTGAGTGACTATTTTCAGCACTGGCTCGACATCGGCCAAAAGATGGGCCAGGCCGGCGCCAAGCTGCCGGCAATCTACTGCGTGAACTGGTTCCGCAAAGGCGCGGACGGCAAATTTGTCTGGCCGGGCTACGGAGAAAACATGCGCGTGCTCAAGTGGATGATTGACCGGCTTGAAGGCAAAGCCATGGGCGCGGACAACGGCTTTGGCGTGAGCCCCACCTTTGACGAAATCACCTGGACCGGCCTGGACTTCACGCCCGCACAGTTTGCCACCGTGACCAGCTTGGACAGAGCCGACTGGAAAGCCGAGATCGCTTTGCACACCGAGCTGTTTAGCCAGCTGGCCTACCACCTGCCGGCGCAGCTGCAAATCACCAAAGTCCAGTTAGAGCAGCGCCTGGCCGCTTAAAGCCACGCGCAAGCCAAAAAGCCGGGGCTTGCCCCGGCTTTTTTATGCGGGCACTTTGCAGGGCGCAAACACACGCTGCGTGCAGCTGGCACAGCGCTGGGCATCCAGGCGCGCCTTGATGACGGGCATCAGGTCGTCGCCCAGGGTGAAGAAGTTTTCGGCGCCAATAGTCTCCCAGGCGCCGCTGGCACGCAGCATGGCCAAGGGCTCGTCTTTCATATGGAAGATATACAAGGCCCCGCCTAAGGCGCGGCGGCGCTGCGCCTCTTGGGCCAGGCACTGCGCACCACTCAGGTCGACAAAATTGATGCCCGAGGCGACCAAAAGCACATGGGTATGCGCCGGGTTGTGCGCGTCAATGGCCTGCAGCGCTTCCTGCAAATGGTTGACCGCGCCAAAAAACACCGAACCATTGAGGCGCACGATTTTGAGCTGGGGGCAGTCGGGCAAACTGGTGGCTGCGCTGAAGATCGGCATGGCGTGTTCAGGCTGCGGCTTGACATCTTCCAAGGCTGGCTGAGAGGTGCGACGCAAGTACAAAACCAAGGACAAAGCCGCACCAGAAAAAACGGCGTATTGCAGTTGAATCGTCAAGGTTGCTAAAAACGTAAGTACAAGGACAGCAGACTCCTGCGGGCCAGAACGCAAGATGAACCGAATAGTGCTTATATCGATGAGGCCCCAGGCCACCACGAACAAGATTCCCGCCATCGCAGCCGTTGGTATGTGAACCGCCAGTGGCCCCAAAAACGCCATGATGGCCAAGAGAAAACCTGCCGAAAAAACGGTCGCTAGTGGCGTTTGGGCGCCCGAAATGTAATTGAGGCCGCTGCGGTTAAATGAGCCGCTGGAGGCATAGCCTGAAAAAAACGCGCCCACAATATTTGACAAGCCCTGGCCTATAAATTCCTGATTGCTATCAAAGCGTTGTCCAGTTTTGACCGCAATCGCGCGCGATACCGCTACCGCCTCGGTAAGCGAGAGCAAGGCCACCGCCACCGCGATGGGCAGCATTTGTATCAGAAGTGCTGGTTGCCAAGTGGGGCTGGAAAGCGGGGGGAAACCAATATTTAGTGCGCCGATTGAATCCAGGTGCGTGATCTGTACGCCAAAGGCGCGGTTCAAGCTTTCGGCAATAACGCTAGCGGCAAGCAAGGCTACGATCATGTGCGGCCAACGCGGTCGCCAGCGCTTGACTGCCAGCGCCACCAGCACCGTGGCAAGAGCGACGCTAAAAACATAGCCGGAGACGTCGCCAGCCTGGCTGAGCAGTTTGAAAAGCACCTCAAATGCTGGCGTCCCCCGTGGTACCGGAAGTCCGAAAAAATTCTTCACCTGACTCACAGCTATCAAAACTGCCGCACCGGCAGTGAAACCCACGATGACCGTCTGCGACACAAAATTTACCAGCACGCCTAGCCTGAGTAAACCCAGCAGTAACTTGATGAGACCGATCAAAAAAGTCAGCGTAAGGACCAACTGTACATAGTGCGCACTGCCCGCCTCGGCCAAGGGGCTCATGGTGGCAAACACGACGATAGAAATCGCCGTGGTCGGCCCGGACACCAAATGCCAGGACGAGCCCCACAAGGCGGCCACCACGGCGGGCAGCATGGCGGCATACAAGCCGTACTCGGGCGGCATGCCAGCAATCGTGGCAAAGGCCACGCCCTGGGGCACCAAGATCAGGCCGCCGGTCAGACCGGCCAGCACATCAGCGCGCAAAGTACTGCGGTTGACGCGGGGCCACCAGCGCAAAAACGGCAGCCAGCGGTGCATGCTTGAATTCATCAAAAACCTTTAAAGGGGCGGCAGGGGCCAGCCACACCGCTCCAATGTACAAAAACCCGTCTAGGGATAAACCCGCGCCCGGCCGCAACAGCGCCCCTTGGAGGAGCCGGACCGTGGGGCCATGTCTAGGCCGCTGGCCGGGCCACTCTCCAGCGAAAGACGCACCATTTTGTACTTTTTAGCAGCACCGAACTGGTGCAAGTGGGCGGGGGCAACTGGCACTATAAAGGCATGCATCTGGCTCTACACGCACCCAGGCGCTGGCGCCAAACTCATAAGCTCATGCGCTGCAGTTGTGTGGAGAGGCGTAGCATGGCTTGGCTTCTTCTGTTTTTTTGTTCACGAAAGGTAAACCCATGAAAAAGACGTTTCTCCCCGTACTTGCCAAGACCTTGCTCGGCGTGGTGCTCGCTACTGGTCTGACCGGCGCGTTTGCCCAAGCCAAGAAGGAAGTGACCTTTGCCCACCAAGACATGCAGCTTCCGCTGCGGATTCTGATGGACTCGGAGCTGGAAAAAGCGACCGGCTACAAAATCAATTGGCGCATGTTTGGCGGCGGCGGTGAAGTGATCAAAGCCATGAGCTCTGGCGACGTGCAAATCGGCGAAGTGGGCTCCAGCCCCTTGGCCACCGCCACCAGCCAAGGCCAGGACCTGCGCTTGGTTTACATCTTGGATGACATTGCCGCTTCGGACCAATTGGTGGCCCGCAATGGCTCGGGTATCAACAGCTGGAAAGATCTGGTTGGCAAAAAGGTCGGAACGCCGTTTGCCTCCACCGCCCACTATTCTTTGATGGTCGGTATGCGCCTGGAAGGCGTGGACGCCAAGAGCGTCAACGTCATGAACCTGCCCCCACCAGCGATTGCTGCGGCCTGGGAACGCGGTGATATCGACGCCTCCTTCATCTGGGACCCGGTGCTCTCCAAAATCAAGCGCAACGGCAAGGCTATTGCCACCTCTGGCGACATCGGCAAAAAAGGCTACCCCACGTTTGACGGCCTGGTCGTCGACGCCAAGTGGGCCGCCCAACACCGCGACTTTGTCGTGGCTTTGATCAAAGCCATTACCAAGGCCGACGCGGACTACCGCGCCAATCCCGCCAAGTGGGCCGTGGGCTCGCCCCAGGTCAAGGCCATTGCCAAGTGGACCAAAGCCGACGAAAAAGACGTGCCCGATGCCATGGCCGCTTTTGTATTCCCTGACACCGCTGCACAACTGTCCAACGCCTGGTTGGGTGGCGGTGCTGCCGGCGGCGCTGCCAAAACGCTGGAAAACAGCGCCAAGCTGTGGAAAGAGATCGGCCGCATCCAGGAAGTCAAGCCTGACTACAGCGTTTTCGTGGACAGCAGCTACCTGCGTGACGCGCTGAAATAATCCGCACCAGCCAGGGCTCGGGCCAAGGCCCCTGCTCTGGTCTGCATGCCAGCAGAGGGGCAACTTGCAGAAAGTTCGCCCCTTTTTTCTTGAACGTCGGACTGTTGCGAACCTGTATGCCTACATTGCAAATCAAAGATCTCACGGTGAACTACGCCGTCAAAGGTGGCACGCTGCAAGCGCTGGCGCCCGTCAACCTGGAAATGAAAGGCGGCGACTTTGTGGTCGCGCTAGGCGCCTCGGGCTGTGGCAAGACCACGCTGCTCAACTGTATCGCCGGCTTTTTGCCGCCCTCCAGCGGTGAGGTGCTGCTCAACGGCGAGCATGTAGAAGGCCCGGGCGCCGACCGGGGCGTGGTGTTCCAAAAGCATGCGCTCATGCCCTGGCTGTCGGTGATCGACAACGTCTGCCTGGGCCTGCGCATGCGCGGTGTGGGGACGGCCGAGCGGCGGCGCATTGGCCAGGAAAAACTGGCGCTTGTCGGCTTGGAGAAGTACGCGGACCGCGCTGTCTACGAGCTCTCGGGCGGCATGCAGCAGCGCGTAGGCATTGCCCGCGCCCTGGCCAGCGACCCCAAAGTGCTGCTCATGGACGAGCCCATGGGCGCACTCGATGCCTTTACCCGGGAGACGGTGCAAGAGATATTGCTGCACGCCTGGGCAGCCTCCAACAAAATGGTTTTCTTCATCACCCACTCGGTGGAAGAGGCCTTGTTTTTAGCCACCCGGCTGATCGTGATGAGCCCCAGCCCCGGCCGTATCACGCACACCTATGACGATGTGCCTTTCTCGCGCCAGTTTTTGGACCACGGCGATGCGCGCAAGGTCAAGTCCGAGCCCGAGTTCATCCGCATGCGCGAAGAAGTGCTGTCCATCATTCACCAACGCGAGGCTGCCCATGTCTAAGAGCCCAGCTACCCCACTCAAAACCAGCGCCTTCAAAATTCCAGGCGAAGGCTCCAGCGCTTTCATCACCACAGTCACCATTGTGGTCATGGTGGCTGCCTGGTTCATCGTCACCAACATGGGCTGGATCAAGCCCATTTTTCTGCCCTCGCCACAAGCGACTTACCAGCAGTTCTACGAATACATCACCGGCATCGCCAATGACAAACCGCTGTGGGCGCACTTCACGGCCAGCATGCTGCGGGTGTTCGCCGCGTTTTTGCTGGGCTGTGTGACGGCGATTCCGATAGGTATCGCCATGGGCATGTCGCGCTTTTGGCGCGGTATTTTTGACCCGCCTATCGAGCTCTTGCGCCCATTGCCGCCGCTGGCGTATTTGCCGCTGATCATTATTTGGTTTGGCATTGATGAGTTTCCCAAAGTGCTGCTGATTTACCTTAGCTGCTTTGCGCCGCTGGCCATGGCGGCGCGCTCGGGCATGCGCAGCGCTTCGCAAGAGCAAATGAACGCGGCCTACTCCATGGGCGCGAGCTACAGCCAGGTCATTTGGCATGTGGTGCTGCCCGCCGCCATGCCCGAGATTTTGGTGGGCATGCGCATTTCCATCGGCTTTGGCTGGAGCACGCTGGTGGCCGCCGAAATGGTGGCGGCCAATGTGGGCTTGGGCCAGATGGTGTTAAATGCGTCCAACTTCCTGCGCACCGACATTGTGGTGATGGGCATCATCGTGATCGGATCGGTGGCTTTTGCCTTCGATCTGCTGATGCGCTGGGTGGAAAATAAAGTCGTACCCTGGAGGGGCAAGATGTGAGCACGCCACGCGAATTTTTCAAACCCATCACCGGCTCGGTGATGCCACGCTACGCCGGCATGGCCACGCTGATGCGCCTGCCTTTTGTACAAAAAAATGATCCGGAATATGCCGACGTAGACATCGGCCTGGTCGGCATCCCGTGGGACGGTGGCACCACCAACCGCCCTGGTGCGCGCCACGGCCCGCGCCAGGTGCGCGACATCTCCACCATGATCCGCAACGTCAACCGCGCCAGCGGCATCGGCCCCTTTGGCCTGTGCAACTGCGCGGACCTGGGCGACACCCCCGTCAACCCAGTAGACCTGATGGATTCGCTAGCGCGCATCGAAACCTTTTTTGACGGCGTCTGCGGCGCGGGCATCGCACCCCTGTCCATTGGCGGCGACCATCTGGTGTCGCTGCCAGTCATGCGCGCGTTGGTTAAGCAAACCGGCCCCTTGGGCATGGTGCACTTTGACGCGCACACCGACACCTGGGACGGTTACTTCGGCGGCTTCAAGTACACACACGGCACGCCGTTTCGACGCGCCATTGAAGAAGGCCTTCTGGACCCCAAGCGCACGGTGCAAATAGGCATCCGTGGCGCGCTGTACAGCGATGCGGAAGACACCTGGGGCAAGGAGCAAGGCATCCGCGTGATCGACATCGACGAGTTCAACGCCCTGGGCGTAGAAGCCACCATCGCTGAAGCCCGACGCGTGGTGGGTACCGGCGCCACCTACGTCAGCTTTGACGTGGATGCGCTAGACCCTGTCTATGCCCCCGGCACCGGCACCCCTGAGATCGGCGGTATGACCACGCTGGAAGCGCAGCAAGTGGTACGCGGCCTGCGCGGACTGAATTTGGTAGGCGGCGACGTGGTCGAGGTCTCGCCACCGTTTGACCCCAGCGGCAACACCGCACTGGTGGGCGCGACCATGATGTTTGAGATTTTGTGTGTGTTGGCCGATAGCATTAAAGGGCGCCAGGCTTGATGCCCTGCGCCTTGCGATCGGTAAGACAAGCTAGCGCGCAGTAAAACGATCTATGGATAAATCGCCCCCGCATGGACAAGCCGGTTTGGTTGTCTTTGCCAAAAGCGTGAAGAAGCTCAGCGCGTTTTATGTGCGCACACTGGGCCTGGAGGTGCTAGAAAGTGCGCGCAGCCACCAGTTGCTGCGTGGCAATGGCTACGATGTCGTGGTGCATGCCATCCCGGCCAAAATTGCACGGGAAATACAGATTGCCAAGCCTCCGTTGTTGCGCGAGGAAAGCGCAATGAAACCAAGCTTTGTAGTGCCGGATTTACAAGCCGTGCGCCTGGCCGTCGAGGCGACTGGCGGCTGGCTCAAGCCCGCGGATGCGGCCTGGACGATTCGCGGCCACACCGTACTGGACGGCTGCGACCCGGAGGGCAATGTGGTGCAGTTCAAACAAGCGTTGTGAGCAATCGGCGCTCAGGGACGACTTATTTAGCCTCGGCAATCGCTTTTTTCAGGTCGCGGTATTCCTCGCACGAGTAGGGGCAAATTTTGTCCAGACTTGCAAGATGCTCCTTGGCCTTATCCAACTGCCCCATTTGAATATAGGCTATGCCGATGTACTCGTGCGCGCCCCGGTGTTTGGGGTCTAGCGTGAGTGCTTGCTTGTAAGCGACCAGTGATTCATCGTATTTTTTCTGGTTACGCAGGCTGTAACCCAATAGGTTAAAGCCGTCGGCGCTGCGCGGGTTGGTAGCCGTGTAGGGCTCCAGAACGGCTTGGGCTGCGGCCCAGTCTTTGCGGGTAATGGCCGCTTTGGCTTTTTCAAGCTCGGTATCACGCGGATTGGATGGGCTGGTGTCTCCGGCAAAAACGAGCGTGCTGGCAAACAAGCTGACGGCAAGCACGAGGCGACGTATGGGCATAGAGGTGATTCCTAAGGTTAAAGCTAGGCCACCCGCAACACCACCCGTTTGGGAGCGCCACGCGCGAGGGCCAATTCATCCACCGCGGCGCCCAGGGCTTTGATGCCCGGCGCGATTTGCTCGGCCGCGATGGACGACAGGCGCAGCCGAAAGTAGGGGCAAGGGTAGGGCGGGTGCATGAAAAACACATCGCCCGCCTCGATCAGCACGCCGTGCTTGCGTGCCATGAGCGCCAGCTCCGAAGAGTCCACCCAGGCCGGTGCGCGCACCCACACCGAGGCGCCGCCCGATGGCAGCGTGAACTGAAAGTCTGGCAAATACTGTTTGAGCGCGCGGGCCACCAAGGCCATGCGCTCTTGCATAGCCTGGTTAACGCGCCGGGCATGGGCGTCATGGTGGCCTAGCGATAAAAACAGCGCAAAGGTGTGCTGCAAGAACGCGCTGGGGTGGCGCACCATGGCGTGGCGCAGACCGCGCAGCTCGGCGATCAAGGCACGCGGCGCAACGATATAACCCAGGCGCAAGGAGGGCGACAGGCTTTTGGACACCGAGCCCACGTAAATCACGCGGCCCACTTTGTCCAGGCTTTTGAGCGCGGGCATGGGTTCGCCTTCGTAGAGGTTTTCGGCCTCGTAGTCGTCCTCGATGACCACAAAGTCTTTTTCCTGGGCTTTTTGTAGCAGCAAGCGGCGCCGCTCCATGCTGAGTGTGCCGGTGGTCGGGCTTTGGTGGGAGGGCGTCACAAACACATAGTCCAGCGCGGGCAAGCGGTCTACCCTGAGGCCTTGCTCGTCCACCGCCAAGGGCAGGCATTGCGGATGGCGCAGCGCAAAGCTGTTGCGTGCATGCGGGTGGCCGGGCTCTTCCAGGCCCACGCGTTGGTTTTCATCAAACAAGCCTTCGGCCAGCAGGTAATAGGCGTGCTGCGCGCCAACGGTAATCAATATCTCTTCGGGCAAGGCAAACACGCCGCGCTTGGGCAAGAGGCGCAGGCGGATTTGCTCAACGAGCTCGGGCACGTCGCTGAGCTCGAAGTCGGGCGTCCAGTGCGGCAGGTGCGCGCGCGCCAGGCTGTGTACGCAGCATTCCCGAAACGCTTCGGACGGAAACAGCTGCGGGTCGTAGGTGCCATACACAAAGGGGTAGGTATAGCGGCGCCACTGGTCCGGTTTGGCCAGGGTGCGCTGGTCGGACAGTGAGCGCAGCACGCGGCCCGACCAGTCGGGCTGCACGCCGGCGCCGGTGGCGGGCAACTCCGCTGCCGCTGTGGCCAGCTTGGCGCTGCCAGGGCCTGCGGGCTTGGATGCGGCAACCTGGGCATGGTTGCTCACAAACACGCCGCTGCGCGGGCGCGACTCGATAAAGCCGTCGTCCATCAAATGGGCATACGCCGCCGTAACGGTGTTGCGGCTCAGGCCCAGCACCTGGGCCAGTTCGCGCGAGGATGGCAAAAGCGCACCCACGGGCAAGCGGCCGTCCAAAATAGCCTGCACCACCGACAAGCGCAGGCGTTGCTGCAGTGGCAAGGCGGGCTTGTCAGGCAGGGTAAAAAGACTTTCCCATTGGGCGTCTTTGGTGCGTTGGCGCTGTGTCATGGTGCCAGACAGTATAGAAAAGGGCCAGATCGGCGAGGCGCTGGCGGGCTGGCTTGGCCGAATCCGCGTATCTGGCTCTAGCGCGGGGGTGCCAAGCTCTTTATCCTGCGCCCTACCGCAACCCTTTTCCTGGAGACGTCCCTTTGAGCCACGCACCTGTTACCACCGCCACCCTGGAAGCCTTTAGCGCCGCCTGGAACCGCCATGACCTGGACGCCTTGATGAGCTTTATGTCTGACGACTGCGTATTCATGACCGCTGGCGGCCCCGACGCCTGTGGCGCCCGCCACGTGGGCCCCGAAGCAGTGCGCAAAGCCTTTGCCGGTGCCTGGGCCACTTTGCCCGACGCCCAGTGGCGCAACGGCGTGCATTTTGTGCAAGGCGACTTTGGCGTATCGCAATGGACTTACACCGGCACGGCGGCCGATGGCAGCCGCGTCGAGACCGATGGCGTGGATATATTTACCTTCAAGAACGGCAAAATTGCGGTCAAAAACGCTTTTCGCAAAGCCCGCCCCAATCTTCCCCCTGCAGCCTGAAAACCCGAGCACCCTGTCATGAGCACTGCGCAATCGCTCCCCGGCGCTGACACGCGTTACGACCCCCAATACGACCCCTTGGTCATGCCCACACCGGGCGCAGGCCGCGCCTATGCGCCCACCTACTGGGTGGCCAGCGCGGGCACGCCGCCGCCCGATGACGGGCCCGTGTTGCAGGACATGGACGTGGACGTAGTGGTCATCGGCGGTGGCTCGACCGGCATGTCCACAGCGCTGTACCTGGCGCAAGACCATGGCATTGGCGCGGTGGTCTTGGAGGCCAACCAAACCGCCTGGGGCTGCTCCAGCCGCAGCGGCGGCCAGGGCCAAAACGCCAGCGGACGCCTGACGCGTTCGCAATGGATAGAACGCTGGGGCTTGGAGACAGCCAAAAAGCTGGACACCGAAATCCGCACCGGCTTTGATAACTTCAAAGCGCTCACCCAAGAGATCGATTGCAACGCTTTTGACGGCGGGCACTTGTACGTGGCGCACCGCGCATCCAAGGTAGCCTACTTGCAAGAACAAACGCGGGTACGCCGCGACATCTTTGGCTACGGCACACGCATGCTGAGCGCCGAAGAATTGCGCGCCAACTACTGCGACGAGCGCGACGCGCACGCCGCCATGTGGGAGCCCGAAGGCGTGGGCGTGCATCCGCTTAAATTCACTTTTGGCCTGATGCGCAAAGCCCGCGCACTGGGCGCCAAAGTGCACACCGCCAGCCCGGTGCAAAGCTGGCAAACCATTAACGGCGTGCACCATTTGCAAACGCCCGGCGGCGTGGTGCGTGCCAAGCGCGTAGTGGTCTGCACCGGCGGCTACACCGGCCAGCGCATGACGCCGCTGCTCAAAAACAAGCTGCTGCCCATCTTGTCCAACTCGGTGGTGACGCGGCCTTTGACGGATGCCGAACTCCAAGCCACGAATTTCAAATCGCAAACTTTTTTAACCGACACGCGCACCTTGCGTTTTTACTACCGCTTGCTGCCCGACAACCGGCTGCAGCTGGGCAGCCGCAGCGCCATCAGCGGCGCCGACGCCGAGCGCGGGGTGCACCTAAAGCTGCTCACCGACGCGATTGCGCGTAAATTTCCGCCGCTGGCGGGCATACCGATTGACTACTCCTGGTGGGGCTGGGTGGACGTCAGCCACGACATGATGCCGCGCCTGACCCGCCCCGACCCCACGCAGACGGTGTGGCACGCGCTGGGCTATGGCGGAAACGGCGTATCATTTTCGACGTGGGCGGGCAAGCGGATTGCCCAGCGCGTGGCGGGCAAAGACCAGGGGCAAGCGGTTTTCGATTTGCCGATTTACAACTCGCCACTCGAGTACCCTAACTTTTTCAAGCTGTTTCGCTCGGAGGCGTTGGCGCCGTTTCGCAGGCTGGGGCAGCACTTTCTGTACAAGTGGTACTGGATTCAAGACGAGCTTTAATACATGGGTCACACGGTCACAATTCTCGATGGTGGCATGGGCCGTGAACTCAAACGCATAGGCGCCCCGTTTCAGCAACCCGAATGGTCGGCGCTGGCCTTGATGCAAGGGCCGCAGTTTGTGCGCCAGGTGCACGACGCTTTTGTGCAGCATGGCGCACAAGTCATCACTACCAACAGCTATGCGGTCGTGCCTTTTCATATCGGGCAAGAGCGCTTTGACGCCCAGGGCGTGGCCTTGGCCCGCTTGTCGGCCGAGCTGGCCCGCGCCAGCGCCGATGCCGCAGGGCACAAAGTGCTGGTGGCCGGCTCGCTGCCGCCCGCGCTGGGCTCTTACCGGCCCGATTTGTTTGTGCATGCGCAATCGGTAGCCATCCACCAAGCGCTGATTGAAGGCATGGACGCCTCGGTCGACGTGTGGCTGGCCGAGACGCAAAGCTCGATTGCCGAGATCCGCGCCGCGCACGAGGCGCTGGCGAGCAATACCAAACCGCTGTGGATTTCGTTCACCCTGGATGACGAACCCGAAGCGGGCGCGGTAACGCTGCGCTCGGGCGAGACGGTGACCGACGCCGTGCAGGCCGCCTTGGCCTTGGGCGCGCAAGCGGTGCTGTTTAACTGCAGCCAGCCCGAGGTGATGGAGGCAGCCGTCATCGCGGCGCGCCAGGCTATTGGCGAGAAGGCGGTAGACATCGGCGTGTATGCCAACGCCTTCCCGCCACAGTCCAAAAAAGCCACGGCCAATGCGGTGATTTTGGACATCCGCGCCGACCTGGACCCGCAGTCTTACACCGGCTGGGCGCAGCGCTGGGTGGACCGGGGCGCCACCATCGTGGGCGGGTGCTGCGGCATATCGCCAGAGCACATCGGCGAGTTGTCGCGCACTTTTGCCTGAAAGACCAAACCATGCGCATTTGGCAAAAGCCCATCAGCGTTGAGCTGCTCACCGCAGGCACCCGCAAGACTGCGGACGAACACCTGGGCATTGAATTTTTGGAAGTAGGCGATGACTATCTTGTGGGTCGCGTCCCCGTGGACGAGCGCACGCGCCAGCCTTATGGTTTGCTGCACGGCGGCGTGTCGGTGGTGCTGGCCGAAACGCTGGGCTCCTGTGGCGCAGCCTTTTCTTGCCCGCCAGGCTACCGTGCGGTGGGGCTAGACATCAACGCCAACCATTTGCGCGGTGTCACCTCCGGCTGGGTTACCGGCACCGCGCGCCCCATTCACAGAGGCCGCACCACGCATGTGTGGCAAATCGAGCTGCGCGACGATGCGGGGAACATGAGCTGCATCTCGCGGATCACTATGGCGATATTGGCGCCAGCAGGGTAGTTGCGTTGCGCGTGTTGTTGAGATGCGTCCTCTTAAGCTCGACAGCACCCCAAAAAAATTGGCGGCCACATCTCAAAGCTCCTCTGCGCAAAAGATGGCTGGCGTGACGAAACGCGTGCGACCTATTGCTCCAAGCTGTAGCAAGCCGGCTCGCCGATCGCCGGTCACCACGTAATCCGCTTCGCTGCCGATAGCCATCGCCACCAGGAAAGCATCATTCGGGTCATTTATTTGCAGAGGGTCTGGCAGCTTGGGTAAGGCGCCTAATACCGTGGCCCGCTGCATGTTGTTGACCATGGTGCCGACGCGGTGCGCAGGCAATAGGGTCTTGAGCTTGGGGTAGCGACTCACGCGGCGCAATTCGTCGAGCTGTGCGGCGGAGGTCACCAGTTCAAACTTGGCGGCGCGCCAAGCACGGTAAATGGCATCGGGTGGGCCGTATGGAGAAATCAGCGCACCAAGCAATACATTGGTGTCCAAGATAACGCGCATCAATGCTCACGCGCCCATTGCACCGCCTCGTCGATGAGGGCCGTTAATTCCGACTCCTCCATATTGGATCCAGCAGACTTCGCTTGCTCGACCGCCTTTTCCAAAAGGTAGGAGCGCACCGCCTCTTCAATAAAGCGCGAAAGATCACCTTTGCGACCGCCGCCCTGCGCGGCAAGAAACATGCGCACCGATTGATCCGTATCGGGCGACACTGCAACATTCCAACGGACGGTATCCATGATTCCTCCAGCGCCTAAGTACCTAGGTGTTTATACACCGACTTTAGATATTGTGCACTTTTTCCGCGCCAGCAGCAGCAATGTGGCCGTAATTGAAGACCAAGACATTCTCAAACGTGTCGGAACGCGCCACACTGCTGGTAGGACGCTGTTTACCGGGCAGCTTCGGGAGTATCTGGTCGGCGACTGAGTAGCCCCATGCACCAGCCAGCCTAGACGTAAGCATGGCTGTATTGACCCAGTGAATTTCTGCTCCGGTGTTATCTTTTAAAGAAACTCAGATGCGCACAATGATGGAAGAAGATGCCAAACGCTGGACTGCCAAGCGCAAAGCGCCATTGGTTATGGGAATCACGCAGGGTAAGACCACCGTGGTAAATGTCTGCGACTCTCTCAGATAAACGCGCATGTCCGATGCGCGGACTTGGGCTATGCGGGCGTATGTCGCCGAAAAATTGTGTGATGAACTGGCTGTTTTGTTCAATGCATTTTTGCATTCCAGCACCAACAAGACAGCGGCGTACCTTTCCGAGGTCGATCCTAGTTACGGCCTGTCGTTCGGTCATGGGCCAACGCCAATTGCCGTTCCAATTTAATTCCAAGCTCTGCGCAAAGTCTTTGTTTATCCTTGTACGACACCTTAAAAAGGTGAAGATGTTTTAGTGCCATGGAACTTAGAAGGGCCTGAGAAAAAATATTCTTTTTCACTAAATTATTTAGTGTTTTCAATTTATCAAAGGGAATTGCTTCTGGTAGATCAAGTTGATGGCTCATTTCAATAAGCTCGTATCCAAGAGAATCGTTTTTCGCGACCACTGACGTCAGATTGCCCTTCAGGTACGTAGACCCCACCGTTGAGGCGGCCTTCTGAATGAACGCAAAACTGACCAACCCGACGATGTCAAAGACTGCACGCTTCGCATTAGCTTTGACCACTTCGGATTGAAGGTCCGGGCGCCCGTCGGCAAGGATTCGTTCAATATAAAGAGCCAAAGCTTCGGCATCATTCCGAATCATTAGCGTAGTACCGTGTAGACCTCTAAGCGCACTCTTAAGCAACTTGTCGATTAATTCATCCTTGACTTGGTTCTTAGTGTTACCGTAATGGTTTTTCAAGAACTGGCCGAGTATTTCCATGCCCCGAAAGAGGCGTGTTATGGCGGATGGGATCTCTGCCATATCATCTGACCGCTTCGAGTAAGCCTCCTCTGTCTTGTCCTGATGTTCGCGAACAACAGCTCGTGAATGAAGCGCTGAGTTTTCCTTGTAAATCAGGTTTGGCGCTGAATCAACAAGGTCGTTTAGTAACCTAACGTCACGCTCAAAGTCGAAGACAGGGTCGTCGGCAAAGCATTTGTCGAGGGCTGCCGCAATTTGTTCGTATATCACTGGACTCTTAGTATGGTGACTCGTGAACAAAAGCACATTAGCATTGTCCCGTAAATGAAGGTCATCACAAAGCTGTACGATAACCTGCTGAGTTTCCTCTTCATGAATGCGATCAGCAAGATACTGGCCCAGAAAATAATAATAAAGATAAGGGTACTTGAACTCCAGCTGCCCGTCTACACTAGCCAGAATGTTTGCTCCCTTCAAGTGTCGATCACGCTTATTAAGCGTAACCGGTGTGAACTCTTTGCTGAATGCATTATTGAAACCCTCAAACTCTTTTTCGGTAAATTGTCTGCTCCCAGAGTTGTGTAAAAACCAAGCGAGGTTGGCGCAGTAGTTCATCACTTCACTCCACTGCTCCCTCTCGATGCCTACATCCTGAAGCGAGCTGGTGACCAAAAACTGATAGTAATGGCCGAAAGCACTGTTCTGGAGGTCTGCTGTTCTTCCAGACTCAATGCTTTGAAGTAGCGTAAGCAGATAGATCGGAACAGCCGGCACAAACTGTCTACCAACAGCGATCGTTAAATCCTTCTCCAATTTGTCGATCGTCCGCGACCATGATGCTGAGTCCTCATATTCGCCGCCGATCTCCGCCCATTTACACACAAGTTCAAACCGCTTTTTGTGCCCAAACTCCCTAACCTCGTACTGCTGAAAGCCGTGTAGCGGTTCAACACGTTCAAGGGCAAGCATATCCAACGCGGCTGTCGCATCGCGAGCTGTTACGACGACGCTTGAAAAATAATTGAAGAGCCCAGCAAGGCATTCTCCAAGGGCCTGCGGCGACAGCGAGCATCTATCGATATCATCTAGAAACAGGATTCGCTGACCTTTTGATTCTTGGAGCCAAATTTCACGGTCCTTCTTAAGGTACTGACGGTCGATCGCATACTTTAATGCCTTTAAGGGCTCGCTACGATGACTCTTTGTCAGCCATTCCGCGCTAAAGTACAACGGCAAAAAACCTCTGTTATGGTAACTCTTAAAGTATTGCCGTAGCAGCGTAGTTTTTCCACTTTTCTCTTCACCCCTGATAAAAATACCACTCTTTAAGTTATCCAAATCTTCGAAGTATCCGCCCGAAACTTGTTTCTTGATCAATGCCGGATCATCAAGCAATCGAAGCTCGGGCCAGATGAAAACATCATCGATCTCGAGATTTTTCTTTGCACTGTGGCTGAAGTTAGCTCCTGGATCTTTAAGCAACTGAGCGAAAGCATCGTTTAGGCTGTAGGTTTGGCGACCTTTTATTGGCAATGCCCTAAGCGAGCCCCACTCGCCATCGTCCACCTGCGGTGCGTAATGATCAATGTTCCAAATTAACAGCTCCGTCATATATTGTTTGGTTGCCAAATCAACAATAACAATATTGAAATTCGATCGGTCTGGTTTCGACGCATCGAATAGGACACCGCCCTCAATTGAAACTGTGGATGAGCTTTGAAGCTCATTAGTTTCAACGACGTTTTGAAAATGCTCGTGGCCTGTAAATATAAGGTGACTTTCAAGTCTAACCGCCGCCTGGAACTGACGGTAAGTTGATTGCCCAAACCAATTAAAAGGGTGATGTAACAACGTTACGGCAAGATCATTTTTCTCGTCAAACTCAAAAGGTTGAACAGCTGACGAGGGATATACGAGTGCCCCTTGTATTTCTCGTTTCTCAGACATCCATGCAACATTCAGGCAGCGAAAGCCCACTCGATGATCCCCAATGCCGATTGATGTCTGCCAAGAGAGCGGATTATCGCGACTCCAATGGCACTCAGAAATCTGGGCTCGGAATTTGAAGAATGCGTCCTGGACGGAAGTGGCTGTCTTGATTAGAGAATCAGATGGATCAACTCCATCTAATGTACGTATTTTTGATAGGACTGCATCTCGCGTTTCATCGTGAACTTTGAAATCACAATCGTGGTTTCCTGGACAAACGAGAACCACGATCCGAAGGTGCGGCGACTCGTTTTTAATAGCCTCTTTAATTTTCCCGATGAACTTGATTGCCAATTCATACTGCTCAGCCGTACCGCTAAACGCGATGTCACCAGACACTACCAACGCTAGGGTATGAATTTCAGGCAGTCGGGGAAATGTCGCCGCAGCAATGCTTTCCGCCCTAGAAAGTATTACGTCTGACATCTTTTTGATGTGGATATCGCTTAGATGTAAAAGCATTAGTTTTTTTGTCATAGAGCAAACCACTGTGGTGTGTAAGAAATGTCGCCGGAGATCGCGTTACGCAACGACATCATAAACAACATTGTTGCTAAATTTGACATTAATAAGGTTAAGCGGCACTTTCACGGTAGCACCTGGCTATGAGCATTGACAGAACGACACAAGCCACCGTCCGATCAGCACACTTCTTCATTTAAAGGACTTGCCGTTTACCTAACCAGTAACCATAAACTCGATCCTAGGGTGTGAGACATTACTGCGGCAGTTAAGCCGCCTGAGATTGCATGGGGATTGATCGAATAGAGTAGATGCCCTCCGGCGTCCGATGCGCTGGGAGCGTTAGTGCTCGAATTTGCACCTCAACTTCGTGTATTGCTACCACGGGTGCCACTAATCTCCCCCCAACAATCGTACAGATCTGATCGAAACCTTGGGCGAAAACTCCAGGCGATGAGAACAAAAAAGCCCATCGCAAGATGGGCTTTTGAATTTGAGGCGCAAATGAGAAAAGCTTGCTTTACCCCCCCAACTCCCCCCGCGCCAGCCGCGTACTCTTCCAATACACATCATCACCCACAGTCCCATCGCTGCGGTGGCGGTTAAGCACGCGGGCCAGCACAAACATCAGGTCGGACAAGCGGTTCAGGTATTGGCGTGGGGCTTCTTTCAAGGCCTCTTCGTTGCCGAGCGCGACCACGGCGCGCTCGGCGCGGCGGGCTACGGTGCGGCATACGTGCGCCAGTGATGCGGCGCGGTTGCCTGCGGGCAGGATGAACTCTTGCAGCTTGGGCAGCGTTTGGTTGTACTGGTCTAGCGCCTGGTCCAGGGCCAGCACGGCTTCGGGCTTGAGCAGCTCAAAGCCGGGGATGGACAGCTCGCCGCCCAGGTTAAAGAGCTGGTGCTGCACCTCGACCAGCACATCGCGCACGCCCTCGGGCATGGGCTCGCACAGCAAGACGCCGATGTGGCTGTTGAGCTCGTCCACCTCGCCCATGGCGTGCACGCGCAAGCTGTTTTTGGAGACGCGGGAGTGGTCGCCCAGGCCGGTGGTGCCGTTGTCGCCGGTGCGGGTGGCTATTTGTGTAAGGCGGTTTCCCATGGGGTTCTTTCGGTGCAGGCTGCGCTCAGGGCAGCGGGGGTTCGGCGACGGCGTCGAGCATGAATTCGATTTTGTCGCGCATGTCTTTTTCGGTGTCCGCATAGCGCTGGCGGATGGCTTGCATGGCCGGCGCGCAGGCCATGAAGGCGTCCACCACGTCGGGGTCAAACTGCACGCCACGTTCCTCGCCAATATGCGCCACGGCTTGCTCGTGGCTGAGGGCGGGTTTGTAGACCTTGGCGCTGCATATGGCGTCGTAGGCATCGGCCAGCGCGAAGATGCGGGCGGCCGGCGGTATGGTGGCGCCTTGCAGGCCTTGGGGGTAGCCTTGGCCATCCCATTGTTCGTGGTGCGAGAGGGTGACTTCTTTGGCCACTTGCAGGCCGGGGTCTTTGCAGTCCAGAGCTGATTGCGCTTGCTGCAATGCCATGAGGCCACGCACGGTATGGGCTTGCATAGCGCGCCGCTCGGCTGCGGTGTAGACGCCGGGGTTAAGCAGCACACGCTCGGGCACGGCCAGGGTACCCATGTCGTAGACCCACACGCAGTCTTGCAGGTGGCGCACAAATTCGGGGGTGATGACATCGGCCCATGCACCGTTGCCGCGCAGGGCGTGCGCCAGTTGTGCCACATAGGCTTGCATGCGCAGCAGGTGCTGGTGCGTATCGGCGTCGCGCTGCTCGACCAAGGTGGCCATGGCGCACAGCAGCGTGCGCTCCAGCGAAACGGCGGCAGGGTTTTCGGGGATCAAACTAGTGGGTGGCATAGACAAAAGGCGTTTGATAGATCCAGACCATTTTGCCATTGGGCGCTTCGTAGCGGGCAGTTTCTAGCAGCTCGTGCGCTTGAAAATCCAGGCTCACCAAATAAGCCCCTTTGCGCAATTCTTTGGCCGCTTTGGCCACCGCGCGCGGCATGCTTTCGGGGCGTTGAAAGGCGTACACCATGTCGTAGCCCGACCAATCGGCGGCCCAAATATCAGCCCGCGTAATGCGTGCCCATGGCAGGCGCAGTGCGCACCACCAGCGCAGCACCACGCTCCACTCCAAACCATAAAACTGCGCCTGCGGATAAGCACGGCGTAGCGCACGCAAACCATGGCCCAGGCCACAGCCCGCGTCCACCACTTTGGCACCGACAGACAAGGGAGCAAAACGCGGCAATTCGAGCAGGGCTTTGGCTGGTGTCGGAAACAAGGGCGCGTCGCTCCAGGCATTGACCGGATAGACCAAGAGCATGACCGCCAGCGGCAGCAACCACACCCACGAGGGCACATCGCCATGCCCCAGCAATTGCGCGCTCAGCGCAAACGAGACCGGGAAGCCCCCCGCAATCACCAGCTTGCGCCACCAGCTGCTGCCCCACACGCTGAGCAGCACGCCAAGGCCGGCCGCCAAGGCCAGCGCTGCCAAGGGCGACCAGCCCTGCCCGCCCAAAAAGCGCAGCAAGGCCCAGCTTGCGCCCCAGGACAAAAACGCGGGCGCGGGCCAGGGGGGCGCTTTGCGCCAGGCGCTGGCAGGCGTGGGTTCGGCGCCGGGCGTCGTCATGGCTTAGCGCTCGCCTTGGGGCGCGAGGCGTTCTATCAGGCCGTTGAGCGCATCGAGCGAGCCAAACTGAATCACCACCTCGCCCATGTCCTCGATGCGGCCATTGCGCTTGACGCGTTTTTTAACCCGAATGTCCACCTGCGCGGCCAGCGCATCCGAGAGCTCTTCTTCCAGACGTTTGAGATCGCGTGATTTTTCTTTTTTGGGTTTGGCAGAGACCAAGGCAAATTCGGCGCCGAGTTTTTTCGCCAAGCTTTCGGCCTCGCGCACCGAGAGTTTTTTGCCCACGATTTGGTTGGCTGCCGAAATTTGCGTGGCCCGGTCTAGCGTGAGCAAGGCGCGGGCGTGGCCCATGTCCAGGTCGCCGGCCATGAGCATGGACTGCACCGGCTCGGCCAATTGCAAGAGGCGCATCAGGTTGCTGGCGGCGCTGCGCGAGCGGCCGACCGATTGCGCAGCGGCCTCGTGCGTCATGCCAAATTCTTTGATCAGGCGTTGCAGGCCTTGGGCTTCTTCCAGCGGGTTGAGGTCTTCGCGCTGCATGTTTTCGATGAGCGCCATGGCAGCGGCGGCCTCGTCGGGCACGTTGCGCACCAGCACCGGCACCTGTTCTAAACCAGCCAGACGTGCGGCCCGAAAACGGCGCTCGCCCGCGATGATTTCGTACAAAGGCTTGTCGCCGCGCGCGGGCTGCTGCGACTGGGCTTGGGCCGCCGTGAGCTGGCGAACCAAGATAGGCTGCATGATGCCCTGGGCCTTGATGCTCTCGGCCAATTCGTAGAGCGCGCCTTCGTCCATGCGCGTGCGTGGCTGGTACTGGCCGGCTACCAAGTCGTCCAGGGGCAAGGTGCTGGGAGCGCCGCCTTCAGTTGCAGCAGCTGCGGGCGCAACATCGACGACCTTGGGCCCGAGCAAGGCTTCCAAGCCCATGCCCAGGCCTTTGAGTTTTTTAGTTGCCATGGGGCAATTCCTTTGTGTCCAACGATTGAAGAAAAAGTGCGTGGCCCTGCGGCCAGTCGCCTAAGCCGCTGTCGGCGTTGATGTGGCCGGCGTCGCCATAGTCCACGCAGCGTGCGCCCCAGGCGCCGGCAAAAGCGCTGGCGCGCTCAAAGCTGCAATACGGGTCGGTGTGGCTGGCCAGCAGCACGCTCGGAAAAGGCAGGGGCTGCAACTCCACCGGCGCCCAGCTGTGCAAGACGGTGCGCAAATGAGGCAACTCGGGGTCACCGGGGGCCACCAAAAAAGCTGCGCGCACGCGCTGCGTATTGCGCGACACCGCAGCCCACGCGGCCGTGAGCAAACAGCCCAGGCTGTGGGCAACGAGCACGTACGGGCCCTCGCGCGCTAGCACGGCTTCTTCGAGCTGGCATATCCAGTCGCCGCGCAGGGGCTGCATCCAGTCGTGCTGCTGCACGCGGGTGTAGCCGTACAAAGCCTCCCAGCGGCTTTGCCAGTGCGCCGGGCCGGAGTTTTGCCAGCCGGGCAGCAAGAGGACGTTGGCGGCTTGCTGCACCGTACTCAGCCCGCAGCGGGAATGCGCCGGATCATTTCCTGCGCAAAGCCGACAAAGGCTTGCGCGCCTTTGGACGAGGGATCAAAAGCCACGCCCGGCAAGCCGTAGCTGGGCGCCTCGGCCAGACGCACATTGCGCGGAATGACGCTGTCAAACACCTTGTCGCCAAAGTGGGCCTTGAGCTGGTCGCTCACCTGCTGCTGCAAGGTAATGCGCGGATCAAACATGACTCGCAATAAGCCAATGATTCGCAAATTGTCATTCAAATTGGCCTTGACCTGCTTGATGGTGTTGACCAGATCGGTCAGGCCCTCCAGGGCGAAGTATTCGCACTGCATGGGCACGATGACGCCGTCGGCGCAGCACAAGCCATTGAGCGTGAGCATGGACAGCGAGGGCGGGCAGTCGATGAGCACAAAGTCGTACTCGCCGGCCACCTCGGCCAGGGCAGCTTTGAGGCGGCGCTCGCGCCGTTCGAGCTCGACCATCTCGACCTCGGCGCCGGCCAGTTCGCGGTTGGCGCCCAAGATGTCGTAGCTGCATTGGGCGGCGATGAGTTTGTCACTGCGGGTGCGGGCCTGGGCGATGCTGGCCGATTCGAGCAGCACGTCATACACCGAGAGCGCCAGGCTGCGCTTGTCCACCCCCGAGCCCATGGTGGCGTTGCCCTGCGGGTCCAGGTCGACCATGAGCACGCGCTGGCCTTGCAAGGCCAGACCGGCGGCCAGGTTCACGGTAGTGGTGGTCTTGCCAACGCCACCTTTTTGGTTGGCAATACAAAATATCTGGGCCATGGGGTTCAGTGTCCAAAGTACATAAAAACGGGCGTGCAGTCAGGCTGGCGCAGCGCAAGGCGCTACTGCGAGACCACCAGCTTGACGCCAAAACCAATCAGAAAAACACCCGCCAGCTTTTCCAGGGCATGGCCCACGCGCGGACTGGCGCGCAAGCGCTCGGCAAAAAAATAGGTCAGCAAGGTGGCCGACAAGCCATACAAAAAGGTGAGCGCCGCGATGGTGGCGGCCATAAAGCCGTAGGTCAGCAGGCCTTGCTGCTGAACCGGGTCGACAAACAGCGGGAAAAAAGCCATGTAAAACAAGATGGCTTTGGGATTCAGCAAGGTGATGACCATGGCCTGGCGCAAAAACTGACGCGGACGAATCTCGATGGGCGAGGCCGCGCCCGGCTTGGCCAGCAGCATATAAGCGCCCAACCAGGCCAGGTAAGCGGCGCCCGCCCACTGCACCACATGAAAAGCCGCCGGGTAACTAGACAGCAGCGCGGCCACGCCGGCCACGGCCAGCCACATCAGCACCTGGTCGCCCAAAATGACACCCAGGGTAGCGGCCAGACCGCCGCGCAAGCCGCCCTTGCTCGTGGACAGGACCAGGGCCAGGTTGCCCGGGCCGGGAATCAGCAAAAAGACCAAAATGGTCACCACAAAAGTACCGTAATCGGTGACGCCAAGCATCAAGAACCCCAAAGCAACAAGAGCGCGAGTTTACGTGATCGCCTGTTTCACGTGAAACAGGGGCACCTTGGGCCCGGTTCGCGGGCGGCTTGGAGGGGCGCCTAGGCGTCGGCGCGGCGCATCCAGACGATGCAGCGCTGGGCGTCCAGGCCCGGAACGGTGAGCGGTTCCACGTGAAACACCTGCACCGAAGGCGGCAAGGCCTGCATCTCTTCGGTGGGGGTTTTACCTTTCATAGCCATCCAGATGCCGCCGGGCAAGAGCGCGGCGTCCGAGCCCTGCACCAAGTCCGGCAGCGAGGAAAACGCGCGCGCGCTGACCAGTTGGTAGCCCGGCTCGATGCGCTCCACCCGCGCGTGCAGGCCGCGCAGATTGGGCAAGCCCAAACTCAGCGCCACTTGTTGGATGAACGAGGCCTTCTTGGCCACGGTGTCCACGCAGTCCACTTGCAAATCGGGCAGGCAAATGGCCAGCACCACGCCGGGCAAGCCAGCGCCCGAGCCGACATCGAGCAGACGCAGCGGTGCGGCGGGGGCCAGCTTTTGCATCTGCGCTTGCAGGGGCGCAACGACGGCTAGGCTGTCGAGCAGATGGTGGCTGAGCATGGCTTGGGGCTCGCGCACGGCAGTCAGGTTGTAGACCTGGTTCCACTTTTGCAAAAGCGCCAGGTAGGCCAGCAAGGCGTTTTGCTGGTCGGCACTAAGCGCCAGGCCCAGCGCGGCCAGGCCATCACTTAGGCCATGACGTAGGCCATCGGCCAGGCTTTGGCTCACTGCGCTGCCTCGGCCGCCCTGCTGGCCGGAGCCGAGGCCGAGGCCGGGGCCGGCAGCTTGCCGGCAAACTCACGAAAATTGCCTTTTTTCAGGTGGATGAGCAAGAGCGAGATGCTCGCCGGCGTGATGCCCGACATGCGCGAGGCCTGGCCCAAGGTCTCGGGCCGGTGTTTGTTCAGGCGCTGGCGCGCCTCGATGCTCAGGGCCGAGACCTGCATATAGTCCAGCGACTCGGGCAGGCGCAGGTTTTCGTAATGCGCGGCGCGGCCCACGTCCTCAATTTGCCGGTCAATATAGCCAGCGTACTTGATAGCGATTTCCACCTGCTCGATCACCGTGGGCACAAACATATCGGGCGCGCCCGCGCCCTGCTCTGCCTCGGGCTGCACCGGCAAGTCGGGGTTGGCAAAGCGGCCGCCGGCCAGGCCCATCAGGTCGGCGTAGCCCACTTCGGGGCGGCGCAGCAAATCGGCCAGGCTGTATTCGTGCTCCAGGGCTTTGCCAAACACGCGCTGCGCTTCCTCGGTGGCCAGGTTTTTCGGGCTGACCCACAGGCTGCGCAGGCGCTCGGTTTCACGTGAAACAGCGTCTTGCTTGCGGCAAAAAGCGTCCCAGCGGGCGTCATCGACCAGGCCGAGTTGGCGGCCGACGCCGGTCAGGCGGGCGTCGGCGTTGTCTTCGCGCAGCTGCAGCCGGAACTCGGCGCGGCTGGTAAACATGCGGTAGGGCTCGGTCACGCCCTTGGTAATCAGGTCGTCCACCAGCACGCCAAGGTAGGCCTGGTCGCGCCCGGGCAGCCAGCTGGCATGCGCGTACGCGGTGCGGGCGCCGGCCTGCAAAGCGGCGTTGACTCCGGCAAACAAACCCTGGGCCGCCGCTTCTTCGTAACCAGTAGTGCCGTTGATCTGCCCGGCAAAAAACAGGCCCTGAATCTGGCGCGTCTCAAAGTTGCTTTTCAGGGCGCGGGGGTCAAAGTAGTCGTATTCGATGGCGTAGCCGGGGCGCAAAATATGCGCATTCTCCAGCCCCACCATGCTGTGCACCAGGTCGTACTGGATGTCAAAAGGCAGGCTGGTGGAGATGCCATTGGGGTAGTACTCGTGGGTGGTCAAGCCCTCGGGCTCCAGAAAAATCTGGTGGCTTTCCTTGTCGGCAAAGCGGTTGACCTTGTCCTCCACGCTGGGGCAATAGCGCGGGCCCACGCCCTCGATGGTGCCGGTAAACATGGGGCTGCGGTCAAAGCCGCTGCGGATGATTTCGTGGGTGCGCGCATTGGTATGCGTCATCCAGCACGGCACTTGCTGTGGGTGCTGCTCTGCCCTGCCCATGAAGCTGAACACCGGCATCTGCGTGGCCATGCCGCCGGGCATGCCATCGCCGGGCTGCGCCTGGCAGCGGGAAAAGTCGATGCTGCGCCCGTCGATGCGCGGTGGCGTGCCGGTCTTGAGGCGGCCTTGGGCCAGCTTCAGTTCTTTCAGGCGCGCACTCAGGCGCGCTGCAGGCGGGTCGCCAGCGCGGCCTGCGCCATAGTTGTTCATGCCCACGTGGATCTTGCCGTCCAAAAACGTACCCGCAGTGAGCACAACCGTAGTGGCTTTGAAAATAATTCCTATTTGGGTAATGGCCCCGACGACGCGATCGCCCTCCACGAGAAGGTCATCGACCGCCTGCTGGAACAAAGACAAATGCGGCTGGTTCTCCAGCATGCGGCGTATCGCTGCCTTGTACAGCACCCGGTCGGCCTGGGCGCGGGTGGCGCGCACGGCCGGGCCTTTGCTGGAATTGAGGATACGAAACTGGATGCCGCTCTCGTCAGTAGCCAGGGCCATGGCGCCGCCCAGGGCGTCGACTTCTTTAACCAAATGGCCTTTGCCAATGCCGCCAATCGAGGGGTTGCAGCTCATCTGCCCCAAGGTCTCGATGTTGTGCGTGAGCAGCAAGGTGCTGCACCCCATGCGCGCCGCTGCCAGCGCAGCCTCGGTGCCGGCATGGCCGCCGCCGACAACGATCACATCAAAGTGTTGGGGATACAGCATGGCGCAAGAGTCCAAAGCGAAGGGGACGGCCATTTTACCGGCGCAGCATGAAGCAAGGCCCGCGCCTAGTCTTTACCCTAAGTGCCGGCCACTGCGCCCTGGGTTAGAGTGGGTGGCTTATCCGTTGGAGCTTTTGCATGCACATCCCTTCTGTTCAAGACCAGGTTAGCGCCCAGGAGTGGCAACTGCGCGTCGACTTAGCCGCCTGCTACCGCCTGGTTGCCGCCTATGGCTGGAGCGACCTGATCTTTACCCACATCAGCGCGCGCCTGCCGGGCACCGACCACCATTTCCTGATCAACCCCTACGGCATGCTGTTTGACGAGGTCACGGCCAGCAGCCTGATCAAGGTCGACCAGCAGTGCAACAAGCTGATGGACTCGCCCTTTCCGGTCAACCCGGCCGGCTTTGTTATTCACAGCGCGGTGCATGCCGTGCGCGAAGACGCACAGTGCGTGCTGCATACCCACACGCGCGCAGGCGTGGCCGTTAGCGCCCAGGCTTGCGGGCTGCTGCCCATCAGCCAGCAAGCCACGCTGGTACTCAGCTCGCTGGGCTACCACGACTACGAGGGCATCGCCCTGCGCGACGAGGAAAAGCCGCGCCTGCAAGCCGACCTGGGCAGCGCCAACCACCTGATGCTGCGCAACCACGGGCTACTCACCGTGGCGCGCTCGATTCCTGATGCGTTTTTGCTGATGTACAACTTCGAGTCGGCCTGCCAAATCCAAGTCACCGCCCAGCCCGGCGGAGAACTGGTGCAGGTCGATCCGCGCATCATCGACGGCGTGGGCGCTGCGGTGCGCGTGCAGGCCGGCGGCAGCGGCGGCTTTGGCGGCGCGCTGGCCTGGCCGGCTTTGCTGCGCAAGCTCGACCGGCAGGACAGCAGCTACCGCAGCTAATAGGCGCCGACAGCGCGCAAGCTTATTCATTACCAAGGATTCACCATGCCCAGCAACACCTCTGACACCTTTGACTACGTCATCATCGGCGGCGGCGCCGCCGGTTGCGTGCTGGCCAGCCGCCTGAGCGAAGACCCGGCGGTGCAGGTGTGCCTGCTTGAAGCCGGCGGCACCGATAGCTCGGTGCTCATCCATGCGCCCATGGGCTTTGCGGTCAGTGCGCCGCTCCATATCAATAACTGGGGCTACGAGACGGTACCCCAAGACGGCTTTAAAGGCCGGCGCGGCTACCAACCGCGCGGCAAGGTCATGGGTGGCAGCACCTCGATCAACGCCATGGTCTACACGCGTGGCAACCGCGCCGACTACGACCACTGGGCCGCCCTGGGCAACCCCGGATGGAGCTATGAAGATGTGCTGCCTTTTTTCAAACGCAGCGAAAACAACCAATGCTTTGGCGCCAACAGCTACCGCGGCGCTGGCGGACCTTTGCAAGTGAGTTATTTGCGCAGCCCAGGGCCTTTGAATGAAGTGTTTTTGAAGGCCAGCGAACAGTGCGGCTTGCCGCGCACGCCCGACTACAACGGCGCCCAGCAATGGGGCGTGGGGCCCAGCCAGGTCATGCAAAGCGGGGGCGAGCGTTGCAGCGCGGCGCGCGCCTACATCACACCCATCAAAGACCGCAGCAACCTGCACATCATCACGCACGCACACGCCCAGCGCATTGCCCTCGAAGGGCGCAAAGCCGTGGGCGTGCACTACCAACGCGAAGGGCAAGAGGTCTTGGTGCGCGCGCGGCGCGAGGTGCTACTGAGCGCCGGCGCGTTTGGCTCACCGCAGTTGCTGATGCTCTCGGGCATCGGGCCGCAAGCGCATTTGCAAGAGCATGGCATCGCGCCCGTGCACGCGCTTCAAGGCGTGGGCCAGAATCTGCAAGACCATGTGACCACGGTGCTGATTCACCGCACAACGCGCCAGGAGTCCTCGCTAGGCGTGTCTTTGCGCGGCATGGTGCAAGTCATCCGCTCCATCTTTGAATGGCGCAACAAGCGCACCGGCTGGGTGACTTCGAATGTGGCCGAGTCGCAAGGCTTCCTGAAAACCGATCCGCAGGCGGCGCTGCCCGATATCCAACTGGCCATGTGCATGGGCATCGTGGACGACCACAACCGCAAAGCCCACCTGGGCCACGGTTACACCTTGCACGTCACGCTGTGCCGCCCCAAGAGCCGGGGCAGCGTGCGCCTGCAAAGCAAACGCGCCAGCGATACGCCGCTGATCGACCCGGGCTTTTTCTCGCACCCCGATGACATGGCCACGCTCATCAAAGGCACGCAAATCGGCTATGACATCTTGCACGCCCCGGCCTTTGACCCTTACCGAGGCGAGATGCTCTACCCCGTAGAGCGCAACAACCCCAAGCAGATCGAAAGCTTTTTGCGCGACCACTCCGACACCGAATACCACCCCTGCAGCACCTGCAAAATGGGCCCGGACTCTGACCCGCAGGCCGTGGTCGATGCGCAGCTGCGCGTGCATGGCATCCAAGGCCTGCGCGTGGTGGACGCTTCCATCATGCCCACGCTCACCACGGGCAACACCACCGCGCCCACCATCATGATTGCCGAAAAAGCGGCGCACATGATTCAAAGCGGCGCCTAAGTCGGCGTAGGGGTTTGCGTTTGGCTATGCGCCAGCGGGCGTTGGCGCATAGCCAGTACAGCACCGCCCCACAAGGCCAGGGCCGAGACCAACAAACCGCGCTCTAGGCCGCCTGGGCCATCGGCAATCCAGCCCACCATGGTCGGGCCGGCAATTTGGCCTGCAGCAAACACCACCGTAAAGGCGCTGATGCCACTGGCCCACTGGGCCTGCGGCAGGTTGTGGCGCACCATGGCCGTGCTGGCGGCCACGATGGACAAAAACACGCCGCCAAACACCACGCCCGACAGCATCAAAACCGCGTAGTTGTCCGACACGGCAGGCAGCAGGGTTGCAAAACCGAGCAAGGCATTGAGCAAAGCCATAGCGCGCCCACCCTGCTCGCGGTCTAGCAAGCGCGCCCACACGCGCGAAGAGGCCATCACCGACGCACCCAGCACCGCATAAAACAAAGTAATTGCGCCCACGCTATTGCCCTGTGCACGCAAAAGCGCCACCACAAAAGTCATGTAGCCGATATAGCCCACGCCAAACATGCCATAACCCGCCAAGCCAAAAAACAGCGGCCGCCAGGCCAGCGGCATTGCTGGCGCAGGCCCAGCCGTGGCCGGCTGCGGCGCATCGGCCATAATGCGCGCGGGCCAGCGCAGCAAAAGGCTGCCGCCCAAACACACAGCGGCCATCAGCCACCAGGCATAACGCCAGCCGTGCAGCTCGCCCTGCGCCGCCTGCAATGCCGCAGGCACCAAGAGTGCTGAGATGCTGATACCCAAACCGGTGCCCCCGTAGTACAGGCCCAGCAACCAACCGGCGCGCTGCGGATCGCGCACACCCAAGCGCGCCGCCAGCAAGCCCCCGGCCACAAACACCGCGGCGCTGGCTACGCCCGCCAGCAAACGCTGCGCCAAGAGCACCGCCGGATCGGTAAAAAAGCCGCACAAGGCCATGAAGACGGTGGCCGCCAACGCACCCCAGCGCAACAAAGCCGAGGGGCCAAAACGCCGCAGGCCCCAGGGCGAGAGCATCGCGCCGATCAAATAGCCCATGGCATTGGCGGTGTTCATGGCCCCGGCCAGGGTGTAATTCCAGGCCAGGTCCTCGCGCATGGCCGGCAACAGCAAGCCGTATGCAAAACGCGTGATCCCCAAAGACACGGCCGCACCCACCGCCAGGGCTAAGGCCAGGGCCACCCCTTGTCGCGCTCCTGCTTGCACATACACTCCTCAAAGAAAATCGAACCGCCCCTTAATCTCCCTATTGTGCGCTGTTGAAGCGGCGCACAAGGACACCAGAAAGACATCCCTCATGGCCCAACTTTTTGACGCCCTGCCCATGGGCCTTCTGACCCTGCCCCACCGCGTGGTCATGGCCCCTTTGACACGCAACCGCGCCCCCAGCGCCCTGGCCCACGCCGGCATGGCGCGCTACTACGCCCAGCGTGCTGACCCCCACAGCGGCGCGGCCCTCATCATCAGCGAGGCCACCGCCATCAGCCAGCAAGGCCAGGGCTATTCGGACGTGCCCGGCATCTGGAGCGAGGCGCAAGTGCAGTCTTGGAAACCAGTGACTGCTGCCGTACACGCAGCGGGCGGGCGCATCTTTATGCAGCTTTGGCATGTGGGCCGCGTTTCGCATGTGGACTTGCAAGAAGGCGGGCAGGCGCCGGTGGCGCCTTCGGCCCTCACCGCCAAAACCAAGACCGTGCTGATCGGCGCCGACGGACCCAAGTTTGTGCCCACCTCGGCGCCACGGGCCTTGGCCATCGAGGAGATCGCCGGCATCGTGGCCGACTACCGCCGCGCTGCGCGCAACGCCATAGCAGCAGGCTTTGACGGCGTGGAAGTGCACGCGGCTAACGGCTACCTGATCGACCAGTTTTTGCGCAGCAGCAGCAACCAGCGCCAAGATGCCTATGGCGGCAGCGTGCCCCAGCGCGCACGCTTGCTGCGCGAAGTGATGCATGCGGTGTGCGAGGAAATTGGCGGCGCTCGCTGCGCCCTGCGCCTCTCGCCGGTCACCCCGGCCAATGATGTGTTTGACCCCGAACCGCAAAAACTCTTTGGCTACGTCGCCGAACAACTGGGCCCCTTGGGCCTGGCCTATGTGCACATCATTGAAGGCTCTACGGGCGCAGAGCGCGACTTTCAGCAAGGCGACGCGCCCTTTGACTACGCCGCGCTGCGCCAAAGCTACCGCGCCGCGGGCGGCAAAGCCGCCTGGATGGTCAACAACGGCCTGGACAAAGCCAGTGCCCAAGCCGCGCTAGACGGTGGCGCCGATCTGGTGGCCTTTGGCCGTGGTTTTATTGCCAACCCGGACCTGAGCGCACGTCTGCGCCAAGACGCGGCCCTGAACCCGTTGGACCGCGCCACCTTGTACGGCGGCGGCGACAAAGGCTATACCGATTACCCGTTTCTCAACCAGGCTTAAAGACAAGCAGCGCAAGGGCTTTAAGGCCCTTTCCAGCGCTTGAGCAACAAGGCATTGGCCATCACGCTGACCGAGCTCATGGCCATGGCCGCACCCGCCAGCACGGGGTGCAAGTAGCCCAGCGCCGCCAGCGGAATGCCCGCCGCGTTGTAAAAAAAAGCCCAAAACAGGTTTTGCCGGATTTTGGCGACCGTCAGGCGCGATATGTCCAGCGCGGCGGCGACCAAACGCGGGTCTCCGCGCATCAAGGTAATGCCGGCGGCCTGCATGGCGACATCGGTACCGCCGCCGTCGGGGTTGGACATGGCCATGCCGACATCGGCTGCGGCCAGGGCGGGCGCGTCGTTCACCCCATCGCCCACCATAGCCACGGTGCGCTGCGCGTTACCGGCCACCAAGGGTGCTTTCAGGTCTTTGACGCATTGGGCCTTGTCGCCGGGCAAGACGCCTGCACGTACCTGCGCACTGCCTTCGCTGGCATCGAGCCCCAGGCGTGCGGCCATGGCGCGCGCTGCGCCCCAGTTGTCGCCGGAGAGCATGACCACCTGCAGGCCGCGCGCGCGCAAGCTGGCAATGGCCTCGATGGCGCCGGGCTTGGGCTCGTCATGAAACGCCATCAAGGCGCGCAGTTGCCAGCGGCCCTCGCGCAGCTCGGCCATTGCCGAGACGGTGCTACCGGCCGCCTGCATCTGCTGCACTTGCTGGGCGTCGCTAGCGCGTACGTCCTGCGCCACCTGCAAAGACTGCACCCAGGGCCAGCTACCCAGCGCAAAGTCGCGCCCGTCTACATGCCCACGGGTGCCGCAGCCGGGCACGGTAATGAGGTCTTGTGGCGCGCCAAAGGCTTGTCCCTGCGCTTTGGCGTAGGCCAGCACCGCGCGGGCCAGCGGGTGCTCGCTGCCGCTTTGCAGGCTGGCGCAAATGCGCAGGTCTTCGGCCTGGGCAAAACCGGGCAAGGCCAAGGTTGGCGCAGCGGGTGCAAGTGAGACGAATTCGGTAAGCTGCGGGCGCCCTTGCGTGAGCGTGCCGGTCTTGTCAAACGCCACCACGCTGACGCGGTGGGCAATCTCCAGGGCCTGCGCGTCTTTGATCAAGATGCCGTATTTGGCCGCCACCCCGGTGCCTGCCATGATGGCCACCGGCGTGGCCAGGCCCAGCGCACAAGGGCAGGCAATCACCAGCACCGCCACTGCACGGATCAAAGCCACCTCTGCAGGCTGGCCAGCCGCCAGCCAGCCCAGCAAAGTCAGCAGCGCCAGCACCAGCACCACCGGCACAAACACGGCGCTAACCTGGTCTACCAGACGCTGAATCGGCGCTTTGGCGGCCTGCGCGTCCTCCACCAACCGGATGATGTGGGCCAGCACCGTCTGCCCGCCCACGGCGCTCAGGCGCACCAGCACGCAGCCCTCGCCGTTGATGCTGCCGGCATGCACGCGCGCCCCCACAGGCTTGGGTACGGGCAGTGATTCGCCCGTCAACATGGACTCATCGGCTTGCGTGCTGCCCTCAGAGACCAGTCCATCGGCAGCAAAACGCTCGCCGGCCTTGACCGCCACGGTATCGCCGACCAGCAGCTCCGAGACGGGCACATCCACTTCGCCGTCGGGGCCGATCCAATGGGCACGCGCCGGGCGCAGGGCGTGCAGCGCGCGGATGGCCGAGGTGGTTTGGCGCTTGGCGCGGGCTTCCAGCCATTTGCCCAGCAGGACCAAGGTAATCACCAGCGCCGAGCCTTCGAAATACAGATGCACCATGGCGCCGGGCGCCGCGCTTAGCCACAGCCACACCGACAGCGCCCAACCGGCGGTAGTGCCCAAGGCAACCAGCAAATCCATATTGCCACTGCGCGCGCGCACCGCGTGCCAGGCAGCGCGGTAAAAGCGGGCGCCCAGCACCAGTTGCACCGGCGTGGCCAGGGCACATTGCCAAGCGGCAGGCAACATCCAATGCTGGCCCAGCACATCGCCCAACATGGGCAGCACCAGCGGGATAGACAGGGCAAAGCCCCAGGCGACAGGGGCAAAACCTTCCCAGGGCGAGGGTTCGGGCGCATCGAGTGCAGCATCGGCATCTTTGGGTTCGTAGCCGGCATCGCGCACGGCGCGGCGCAGCAAAGCTTCCATGGGCGCGTCTTGGCCTGCATCTGCGGCCACGGCAATGCGCGCCGATTCGGTGGCGAGATTGACACTGGCCGCTTGCACGCCGGGCACCCGCAGCAAAGCTTTTTCCACCCGGCCGACGCAAGAGGCGCAGGTCATACCCCCAATACCAATGTCCAGGGTGCACTGCGCGTCCGCGTGAGGTGAGGGCATGCATCTATCCTTTGTTATTCGTCAAATCGTGCCGGCCAGGCGGGTGCACAATCATGGTGTTGGAAGGATTGGAGACCGGTATGAACACTGTGCACTATGAATTAAACGTCAGCGGAATGACCTGTGGCCATTGCGAAAAAGCGGTCGACAAAGCCATTCACCAACTAGACCCTTCGGCCGTGGTCAGCATCGACCGCAGCGCAGGCAAAGTGCGCATTGAGTCAAGCCAAGCGCGCGAGCCCCTGGCGCAAGCGATTGTGGCCCAGGGCTACGTGGTCGCGGATTGACACATATCAAGATCGACGAAGTTTGGGTTTTCGGTGCAGTTGGCAAACTTTAGCCAACTTTACAAAGCATTGACTGTGCTTTATCCGGCAAAGACATGGGCGGCATAAGATTTGGGCACGCCTTGGTGCATATGGCACAAGGGCCTTACCACAGGAGCAATGCAATGAAACGAAATTTAAAAGTATGGATGCTTGCCGCCGCACTGACCATGGCGGGCAGCTACGCAACAGCCCAAGCCAACCCGCCCAAGGAAGATGGAGGCAAACCTGGCATGCACGCCATGCATGGCATGGACCACGGGAAAATGGCCGAGCGTATGAAGCGACATATGCAACACCTCAAAGCCGAGCTCAAGCTCAGCGCCGACCAGGAGGGCGCATGGACCACCTTTGCAAGTGCCATGACGCCCCCCGCACCACCACCGCGCCCGGACCATGCTGAAATGGAAAAACTCAGCATGCCCGAGCGTCTGGACAAAATGAAAGAGATGCACCAAAAGCGCCATGAAATGCATATGGCCGAAATGGAAAAACGCCACACAGCCGTCAAAGCTTTTTATGGAGTGCTAACGCCCGAACAAAAGAAAGTGTTTGACACCAAGGCCCAACCCAAGTGGCCACATGGACCACAGCACGGTTGATACTGAAAGACTAAGAAAAAAGCCCCGAAATTCGGGGCTTTTTTTAGGCCAAAAGTTTCTTTAATTCACCGCTGGCAATCAAGGCCTGCAAGTCGCTGGCGCCGCCAACCAGGTTGCCCTTCACAAACACCATGGGAAAGGTTGGCCAGCCGCTCCACATCTTGAGTGCATTGCGCTTGCGCCAGGTATTGAAATAGCTGCCAAATTCCAGGTAGCCATGCGCAATACCTGCGGCATCCAAGGCTGCGCGGGCTTTTTTGGGCATGGGGTTCATGGCCATACCAACGACTAAAACCGCATGCTGGGCAATAGCTGCCTCGACCTGCGCCACGATCTCTGTGTGATGCGTAGCGACGGTTTGGCGCACGGCCGGATGGATACGCGATTCATCCAAAATGGGACGGGGCATAGAAAACTCCTTGAAACAAAACAACAGCCCAATATAGCGGCATACGCGACATGCCTGCGCAAAAAATTTCAATCTTTAAAACACGAAAAAAACAAAATCCGTATTTTCAAAGTGTCTAACAAAGCTGTGCATAAGATTTGAATAAGCAGGTACTTATCCACAGGCCGGACGCACCGAGCCAAGTTGTTCATATTCAGCCAACACCAATGTGCATGGCCATACACAAACAACACTTTGAGCTAAGTATTTGTTTTCCATCAGAAAAATCACACTATTCAAGAAAAACGACGGCTTCTATCTACTACTACTATTTTTTAAATAAAGAAAAGAATGAATACAGGCTGAACAAGTCCACACAGAAAAAAGCCACGATTTCAGTGAAATTCGCTGTCTTTTTTGACCGCAGCAGGATCATTCCATCAAGTAAAATTTGGTTTTCTACCTGCCAGCGCAGCAAACCATGCCGGTTCAATCACAAATCGCCTTCCCTGCCAGTGAACCAGCCTCTTTTGAGATCAAAAGTGCGCAGCTCACTTTGCTGGCATTGCTGGTGAAAAGTGCTGATCTCGCCAAAATCAGCGCCGATTTGCTGGCCAAGTTCGGTCCCAACGGGGAAAGCCCCGAATTCTTTGATACCGATGGCATTGTTTTGGATTTTTCACAATCCGAGATCACCTTGCCTCACCCGCAGTGGAATTTATTGCTCAATACCTTGGCGCAATGCCGTTTGAGTGCCAGCGCCGTGCGTGGATTAGATGCAGAAAGCTTACTTTTTGCCAAAAAAAATGGCCTGCCCGAAGCGCCTTCAGAAATCCGTCGCCCGGCTAGCAAAACTGCCGAACCTGCGCCACCAACGCCTGCCCCAGCCAAAGTTTCGCCACCCGTGGCCGCAAAGCCAGTGACGCCTGCTGCCGTGCGGGAAGTGCCAATAGAGACCATGGTGGTCCATAAACCGCTGCGTTCGGGCCAAAAAGTCTATGCCCGGGGGTGCGATTTGATCGTGATGGCCATGGTTAACCGGGGCGCGGAAATCATTGCCGATGGAAACATCCATGTTTATGCTCCGCTGCGCGGCAAAGCCATGGCGGGTGCCCGGGGCAATACCAGCGCCCGGATTTTTGCCTTGTCGCTGGAGCCAGAGCTGGTCTCGATTGCGGGCGTTTACCGCACCACCGAGCAGGAACTGGGTAGCGATGTCCTGGGTAAACCAGCGCAGGTACGCTTGAGCGACGATGGAAAAGAAAAAATTATTATTGAACCGTTGAAATTGTAAAATTCAACACATTGACCCTACTTTGGAAAGACAGCGCTTCATGGCAAAAATTATTGTGGTCACTTCGGGCAAAGGCGGCGTCGGCAAGACCACCACCAGCGCCAGTTTTGCAACCGGTTTGGCACTTCGCGGCCACAAAACAGCGGTTATCGATTTTGACGTGGGCTTGCGCAATCTGGACCTGATCATGGGTTGCGAGCGCCGCGTGGTGTACGACCTTATCAATGTCATCACCGGTGAAGCCAATTTGCACCAGGCGCTCATCAAAGACAAGCAGTGCGAAAACCTGTACGTCCTGGCAGCTTCACAAACCCGTGACAAAGACGCCCTCACGCAAGAAGGCGTGGAAAAAGTCCTGAACGACCTGGCAGCCATGGATTTTGAGTACATTGTGTGTGACTCTCCTGCCGGTATCGAGACAGGCGCCTTGATGGCCATGCACTATGCCGACGAAGCCTTGGTGGTAACCAACCCCGAAGTCTCTTCGGTGCGCGATTCAGACCGCATTTTGGGCATGTTGGCCAGCAAAACCAAGCGCGCCATCGAGGGCTTGGAGCCAATCAAAGAGCATTTGCTCATCACCCGCTACAACCCGGCGCGTGTAGACCAGGGCCAAATGCTGTCGCTAGACGATATTCAGGATATTTTGCGCATCAAGCTCATCGGCGTGATTCCCGAGAGCGAGTCCGTGCTACAGGCCTCCAACCAAGGCGTACCCGCCGTGCATATGACTGGCAGCGATGTGGCCGAAGCCTACAAAGACGTGATCGACCGCTTTTTAGGTCAAGACAAACCGATGCGCTTTACCGAAGCGGTCAAGCCAGGCTTCTTTAAGCGTATTTTTGGCGGAAATTAAGACTATGTCATTTCTTTCATTTTTGCTGGGCGAAAAGAAAAAATCCGCCAATGTGGCCAAGGAGCGTTTGCAACTCATCCTGGCCCATGAGCGCACCGGCCGCAATGCCTCAGAGCCCGACTACATGGCTGATTTGCAGCGCGATTTGATTGCCGTGATTGGCAAGTACATCAAAATCAACTCTGAAGACATCAAGGTCAACCTCGAACGCCAGGACAACCTGGAAGTGCTCGAGGTGAAGATCGAACTGCCCGATATGCGTTAATCGCTAGCTGCGCTGGCCTGAACCATCAGCGCGGTTTTGTCCAGTACCCGGCGCAGCACAAAACTCGAGTGCACGCCGGTGACCCCTGCAATGCGGGTAATGCGATTTAGCAATAGCGACTGGTAGTGGTCCATATCGCGCACTGCAACTTTGATTTGGTAATCAGCATCCTGGCCGGTGATGAGCAGGCACTCCAGCACTTCCGGCAGCACCGCAATTTCCGCCTCAAAGTTGGCAAAACGTTCAGGCGTATGAATATCCATGGAAATATGGATCAGCGCCATCAGCGTCAAGCCCAGTTTGCGCGCATCCAAATGCGCCCGGTAGGCCACGATCAGACCCGCCTCTTCCAGAGCGCGCACCCGGCGCAGGCAAGGCGAGGGCGATAAGCCGATGCGATCGGCCAGATCCTGGTTGTTGATGCGGCCGTCTTCTTGCAAAATTTCAAGAATCTGGCAGTCGTAGCGGTCAAGTTTCATAAGTCACCTGCAGGCCTGCAAACGGGGGCCGTTGAGGGGCTATCTTAGGCCTTTGACCCAGCGTGTTACATTAGCTATGCAGTGTGAGCCCTTCCAGGGCCCGCGAAGTCCCGGCAGAGGACTTACGCCTTGCCACTGCAAGTCGATGCCACCAAAGAGGCCCCCCAGCCTTGCAGGCGACTTTCCCCCCTTAGATCACCGCGCCCCTGCCATGGCCAGTGAACCTCCCCTGTTGAATGATTCAAAGTAACTCTCTCTCGGCCCTATCGGCCTTTATTACCATCGGAAAGTACCGCATCGCCGTCCTGCCCGCCGCCCATACCGCAGGCCGTTTTTCGGCCCAGGTGTCCATTGCCAGCGGCAAGGGCAGCGCCAGTACCGACCGCATCATGCGCTTTACCCCTGATTTCCAATCCAGCGACGCGGCGGCACAATACGCCCTAGAGCAAGGCATCCGTTGGGCCCACAGCGCCCAAACGGCTGTCTAAACGCCACCGAACATGACACAATCCGCAATGCGAGCAAAGGACGCTTTATGGCAAAAGAAGAACTGATTGAAATGATGGGCGTGGTCAACGAGGTCTTGCCCGACACGCGTTTTCGCGTGACTTTGGACAATGGCCACCAGTTGATCGCCTATTCCGCCGGGAAAATGCGTAAAAACCATATCCGCATCCTGGCCGGCGACCGGGTGTCGCTGGAACTGTCTCCTTACGACCTGAGCAAAGGCCGTATCAATTTCCGCCACATCGAGGGCCGCGGGCCCATGGTGCCGCGCCGCACGCCTTAATCGGCAGCTTTTGACTGGCCTCGGCGCGCACGTACCGCAGCGGCCAGTGACTGCAACAGCGGCTCGGTTTGCGCGATGCTGATACAGGCGTCGGTTACCGATACCCCGCGTTGCAAGGCCTGACCGGCCACCATATCCTGGCGCCCTTCCTGCAAGTGGCTCTCCACCATCAAACCGGTAATACGCGTGTCTCCGGCGGCGATTTGCGCGGCGACGTCCGCCGCCACCTCGATTTGCCGGCGGTGTTGCTTGCTGCTATTGGCGTGCGAGACATCAATCATCACTTGCGGGCGCAGCCCGCTGTCACTTAACAAAGCGCAAGCGGCTTGGACGTCGACGGCGCTGTAGTTAGTCTGCTTGCCGCCGCGCAAAATCACATGGCAATGTGCATTGCCTTCGGTTTCAAACACGGCGGCCTGGCCCCATTTGGTCATGCCCATAAAGGCGTGGGACGCGCGTGCCGCCAGCATGGCGTCGGTGGCCACCTTGATACCGCCATCGGTTCCATTCTTAAACCCCACCGGGCAGCTCAGGCCGCTGGCGAGCTGACGGTGGCTTTGGCTCTCGGTGGTGCGTGCGCCAATAGCGCCCCAGCTGACCAGGTCGCTGATGTACTGCGGGCTGAGCAGGTCTAAAAACTCCGTCCCTACCGCCAGGCCGGTGCCCACAATTTCGAGCAGCAAGGTGCGCGCCAGCGCCAGGCCCTCGTTGATGGAAAAGCTGCCGTCCAGGTGCGGGTCGTTGATGTAGCCCTTCCAGCCCACGGTAGTGCGCGGCTTTTCAAAATAGGTGCGCATGACCAGCAATAGATCGGCGTCCAGCGCGGCCGACTGGCTCTTGAGCCAGCGCGCATATTCCATCGCCTGGTCGTGGTCATGGATGGAGCAGGGCCCGACGACCACCAGCAGACGGTCGTCTTTGCCCTCAAGCACATCGCAAATTGCGCGTCGGCTCGCTTCCACCGTGGCCAGTACTGCCTCGGAGGCGGGCAGTTGCTCTTGCAGCAAGGCCGGTGAAATCAGCGGGCGTATGGCGCTGATACGGGTGTTGTCGGTGCGGCTTTGGTCAGGGCTGTGGGGCATAGGGGCTCGGTGTCTAAAAGCCATATTGTCTTGCGAAACTGCGGCAGTCCGTTTAGGATGATTGCCCGCCCTAGGAGAGACAAATGGAAAGCCAAGCACCGTTCGAAACTTTTGCCGATTTTTATCCGTTTTATCTCGCCGAGCACACGCACCCGGTGTCGCGGCGCTTGCACTTTGCGGGCTCGACATTGGCCTTGGTTTTTTTGTTTAGCGCGGTGTTGTTGCAGGAGCCGTGGCTGTTCTTGCTCGCCTTGGTGCAAGGCTATGCTTTTGCCTGGGTGGGGCACTTCTTTTTTGAGCACAACCGGCCCGCTACCTTCAAGTACCCGCTGTGGAGCTTTATGGGCGATTGGCGCATGTGGTCGGACATGCTGCGCGGACGGGTTTCTTTTTAGTACAGGGCTTAGGCCTCAAAGCTGCGCCCATCAATCCGAAAGCCGATGGCCTCTGGCCCATGGCGCGCCGCATCGGCATTGCGCGGCACACACAAAAACTGCACATGCTGCGCTGGCACCAGAACCTGACGGCGGTGCCCTTGGCAACGGCCGGTGAGCGCAATGGCTGCCAAGCCCTCTAAGGCTAGGGCATCCACCTCGATGGGCGCGCCGCCATGCACGATGGCGAGCAGTGCCGGTTGCAGTTCCTCGGGCAGACGTTCGCGCCAGGCGCGGATGGCACTGGCCAAACTTTCCAGCAGGGCGCGGGCATCTGCCGCATTTTCGGTAGGTGGCGTCGGTTTTGCCACCGGTAAAGGGGCTGCGTAAGGCAACTTTTGCCCCCGAATGGCTGAAAGTGCTTTTTGGGTTGCGGGCAATTCGGCGCGGGACAAGGCATCAAGCAGTGGCGGCGGCAGCAGGCGCGCACTGTCTTTGCGCAAGACCCATTTTTTTGAAACGTCATCCATGGTGCCGACCCCGGTGAACAAGGCATGTTGTGGGTCTCAAGCGCCAATACACAGCATCCAGCCACCCATTTATTCGCCAAAACACGAACAATTATGTATTTTACAGGCGCACCAAGTACGAATTGCTTGGTACTTTCCCGCAGACCCAGCCCTCCCAAAAGCGCTTAAGCGCTGGTTCTGCGCGCACGTTCTGACCCTGGAACGCCCAATTCCGGGTGCAGGCGTCCGGCCCAATGCCCGGCGGCCAAAAGTGCGCAGGCCCCTACCGCGAACACGGCCGGAACCGGCGCAAACTGCAATACCAGCCAGGCCACCCCCGGTGAAACAATGCCCGAAACATCCCGAAAGCTCGAATACACCGCCGACATTTCGGTGCGCTCGGAGGGTTTAACTGCCATCATGAAAGGCAAAGCGCCACAGGCGTCAAGCAACACTAAAAAGAAAGTGCCCACTAGCAAGCTGGCCACCGTCGCCCAGGGCCAGTGCGCCAGACCGGCCGCGGCCAGGTAGCACATCGCGGCGCCCACACAGCCGGCGCGCACGGCTTGGCGCACGGAACGCTTGCGCATCCAGCGCAGCATCAGCGGCGTGCAAAAAAGACCAAGGTTGGCGATCGAACTGGCCATACCGCCCACCTGCTCGCCCAGGCCGTTTTCCAGCGCAAAAATACCCAGATAGACAAAGTAAATCCACCACCCGCACGAGCGCACCAGCGGGATGAGCCAGCCCAAAACCAAGCGCGGCTGCGCAAAAAAGCGACGCAGCAAAGCCCAGGGATGGGTGCGCCGCGCCCCACCGTCCGCGGCCACCAAAACCCGGCCTTCGCCCAAGGGCGTGCGGGCAATGAGCACCCACATCGCCACCGAAGCCAGGCCCAGCACCATAAACGGCGCCCCGCCCCCCACCGAGAGCAGCCATACGCCGAGCATGGGCCCGATCACCCACCCCCAGCCGCCATAGAGCAGGCGCCGCGTCTCCAGGCTGCTAAAGGCGGTTTTGTCGATGTGCTCCAGCACAAAGCTGTTAAAGCACACAAAGGAAATAGCCGCCGCTGTGACGGCCAAGAGCAGCGCCACCGTAGTCCACTTGCCTTGCAGCATGCCAAAGCCTGCAGCCAGGGTGTAGAGCGCGGTGGCCAGCAAATACACTTTTCTGCGCGAGAGCAAGCGGGTGATCGAGGGCACCATCAAAGCGGTGGCCAGTGAAATCAGGCCGACCGCAAAATAGATTTGCGAGACTGCCTGGGCACTGCCCCAAGCGCGGTACATCAGCAGCGGAAAAACCGACAAGGTGCAGCCCCGGCACAAAGCCTCCAGGCCGCCGATGCGGGCAAAGGATTCAACAGTAGGGCGATGGGGCATGGCGCCCGATTGTGCCTTGCCGCCGCCCTTGTGCTATTGAATACGCGGCGGGCTGCGCAGCTGCTCAGGGGTGGTGAAATAGGCCGCCAGTTCGCCGCTGTGCGCGCGCGACTGGGCCAGTGCATGGCGCGCCACGGTGCGCAAATGCACCTCGTCAGGACCGTCCATCAGGTGCAGTGCACGCCCCCACGACCAAAAATAGGCCAGTGGCGTGTCTGGTGACATGCCCATGGCGCCAAAGACCTGGATGGCCCGGTCCAGCACCTGCGATTGCAGTTGCGCAATGACCACCTTCACAGCCGCAATATCGCTGCGCAGTTGCTCGGCATCGGCCTGGCCGCTGTCCAGGCGCCAGGCGGTTTGCAGCAGCAAAAGACGCGCCTGGTCAATGGCCATGCGTGCGTGCGCAATCCAGTCTTGCACATTGGCGAAATCGGACAAGGGGTGGCCAAAGCTGTGCCGTTCGCGTGCGCGCTCGCAGGCCAGCGCCAAGGCCAGTTCGCACTGGCCGATGCTGCGCATGCCGTGGTGGATGCGCCCCGGCCCCAAACGCACCTGCGCCATCACAAAAGCTGCACCCGCCTGGCCGAGCAGTGCACGCTGGGGCAGGCGTACGTTTTGCAACAAAATTTCGCAATGCCCTTCGGGCGCCACATGGTGGAGCATGGGGATGTTGCGCAGCACGTGCACGCCCGGCGCATCCATGGGCACCAGCACCAGGCTGTGCTGATGGTGGCGCTCAAGGTCCTGTGCTTGGCCGTCGGTGTCGCGGCACATCACGATGAGCAGTCGGCAGTCGGGGTGGGCAGCGCCGGTGATAAACCATTTGCGCCCGTTAAGGACCAGGGTGTCGCCCTCGCGGCGCAAAGTGGTTTGCAAACTGGTCGGGTCGGAGGAGGCTGCGTCGGGCTCGCTCATGGCAAAGGCCGAGCGCATCTGCCCCAGCAGCAAGGGCTGCAGCCACTGGGCTGCCTGCGCTGGTGAAGCGTAGTGCAGCAGCAGCTCCATATTGCCGCTATCGGGTGCCTGGCAATTAAATACCTCCGAGGCCCAGGGCAGGCGCCCGAGCAATTCGGCAATCGGCGCGTACTCCTGGTGCGACAAGCGTGTGCCCGGCGCGTCGGTAGGCAAATAGGGAAGGCACAGATTCCACAAGCCCTCTTCTTTTGCCAGTGACTTGAGGTCCTCTAGAAACGGCGGCGGAAAGACACCTTGGGCCACGCTGTGGTGCCAAGCGGCGTTGTGGGGGAGCAAAAAACGGTCGAAAAACGCCTTTGCTTTGTCCAGCCAAAGCCTCGCGCGCTCGGAAGTGGAGAAATCCATGGCTCCGATTGTTGTGCCAGCATACCCGGGCTGGCTTGACGCACGTCAAGGAGAGGCCGGCAGCGTTGCTTGCATGCTTTGCAAGGACGCCGAGGCGTCGCCGATAGCGATGGTGCTGAGATAAACCACCGTTGGCGCCTCGGCTGCATCCTGCCCGTTTTTGGGCTTGCGTGTGGGACGGTAAATACCCGTTTTGAAATACGGGGTGACCAAAGAGATGTTGTCGTACAGGTTGGCTCCGCGCGTTAGGTAGACGCTGGCCCCATCTTGCCAAATCTGCACCAGGCCATCGTCAGCGGTGGACCATTGCACGTGGATGATCCAGTCGGTCCAGTGTCCGGGCAGCAGTGGCGCCAGCTTGCGGTGCTCTCGTAGCGGTGTGAGCAAGGGCCCCCAGGCGCGCGCGACCACCAGCTGCTCGTTTTGCACGTGGATCGCCATGTTGGGGAAGTTGCGCAAGCCGGTTTGGCTGGCCCGCGCTTTGTGCTCCTCGCCCACCAAAGCGTGCCACTGCATCAGGATGAAGCCTTGCGCATCGGGCGCCGCAGGTACCAAGGTGCGTGCCGCATACCAACGCTCCTGGTGGCCGGCCTCGGCGGGCAGCGACAGCTCGGTACGAAAGTCGCCCGGTCCGCCCGGCAGGGTCAGGCGTACGGCGGGTGTTCTTTGGGGGCCTTGTAACACCATCTGAACCCGCGGGCTGCGGCCGGTGGCCAAGGCGTCGTTATGGTGACTTTCGTCTATATCGAGCATCCACTGGCGCAAATCGCGCTCAAACCGGTCTTGAAAAATCAAGGGCCCGTTGCTGGCAAATACCTGTTTGGCCGATCGCTTGGGTCCGGCCTGGCTGTCCGCCGGACGAAGCACGTCCTGGGCCTTTGCTGCAGGAAGCAGCAGCGCAAGAAGTACCAAAAATGAGGAGCGTCGCATAACGAAAGTCAACTTATTCCAAGGCCGCGTAAACCATGTGTACGAGTGCAGTGTACGAGCCAAGCGGCAGCGTGTCACCAACAAAGCGGTCGGGATTTTCAGCCGGCTTGAGCACCGGCGAGTGTTTCTTATTGGTCAGCAGCACAATGACCAAATCGAACTGCGGATCAATCACGGTGACGACCCCGGTCCACCCCGTATGTCCAAACGCCTGGGGCGATGCCAAGCTCGAAAACCAGGGCAGCCGCGATGACTGGTTAAGCCGCCAGCCCAGGCCAAAGCTGGGATCGGCTAATTCGGGCGTGGTGAAGAGCGCCAGTTCTTTGCGTGAGAAAAACTGCTTATCACCCCAACTGCCGCCTGCTAAAAAGAGCTGGGCCAACACCGCCACTTCTTTGGCGGGGCCGAACAAGCCGGCGTGGCCTGACACCCCGCCCATGGAGTAAAAGGCTTTTTCGTCATGCACTTCGCCTTGGATCGTGTGCTCGCGAATATTGGCAAAATGAAATACGCCGTCGCGGGTATTGCCGCGCAATTCGGTCGCCGCAATCTGGCTTTTGGAAACACCTTTAGAAAGTGGATTAAATAGGATTTGGTTCAAACCCAGCGGCCGGTAAAAAGTGTTTTCTACATACGCGTCGAGCGGCTGCCCGGTGACTTTTTCAATAATCGCGCCCAGCAGCATAAAGTCCACATCGCTATAGCGGTGCATCGATCCTGGTGGGTATACCAGCGGTGTAATTGGCAACTTTTGCAGGGTTAGCGCGCGCTCTTGCGAAAAGAGCAGGCTTCCAATCCGTGGGTCGTCCAAGTCAAAATACCGTGGGTCCGCAGGAAACCCCCCCTTGTGCGCCAACAAATCGCGCAGCGTGATGCGATCTTTGCCTTGTATGTTGGCCGTGCTTGCATCGGTAAACCCATCGATGTATTTACCGACAGGGTCATCAATATTAATTTTGCCCTGGTATACCAAGTGCATCAAAGCCAGCACGGTTGCATAAATTTTGGTATTGCTGGCTAAGTCATACAAAACATCGCTGTGTGTAAGACTAGGCGTGCTAATGCGAACCTGATCGTCCCACACGCGGATATTTCCAAACGCGTGCTCCAGCACCACCCGCCCCGCGCGCATAACCACCAGTTGTCCGCCTGGAAAACCTTGGTCAACCTGTGTTTGCAAATAGGTTTTTATAGCGTCCGCTTTTTCAGCGTCCAGGCCAGCGCCGTCCGCCGCGAACGTAGCGGCGCTGAAAAAAACACAGGCCATGGAAACACCCCACGCTAGGCCAAATTTCCTGATTGCAAAGAGCATGAGCAAACCCAAGAAAAAGGGCCATCCGCAATGGATGGCCCGTCCACATTACGCGGCGATAAATTACAGTTTCATACGCAAGTTCAAATAGTATTGCGCGCCACTCACATACCAATTGGTGGGTGCGTTTTCATTGAGCTGGTAGGTGTGCCGCACAGGATTATTCAGGTTATTACCATCCAAGGTAATGCTGATGTCCTTGTTGATTTTGTAGCCCAGAGATAGCGACAAAGCACCATAGCCTTTCCAATAATGCAGGCCGTTGTAGACCGTGATATTGCCGGCTGCATCGGTGGTTGGAACGCCAGAGCCATTACCCACAATGTTGTAGGCGTAGTCGTCGCGGTAATTCCAGCCTACGCGGGCACTGAAATCGTTGTTTTCATAAAAGGCCACCACGTTGTAGGTGTTTTTGGACGCGCCCATCATGGGCTGGCCGTCTGCATCTTTGGTGTTGACGTAGGTGTAATTTCCACCAACCCCAAATCCGGCGCCAATCGGAACCTCGGCTGCCAGTTCAAAGCCATTGAGGCTGGCGTCTACGCCATCACGCGTTGACACCAGATAGTCGCGCATCAGGCCGGTATTGGTATCGAGGAAAGACAGCGTGGATGTGCGTGGCTTGACATAGTTTTGCAAGTCCGCCTTGAACACACCGCCCGACACATAAGCGCGTGGTGCGAAATACCAGGCCAAAGACGCGTCGACATTGGTCGACAAGATGGGCTTGAGGTAGGGGTTTCCGGTAGTACCCGTGCCGCGGATGTTGTCCAAACTGACGGCGGCGGCCATTTCGTTGTAGTTGGGCCGGCCCATGGAGCGGCTCATGGCAAAGCGGCCAATCAGGCTTTGATCCAAGTCCCAGCGCACGTTCAGGCTAGGCAGCACATTGTTGTGGGTGATGGTGGTGGACTGGGGCACATAGGTGCCCATGCGGGAGCCCACAATCGCACCGGGTACCGAGCAAGGCTGCATAGGCACGCACTGTCCGGCCGCCGTGCCGTTGGTCAGTAACTGGTAGGCCACGGTGTCCACCTGGGTTTGCGCATAGCGCAAGCCAAAGTTGCCTGATACGGGCCCATTTTCAAATTCGCCCATGACATAGGCGGCGTTGTTCTTCTCGGTCAGGCCGTAGGTGGCGCCCCAGTTTTTGCTGGTGACGGGGTCCCAGTACATGTATTTGTTAGCAAAGGCCGATAGCTGAGAGATATCAAAGCGAAATGCGTCACGTGGGAAGCTGGCATCGAGCGCATTGCCATAGTTGCTGGGATACAGCGCGGTGGGCGTTGGTAGCGTAAAGGGTAGCAAGGTGCCACCGGTCACCACCGTGCCGTACGAGGCCGGGGTGGTGATGGGGTTGCCCTTGGCATCGTCCTGCACATAGTAGCGTGCGGCAATGTTATCAACTGTTCGGTCGTGTTTGGAGCTGCGCAGGCCAAACTTGAGGGTGCTGAGCCAGGTGGCGCCGACATCGTAGTCGCCGTCCAGATGCAGATAGTCTTCCTTGTCCTTGGCATAGACAGCAGCGCCCGCGCCGAGCAGGTACTGCCAGTTTTTCATATCACTCAGCGCGATCGGCTTGCCAGTGACCGAATCGAGCATTTGCCAATCAGCGGGGCGTCCGGGGGTGACGTTCCAGCTCATATTGGGGTTGATGAGCACGGTGTAAATGCTGGGCTGTGAAATTGTGGTTCCTGCGCCATCGGTAGAGCCCAGACGGACTCGGCTTTTTAATTTTTCATTGATCCGGTATTTCACATCCAGGTCTTTGAAGTTGGCGTCTGCGCTGGCGCCATCGCGCAAAAAGTGCTCAAACTGCATGCCTACCACTTGTTGGCTGGCAGGTGCATTGGCCGGGCGTACCAGTTTGCCGCTGACGATGGTGTCGCCACTGACTACGGCGTTCTGAATTTGCCAGCCGTTATTGAGCAAATTGGCTGCAATCGTATAGGCTGAGCTGTTGTAGTTTTGTGCCGTCATTTTCGAATTAAAGATGCTGACGGTGGCATCCAAGTCCTCATTGGGCTTGAACTGCAGTGCCGCGTAGCCGCCGCTGCGTTTGCGTTCGCCTTCGAAAAGCGTGGCGTTCAGGTTATTGGGCATGCGCAACCCGATGAGGTTGGTTTGCGTGCCCACCTGGGCGGCGGTCAGGCCGCCGGTGTAGCCCAGTGTTTCCATGCCGTCGCGGCGCAAGGTGCGGTCTTCTTTAAAGCCTTGCACCATCAGGCCCAGGGTCTTGTCGTCACTCTTCCAGGCCAGGATGCCGCTGGCTTGCGGGTCGGTTTTGCCGGGCAAGTCGCTGTAGACCGCGCCCAAAGACACCTCGGCGTTGAGCTGCTTGGCGAAATCCAGGGGTTTACGCAAGCGCACGTCGACGCTGCCGGCCAAGCCGCCTTCGGTCAGGTCGGCGCGCTGGGTTTTATAGACCACTGATTGCCCAATCAACTGCGAAGGCAGCAGGCCAAAGCCCACGCTGCGGCTGCTGACCGAGTTGGCCGCTTGCTGGTCGCCCACGTGCCAGTCGCCTGAGGACAGGGCGTGGCCGTTGACGGTAATGAGGTTCAGGTTGGGCGCTGTGCCACGGATGGAGACGCGCTCGGCCTCGTCCATGGCGTTGGCGCCGCCGTATTGCACGTTGACGCCTGACAGGCGCGAGAGCGCGTCGGCAATGTTCTTGTCGGGCATCTTGCCCACGTCTTCGGCAGATACCACTTCCACATTGGTGTCGGCGTTGCGTTTGGCCTCGATAGATTTTTGGATGGATGCGCGGATACCGGTGACGGTGACCGCATCCATCTCTTTGGGCGCTTGCGT
>CANGNS010000009.1 GCA_947455465.1 Comamonadaceae bacterium | reverse complement strand
TTCCGGCGGCACGCCGCTGTCGCGCCAGGCCGCTTCGGCCACTGATTGCAGCACCGGTAAAAAGTTGGTGGCAAACACGGCCGCTGCGTGGTAGAGCAGCTTGTCCTCGCTGCGCAGCGCAAAGCACTGCCCGCCGATGGCGCTAAAAACCGTTTGAAGCAGCGCGCAGGCCGGTGCATCGCCCTCCAAAGCGCAGGGCGTGCCGGCAAACTGGGCGCTGGCCGACTGCGCGTTGGCAAAGCTCAGGATGGGGTGGGCGCTGGCCAGTTGCCAGCCCTTATTGCCCAGCGCTTGGAGCACCTCGGACGCCAGCGCACCACTGCAATGAAAGACGGTGCGCGGGCCGCCCGCTGCAGGTGCCTGGGCCGCAGCCAGCGCAGTGGCGCAGGCGGCTATCTGCGCATCGGGCGTGGCGATCAGCCACAGATCGGCATCACGCATATCGGCCAGCGACTGGGCCGCAGTGCCTGCGCCGATAAAGCGGCAGGCGGCCTGGGCGCTTTCGGTGCGGGTGGTGAGCACGTCTTGCACCACCAACACGCCCGCTTGCGTCCACAAATGCGCCAGTGTCTGGCCCAGGCGACCAGCGCCAATCAGATTGAGGGTGGGCTTGGGTTGCGGCATAGCTTAGACCAGCAGAGGGCTTTCTTGCATGGCTTCGCACTGCTCTTGCAGCATCAGCACCTGGCCGTGCCAATAGTCGCTCGAGCCAAACCACGGGAAGTTGTGCGGGAAGGTCGGGTCGCTCCAGCGCCGCGCCAGCCAGGCGCTGTAATGGATCAGGCGCAGCGTGCGCAGCGGCTCGATCAGGGCCAGCTCATCGCGGTCAAATTCGCGGAACTGCTCGTAGCCGTCCACCAGCAGCCCGATTTGGCGGCTACGCTGGCGCCTGTCGCCGCTGGCCAGCATCCACAGGTCTTGCACGGCCGGGCCCATGCGCGCGTCGTCCAGGTCCACAAAGTGCGGGCCCGGCCCGGCGCTGGCGGCTGCGTCGGTGGGTGTCCACAAGATATTGCCGGGATGGCAGTCGCCGTGCAGGCGCAGCAAGCGCACGCTGGCGTCGCCAGCGCCTGCCGGTGTGCCGCACAGCGCCGGGTGGGCAGCGACCAGGGCCAGCGCCTCGTCGCAGTGGCGCGCCCAGCTGCTTTGGACGTCCAGGGGCACTTGCTCGTTGTCCAAGAGCCAGTCGCGCGACGCCTGGCCAAAGCTTTGCAAGTTGAGGGTGGGGCGCTGCACAAAGGGTTTTTTGGCGCCCACCGTGTGGATGCGTGCCAGAAAGCGGCCTATCCATTCCAGCACTTCCTCGTCGTCCAGCTCGGGCGCCCGCCCGCCCCGGCGCGGGCTGACGCTAAAGGCAAAGCCCTCAAAAGTGTGCAGCGTGCGGCCTTGCAGCACCAGCGGCCCCACTGCGGGAATTTCGGCCTCCATCAGCTCCTGGGTAAAGGCGTGCTCCTCCAGGATTTGGGCTTCGCTCCAGCGTTCGGGCCGGTAAAACTTGGCCACCACGGCGCTGCCGTCCTCAAGCTGGACCTGGTAAACCCGGTTTTCGTAGGACGACAAAGCCGTCAGCCGCCCGTCGCCGCGTAGGCCGACGGACTCCAGGGCGTCCAAAACCAGGTCGGGGGTGAGCGTTTCAAAAACATGGTGCATACCCCGATTGTCAACCCTGGGCGCCCACCCTAAGCTGGCCCGAACACCACCCAAGAGAGCCCATGGCAAGGGGAGCAGCATGGATTTGAGCGAAGTGATCACACTGCAAGGCGGGTTTGCCCCCGTTGACGAGGAAATCAGCGCCGAACTGACCGAGGTGCAGGGCGAAATTCCGCGCGACCTGCACGGCATGCATGTGCGCAACGGCCCCAACCGGCGCTTTGCCGCGCCCGGGCGCTACCACTGGTTTGACGGCGACGGCATGCTGCACGCGGTGCGCTTTGAAGGCGGGCGCGCCTTCTACCAAAACCGCTGGGTGCACACGGCCGGCCTGACCGAAGAAACCGCTGCTGGCCAGGCCTTGTGGCAGGGCATCAAAGACCCGCCGCGCAAAGACCGGCCCGACATGCCGCTTAAAAACACGGCCAACACCGATGTCAAATACTTTGCCGGCCACCTGCTGGCCATGTGGTACCTGGGCGGCGAGGTCTACCGCATACGCCCGCGCGACCTGAGCACCGCCGACACCCTGGCGCTGGACCCGCGCCTGGCCGGCCTGCATATTTCGGCGCACTCCAAGGTGGACGAACGCACCGGCGAATTCATTTTCTTTTGCTACGGCAAAGAGCCGCCTTATATGCACTATGGCGTGCTCGACAAAAGCGGTGTGCTCAAAACACTCATGCCGGTGCCCCTGCCCGGGCCGCGCCTGCCGCACGACATGGCAGTCACCCGCAACTACACGGTGTTGCACGATCTGCCCTTGTTCCAGGACCCGGTGGCCGCCGCCGCCGGGCGGCACAAAGTGGCGTTTTATCCGGAGCTGCCCTCGCGCTTTGGCGTGGTGCCGCGCCACGGCAGCGCCGCCCAGGTGCGCTGGTTCGAGGCCCGCCCCACCTATATGTACCACGTCTCCAACGCCTGGGAAGAGGATGACGGCCAGGGCGGCACCGAGATCGTGATGACCGGCACCCCCTTCAAGCCCCAGCACGACGCCCGTGGCGCGCCCGATGCCAGCGCGCTGCCGCGCCTGATTGCGCAGCTGGGCATGGACTGCATGTTTTACGAGTGGCGCTTTAACCTGCGCACCGGCCGCACCCGCGAGCGGGTGATTGACGATGTGCTCAACCAGGAATTCCCCATCATCAACAGCGCCCGCATGGGCGAGCGCACCCGCTTCAGCTGGAACATCCTGATGGGCGCCAGCACGCAGCCCGAGAAACCGCGCTTTTGCGGCCTGACCCGCTACGACCTGCACACCGACAGCTGCACCAGCTACCACGGTGGCATGCACCAATGGCTGAGCGAACACAGCTTTGCCCCCAAAGACGATTGCCGCGCCGAAGACGATGGCTACCTGGTGGGCTTTACCTGGGATGCGCAGGCGGCGCGCTCCTACCTCACGGTGTTTGATGCGCACGATATCGCGCGCGGCCCGGTGGCGCGCATTGCCATGCCCCAGCGCGTGCCCAATGGCTTTCATGCCACCTGGGTTAGCGGGGCGCGCCTGGCACGCGGCTGGTAGAGTCGCGCGCATGGAATTCGACCTGCAGTCCGCCGCCAGCGCCTGGTCCCTGGACCCTGGCGTTCACCATTGCAACCATGGCTCGTATGGCGCCGTGCCGCTGGCCGTGCGCGCGCTGCAAAAGAACATCCTCGATCGGGTGCAAAACAATTTGGTGAAGTTTTACGCCCGCGACGCCGCCCCTGCGATTGCCGCTGCGCGCGCCGACATCGCCCGCTTTTTGGGCCAGCAACCCAGCCAAATTGCCCTGGTGCGCAATGCCACCGAAGCCGCCAGCACGGTGCTAAGTGCGTTCCCCTGGCAAAGAGGAGACGAGGCGATTGTTTTGGACCAAGCCTATGGCGCTGTGCTGATGGCGTTGCAGCGCGCCGCTGGGGCCGCTGGTGCCACGGTGCGGGTGCTGACCGTGCCGGTGCAGGCCGATGAAGCCCAGGTGCTGGCGCAGGTAGAGGCGGCCATCGGCCCGCGCACCCGCTTGCTGCTGGTGGACCACATCACCTCGGCGACGGCGCGCATTTTGCCGGTGCAGGCGCTGGCCGATCTATGCCGCGCGCGGGGCGTCGCCATGGCGGTGGATGCTGCGCACGCGCCGGGCACCCTGGACACCGATTTAGACGCGTTGGATGCCGACTTTTGGTTTGGCAATTTGCACAAATGGGTATGCGCCCCGCCGGGCTGCGCCGTCTTGCGCGTGGCGCCGCGCTGGCAGGGGCGCATCCGCCCGCTCATCGTCTCCTGGCGCGAGCCCGAGGACTATCCCGCGCCGTGGGACATGCTGGGCACCGTGGACCTGAGCGCCTGGCTGGCCGCGCCCGCCGCCATCGCATTTTTTGAATCCTTGGGCTGGCAGCGCGTGCGCCAAGCCAACCTGGCCCGCATGCACTATGGGCGCGACCTGTTGCTCGAGGCCTTGGGCCAACCTACCGGAGCGCCGCTGCCTCATGGCGTGCCCATGGGCCTGGTGCCCTTGCCTGACTTGCAGGGCGGGCGCAGTGCCTGCGCCGCGCTGCAAACCCGGCTGGGCCGCGATTTTGGTGTCGAGACCGCCATTACCACCCATGCCGGTGCCTACTACCTGCGCGTGTGCGGCCAGCTCTACAACACACCGGACGACTACCAGGCGCTGGTCCGCGCCCTGCCGCAGGCACTGCGCGCTTAGCCCGAGGCCTCGCCTTCGTCCAGCGCGCCCACCGAGCCCAGGTGGGCAAACGGCAGCGCCTGCTTCACCAAAATCACCGTGCAAGGCGCGGCCATGGCGACTTTGATGGGGACGGTGGCAATCAGGCGCTGGGTTTTGAGGCCGTGGGTGGCCGCGCCCATCACGATCACATGCACATGGTTGCCCACCGCGTAGTCGATCAGGGCTTGGGCCACATTGCCCGACTCCAGCACGTGGCAGGAGGTTTGGTGGCCCGGGTAGTTCAGCGCCTGCGCCCAGTGGTGCAACCAGGCCAGATAACGCCGGTGCACGCTGGTTTCGCTGCGCGCCTCGTCGCTGGTGCTGGTCAAACCTTCGGGAATCACGGTGACGCAGGCCAGGCGAGCACCGGGGCGCAGGCCTAGCGAGCGCGCCGCCGCCTGGCGCAGCGAATACAGGGTGGCATCGGTGGCGTTTTCGTAGGGCAGGGCCACCATCACGATGGGCACTTCGCTGATCTGCTCGGAGGCGATGGGGCTGGGCTGGTAGTGCATGCCCGCCGCCTTGAGCCAGCGCAGCGCGTGCGTGCGAAAAGGCGTGGGTAACGTGTTGTGGCTGCGTGCGCTCAGCTGCACCTGCGCCGGGTGCGCCAGGTCAAAGGCCAGGTGCGCGGCCGACGGGTAGCGCTTGGCCGCCTCGGGCTCCAAGCAGCGCAGCACCACCTCTTGCAGCCACGGTGAGAGCGCGGGGCGGTATTTGCGCGGCGGCACCGGGTCGGCCCACAGGCGCTGGCGCAGCCCGGCCGGCGTGCGCGGCGCGCCAAAAGGCAAATGCCCGGTGCACAACTGGTAGAGCATGACGCCAATGGCAAACACATCGCTGCGCGCATCGCCGCGCACGCCCACCACCTGCTCGGGCGCTATCCAGGCGGGCGAGCCCACGGCTTTGCGCAGCTGCTCGGCTAGCAAATCCGGGTAATGCGCATGGTGCGAGAGGCCAAAGTCCAGCAGCAAGGCCTGCAAGCCGCTGCCGCTTTCGCGCAGCAACACGTTGGCGGGCTTGAGGTCCAGGTGCACCGTGTTTTGTTTGTGTAAGGCATGGGCCGCATACGCCATGGCCATGCCCAGCGCGGCGATGGTGGCCTCGTCTTGGGGCTCGGGCTGGTCCAGCCAGCGCTCCAGGGTGTCGCCCTGCACGTATTCCATGACCAAATAAGGCACCCGCTCCAGGTCGCCGCTGGCGACAAAGCGCGGCACCTGCGGGCCGCCGAGCACTTGCAGGATGTGGCACTCCACCTCAAAGCTGACGATGTTTTCAGCCCCGTCGCCGCTGGCCATGCGCGGCACTTTCATGGCCATCGAAAAGCCCGGGTCGGGCGTGCCGTCGGCATAGACCACGCGGTAAATATGCGCCATGCCGCCGCTGTGCAGGCACGAGAGCACCCGAAAGCCATCGAGCACGCTGCCGTTTTCTAAAAGCTTCATTGCCCGCGCTCCAGCCGGTCAGCAAAAAACGGTGGCAAACCGCTTGCGCGAATGGCTGCGGCTGCGGCTGCTACGTCATAAGCCACGCGAAAAAAATGCAGGTGCGCCCGCCCCAGGTCCAAGAGCGCATACATGGCCTCGGTGCGCCCATCGCGCGGTTGGCCCACCGAGCCCACCGTGGCCAGCCACTGGCGGTGCGCCGGCACCGGAATAGGCACCTGCGCCTGTGGCGCAAAAGACATGAGGCGCTTGTCCGCGCCCCGGTAGTACAAAGTTTGCTGGTGCACATGGCCGCCCAAGAGGTAGCGCACCTCGGGCCACTGCGCGCTGGCCGCGTCCAGGCTGTGCTGAGCGGCCAGGCTGTCGGTGACGTAGCGCCAGCGTTCGGGCCGCTCGGCGCTGGCGTGCACCAACAGCAGCGGGCCTTGCTGAACCGTCAGCGACAACCCCGCGAGCCAAGCGCGCTGGGCCGGGCTCAGCTGCGCATGCGTCCAGGCCGCGCCATGGTCGCCCACGTGCGTGAGGGCCGTGGGCGGGCTGACGGCCAGGGCGTCATGGTTGCCCTGGATAACCAGCGCACCGTCGTTCGCCAGGGCCATGATGCGCTCCACCACCTGCGCCGGGTAGGCGCCGTAGCCCACCAGGTCGCCCAAGAAGGCAAACGCCTGCGCGCCTTGGCTGCGGGCGTGGTCCAGGCAGGCTTCTAGTGCATGCCAATTGCTGTGCACATCAGAGAGCACGGCAATGCGCATGATGACCTGCGTTTACTGGCCGAAGCGTTTGCGCGTGAGCGCCAGCGCCACCCAGAAAGACACCACTGCATAGGCCAGCAGCACGCCGCCGTGGAAAAGAATGTGCTCGGGCCACTGGTCCATAAACAAAGGCCGCACCAGCGCCACCGCATTGGCCAGCGGCAGCCAGTCGGCCACGGCGCGCACAAACGGCGGCAGCTGCTCCAGCGGAAAAAACACACCACCCAAAAACATGGTGGGCGTGAGAAACAGCGTGAAGTAATAGGTAAAAAAGTCATAGCCCTTGGCCATGGCGTTAAACACCAGCGCCATCGAGCTAAAGGTAATGCCCACGCCCAGCAGCACTGGCCAGGCCACCAGCAGCTTGGGGCTGTGGCTGATTTGCAGGGCCAGCATCACGCCCAAAATCGCCGTCACGGTAAACAGCGCTTTAAACGCCGCCCACAGCATTTCGGCCAGCACGATGTCGTCCAGGCCGACCGGCGCGTTCATGATGCCGTCCCAGGTTTTTTGCACATGCATGCGCGAGAAGGCGGAATACAGCGCCTCAAACGAGGCCGCATTCATGGCGCTCATGCAAATACTGCCGCTGGCCAGAAACAAGATGTAGGGCACGGTGTGCCCGTCGATGGTCAGCGGGCCGACCAGCGCGCCCATGCCGTAGCCAAAGGCCACCAGCCACATCAGCGGCTCGGCGATATTGCCCAGCAAGCTGGGAATGGCCAGCTTGCGCCAAACCAGCAAATTGCGTTGAAACACCGGCCAAAAGCGCATCGTCAGGCGCGGTGCGCGCCAGGGGCTTTGGATTGGGGCGGCCGTAGAGGAGGTGGTGGCGGGGAGGGTGGGGGTGTTCATATCAGGCGTCCTCGCGGATCTGGCGTCCGGTCAGTTTGAGGAAGAGGTCTTCCAGATTGGCCGGGCGGTGCAAGGTGCGCAGCTGCGGGTAGGCGGCCAGGCCTTGCAAGAGCGCGCCGGCCTGGTGGGTATAGAAAAACACGGTCTCGCCGCTGACTTCCACGCGGGCAGCCAGTTCGCGCAGTGGCCCGTCGCGCACTTCTAGCGCGCCCACGCCAAAGACCTCGACCACGTCGGGCTCCAGGTGCTCGGCGATCAAATCACGCGGCTTGCCTTCGGCAATCTTTTTGCCGTGGTCTAGCACCAACAGGCGCGAACACAGGCGCTCGGCCTCGTCCATGAAGTGGGTGGTTAGCAATATCGATTTGCCTTGCTGCAGGAGCGCTTGCAGACGCTCCCACATCAGGTGGCGGGCCTGCGGGTCCAGGCCGGTGGTGGGCTCGTCCAGTAACAAGAGCTTGGGGTCGTTCACCAGCGCGCGCGCCAGGCTCAGGCGCCGCTTCATGCCGCCCGACAACTCGCCCGGCTTGGCCTTGGCTTTGCTGGTGAGCGAAGCAAACTCTAAGAGCGCGGGAATGCGCTCTTTAATCTCGCGGTCTTTCATGCCGAAATAGCGGCCATAGACCAGCAGGTTTTCTTCACAATTGAAGTCCGGGTCTAGCGTGTCGAGCTGGGTGACCACGCCAATCTGCGCCTTGATCGCCAGCGCGTCTTGCGGCATACGCAGCCCCAGCGCGCTGATGCTGCCGCCATCGGGCGCCGTCAGCCCCAGGCACATACGCACGGTGGTGGTTTTGCCGGCCCCATTGGGCCCGATCACGCCCAGGCACTCGCCCGGCGCAATGGCAAAAGACAGGTCATCAACGACGGTATTGCCACCAAAACGCTTGGTAAGGTGGTCCGCGGAAAAGAGTGGGGGGCTGGGGGTAGGGTGGGGCATGGGGGAGATTGTCGTGGATTGGCGTGAGCCCAGTGATGGAGGCGAAATTTATTACTCATAATGAGAATTCGTGAGTATTTTCACCTTGCCCCACCAATGACAAGCACCACCCACCCCCGCCTCCACGCCCTGCCCAAAGCCGAAGTGCATCTGCATTTGGAGGGCTGCTTCGAGGCTGCCACCATCGCGCAATGGGCCCAGGCCGAGGGCGTGGCCTTGCCTCGCCCGCAGGAGGATTTGTTCCGCTTTGCAGGGTTGGCAGACTTTTTGGCGTTTCTGGATTTGGCCTGCGGTCTGGCCTGCACCCCGCAGCGCCTGTTTGATCTGAGCTACGGCCTGAGCCAGCGCCTGGCGGACAACGGCACCGGCTATGCCGATGTCATCTTCAACCCTACGCACTGGCACGCATGGCAGGGGCGCCTTGCGGCCATGATCGACGCCATGGATGCCGGCTTTCGCGCCGCTGAGCAAGACGGATTGCCCCAGGTGGGCTTGTGCGTCAGCTTGTTGCGCACCCAGACCGCTGCCCAGGCCATCGAGTTGGTCGATACCTTGCGGGCTCTGCGCCATCCGCGCGTGCGGGCTTTGTCCGTGGACGGTAACGAGGCCACTGCCGGGCGCACCGGCCCACGTTTTGCCGACGCGTTTAAGCGCGCGGCCGATGCGGGCCTGCGCCGCACCGTGCATGCCGGCGAGTCCAGCGGTCCCGAAGGCGTGTGGGATGCGATAAACCTCCTGGGTGCCGACCGCATTGACCACGGCGTGCGCGCCGTAGAGGATGCGGTATTGGTGCAGGTGCTGGCCGATTGCGGCATACCGCTGGGCATTTGCCCCACGTCCAATGTAGTGCTGGGCGTTTATCCGTCAATCGCCGCGCACCCCATTGAGACGCTGCGCGCAGCGGGCGTGCGCGTTTCGCTCAACACCGACGACCCGGCGCTCTTGGGCGCCAGCCTGGTCGGCGAATACGCCTTATGCCGCGAGACTTTTGGTTGGAACGACGAGGACATCCGCGCCGTCGCCCGCACCTCCATCGAGGCCAGCTTTGCCGATGCGGATACCAAGGCGGATTTGTTGCGCGCTTTGCAGGCTTGGTAGCGCGATGTGTGCCTGCAAATCTCTGCGCCGAGTCTTACTGAAACGCCACTTCCGCAAAACTGCGCAGTTTGCGGCTGTGCAGCTGGTCCAAGCCACGCTCGCGCATCAGTTCGATAGCGCGCATGCCGATGCGCAGGTGCTGGTCCACGCGTTCGCGGTAGAAGTGGTTGGCCATGCCGGGCAGCTTGATTTCGCCGTGCAGCGGTTTATCGCTGACGCATAGCAATGTGCCATAGGGCACGCGAAAACGAAAACCGTTGGCGGCGATGGTTGCGCTTTCCATGTCCAGGGCCACGGCGCGGCTTTGGCTAAAGCGGCGTTGCGGCTGGTTGTCGGGCAAGAGTTCCCAGTTGCGGTTGTCGGTGCTGGCCACGGTGCCGGTGCGCAAAATACTCTTTAAGGCACTTCCCTTGAGGCCGGTCACGTCTGCCACCGCCTGCTCTAGCGCTACTTGGATTTCGGCCAGCGCGGGGATGGGCACCCACAGCGGTAGCTCTTCGTCCAGCACATGGTCTTCGCGCACATAGCCGTGCGCCAGCACATAGTCGCCCAATTGCTGGGTGTTGCGCAGTCCGGCACAGTGGCCGAGCATGATCCAGGCGTGTGGGCGCAGCACGGCGATGTGGTCGGTGATGTTTTTGGCATTGGCCGGGCCCACGCCGATATTGACCATGCTGATGCCGCTGCCGTCCTCGCGCACCAGGTGGTAGCCGGGCATTTGCGGCAGGCGCGGGGGGCTTGTCCCTTCGGGCTTGGGTGCGGCGCCGGCGCCGGCCACGCGGTGGGTCGTCAGGTTGCCGGGCTCCACAAAAGCGCTGTAGGGGCTGCCCGGGTCGGCCATGGCGGCGCGGCCCAGGGCAATGAATTCGTCGATATAGAACTGGTAGTTGGTAAACAGCACAAAGTTCTGGAAGTGCTCGGGCAGCGTGCCGGTGTAGTGGCGCAGCCGGTGCAGCGAGTAGTCCACGCGTGGCGCGGTAAACAGCGACAGGGGCTGTGGCTCGCCTGGCGCTGGCGCGTAGGTGCCGTTGGCAATACCGTCGTCCATGGCGGCCAGGTCGGGCAGGTCAAAGACGTCGCGCATATGGGCGCGGCGCTCGGCACTCATTTCGCCCTCGACGTGGTCGTTGTCGGCAAACGAAAAATGCACGGGAATGGGCTGGTTGCTGGTGCTAATTTCCAGCGCCACCGCATGGTTGGCTAGCAGGAGTTCAAATTGCTCCAGGTAGTAGCGTTGGTAGAGGTCAGGGCGCGTCAGGGTGGTTTCAAAGCGGCCCGGTCCGGCTACAAAGCCATAGCTCAGGCCTGTGCCCTCGGCTTTTCCGGTGCGGGCCACCGTGTCGGTGTGCACGCGCACCAGCGGGTAGCAGGCCCGCACATGGCCCAGCGTGTTGTCGCCAGCCACAAAGCGCTGCATGCAGCTGCGCAAGTGGGCAATGCTCTGGGCATAAATGGCCTGCACCTGGGCCAAGGCCTCGGCGGCCGAATGGTACTTTTGCGGTGCAATAAAGGGCGGTTCGGTATGCATAGTCGTTGTGGCCTCTTGTGTTTGAGGGCAGTGGCTAGACCCGTTCTATCACGAGTGCAATGCCTTGCCCAACGCCGATGCACATAGTACACAGCGCGTAGCGCCCGCCGCTGGCGTGCAATTGCTGCACCGCCGTAGTGACCAGGCGCGCACCGCTAGCACCCAGCGGATGGCCCAGGGCGATGGCGCCGCCGTTCGGGTTCACGCGGGCGTCATCGTCGGCCAAACCTAGGTCGCGCAAGACGGCCAGGCCTTGTGCGGCAAAGGCCTCGTTGAGCTCGATCACGTCCATTTGCGCCAGCATCAGGTCGGTTTGGGCTAGCACTTTGCGTACCGCCGGGGCCGGGCCAAAGCCCATGATGCGCGGCGCAAGGCCGACCGTGGCCATGCCCAGCACCCGGGCGCGCGGCTGCAGGCCGTGGCGCTGGGCGGCGGCCTCGCTGGCCAGCAAGAGCGCGCAGGCGCCATCGTTCACGCCCGAGGCGTTGCCCGCCGTCACCGTGCCCTGGGCGTGGACGATGGGTTTGAGCTTGGCCAGCGCCTCCAGCGAGGTGCTGCGCGGATGCTCGTCCTGGCGCACCAGCAGCGTGTCGCCTTTCTTTTGCGCAATGGCTACCGGAACGATTTGCGCATCAAAAAAGCCCTCGGCCTGGGCGCGCACCGCGTTGTGCTGCGAGCGCAGCGCCATGGCGTCTTGTGCCTGGCGGCTGATGTCCCATTGCTGGGCAACGTTTTCGGCGGTCTCGGGCATGGAGTCGATCCCGTGGAGCGCCTGCATGCGCGGGTTGACAAAGCGCCAGCCGATGGTGGTGTCGTAGACCGCGTTGTTGCGGCCAAAGGCGCTGTCCATCTTGGGCATGACAAAAGGCGCGCGGCTCATGCTTTCGACGCCGCCGGCAATCATCAATTGCGCCTCGCCACTTTTGATGGCACGCGCCGCGCTGCCTACCGCGTCCAGGCTGGAGCCGCACAAGCGGTTGATGGTGGCGCCGGGCACCTCGATAGGCAAGCCGGCCAGCAAAGCGGCCATGCGCGCCACGTTGCGGTTGTCCTCGCCCGCTTGGTTGGCGCAGCCGTAGAAGACATCGTCTAGCGCCGTCCAGTCCACGCCGGGGTTGCGCGCCATGAGGGCGCTGATGGGCAGGGCGGCCAAATCGTCGGTGCGCACCGAAGACAGCGCGCCGCCGTAGCGGCCAAAAGGGGTGCGGATGGCGTCGCAAATAAAGGCGTGTGGCATGGGTGCGGCTTTCAAAGACTGGGCGAAGTGTGGGCTTGCTGCCATAAGGCATGGCGCAGCCAAGGGCTGACGCGGTAGCGCTCGCCCCGGTAAAAATCATCGAGTGCTTGCAGAACGCCTACAACGGCGGGCGCCCCCCAGCGCTGCAGCCACTCAAACGGGCCTGCGGGGTAATTAACGCCCAGCCTCATGGCGGCATTGGCACCGGGCACATCACAAACGCCTTGCTGCACCGCGTCGGCCGCCTCATTGACCAGCATGGCCAGCGTGCGCGCAGCCACCAAGCCCGGCAGATCGGCCACGCGCTGGGGCGCAAAACCCAGGGCTTGCAGCAAGGCCTCGCCCTGCGCCAGCGACTGCGCGCTGGCGCCCGAGGAGGCGGCAAAGGCCAGTGCACCGCCTGCGCCCCCATGCCAGTCGTAGACCAGCACTTGCGCACCCAGGGCGGATGCCGGGCGCCCGTCGGTCTGGCGCAGTTGCAGATCGCCCGCTTGCAGACCGGTCCAATCGCTGCCTGGCAGCAACTCCACCAAAACCCCCGCGGCGCTCAGCACGGCTTGCCACCCGGCCATGCAAGGCGCATGCTGTGCCTGCTGATGAAGCTGCACCTTGCGCGGCAAATCATCTGCTTGCACCGGCGCAAGTGGGGGAAGGCTGGGGGCAACCGCGCCTGCCGTGTAGTCGTAAATTCCGCGCCCCGACTTACGCCCGAGCATGCCGCCGTCTAGCAGCGCGCTTTGCACCAGTGAGGGCGTGTAACGCTTATCAAAGAAGTTGGCCGCATACACCGCCTGGGTCACGGCGAAATTGGTGTCGTGGCCTATCAAGTCCATAAGCTCGCAAGGCCCCATGCGAAAACCGATGGCGCGCATGCAGGCGTCCAGCACTTCGGGTGGCGCGGCTTGCTCGTGCAGCAGCGCCAGCGCCTCGGCATAGAGCGGGCGGGCGATGCGGTTGACGATAAAGCCCGGCGTGGAGCGGGCAAATACCGCCTGTTTGCCCCAGGCCGCTGCCAAGGCGGCAATGGCCTGCGCCACGGCGGGCTCGGTTTGCAGGCCCGAGACCACCTCGACCAGCTTCATTTGCGGCACGGGGTTGAAAAAGTGCATGCCCACCACCCGCCCGGGCTGCTGCAAACCCTTGGCGATGGCAGTAATCGACAGCGAGGAGGTGTTACTGGCCAGCACGCAGTGCGGGCCAAGCATGTTTTCGAGCTGCGCGAACAGAGCGCGCTTGGCATCCAAGTTTTCGACAATAGCCTCGATCACCAGGTCGGCGCTGCCCGCTTGGGCCAGGCTGTCGACCGGGTGGATGCGTCCCAGCAGCGCGGCCAGCGCATCGGCGCTGAACTTGCCTTTGGCGACCAGGGCTTCAAGCCGGCTTTGCAGCGCGACTTTGGCCTCGTGGGCGGCGCCGGCACGGGCATCCATGAGGGTGACGCTGTGCCCCGCCTGGGCTGCAACTTGGGCAATGCCCGCGCCCATGATGCCGGCGCCGGCGACCAGTACCTTGGCCTCAGAAAGTGGTGTACTCATATGTATTAAGAAAAATTCAGTGCGCAAGCGGCGTATGACCGCCCCCATGCTGCATGGTAGCGGTGCAGACACAGCCCCAAAAATACTGCGGCAGCTTTTGCTGAGACAATTGTGGCTTGTTATGGCGCCCCGGCAGCCAAGACAGACCAGTCTGGCATCCAACAATGTGTGCCTTAACGAAGAACTCAATGTCACATTCAAGGAGACACTGCATGCAACGCGATTGGACCCACCTGGCCCGCCAAAGCGGCGCACTGGCTTTGTGCGCTATGGGCGCAACCCTGGCCATGGCCCAAACCCCGGCCAAGCTTAAAGTGGGTCTGATGTTGCCCTACACCGGCACCTACGCCTCCTTGGGCACCGCGATCGAGAATGGTTTTCGCCAGCACGTCAATGAGCTAGGCGGCAAGATCGCCGGGCGCGAGGTGGAGTATTTCAAGGTGGATGACGAGTCCGAGCCGTCCAAGGCCACCGACAACGTCAATAAACTCATCAAGCGCGACCAAGTGGACGTGCTGATTGGAAGCGTGCACTCTGGCGTGGCCATGGCCATGGCCAAAGCGGCCAAGGAAAGCGGCACGCTGTTGATCGTGCCCAACGCCGGTGCGGACGCGGTCACCGGCGCCATGTGTGCGCCCAATATTTTCCGTAGCTCGTTTTCCAACTGGCAGCCCGGCTACGCCATGGGCGAGGTGATGGCCAAAAAAGGCATCAAGAAAGCCGTCACCATCACCTGGAAATACGCAGCGGGTGATGAAACCGTGCGCGGTTTTAAAGAAAGTTTTGAAAAAGGCGGCGGCACCGTCGTTAAAGAGCTAAGCCTGCCCTTCCCCAACGTGGAGTTCCAGGGCTTGCTGACCGAAATCGCCGCCACCAAGCCGGACGCGGTGTTCACCTTTTTTGCCGGTGGTGCAGCGGTGAAGTTTGTCAAAGACTATGCGGCTGCAGGCCTGAAAACCAGCATTCCGCTGTACGGATCGGGCTTTATCACCGACGGCAACCTGGACGCCCAGGGCGCTGCGGCCGACGGCATCATCACCGCCTTGCATTATGCCGACAGCCTGGACACTAAGCGTGATAAGGCTTTCCGTTTGGCCTATGCCAAGACCTTCAAAATGCAGCCCGACGTGTACGCGGTGCAAGGCTATGACGCCGCGCAAATGCTGGCCATCGGCCTGAACGCCACCAAAGGCGATGCGACCAAATCGGCCGACATTTCTGCCGCGCTGGGCAAGGCCACGATTGACAGCCCGCGCGGCCCCTTCACCATCTCGGCTGCCCACAACCCGGTGCAGGATTTTTATATCCGCCAAGCCGGCGCCAAAGAGAACAAAAAAATTGGCATCGCCAGCGCCAAGCTGGCCGACCCGGGCCGCGGCTGCAAGATGTAATTGCTGCCCGCAGGGCGTTCGTGCATGACATTGACCACTTTTCTCATTCAGTGCCTGAACGCTCTGCAGTACGGCTTGCTGCTGTTTTTGGTGGCCTCCGGGTTGACGCTGATTTTCGGCATCATGGGCGTCATCAACCTGGCCCATGGCAGCTTTTACATGATCGGCGCTTACATGGCCTACGCCTTGGCCCCCTGGGTGGCCACGGTGCTGGGCGGCGGCTTTTTTACGACTTTGGCCGTGGGCGTGGCGCTGGCGGTATTGCTGGGCTACGTGCTGGAGTGGGCCTTCTTTAGTTTTTTGTACACCCGCGAGCACTTACAGCAGGTGCTCATGACCTACGGGCTGATTCTGGTTTTCGAAGAATTGCGCAGCCTGTTGGTCGGTGACGATGTGCATGGCGTGCAGCCCCCGGATTTCCTGACCGGCAGCATTGCGCTGGGGGACATGATGAGCTACCCGGTGTACCGCCTGTTTATCTCGGGTGTGTGCCTGGCGCTGGCGCTGGCCATGTATTTTGTGTTTTCCAAAACCCGCCTGGGCATGATGATCCGCGCCGGCAGTACCAACCGCGAGATGGTGCAATCTCTGGGCATTGACATCCAATTTTTGTACCGCGTGGTCTTTGCCGCCGGCATGGCCATTGCCGTGCTGGCCGGCATGGTGGCCGCGCCCGTGTCCTCGGTGTACCCGGGCATGGGCAGTCTGGTGCTGATTATTTGCTTTGTGGTGGTGGTCATTGGCGGTATTGGCTCCATCCGGGGAGCGCTGTTGGCCTCATTGCTCATTGGCGTGGTGGACACTTTTGGCAAGGTGCTGGTGCCGCAGGCCTCGGGGGTGCTGGTCTATGTGCTGATGGCGCTCATCTTGCTCTACAAGCCCGATGGGCTGTTCAAGGCGGGCTAGGGCGGATGCGCGCTTCAAAATGGATTTTTGTGTTGGGCTGCTTTGCGGCCCTGGCGCTGTTTGGTGAGGTCGGCAGCCGCTTTGGCGTAGACCTGGTCACCAAGACCATGATTTTGGCGGTGTTTGCGCTCAGTCTGGAGCTGCTGGTGGGCATGACCGGCTTGGTGTGTTTCGGGCAGGCGGCGTTTTTCGGGATTGGCGCTTATGCCACGGTGCTGTTGTCACCGCCTGACGCGTCGGCATCGGTTATGGTTTTGCTGCCGCTGTGCATGCTGCTCGCTGGCGCCTATGCTTTGGTGGTGGGCGCATTGTCTTTGCGTACGCAGGGCGTGTATTTCATTATGGTGACCTTGGCGTTTGCGCAAATGGCCTACTACCTGGTGCATGACACGCCCTTGGGCGGCGGTACCGACGGTATTTACCTCATGCTCAAACCCAGCCTAGGCAACTGGCTAGACCTGGACCAGCCCCCAACGATGTACCGCTTTACCCTGGCGTGCCTGATCGCTTGCTTTGCCTTTTTGGCGCTGCTGGGGCGCTCCAAGTTGGGCCGCGCCTTAGCGGGCATACGCGTCAATGAGCAGCGCATGCGCGCTACCGGGTTTTCCACCTACCCCTATAAATTGGCTGCCTTTGTCATTTCGGGCGCCTTGGCGGGATTGGCCGGATTTTTGTTTGCCGTCAAAGACGGGTTTGTGAACCCCGAGATGCTGAGCTGGCATATGTCGGGCGAGGTCTTGATCATGCTCATTTTGGGTGGCCTGGGGCATTTGCGCGGCGCCCTGATTGGTGCGTTTGCCTTTGTTTTGCTGCAAGAGTTTTTTAAGTCCGAGGCGGTGTTTGGCGAGTTTGCCAAGCACTGGCACTTGGGGCTGGGCCTGGCCATCATCGCCAGCGTTGCGGTGTTGCCGCGCGGCTTGGTGGGCATTCCGGGGCAGATTGCCGAGCGTTTGCGCGGCGTGCGCGCCGGCCATGGGCCTAGGTTTGCGGGCAGGGGCGGCCATGGCCCAGGCTGATATTTTGCTCAGTGGAAAAAGTATTTCACGCAGCTGGGGCGGCTTGCGCGCGCTGGACGACGTGTCCATCAATGTGGCCCGCGGCAGCGTGCATGCGGTAATTGGCACCAATGGGGCGGGTAAGTCGACCTTGGTCAATATTTTGTCGGGCGAGTTGCCCGCAAGCAGCGGCCGCGTGTTTTTGCGCGGCCAGGATGTAAGCCACTGGAGCCAGCCGCGCAGGGCGCGCGCTGGCCTGGGGCGCAGCTACCAGCGCAACACGATTTACCCGAGCTTTAGCGTGCAAGAAAACTGCCGCCTGGCCGCCCAAGCCATGCACCAGCAAGCCTGGGCGTGGTGGCGCGCCGCAGCGCGCTGCCCGCTGACCACGCAGGCGGCTGATGCGGCCCTCGAAAAAAGCGGTCTGCAAGCCTTGGCGCAGCGCGAGGCGGGCATGCTCTCGCACGGGCAAAAGCGCCAGCTTGAAATCGCCATGTGCCTGGCCACCGCGCCCGATGTGCTCTTGCTGGACGAGCCCCTGGCCGGCATGGGTGCCGAAGAGACCGAGCGCATGCTCGCCTTGCTGCAGACGCTCAAAGCCGAGCACGCCATGCTGCTGATCGAGCACGATATGGACGCGGTTTTCAGGGTCGCCGACGTCATTACCGTGCTGGTTAACGGTCAGGTCATTGCCTGCGACAGCCCGCAGGCGGTGCGCACTAACGCGCAGGTGCGCGTGGCCTACCTGGGGGAGCACTGATGTCCGAGGCCATCCTGGAAGGCCGCATGCTGCACGCCTGGTACGGCTCCAGCCATGTGCTGCACGGAGTGGATATCCATATTGAACGCGGCCAGACGGTGGGCTTGCTCGGGCGCAACGGCATGGGCAAAAGCACGCTGATTCGCACGCTGCTGGGCCATGTGACCCAGCGCAGCGGCGAGATCCGCGTCTTTGGCGAGGACGTCTCGCGCAGCCGACCGCACGAGGTGGCGCGCCTGGGCGTGGCCTATGTGCCCGAGGGACGCGGCGTGTTCCCCAACCTGACGGTGCGCGAAAACCTGCTCATGGCCGCGCGGCCGGGCTGGGACGGGCGCATGGATTGGCCGTTTGCCCGCATCATGGAAACTTTTCCACGCTTGGCCGAGCGCCTCACAAACCTGGGCGCTGAATTGTCCGGCGGTGAGCAGCAAATGCTCTCGATCGGCCGCGCCTTGATGACGCACCCCGAGCTGATCATCCTGGACGAGGCCACTGAGGGCTTGGCGCCTTTGATCGTGGCCGACATTTGGCGTGTCATCGAGGGCATACGCGCCAGCGGCATCGCCACGCTGATTGTGGACCGGGACTACCGCAAAGTGCTCGAACGCGCGGACACCGCACTCGTGCTGCAAAAAGGCCAGGTCGTGCTGCAGGGCGCGGGCCGCACCCTGTTGCAAGACCCGGCGCTGTCGGGCTACCTGGGCGTTTAGCGCTGCGCCTTCACTTTCAGACGCCAAGCGTGCAGCAGCGGCTCGGTGTAGCCGCTGGGCTGTACCAAACCTTTGAATACCAAATCCGTCGCAGCTTTGTAGGCTTTGGAGCTTTTGAAGTTGCCGGCCATAGGCTTGTACAGCGGATCCCCCGCGTTTTGCCCGTCCACCACCGCAGCCATGCGCTCGAAAGTGGCCTGCACCTGTTTTTTGCTCACGACGCGGTGCAACAGCCAGTTGGCAATGTGCTGGCTGGAAATGCGCAGCGTGGCGCGGTCTTCCATCAGGCCCACGTTGTGGATGTCGGGCACTTTGGAGCAGCCCACGCCCTGGTCTACCCAGCGCACCACATAGCCCAAAATGCCTTGCACATTGTTGTCTAGCTCTTGCTGTTTTTCTTTGTCACTCCAGCCGGTGTGGGTGGCCACGGGGATGGTCAACAAGTCGTTTAACAAACCGGCGCGCTCTTTGCGCAAGTCCACGGTCTCTAGCTGTTTTTGCACGTCGCTGACCAGTACTTGGTGGTAGTGCAGCGCGTGCAGGGTAGCCGCAGTGGGGCTGGGTACCCAGGCGGTGTTGGCGCCGGCTGTGGGGTGGGCGATTTTTTGCTCCACCATGGCTTTCATCAGGTCGGGCATGGCCCACATGCCTTTGCCGATTTGGGCTTTCCCGCGCAGGCCGCAGGCCAGGCCGGTGAGCACATTGCTGCGCTCGTAGGCCGCGATCCAGGGGGTGGCTTTCATTTCGGCTTTGCGGATCATGGGGCCGGCGTGCATGGCGGTGTGCATCTCGTCGCCGGTGCGGTCCAAAAAGCCGGTGTTGATAAAGGCTACGCGGCTGCGCGCGGCGGCGATGCAGGCCTGCAGATTGGCGCTGGTGCGCCGCTCCTCGTCCATGATGCCCAGCTTGACCGTGCTCTCGGGCAAGCCCAGCAAGGCCTCGACGCGGCCAAACAACTCGTCGGCAAACGCCACTTCGGCTGGGCCGTGCATTTTGGGCTTGACGATGTACACCGAGCCTTTGCGCGAGTTGCGCACCTTGCCGGCAGCCGCATCGGCCTTGGTGCGCTGCAGGTCGTGCAGCGCGATGGCGGTGGTCACCACGGCGTCCAAAATACCTTCGGGGATTTCATGCGTGCTGCCGTCTTTGGTGGTGTACAAAATGGCCGGGTTGCACATCAAGTGGCCCACATTGCGCACAAACAGCAGCGAGCGGCCGTGCAGCACCAAAGGTTTGCCGTCTGCGCCGGTGTAGACACGGTCCGGGTTGAGGCCGCGCACAAAGCTCTGGCCGCCCTTGTGGATGGTCTCGGTGAGCGTGCCCTGCAAAATACCCAGCCAGTTGCGGTAGGCCAGCACTTTGTCCGCTGCATCGACCACCGCCACCGAATCTTCCAGGTCCAAGATGGTGGACAGCGCTGCTTCGACCACTACGTCATACACGCCAGCCGCGTCGGTCTTGCCAATCGCGGTGCTGCGGTCGATCTGGATGTCCAGATGCAGGCCGTTGTGCTCCAGCAGCACCGACGAGGGCGCTTTGGCCGTGCCTTGAAAGCCTTTGAATTGCGCAGCGGTGGCCAAGCTGGTATTGCTGCCGTCCTTCAGGGCCACGGCGAGCTTGCCATTTTTCACGCTATAGGCCACGCTGTCTTTGTGCGAACCTTTGCGCAGGGGGGCGACTTCGTCAAGCAGCTTGCGCGCGTAGGCGATCACTTTTTTGCCGCGCTTGGGGTTGTAGGGTTTGCCGCTGGGGCTGAGCTTGGTAGCCCCGCCGTCCTCGGAGATGACGTCGGTGCCGTAGAGCGCGTCATACAGGCTGCCCCAGCGCGCGTTGGCGGCGTTCAGGGCGTAGCGGGCGTTGAGCACTGGCACCACCAATTGGGGGCCTGCTTGCAGCGCCAGCTCAGCGTCCACATGCTTGGTGGTGATGCGCGACTTGGCCGGCAGGGGCACCAGGTAGCCGATGTCTTTGAGGAAGGTCTGGTAGGCCTTCATGTCCGCGATGGGGCCGGGGTGCGCCTGGTGCCAGCCGTCCAGCGCGCTTTGCAGGCGGTCACGCTCGGCCAGCAACGCTGCGTTTTTAGGCGCAAGGTCCGCCACGAGGGTGTTAAAGCCTTTCCAGAACGTGGCCGGCTTGACGCCGGTGCCAGGCAGGACCTCGGTGTCAATGAATTGTTGCAACACGGTGGCGACTTGCAGTCGGCCGATAGAGGTGCGGGCGGTGGCCATAGGGGCTCCTTAGGTTGACAGCGGGGACGAGGAAGCGCGCGCAGCTGCGCGATGCGGTGCCTTCACTGTATTCGATACTTCAATAGGTACTATGATGCTAAAAAGCAATCCATTCATGACAAAAATGACTGTACCGAAAACACTCCCCCTCTGCGGCATCCGCGTCCTAGAGTTCACGCACATGGTGATGGGCCCCACCTGCGGCATGGTGCTGGGCGATATGGGCGCCGATGTCATCAAGGTCGAACCCTTGGCAGGCGACAGCACGCGCAAACTGCTGGGCGTGGGCGCGGGCTTTTACCCCCTGTTTAACCGCAACAAAAAAAGCATTGCGCTGGACCTGCACAGCGACGCCGGTCGCGAAGTGGTGGCGCGCCTGCTGGCCCGGGCCGACATCCTGAGCCATAACTTCAAGCCCGCCACCATGCACAAGCTGGGGCTGGACTACGCCACAGTCGCTGCGCAGCACCCGGCGCTTATTTACGTCAGCCACACCGGTTTTCTGCCCGGCCCCTACGAGCACCGCACCGCGCTGGACGAGGTGGTGCAGATGATGGGCGGCCTAGCCTTTATGACCGGCCGTCCTGGCGACCCGCTGCGCGCAGGCGCCAGCGTCAACGACATCATGGGGGGCATTTTTGGCGCCATGGGGGCCATGGCCGCCTTGATGCAGCGCGCCCAGACGGGCAAGGGCCAGGAAGTGCAGGCCGCCTTATTTGAAAACAATGTTTTTCTGGTGGCCCAGCACATGCTGCAGTTTGCCGTCACCGGCCAGGCGCCGGCGCCCATGCCTGAGCGCATTTCGCCCTGGGGCATTTACGACATCTTCACGGTTAAGGGGGGTGCGCAGATATTTTTGGCGGTGGTGGGCGACACGCAATGGCGGGTGTTCTGCGAGGCTTTTGGTTTTGCCGACCTGTATGCCGACAACCGCCTGGCCACTAACAACGACCGGGTGCGGGCCCGCGCCTGGCTTTTGCCGGCGCTGCGCGAGCGCCTGGCCGACAACAGCTGCGAGGCCCTGGCCGCCGTCTTTGAGCGTGAAGGCCTGCCCTTTGCGCCGATCACCGATCCGCAGCATTTGTTTGACGATCCGCACCTGCGGCAAACCGGTGGCTTGGCGCCCATGACCCTGCCCGATGGCCGCGCCACACAGGTGCCGCTGCTGCCCTTGACGCTGGACGGCGAGCGCCTGGGTCTGCGCCGTGATCCGCCGCGCCTGGGCCAGCACGGGCGCGAGGTGCTGCAAGAGATTGGCTACACCGAGTCTGACATCGCCGCCCTGGTGCAGGCTGGCGTCTTGGCGCTGCCGGAGTAAGCGCATGGACAAGCTCAAGCAAATGGAGTCTTTCGTCTCGGTGGCGCAGCGTGGCAGCCTGACGGCGGCGGCCAAGGCCGAGGGTGTGGCGCCGGCCATCATCGGGCGCCGCCTGGACGGGCTGGAACAGCGCCTGGGCGTCAAGCTGCTGGTGCGCACGACCCGGCGCATGACACTCACGCAAGAGGGCACCGCATTTTTGGAGGACTGCCAGCGCCTTTTGGCCGATTTGGCCAATGCCGAGGCCAGTGTGAGCGCGGGCGGTATCCAGGCCAGCGGGCATCTGCGCCTGACGGCGCCGGCCGGCTTTGGGCGTCGCCATGTGGCGCCATTGGTGCCGCTGTTTCGGGACTTGCATCCCGAGGTGACGGTCTCCCTCAACCTGAGCGACCGCGTGATCAATCTGGCCAGCGAAGGTTTTGACTGCGCGGTGCGGGTGGGTGATTTGCCCGACTCGTCCTTGGTCAGCGTGCGCCTGGCCGACAACCGGCGCATGTGTGTGGCCACACCGGCCTATCTGGCGCGCCATGGCCGCCCCCAGGTGCCCGCCGATTTGCTGCGACTGGACTGCCTGACCTTGTCCAGCGACGCCTCCCAAACCCGGGGTTGGGCTTTTTGTATGCCCAAAGCCGAAGGTGCCGAGGTGGTGTACCTCAAGCCCAGCGGCCCGCTCGACTGCTCCGATGGCCAAGTGCTGCACGATTGGTGCTTGGGCGGCTGGGGCATTGCCTGGCGCAGCAGTTGGGAGGTCGAGGCCGATATCGCCGCCGGCACGCTGGTGGCGGTGCTTGAGGACTTTGCTGCCCCGCCCAATGGTATTTATGCTGTTTTTCCGGAGCGCAAACACATGGCGCTGCGCCTGCGCCTGTGGATCGACTTCCTAAAAATGCACTACAGCAGCCCCGGTTTTTGGGCGCCGGGAGCGCGCCGCTAAAGCACGCTAAAGCACGCTAAAGCAGTCTAGGGCTGTGCGCCAAAGGCATCGCCTAACTCCTGGGCACGCTGACGCGCCGCCTGCATGGCCGCGATAAAGGCCGCCTTGATGCCGGCTGCTTCCATTGCGCTGAGGGCGGCAAACGTGGTGCCGCCTTTGGAAGTGACGCGCTCGCGCAGCACCTCGGGCGCGTCGCTGGAAGCGGCGGCCAGCGCGCTGGCGCCGCCAAACGTGGCGATGGCCAGCTGGTAGGACTGCGCGGGCGTCAGGCCCATGGCGCTGCCCGCTTCGCGCATGGCCTCCAAAAAGTAAAAAACATACGCCGGGCCCGAGCCCGAGAGCGCGGTGACGGCGTCGATCTGCGCTTCGGCCTCTAGCCACATAAAACTGCCCGTGCAGCCCATGACTTGTTCGATTTGGGCTTTGTCCGCCGCATTGACGCCCGCGCGGGCGTACAGGCCGCTGATGCCTTGGCCAATGAGCGCTGGCGTATTGGGCATGGCGCGCACGATGCGTTCGCTGTGCAGCCACTGCGCCAGCGTGTCGCTGCGAATGCCAGCGGCCACGCTCAAATGCAGTGCGCCGCGGGTGTAAGCCTGCGCCGATTGGGCGGCTTGCGCAAAAGTTTGCGGCTTGATGGCCCAGACCACCAGCGCGGCCTCCTGCAAAAAGGCGCCCGCAGCACTGTGGGCCTGCACGCCGTAGCGGGCGAGCAAGTCGGCACGCGCGCCCTCAAAGGGCTCGACCACGGCGATCTGGCTGGCGGCCCGGCCGCGCTGGATCAGACCGCCGATCAGGGCGTTGGCCATTTGGCCGCCACCAATAAATGCGATGGAATATGTCATGGCGGGCAGTCTAACTGGCGCTCTGTTGGAGCCCGGCCGTTAGGTCGCACAGGCTTGGCGCACCGCATGTTCCCACTGCTGCATTTGCGCCTGCGCCTGCGCCGGGCTGATGCGTGGCTCAAAGCGCCGCTCGGCTTGCCACAAATCAGAAAGTGCCGCGGTATCGGGGTACAGGCCCGATGACAAGCCGGCCAAATAGACCGCACCCAGGGCGGTGGTCTCGGTCACAGCGGGGCGCACCACGCTGATGCCCAGCAGGTCGGCTTGCAGCTGCATCAGCAAGTCGTTGACGCAGGCGCCGCCGTCCACGCGCAGCTCGGTCAGCGCAGCGGCACCGGCTTGGGCGGCATCGCGCGCCATGGCCTGGAGCAAGGCGGCGCTCTGAAAGGCAATACTTTCCAGCGCCGCGCGGGCGATATGGGCCAGCGTGCTGCCCCGGGTCAGGCCGGTCATGGTGCCGCGGGCCTGCGGGTTCCAGTAGGGCGCGCCCAGGCCGGTAAAGGCCGGCACGAGCATGACGCCGCCGCTGTCGGGCACGGTTTCGGCCAGGGCCTGCACCTCGGCACTGCTGCGAATGGCGCCCAGGCCGTCGCGCAGCCATTGCACCACCGCCCCGCCGACAAACACGCTGCCTTCGAGCGCGAAGGCGGGCTGCGCGTCGGTTTGGGCCGCGCTGGTGCTGAGCAGACCGTTGTGCGAGGTCTGAAACTGCGCGCCGGTGTGCATGAGCATGAAGCAGCCCGTGCCATAGGTGTTTTTGGCCATGCCGGCGCTAAAACAGGCCTGGCCGAACAGGGCGCTTTGCTGGTCGCCGGCCATGCCGCCGATGGCGATGCTGCCGCCTAGCAGCGCTGGCTCTGTCTGGCCAAAGTGCGCCGCCGAGGGCAGCACCTGGGGCAGCAAGTTGTCCGCAATGTCCATGGCCTGCAGCAACTGGGGGTCCCACTGGTTGGTATGGACGTTAAAGAGCATGGTGCGCGCAGCGTTGCTGACGTCGGTGGCGTGCACGCGCCCGCCGGTCAGTTGCCACAACAACCAGCTGTCGACGGTGCCAAAGGCGAGCTCACCCTGGGCCGCCATCGCACGCGCATCGGGCACCTGGTCCAGGATCCATTGCAGCTTGGTGCCGGAAAAATAGGCGTCCACGAGCAAACCGGTTTTTTCTTGAATGGTCTGGGCCAGCCCACGTTCGCGCAGGGCCTGGCAGGCCGGTTCGGCACGGCGGTCCTGCCAGACGATGGCCTTATGAATCGGCTGGCCGGTTGTGCGGTTCCAAACGACCGTGGTTTCCCGCTGGTTGGTAATGCCGATGGCGCGCACCTGGGACGCGCCAACGCCCGCTTTGGCTAATGCCTCGCGCGCCGTGGCCAGTTGGGTGCGCCAGATTTCCAGCGGGTCGTGCTCGACCCAGCCGGGCTGCGGGTAGTGCTGGGTAAGTTCTTGCTGCGCCATCGCCACCATGCGGCCCTGCGCATCAAAAACAATGCTGCGCGAGCTGGAGGTGCCTTGGTCAAGTGCGAGCAGGTAGGTCATGGCTTGGTGTGAGAAGTGAGGGGCCATGCGCGACCCCGACCGTTGAATATGCGCACTTTAAGGCCAAAGTGGAGCCGTGGACGTCCGGCGTGCATCGCCAGCGCCGGACAATGGCGCTTATGCCCGTTGCACCCCCACCGCTGTCCACGCGACGCTCCGAAATTCTGGCCCGTTTAGGGCAGGGGCAGATATTTGACCTCGCCGTGGTGGGCGGCGGCGCGACCGGATTGGGCATTGCTTTGGATGCCGCGCAGCGCGGCTTGCGGGTGGTCTTGGTCGAATCCCATGACTTTGCCAAGGGCACGTCTTCGCGCTCAACCAAGTTAGTGCACGGGGGCGTGCGTTACTTGGCCCAGGGCAATGTGTCGCTGGTGCGCGAGGCCCTGCACGAGCGGCGCAATCTGCTGCACAGCGCGCCGCATTTGGCCCAGGCTTTAGACTTCGTCGTGCCGGCCTACCGGTGGTGGGAAAAGCCTTTTTATGGCCTGGGACTCAAGGCCTACGACCAACTGGCCGGAGCGGCGGGTTTGGGAAAAACCGAATGGTTGACGCGCGCGCAGGCACTGGACTTGGTTCCCGCAGCGCAAGCGCTGGGGCTGCGCGGCGCGGTGCGCTATTGGGACGGCCAGTTCGACGATGCGCGCCTTGCCATCGCCATGGCCCGTACGGCGGCACAGCAAGGGGCCTTGTTGGTCAATTACTGCCGGGCCGAGCGCCTGTTGTACGAAGGGACTAGTGTAGCCGGCTTGGTCTGCGTGGACACCCGGACCGGCCAGCCCTACCGCTTGCAAAGCCGCTGCGTCGTCAATGCCACGGGTGTGTGGGTGGACGCTTTGCGCCAAATCGACGCACAGCATGATGGCCCAGTGGCCTACAAGCCGCTGGTCTCGCCCAGCCAGGGTGTGCATTTGGTTGTCGACGCCTCGTTTTTGGGCGGGAATACGGCCCTGATGGTGCCAAAAACCTCTGACGGGCGGATTTTGTTTGCCGTGCCTTGGCTGGGCAAGGTGATCTTAGGAACCACGGACACCCCCAGACAGGACTTGCCCCGCGAGCCCCGCGCCTTGAAACAGGAGGTTGATTTCATATTACGGGAGGCTGGCCATTATTTGCGCCGCGCACCGGCGCGAGCGGACGTGCGCAGCATGTGGACGGGCCTGCGTCCATTGGTCAGCCACCAGGCGGCGCAGGACACCAAGACATTGAGCCGGGAGCACACCGTGGCGGTGAGCCGCTCAGGCCTGGTGACCGTGACCGGAGGCAAGTGGACCACCTACCGCGTGATGGCCCAAGACGTCCTGTTGGCGTGCCAGCAGGCCCACTTATTAGACCCATTGCCTGCCTGCCAGACGCAGGATGTACGCATGGTGGGCGCGCAAACGGACCCCACAACGGCCGTACTGGAGGGTTGGAGCCTTCGTGACCCAGCCGGCATGCATTCTTATGGTGACGAACAGGCGGCAGTGGTAGCCATGCCCGGTGCCCAGCGTTGGATCAGCCCGGGATTGTCGGAGGCGATGGTGCGCTTTGCGGTGCGCTGCGAATACGCCTTGACGGTGGAAGATGTACTCGCGCGCCGCTCGCGCCTGCTCTTTCTGGACGCCCGGGAGGCCGCCAGGGCGGCTCCCGAAGTTGCAGAGCTGATGCGCCAAGAGCATGGGCAAGACCCTAAGGAGGGTGAATTTGCGCAATTAAGCGCACAGTTTCTGGATATTCCTTGAATTTTGCCCGCGCGAGCATTCAAACCGGGCGGAAAATAGTGCATAATGGCAGGCTTCGCTTGTAAAAGCTGAAGATTCTGCCCACATGAAATCAGTCCGAACGGTTTGGACTGAGGACAGCGGGCCCAAGACTGACTGGTCGGGTGCTGCAAGCGCCCATCCGGTGCAAGTTGGGAAGAAAACTGAAATGATCCAAACTGAATCACGACTGGAAGTCGCCGATAACACCGGCGCGAAATCGGTCCTTTGCATTAAGGTGCTGGGCGGCTCACGTCGTCGCTACGCCAGCGTAGGGGACATCATCAAAGTGAGCATCAAAGAAGCTGCTCCGCGCTCCCGCGTCAAAAAAGGCGAGGTCTACAGCGCGGTGGTGGTTCGCACTGCTAAGGGTATTCGCCGCAGTGACGGCTCCTTGGTGAAGTTTGATGGCAATGCAGCTGTTTTGCTCAATGCCAAGCTCGAGCCCATTGGCACCCGCATCTTTGGACCGGTGACGCGCGAGTTGCGTACCGAGAAGTTCATGAAGATCGTGTCCCTGGCGCCAGAAGTTTTGTAAGGACAGGCTATGAACAAGATTCGCAAGGGCGATCAGGTGATCGTCATCGCAGGACGGGACAAGGGTAAGCGTGGCGTGGTAACCCTGCGCGCCGATGACTCTCATGTCGTCGTTGAGGGTGTGAACCAGGTCAAGAAACACACCAAGCCCAACCCCATGAAGGGTACAACCGGCGGTATCGTTGAAAAAACCATGCCGATTCACCAAAGCAATGTGGCAATTTTTAACGCTGCATCAGGCAAGGCTGACCGTGTTGGTATCAAGATGCAAGCTGATGGCAAGCGCGTTCGCGTTTACAAGTCCAGCGGCGAAGAAATCAAGGCGGCATAAAAATGGCACGTTTACAACAACACTACCGTGAAAAAGTGGCTCCCGAGTTGATGGCCAAATTTGGCTTCAAGTCGACGATGGAAGTGCCCCGTATCACCAAGATCACGCTCAATATGGGTGTGAGCGAAGCGGTTGCGGACAAAAAAGTGATGGACAGCGCCGTTGCTGACCTGACCAAGATTGCTGGCCAAAAGCCTGTTGTTACTAAGTCCAAGAAAGCTATTGCGGGATTCAAAATCCGTGAAGGCCAGGCAATTGGTTGCATGGTGACACTGCGTGGCGTGCAAATGTATGAATTTCTGGATCGCTTTGTGACGGTGGCATTGCCCCGGGTGCGTGACTTCCGTGGAATTTCAGGCCGTGCGTTTGATGGCCGTGGAAATTACAACATCGGCGTGAAAGAGCAGATTATTTTTCCTGAAATTGAATACGACAAAGTGGATGCTTTGCGCGGACTCAATATCAGCATCACCACCACCGCGAAGACGGATGAGCAATGCAAGGCTTTGCTGACCGGTTTCCGTTTCCCGTTCAAGAATTGAGGTGACCTGTGGCAAAAATGGCTTTAATCGAGCGTGAGCTCAAGCGCGACAAGTTAGTCGCAAAGTATGCAAAGAAGCACGCAGCACTCAAAGCGATTGCTGGTAACGCCAAAAGCAGTGACGAAGAGCGCGCGCAGGCCCGTTTGGAATTGCAAAAGCTTCCCCGCAACGCCAATCCCACGCGCCAGCGTAACCGCTGCGCCATCACGGGTCGTCCCCGTGGCACGTTCCAGCAATTTGGTCTGGGCAGAGCAAAAATTCGCGAAATGGCGTTTGCCGGAGAAATCCCTGGCATCGTCAAGGCGAGCTGGTAAGCGGCAGGAGTACTGATATGAGTATGAGTGATCCCATTGCCGATCTGTTGACGCGTATTCGTAACGCGCAAATGGTCGCCAAGCCCACTGTTTTGGTGCCTTCTTCTAAGGTGAAAGTTGCTATTGCCCAAGTCCTGAAAGACGAAGGTTATATCGACGGTTTCAAAGTTTCGAGTGCCGGTGGCAAGTCGGAATTGGAAATTGCCCTGAAATATTACGCTGGCCGTCCCGTGATTGAGCGCATTGAGCGCGTCAGTCGCCCTGGTCTTCGTGTGTACCGCGGAAGCGGCGCCATTCCTCAGGTTCAAAACGGACTGGGCGTTGCCATTGTGACGACGCCTCAGGGCGTAATGACGGACCGCAAAGCCCGCGCTACAGGCGTGGGTGGCGAAGTCTTGTGCTACGTCGCTTAACCTGCATTCTGGAGAAATAACATGTCCCGTGTAGGTAAACGTCCCGTAAGCATCCCTGCTGGCGTTGATGTGCAAATCAAAGAAGATCAGATCAGCGTGAAGGCGTCTGGTGGTACTTTGCAGTTGGCTCAAAACGCTTTGGTAAAAATTTCCAACGAGTCTGGCGCGCTGATTTTTCAGCCCGCCAATGATTCCCGTGCTGCCGATGCGATGTCTGGCACTATGCGCCAGTTGGTCAGCAATATGGTGGTTGGTGTAACCCAGGGCTTTGAGAAAAAACTCAGCCTGGTGGGTGTGGGTTTTAAGGCCCAGGCTACTGGCAATAAGCTCAATTTGGCGATTGGCTTTTCGCACCCCGTGAACATCGACATGCCTGCTGGCATTACGGTGGCAACGCCGACTCCGACCGAGATTTCAATCAAAGGTGCGGACCGTCAGCGTGTTGGTCAGATTGCCGCTGAAATTCGTGGTGTGCGTCCTCCTGAGCCCTATAAGGGTAAAGGCATCCGTTATTCGGATGAAAAGATCACCATCAAAGAAACCAAGAAGAAATAAGGAGCTGCACTATGTTGACGAAAAAAGAGCAACGTCTTCGCAGATCGCGGCAAACCCGGATTCGCATCGCCACGCAAGGCGTTGCGCGTCTGACGGTCAATCGCACCAATTTGCATATTTACGCAACGGTGATCGCTGGAACGGGCGATCGTATCGTTGCTACAGCCTCCACCGTGCAAGCCGATGTCCGTGCTGCCTTGGGCGGCTCGGGCAAGGGCGGCAACGTGGCTGCTGCACAAATGGTGGGCAAGTTGGTGGCGGAGAAAGCCAAAGCTGCCGGCATTGAGAAAGTCGCCTTTGACCGCGCGGGCTTTGCCTATCACGGTCGTGTCAAGGCCTTGGCTGACGCGGCGCGCGAAGCAGGCTTGCAGTTTTAAGCAGATCGGAACGAACCATGGCTAAAGTACAAGCAAAAATGCAGGGTAAGGTCGAAGGACCTGAGGACGGTCTGCGTGAAAAAATGATCGCGATCAACCGCGTGACCAAAGTGGTCAAGGGTGGTCGTATCTTGGGTTTCGCTGCCTTAACGGTTGTTGGTGATGGCGATGGCCGCATTGGCATGGGCAAGGGCAAGTCCAAGGAAGTGCCCGCAGCAGTTCAAAAGGCGATGGAAGAAGCCCGTCGCAATATGATCAAAGTCAGCCTGAAAAATGGCACCATTCACCACCAGGTCATGGGTCACCATGGCGCTGCCAACGTGATGATGGCACCTGCGCCCAAGGGTACGGGAATTATTGCGGGCGGACCGATGCGCGCCGTTTTTGAAGTGGTGGGCATTACCGATATCGTGGCCAAGAGCCACGGCTCGACCAATCCTTACAACATGGTTCGCGCCACCTTGGATGCGCTGTCCGTTTCCACCACGCCTTCGCAAGTTGCGGCCAAGCGTGGAAAAACTATTGAAGAGATCTTCGCTTAATCGGAGACCTGCTATGACTACACCTCAAACTGTAAAAATCCAATTGGTGCGTAGCCCCATTGGTTGCAAGGAATCCCACCGCGCCACCGTGCGTGGTCTGGGCCTTCGTAAATTGGGAAGCACCAGCGAGTTGCAGGACACGCCGGCGGTTCGTGGAATGATCAACAAGATCAGCTATCTGGTCAAAGTGCTTTAAGGGGTTGATGATGGAACTCAATGGCATCAAGCCCGCATCGGGTGCAAAACACGCCAAGCGCCGCGTTGGGCGCGGTATCGGCTCTGGTTTGGGTAAAACTGCAGGACGCGGCCATAAAGGTCAAAAATCCCGCGCAGGTGGTTACCACAAAGTGGGTTTTGAAGGTGGTCAGATGCCTATGCATCGTCGCCTGCCAAAGCGTGGGTTTAAATCACACCTGCTGAAATACAACGCAGAAATCACTTTGACCAACCTAGAAGTACTGGGACTGTCGGAGGTGGATGTTTTGACCTTGAAGCAAGCAGGTATGGTTGCTCCCATGGCCAAGGTTGTAAAGGTAATTGCAACGGGCACCTTGACTAAATCGGTCAAGTTGACGGGTGTTGGCGCCACTGCCGGTGCCAAGACAGCGATTGAAGCGGCTGGCGGCAGCGTCGCTTAAGCCCTTAGTTTTTGAAAAGTACCTCCTGTGGCAACTGCGGCAGCTCAAAACAATAAAAACGATAAGTACGGTGACTTGCGTCGCCGACTGATGTTTTTGTTGCTCGCCCTGGTCGTGTACCGGGTGGGTGCTCACATTCCTGTGCCGGGCATTGACCCTAATCAGTTGCAGCAGCTGTTCAAAGGCCAGCAGGGCGGCATATTGAGTTTGTTCAATATGTTCTCCGGTGGTGCTTTGTCGCGCTTTACTGTCTTCGCATTGGGGATCATGCCGTACATCTCGGCCTCGATCATTATGCAGTTGCTGGGGTATGTGGTCCCCGCTTTTGAGCAGTTGAAAAAAGAAGGTGAAGCTGGGCGTAGGAAGATTACCCAGTACACACGTTACGGAACCCTGGGCTTGGCGTTATTCCAGTCCATGGGTATCGCGCTGGCTTTAGAGTCCTCCGCTGGCCTGGTTTTGTCGCCTGGCATGGGATTTCGTGTTACCGCGATGGTGACTTTGACTGCAGGCACGATGTTCTTGATGTGGTTGGGCGAACAAATCACAGAGCGCGGCTTGGGTAATGGAATATCCATCTTGATATTTGGCGGTATTGCAGCAGGTTTGCCCAACGCGATTGGCGGACTCTTGGAATTGGTGCGTACCGGTGCAATGGGTATCCCGGTGGCCTTGCTGATTGTGGTGCTTGTTGCGCTTGTGACTTTCTGCGTGGTATTCGTGGAGCGCGGCCAGCGAAAGATCCTGGTGAACTATGCGCGTCGGCAAGTGGGCAATAAGGTGTATGGCGGACAGTCATCGCATTTGCCATTGAAACTCAATATGGCGGGTGTTATCCCTCCGATTTTTGCGTCCTCGATTATTTTGCTTCCTGCCACTATTGCAAACTGGTTTAGCACCGGTGAATCCATGCATTGGCTCAAGGATATTGCATCATCGCTCAGCCCAGGGCAGCCCATCTACGTGATGTTGTATGCCAGCGCCATTGTGTTTTTCTGCTTTTTCTATACCGCTCTGGTTTTCAATAGCCGTGAGACTGCGGACAACTTGAAGAAAAGTGGTGCGTTTATTCCTGGCATTCGTCCTGGGGACAATACGGCCAAATATATCGACAAAATTCTTTTGCGTCTTACCTTGGCCGGTGCCGTGTATATCACTTTGGTTTGTTTGCTTCCTGAGTTTTTGATTTTGAAATACAACGTGCCCTTTTATTTTGGCGGTACGTCGTTACTGATTATTGTTGTGGTGACTATGGATTTCATGGCCCAGGTGCAGAATTACCTTATGTCGCAGCAATATGATTCATTGCTGAAGAAAGCCAGCTTTAAGTCGGCTTGAGTAGTAAACGTGTTTGATGTGGCAGTTGGTGATTTATTCAAATAAATTGCCTTGATAGTTTTAGGAGAATAGAAATGAAAGTCTCGGCTTCGGTCAAGAAAATTTGCCGCAATTGCAAGATTATTCGTCGCAAAGGCGTGGTTCGCGTGATTTGCACGGATCCCCGTCATAAGCAACGTCAAGGTTGATTGCTAGAGTTCTAGAGGAAAAAAATGGCACGTATCGCTGGTATCAATATTCCGCCGAATAAGCATTCCGAAATCGGTTTGACTTCCATTTTCGGCATCGGTCGCCCACGCGCTCGCAAGATTTGCGAAGTGTGCGGTATCGCGTATTCCAAAAAGATCAAAGACCTGACCGACGGCGATCTTGAGAAAATCCGCGATGCGATTGCCCAATTCACGATCGAGGGTGACCTGCGTCGTGAGACAACCATGAACATCAAGCGTTTGATGGATATTGGTTGCTATCGCGGCTTCCGTCATCGCCGTGGCCTGCCCATGCGCGGCCAGCGCACGCGCACAAACGCCCGTACCCGTAAAGGTCCGCGCAAAGCAGCTGCGTCCCTGAAGAAATAAGACTTTTTAAGAGATCACTATGGCAAAAGCTCCATCAAATAGCGCTGCGCAACGCGTTCGTAAAAAAGTTCGTAAGAATGTTGCGGACGGCATCGCGCACGTGCACGCTTCGTTCAATAACACCATCATCACGATCACCGACCGCCAGGGAAATGCCCTGTCTTGGGCATCGTCGGGTGGACAAGGTTTCAAAGGTTCACGTAAATCGACTCCTTTTGCAGCGCAGGTTGCCTCAGAGGTCGCCGGACGTGCAGCTTTGGAGCAAGGTATCAAAAACCTTGACGTGGAAATCAAAGGTCCCGGCCCCGGCCGCGAATCTTCGGTTCGTGCATTGGCTGCGTTGGGAATCCGCATCAATATGATCGCGGACGTTACGCCAGTTCCGCACAACGGTTGCCGCCCTCAAAAGCGCCGCCGTATTTAATTTCAACAAGCCCACCGCTGGTGGCTTTGGCTACCAGCTCCCGCGCTATTTGCGCGGCAGATGACAAAAAAGGAAGTTCAAGTGGCACGCTATCTAGGCCCCAAGGCCAAACTCTCACGCCGTGAAGGCACAGACCTTTTCCTCAAGAGCGCTCGTCGCGCCATTGGTGACAAGGCTAAATTCGACTCCAAGCCAGGCCAGCATGGACGTACATCTGGTGCACGCACCTCGGATTACGGTCTGCAACTGCGTGAAAAGCAGAAGGTCAAGCGCATGTATGGTGTTCTTGAGCGCCAGTTCCGTCGCTATTTCGAAGAGGCTGATCGCCGCAAAGGCAATACAGGCGCTAACTTGTTGTCACTGCTTGAGTCGCGCTTGGACAACGTGGTTTACCGCATGGGCTTTGGGTCCACGCGTGCTGAAGCGCGTCAATTGGTGTCCCACAAGGCCATCACCGTGAACGGGCAGTCTGTGAACATTCCGTCTTACATGGTGAAAGCCGGTGACGTTTTGGCGATCCGCGAAAAGTCTAAGAAACAAAACCGTGTAGTTGAAGCCTTGCAGTTGGCTCAGCAAGTCGGTATGCCCGCTTGGGTGGACGTCAATGCTGATAAGGCAGAGGGCGTGTTCAAGTCGGTACCTGACCGCGATGCATTTGCGGCAGATATCAATGAATCGCTGATTGTCGAGTTGTACTCGCGCTAATCCCGTTTGATTGTAAAAATTCGTCCCTGCCTTGCAGTTTCCTGCAACGCAGGTGCTTCACCAGCCTTACTGATGTAACGAGTCAGGGGTATTGAGAGGAAGTGGAAATGCAAAATAGTTTATTGAAGCCCAAGTCGATTACCGTCGAACAAATTAGCGCCAATCGGGCCAAAGTCGCTTTGGAGCCCTTTGAGCGCGGATACGGCCATACGCTTGGCAATGCATTGCGCCGCGTTTTGCTGTCGTCCATGCCGGGCTACGCAGCGACGGAAGTGACGATCGCTGGCGTGCTGCATGAGTACTCGTCTATCGATGGCGTCCAAGAAGATGTCGTCAATATTTTGCTGAACCTGAAAGGTGTGGTTTTCAAGCTGCACAACCGCGATGAAGTCACGCTAAGCCTTCGCAAAGATGTCGAAGGCGTTGTTTTGGCATCCGATATTCAGACTCCGCACGACGTTGAGATCATTAACCCTGACCATGTCATCGCCCACTTATCTAGCGGTGGAAAACTGGACATGCAGATCAAGGTGGAGAAAGGTCGTGGCTACGTGCCCGGGTCTATGCGCCGCCATGGCGATGAGCCCACCAAGTCCATTGGTCGGATGGTTTTGGATGCGTCCTTCTCGCCGGTAAAGCGCGTCAGCTATGTGGTTGAAAGCGCTCGCGTGGAGCAGCGTACTGATCTGGACAAGTTGGTGGTGGATATCGAAACCAATGGCGCCGTGAGTGCGGAAGACGCTGTTCGCTCCTCTGCCCGCATTCTGGTAGAGCAGTTGGCGGTGTTCGCGCAGCTCGAAGGTAACGATCTGCCAGGTTTTGGTGCGCCAAGTGCTGGACGCGAAGCCAAGTTTGATCCGATCTTGTTGCGTCCGGTTGACGAGCTGGAATTGACGGTTCGCTCGGCAAACTGCTTGAAAGCTGAAAACATTTATTACATCGGTGATCTGATTCAGCGCACCGAAAATGAGTTGCTCAAGACGCCGAATTTGGGTCGCAAGTCACTCAACGAAATCAAAGAAGTGCTGGCTTCGCGTGGTCTGACCTTGGGTATGAAGCTTGAGGCATGGCCCCCAGCGGCTTTGGAAAAGCGGTAACTCGCTCATTTTGCGGGCTCATGAGAGCTTAGCGCTGCGGGCAGTACCTGATACGGCTGCCGGCGAATCATTAAAAGGAAATTGACTATGCGCCACGGACACGGACTACGAAAACTCAATCGCACAAGCTCACATCGCTTGGCCATGCTTCGCAACATGATGAACTCGTTGATCGAGCATGAGGCCATCAAAACCACGGTACCCAAGGCCAAAGAGTTGCGCCGCGTGGTGGAACCCATGATTACTTTGGCCAAAGAGGCGACCTTGGCCAATCGCCGTTTGGCTTTTGACCGCCTGCGCGACCGTGACAGCGTCACCAAGCTTTTCGACGTTCTGGGTCCACGCTTCAAAGCGCGTCCAGGCGGCTACACCCGTATTTTGAAAATGGGCTTTCGCGTCGGTGACAATGCGCCTATGGCTCTGGTAGAGCTGGTCGAACGCACAGAATCTCCTGCTTCCGATACCCCGGAAGTCTAATAAGCAGGGTATACTGCATCCCTTACCGCGCGATGGAGCAGCCTGGTAGCTCGTTGGGCTCATAACCCAAAGGTCGAAGGTTCAAATCCTTCTCGCGCAACCAAACAGACAGCTTGGAGCTGTAGTCAAAACGCCAACTTTCGAGTTGGCGTTTTGCTTTGTACATCGAGAGGTAGCATGATTTTTCCATTGGATCCGGATGCGGTCTCGCATGGAATTCAGCTTTCAGTAGCGCCCGTGTTTCTGTTGACCGCTGTCTCTGGAATGATCGGTGCTGTGTCGGGCCGCCTTGCGCGCATCATCGATCGTGCGCGTTTTTTAGAGCAGCAGATTCTTGATAAAACCGCCCCCAATCCTGATGTGAACTATGCAGAGCTTGGCGAGTTGCGTGTGCGCGGTTTGTTGGCCAACGGAGCTATTGGATTACTTACCCTGTGTGCGTTCTCGATTGGCGTGACGGTAATTATTTTGTTTCTTGGCGAGACACTGGATTTTCAAGGGCTGAGAATTTCTATCGTGGCATTTTTGAGCGGGATTGTCGCCTTCTTACTCGCTCTGGTTTGTTTTCTGATTGAGACCATCATCGCGACACGTTTGCTGAACTTTGCGCGCGTTCGCGGCTAAGTGTCAGGTACCACCTCTACTTGCACGGCGCAGTCATAAAAAGTCGGTGCCCTGCCTAGGTCGGTGAGTTTTTGGTGGGTGAGTTCATTCACATTGGTGCCTCGGCGCCCCAATTTTCGCCACCACACACCCAGGCCAATCACCACGCCTGGTCGTGCACGATCTGACACTTTGGCAATGCAATGGTATTGCCCTCTATCGTTGAAAACTCGCACCAAGGCGCCATCGCTCAGCTGCCGTGCGCGTGCGTCATCCGGATGGATCTCAATCAATGGTTCGCCTTCCATGCCGCGCAGACTATTGACGTTCACAAAGCTGGAGTTCATGAAGTTACGCGCTGGTGGAGAGATCATGGCCAATGGGTGCGCGGGCGTAGAACCTGCGGCTTCGTAGTTAGGCAGATAGTCTGGTAAGCCATCCAAGCCCTCACTTGCCAAGCGCTCGCTCCATAGCTCACAACGACCTGATGGCGTGGGGAAGTTGCCCTGCGCGAATGGTGCGTCCGCGCGCTGCAGAGCCACAAAACCATCACGCGCAAGCGCTGCAAAGTCAAGCCGCCCTTGCAGCGCCGATTGGCACATGGCCAGATCTTCTTCCTCAAAGCAAGATTCGGCGTAGCCCATACCTCGGGCCAAGGCCCGAAAAATAGCGGCATTGCTGCGCGACTGCCCTAGTGGCGCAATGGCAGGTTCGTTCAAAAGGAGGTCGGTATGGCCGTAGGTCGTATGAATATCCCAATGCTCCAGCTGTGTGGTGGCCGGCAGGATGTAGTCGGCGTAGTCTGCCGTGTCAGTCTGAAAATGCTCCAGCACCACGGTAAACAAATCCTCGCGCGCAAAGCCCTGGACTACTTTGCTGGAGTCCGGCGCCACGGCTACGGGGTTGCTGTTATACACAAACAGTGCGGAGATGGCAGGTCCAAATTGTGCCGAGGCCGGGCGCAGCAAATCGTCACCAATCGTGCTCATATTGATGGTGCGTACGGGCCCAGGCTGGCGCAATTGTGGGTGTTGCAGAACCGTTTTATTAAAGCTGCGGGCGCCCGAGCTCGACAAAAGCACGCCGCCCGCTGCATGGCGCCAAGCGCCGGTAAGCGCCGGTAGGCAAAGCACGGCGCGTACGGCATTGGCTGCGCCTCGGCTGCGCTGCATGCCGTAGTTCAGTCGAATGGCGGCAGGCTGTCCGTCTCGACAGGTTTGACCGTAGTCGCGTGCCAGAGCCTCTATTTCTTGAACACTGATGCCGCATACCTGGGCTGCACGCGCGGGCGGCCATTGCAAAGCCCGTGCGCGAAGCGCCTCCCAACCCACCGTGTAGTGGTCCAAGTAGTCCTGGTCCAGCCAGTCGTGGACGATCAGCTCGTGCATCAGTGCCAGCGCCAATGCCGCGTCTGTGCCCGGTAGCAGCGCAATATGGTTATGGCACTTTTCGGCCGTTTCAGACTTTCGTGGGTCAATGCACACCAGGCGCGCACCCTTGCGTTTGGCTTCCTGGGCATAGCGCCAGAAATGCACGCTGCTGGTAATCGGGTTACTCCCCCAAATCACAATGAGCTTGGCCTGGGCAAACTGCTCCACGGCCATCCCTACATTGGCCCCCAGCGTGTGCGCTAGGCCTGCACCACCTGCCGAGGCGCATATCGTGTAATCCAGCAGCGAGGCGCCTATGCGATTGAAAAAACGGGCCGCCATGCCCTCGCTTTGTACCCAGCCCATGGTCCCGGCGTAGCTGTAGGGCAAGACTGCTTGCGGCCCTTGCGCAGGATCGGCAATGATGGTTTTAAGGCGATGGCAAATGTCGGCGATTGCTGAATCCCAGGATACCGGGGCGAACTGGCCCGATCCTTTGGGGCCTGTTCGTTTGAGTGGCTGCAATAGCCTTTCAGGATGGTAGGTGCGCTCGGTATAACGCGCCACCTTGGTGCATAAAACGCCATCGGTTTGCGGGTGATGGGGGTTGCCCTGTACCTTGATGGCTTTTCCGTCCACCACGGTGGTGAGGAGTGAGCAGGTGTCCGGACAGTCGTGGGGGCACGCGCCCAGCACTTGCCGATGCAGGGGTAAGTCGGTCGAGTGGTCGCGGCGCAAAGTGACTTCTGGCATAGTGTGGCGGTGCTTTGGGGCACCCGGTGCGGTTCAAAAAATGCCATTGTGCCGCCTTGCTACACTCCGCCGCAAGCAGATTGCTGAACTGATTATTGGAATGCTCGTATGCAACTGATTGACGAAATCCTGGCCGATGCGCCCGCCATGGCCGCTGTCCGGCGCGACCTGCACGCCCACCCTGAGCTGTGTTTTCAGGAGCAGCGCACCGCTGACGTGGTAGCACAGCAACTCACGGCCTGGGGAATTTCCGTTCACCGGGGTATGGGCACCACCGGCGTGGTCGGTATCGTGAAGGCAGGCACCTCAGAGCGGGCTATTGGCTTGCGCGCGGACATGGATGCTTTGCCCATGCAAGAGTTCAACACTTTCGCCCATGCCAGCCGCCATGCCGGCAAAATGCACGCCTGCGGCCACGACGGCCATACCGCCATGCTGCTGGCCGCCGCCAAATACCTGGCTAAAAACCGAAACTTTGACGGTACCGTGTACCTCATCTTCCAACCTGCCGAAGAGGGCGGTGGTGGTGCGCGTGAAATGATCAAAGACGGTTTGTTTGAAAAATTTCCAGTCGATGCGGTCTTTGGCCTGCACAACTGGCCTGGTCCGCAAGTGGGCCAATTTGCTGTCAGCCCTGGCCCCGTCATGGCCTCGAGCAATGAGTTCAAGATCGTCGTGCGCGGCAAAGGCGGCCATGCTGCCTTGCCGCACAACGCCATCGATCCGGTGCCGGTCGCCTGCCAGATGGTGCAGGCTTTTCAGACCATCATCAGCCGCAACATCAAGCCCATCGAGGCGGGCGTTATTTCGGTCACCATGATCCACGCCGGCGAAGCCACCAACGTGATCCCCGACAGCTGCACTTTGGAAGGCACGGTGCGCACTTTTACGGTAGAGGTGCTCGACCGCATCGAGCAGCGCATGCGCGAGGTGGCCCAGCACACGGCGGCCGCTTTTGGCACCGAATGCAGCTTTGAGTTCTCACGCAACTACCCGCCCACTATCAACTCGGCGCCCGAGGCAGAGTTTGCGCGCCAAGTCATGGTCTCCATCGTTGGCCAGGCCCAGGTCACCGCACAGGAGCCGACCATGGGCGCCGAAGACTTCTCTTATATGTTGATGGCCAAACCCGGTTGTTACGCCTTTATCGCCAACGGCGACGGGGCCCACCGAGAAATCGGCCACGGCGGCGGGCCCTGCATGCTGCACAACCCTAGCTACGATTTCAACGACGATTTGCTGCCGCTGGGCGCCACCTACTGGGTGCGCTTGGCCGAGGCCTGGCTGGCGTCAAAGGCCTAGGTATTGGCAAAACGGCGCTCTGCCATGCAAAGCAGACCGTCAAAAATCAGGTTGTCCACCAGCTCGAAAGGGCGGGTCATAGAAGGCGCCATCTTCCAACCGGCCCCGCCGGTCATGATGCACAGCGGTTCGGCGCCGCAGTGGCTGCGTACATGCTGCACCATGCATTCCACCGCCCCGGCAATGGCAAAGGTGCCGCCGCTGGTCAGCGCGTCGCTGGTGTTGGTGGGAAAGGGCCGCACTTCGCCGGTGGGCACATGCAGGCCCGCCGTGCCCGACTCCAGGGCCCGCAGCATGATGCCGTGGCCCGGAATAATCATGCCGCCCAAAAAGCGCCCATCGGATGACACCGCCTCCACGGTGACTGCCGTGCCCACCATCACGACCACCATCGGCCGAGCCGGTCCTTGCGCACGCATACGGTGGTAGGCGCCGATGATGGCCACCCAACGGTCTGCGCCCAGGCGACTGGGGTGGTCATAGCCATTGGTCACCCCTGCCTCCTGGTCGCTGGCGACCACCCATTGGGGGTTCACATCCCACAAATCCATTTGTTCCTGGACCCGGCGTTTGACCGCATCGCCAGCCACGACGCTACCGAGCACCTGCGTAGGCGCCTCCAGATCGCGCCAAGCGCCATCGGCGAGTTTGTCGATGTTTTCCAGGAATTCGGCACCTTGGGCCAGCAAGGCGGCTCCCGGGTGGGGTGCGCGGTACAGCGCCCATTTGAGACGGGTGTTGCCGATATCCAGCGCAAGAAAGGTCATATACGTAGGAAAGTTTGGCCACATTATCACCAAGTGCCGGTAATGGTTTACAGTTGACGTTTACGTAAACGTCAATCGCCAAGTGCGATCCTTTTTCAAGGCTTGTCCCATGACCGACCTCTCCGCAGAATTTAAAGCCCTCGCCCAGTACCGGCCGACCCACAAGGTGCGTTTTGTAACTGCAGCCAGTCTGTTTGACGGCCACGACGCGGCCATCAACATCATGCGCCGCATCTTGCAAAGCATGGGCGCGGAGGTGATTCATTTGGGTCACAACCGCAGCGTCGAAGAGGTAGTAACCGCCGCCCTGCAAGAGGACGTGCAGGGCATTGCTATCAGCTCTTACCAGGGCGGGCATGTGGAGTATTTCAAATACATGGTCGATCTGCTCAAGAGCCGGGGCGGGGCGCACATCCAGGTTTTTGGTGGCGGTGGCGGGGTGATAGTTCCGTCTGAAATTCGGGCGCTGCACGACTATGGCGTGAGCCGTATTTACAGCCCCGAGGACGGCCAGAAAATGGGCTTGGCCGGCATGATCGGCGAAATGGTGATGCGCTGCGACCAGGACCTGTGCGGCCACGCACCCCAAGCGCTCGCGGCCATTGCGGGCCATACCGATGCCGCCTGGCGGTCGCTGGCGCAGTTGCTAACCGCGCTGGAAGCGGGAAAAGCCGCCCCCGACCTGGTGCAAAACCTGCGCAGCCGCGCAGCCGATGCCAAAGTGCCCACCATCGGTATCACCGGCACCGGTGGCGCCGGTAAATCGTCGCTCACCGACGAGCTGATCCGCCGCTTTCGGCTGGATTTGGGCGACAGCCTGCGCATTGCCGTGATCTCCATTGATCCCTCGCGCCGCAAAAGCGGCGGCGCTTTGCTCGGCGACCGCATCCGCATGAATGCGATTGCGCCCTGGGCCGCCTCGAACAATGCGCCGCGTGTGTTTATGCGCTCGCTGGCCACACGCGAGTTTGGTTCGGAAATCAGCCAGGCGCTGCCTGATGCGATTGCCGCCTGCAAGATGGCCGGCTTTGACCTGATCGTGGTGGAAACTTCGGGCATCGGGCAGGGCGACGCGGCCATCGTGCCGCTGGTGGACGTGCCTCTGTACGTCATGACGCCCGAGTTTGGCGCGGCCAGCCAGCTCGAGAAAATCGATATGCTGGACTTTGCCGAATTTGTCGCCATCAACAAATTTGACCGCAAGGGCGCCAGCGACGCGCTGCGCGACGTCTCCAAGCAAGTGCAGCGCAACCGCGAAGCCTGGGACCAAAGCACCGAAGCCATGCCCGTTTTTGGCACCATGGCCGCGCGCTTTAATGACGATGGCGTCACCGCGCTGTACCAAGCCATGTTGCCGCGCTTGCAGGCTTTGGGGCTGCAAACGCCCGCACAGCATGCTTTGCCTCCGGTTGCGGTGCGCTTTAGCAGCAACCAAAGCCCGGTGGTTCCGCCCCAGCGCACCCGCTACCTCTCCGAAATCAGCGACACCGTGCGTGGCTACAAAAAGCGCGCCCGTGCACAGGCCCAAATTGCCCGGGAAATCGGTCAGTTGCGCGCCGCCGCCGCCATGCTGCAGGTGGACCGCCCGGTCAAAGCCCGCGCGGCCGAGGCCGCACTGGCCTTGGCCAGCGAACGCGAGGCGCAGCAGCATGGGGATGCCCGCGCATTGCTCAGCCACTGGCCACAGATGCAAAAAGACTATGCCGGCGCCGAGCTGGTTGTCAAAATCCGCGACAAAGAAATGCGTACCGCGCTGACCACGACTTCGCTCAGCGGCACGGTGGTTCCCAAAGTCGCCTTGCCCAAATACCAGGACCCGGGCGATATCTTGCAATGGCTGATGCTGGACAACGTGCCGGGCCATTACCCCTACACCGCCGGTACCTTCACCTTCAAGCGCGAGGGCGAGGACCCCACGCGCATGTTTGCCGGTGAGGGCGACGCCTTTCGCACCAATACCCGCTTCAAGCTGCTCAGCCAGGGCATGCCCGCTAAGCGCTTGTCCACCGCCTTTGACTCTGTGACCTTGTATGGCAACGACCCGGACCGGCGCCCTGACATTTACGGCAAGGTGGGCAACTCCGGCGTGAGCATTGCCACCATCGACGACCTCAAGGTGCTGTATGGTGGATTTGATCTGTGCAGCCCCAGCACCAGCGTGTCCATGACGATCAACGGACCGGCGCCCAGCATCCTGGCCATGTTTATGAATACGGCTATCGACCAAAACCTGGAGAAATTCCGCGCCGAACACGACCGCGAACCCAGTGCCCACGAGGCGGCCGACATCCGTGCCTGGGTGCTGCAAAACGTGCGCGGCACGGTACAAGCGGACATCCTGAAGGAAGACCAAGGGCAAAACACCTGCATTTTTTCGACCGAGTTCTCGCTCAAGGTGATGGGCGATGTGGCCCAATATTTTGTGGACCACAAGGTGCGCAATTTCTACAGCGTGTCCATCAGCGGCTACCACATTGCCGAGGCCGGGGCCAACCCGATCAGCCAGCTGGCTTTCACGCTGTCCAATGGTTTTACCTTTGTCGAGGCCTATTTGGCGCGGGGCATGCATATTGACGACTTCGCGCCCAACCTGAGCTTTTTCTTTAGCAATGGCATGGACCCCGAATACACCGTGATGGGCCGCGTGGCCCGGCGTATCTGGGCCGTGGCCATGAAGGAAAAATACGGTGCCAACGAGCGTAGCCAAAAGCTCAAGTACCACATCCAAACCAGCGGGCGCAGCCTGCACGCGCAGGAAATTCAGTTCAACGACATCCGCACCACGCTGCAGGCGCTGATCGCCATCTACGACAACTGCAACAGCCTGCACACCAACGCTTTTGACGAGGCCATCACCACACCCACCGAAGACAGCGTGCGCCGCGCCATGGCGATCCAGTTGATCATTAACCGCGAGTGGGGGCTGGCCAAGAACGAAAACCCGTCCCAGGGCGCCTTTATCATCGAAGAGCTCACCGAGTTGGTGGAAGAGGCTGTGCTGGCCGAGTTCGAGAAAATTTCAGAACGTGGCGGCGTTTTAGGCGCGATGGAAACCGGCTACCAGCGCGGCAAAATCCAGGACGAGTCCATGCACTACGAGATGCTCAAGCACACGGGCGAGCTGCCCATTATTGGCGTCAACACGTTCCGCAACCCGCACGGCGACCAGGTGCTCGAAACCCTGGAGCTGGCGCGCAGCACCGACGAGGAAAAGCAAAGCCAGTTGGCCCGATTGCAGGCCTTCCACGCACAACATGCCGCGCAGGCGCCGGCCATGCTCAAGCGCTTGCAGCAAGCCGTGATCGACAACTGCAATGTTTTTGAGGTGTTGATGGACGCGGTGCGCGTTTGCTCACTCGGTCAGATCACCAACGCCCTTTTCGAGGTGGGCGGGCAGTACCGACGCAATATGTAAGTTAGCCGGCGGCCGGGGCCGCCGCGCTGTCGCGCAAGCCATAGCGCGCAATAAGTGCCGCCCGCCGCGCTGGATCGAGGTTGATCTGGCCGGTATCACGCCCGACCTGCGCCAATAGGCGCTCGTCCATCGTCCGGTACCACAGTGGCGGAATGTAGGCCAGCACAAACATGCCGAAATAGCCGCTGGGCAGCGTGGGCAAATCTTCGAAATGGCGCAGCGACTGGTAGCGGCGCAGCGGATGCGCGTGGTGGTCAGAGTGGCGCTGCAGCTGGAACAGTATCCAATTCGAAAAAATATGGTTGCTGTTCCAGGAATGGTGCGGCTGGCAGATTTCATAGCGCCCTTGCGGGATTTTTTGCCGTAACAGCCCGTAATGCTCCACATAGTTGGCCGAGGTCAGCTGAAAGTTCGACCACAAGGCCGCCGGCACCAGGAACAAAATGATCTGCGGCCCCAGCCACGCCATCAGCGCCGCCCAGAGCCCCAGCGTTAGCGCCGCTGGCTGCAAGATGTGGTTGTGCCAGGACCACAGCGGCAACCCGGCTTGCGCTAAGCGGCTACGCTCCAAAGCCCAGGCCCGCGTCCAGGCGCCGGGCATCTCGCGCAGCACAAAGCGGTAAATCGACTCGCCCATGCGCGAGGAGGCCGGGTCCAGCGGCGTGGCCGCGTCGCGGTGGTGGCCTCGGTTGTGCTCGACAAAAAAGTGGCCGTAGCCCGAAGGCGCCAGCACGATTTTGGCGAGCGCCTTTTCTAAGGCGGTGTTTTTGTGTCCCAGCTCGTGGCCCAGGTTGATGCAAAAGCCGCCGACTGCGCCACTGATCATCACCATGGCCAGCCAGCCGTGCAAAGGCAAATCATGGCTGGCCGCAAACCAGGCGCTGAAAACAAAAGCAGCCCACAAAACTGGCGCCAGCAGGTAGGTAATCCAGCGGTAATAGCGGTCGGCCTCGAGGGCGGGCACCGCCTCTTCGGGCGGGTTGCTCTGGTCTTCGCCCATGAAGTAATCGATGGCGGGGACCACGCCGTAAAAGAACAAAACCGGCGCCCACAGCGCCAAAGCGCTGCCACTCCAGACCATGGCCGCGGGCCCGACCAGCACCGTGGCCGGAATCAGCAACGACAGCAGCCACGCGTGGCGCTTGCGGTCCCGGTAGGGTGTGTCAGACGGGGTGGACAGTGCAGTTTGCATGGTGCGCAGAGTACCACCGGCCTGCGTCGGCCGGGCTAGTCAGTTTCCCTAGGCGGGCGGGCCTGTCTCCGCTTAGGCGCCGAGTTGCTCGGCCAGCCAATTGCACAATGCGCTGTCAGGCGTCTCCAAGCCATGAATCACGCTGAAATGGTTGGCGCCGTCGATGGCGCGCAATTGCGCGCTGTTGCCCTGCGCGTCCCAGGCCGCGTGCATCAGGCGTGCCTGGCGCTCAAACTCGGGCGTCTCCGCCCCGCCCCAGGTGATCCAGGTGGGCGTGCTGCAGCGCCGGGCGCTAAAGGCCGGACTGTTGCGCCCAATGACGCCATCGTCGAGCTGAATCATGGGCTGCAGGTAGCTAAAGCGCAGCGGCAAGATGTCGTAAATCCCGCTGATGCACAGCGCTGCCTTGATCGGGTCTTGCGCCAGGCCATAGTCGCGTGCCCATTCGGTTTGCAGGCACATGGCCGTCAGATGGCCGCCGGCAGAGTGGCCACCCACGGCCACCCGCGCCGGGTCGCCGCCGTACTGGCCGATATGGCGCAGCGTCCAGGCCACGGCAGCGCGCACCTGGCGCGTGATCTCGTCAATGCTTACATGCGGGCACAGGGCGTAATTGACCACCACCGTGGTGATGCCTCGGGCCTGCAAGCCCAGTGCTACGCCGCTAAATTCCTTGCTGCTCAAAGCCCGCCAGTAGCCGCCATGGATGAACACAAATACAGGCGCGTTGGGCACGTCAGCCGGGAAAATGTCCAAAGTCTCGTGCACGGTGGGGCCAAAGGGAATGTCCAGCGTGCAGCGCAGCGTGGCACGGGCGTGCTGGGCACGCTCCACATAGTGGCGCCCGGGCGCGGCCGGGTCGGGCAGGGTGAGCGCGGTGTTGTACTGCGCATCAATTTGCGCTTGCTGGGTGAATTCGCGGTACAGCGGCGGGACGGCGGGGGGACTTTGGCTCATGGGTTTTCCTTTGCGGGATAGAGCTTAAACAATACGCACTTTCACGCTCTTGCCCTTTACGCGCCCGGCATTGAGCTTGGCGCAGGCGGCATGGGCCACCGAGCGCTCGACGGCGACAAAGGTGCAAAACTCGGTAATCTGAATTTTGCCGATTTGCTCGCGTGTGTAGGCTGGCCCGCCTTCGGTGTTGGTCAGCGCGCCCAGCACGTCGCCGGCGCGGATTTTTTCCTTGCGCCCACCCAGAATTTGCAGCGTCACCATGGGTGCGAGCAGCGGTGCCGTGCTGGCGGGGGTCAGGGTGTCCAGGCCGTACCAGATGCTGGACATTTTTTGGTACACCTCGATCGCGCCCACGCGTCCCATGTCGTTGAGGGTGGCCAGGCTCAGCGCCAGGCCCGAGGCCCCGGCGCGCCCGGTGCGCCCGACGCGGTGCACATGCACCTCGGGGTCGGGCGTGATGTCTACATTGATCACCGCCTCCAGCTGATCGATGTCCAGGCCGCGCGAGGCTACGTCAGTGGCCACCAGCACGGCGCAGCTGCGGTTGGCAAACTGGGCCAGCACCTGGTCGCGCTCGCGCTGCTCGAGCTCGCCGTACAAAGCGAGCGCGCCTATGCCTTGCTGCTGCAAATAGTCCACCAGGTCTTTGCATTGCTGCTTGGTATTGCAAAAGGCCAGGGTGCTTGCCGGGCGAAAGTGCAGCAGCAACTTGGCGACCACCTCTAGGCGCTGGGGCCTGGTGATCTCGTAAAAGCGCTGCTCAATCGTCACCTGGGCGGCCTGCGCTTTGACCTCAATGCGCACCGGTTCGCGTAAAAAGTCCTGCGCCAGTTTGGCGATGCCGTCCGGGTAGGTAGCCGAAAACAGCAGCGTCTGTCGGGTTGGCGGACATTGGCGCACCACGGTGCGGATGTCGTCCATAAACCCCATGTCCAGCATGCGGTCGGCCTCGTCCAGCACCAAGGTGCCCATGTCAGCCAGGCTCAGGCTGCCGCGCTCCAAGTGGTCCATCACCCGCCCGGGCGTGCCGACCACGATGTGGGCGCCGTTTTCCAGGCTGGCGCGCTGACCGCGCAGGGGTACGCCGCCGCACAGTGTGACCACTTTAACGTTGTCTTGCGCACGCGCCAGGCGGCGGATTTCGGCGCTTACCTGGTCCGCCAGCTCACGCGTGGGGCAGAGCACCAGCGCTTGCACGGCAAACCAGCGCGGATTAAGTTTGGCAAGCAGGGCCAGGGCGAAGGCGGCAGTCTTGCCGCTGCCGGTCTGGGCTTGTGCGATCAGGTCCTGGCCGGCAAGCGCCGCAGGCAGGCTGGCCGCCTGGATCGGCGTCATCTGGTGGTAGCCCAGTTGGGCCAAGTTGGCCAGGGTGGCCTCTGCCAGGGGCAGGGCGGAGAAGTCGGTGGGCGTGTCAGTCATGCCCGATTATCGGGCGTGGCCTTTATTTGCCGTTGATGGCCAGCAACTCCACCTCGAAAAGCAAGGTGGCATGGGGCGGAATCACGCCGCCGGCGCCGCGCTCGCCGTAGGCGATGGACGACGGGCAGGTCAGCTTGGCCTTGCCACCGGTTTTCATGAGCTGCACGCCCTCGGTCCAGCAGGGAATGACTTTGTTGAGAGGAAACTCGGTCGGCTCGTTGCGCTGGTAGGAGCTGTCAAATTCGCGTCCGTCGGGGAAGGTGCCGCGGTAATGCACTTTGACCACATCGCTGGCCAGGGGGCTGGCGCCTTTGCCGGCCTTGAGCACGCGGTAGACCAGGCCGCTGGCCGTGCGAACCGCGCCCGGCTCTTTGGCGGCGGCATCAGTGACAGGGTCGGCGGCGCAGGTCAGGGCGGCGCCAAGAAGGCCGGCGGCCAGGGCGAGAAGGCGGGTTTTCATGCTATGGAGTGCAAAAGTGTGAAAAACGCCATTCTCGCAGGCATCGCCGTCTGCGCTGCGCTGGCTTTTAGGCCAGCAAAGCGTTCACGCGCTTGACGTAAGCGGCCGGGTCCTCGGGCAAACCGCCCTCGGCCAGCAGTGCCTGGTCAAACAGGATGTGCGCCAGGTCGTGAAAATGCACCGAGCCGTCGAGCTTTTTCACCAGCGGATGGTCGGCGTTGACCTCCAGCACCGGTTTGACTTCGGGGGCCTTTTGGCCCGCTTGTTTGAGCATGCGCGCCAGTTGGGTGCTCATGCCGTCGTCTTTGACGACCAGGCAGGCCGGGCTGTCGACCAGGCGGGTGGTTACGCGCACGTCTTCGGCCTTGTCCTTGAGCGCTTCTTTGAGCTTGGCCAGCGTCGGCTTAAAGCTCTCGGCGGCGTCCTCGGCGGCTTTTTTCTCAGCCTCGTCTTGCAAGCTGCCCAAGTCCACCGCGCCTTTGGCCACGCTTTGCAGCGGGGTGTCTACGTAGTCCTGCACATAGTTCAGCGCCCACTCGTCTACGCGGTCGGTCATGAGCAGCACTTCGATGCCTTTTTTCTTGAAGACTTCGAGCTGCGGGCTGTTTTTGGCAGCCGCCAAGTTGTCAGCAGTGATGTAGTAAATCGCCTCCTGGCCCTCTTTCATGCGCGCTTTGTAGTCGGCAAAGGACACGCTGACCGAGTCGCTTTGTGTAGAAGCAAAGCGCAGCAGTTTGGCGATGCGGTCTTTGTTGGCAAAGTCCTCGCCCAGGCCCTCTTTGAGCACGGCGCCAAACTCGTTGTAAAAGCGGGTGTACTTACCGGCCAGTGCCTTGTCTTCTTCGCTCACCACATCGGTCACGCCGTCGGCTGAGGCTTCGGGCGCTTTGTCGTGCTTGGCCAGGTCTTCCAGCATGCCCAGCACGCGCTTGGTGCAACCCTCGCGGATGGCTTTGACGTCGCGGCTTTCCTGCAGCAGCTCGCGGCTGACATTCAGCGGCAGGTCCGCCGAGTCCACCACTCCTTTGACAAAGCGCAGGTAGGTGGGCATCAGCGCTTCGGCCTCGTCCATGATGAAAACGCGTTTGACGTAGAGCTTGATGCCCGCGGTTTTTTCGCGGTTGTACAAGTCCATAGGCGCTTTGCCGGGGATGTAGAGCAGCTGCGTGTACTCGGTGCTGCCTTCCACCCGATTGTGGGTGTGGGCCAGCGGGGACTCAAAGTCGTGGCTGATTTGCTTGTAGAAATCCTCGTACTGCTCCTGGCTGATGTCTTTTTTGGCACGCGCCCAGATGGCATTAGCTTTGTTGACGGTTTCCCACTCACCGGTTTTGACCATGCCGCCGGGTTGGCGACCGGCTTTTTCGTCATTGGGGTCGATCAGCTCGCCGTCTTTCCACTCTTCCTTCTCCATCTGTATGGGCAGGCTGATGTGGTCGGAGTATTTGTTGATGATGCCCTTGACCTTCCAGGCCTGCGCATAGTCCAGGGCGTCTTCGCGCAGGTGCAGGATGACGCTGGTGCCCCGCGCGGCACGGCTGATGGTCTCGACCTCAAAAGCACCGCCGCCGCTGGCGCCGCCGTCGCTGATCCAGCGCACGCCTTCGGACTCGGCCAGACCGGCCCGGCGCGACTCGACGGTAATTTTGTCTGCCACGATAAAGCCGGAATAAAAGCCCACGCCAAACTGCCCAATCAGCTGCGCGTCCGATTTCTGGTCGCCGCTGAGCTTGCTGACAAAGTCTTTGGTGCCGCTCTTGGCAATCGTGCCCAGGTTGTCGATGGCCTCTTGCTGCGACATGCCGATGCCGTTGTCGGTGATGGTCAGGGTCTTGGCGTCTTTGTCCAGCGTGACGCGCACCTGCAGGTCCGCGTCACCGGCGAGCAGGGTGCTGTCGTTGATCGCCTCAAAACGCAGCTTGTCGCAGGCGTCCGAGGCATTGGAGATCAGCTCGCGCAGGAAAATCTCTTTGTTGGAATACAGGGAATGGGTGACCAGGTGCAAAAGTTGCGCCACTTCGGCCTGGAAAGACAGGGTTTGCTTGCTCATAGGGTGAAATTGCCTCTAAAAATACAAAATGCGTGCCTAAAACACGAATGCCCGTCCGCCGGGCCCACCCCAATTAAGGGCTGCGCGGCGGTTTACAAGAGGGCCGGTTAAAAGCGCTCGTGGGGTGCCAGGTAGCGCCACTGGCCCAGCGGCAGGTTGCCCAGCATGATCTTGCCGATGCGCACGCGCTTGAGGCCCACCACCTTCAGGCCCACTTGCTCGCACATGCGCCGGATTTGGCGTTTTTTGCCCTCGTGCAGCACAAAGCGCAGTTGTTCGGGGTTTTGCCACTCCACTTTGGCGTGGCGCAGGGCCTGGCCATCCAGGCTCAGGCCGTGGCGCAGCAGCTGCAGCTTGGTGGCGGGGAAAACCGACTGCACGTCCTGGCTCACCGGGTCATCGTCATCAATCCGGCTGAGCTGGCCCGTAGGCGCCAGCGCGGCGTAGGTGGCCGCCGCCGAGGTGGCCGCTGCCGGGTTGTCCACACCGGTGTAGACCACGCGCACCAGGTATTCTTTTTCGATGTCGTGGTCCTCGCCGATCAAATGGCGTGCCACCCGGCCGTCCTGGGTCAGCACCAAAAGGCCGGTCGAATCAATGTCCAGGCGCCCGGCAGGCACCAGGCTTTTGAGCTGGCTGGGGTGAAAGAAAAAGCGTGCGTTGTCCTCAGTCCAGCGGTTTGGTGCTTGCACCAGCGAAATGGCCGGCGTGTGCCCGTCTTCGGCTTGGCCGCTGACCAGGCCCAAGGGCTTGTTGATCAGCACCGTCACCTGCTTGGCTTGCTGGCCTTTGGCCTCTTTGTGGATTTCGATGCGCACATCAGGCCCCACCTGCATGCCCATTTCGGCCAGGCGCCCGTCCACCGTGACCCAGCCTTTTTCGATCCAGGCGTCCGCTTCGCGGCGCGAGGCCAGGCCCAGCTCAGCCATGCGCTTGTTCAGCCGCATCGTGCCATTGGGGCCGATGGCCGCGGTATTGCTTTGCCCGGCCGGGATGGGTGCGCGTGGCGGCGGCGCAGCGGCCCGGCGCAAGATGCCGACCGCTTGGGGAATTTTGGGGGGGCGAGACATGCGCTTACCGAGGTGAGGAACAGCCGCGCATTCTACGAAGCCGCGCCTGTGCAGCCCGAATTACACCCCGGGCGGCGCGCGCAGGGCGGCCAGGTTGAGCACGCGCAGGCCGCCGTATTCCACAGCGATGGAGCCCTGGGCGGACAAGGTGGTCAGGGCTTCGTTCACCCGCTGGCGCGACAAGCCGACCAAATAGGCCAACTCTTGCTGGGTAATGCGCAGCACCTCGCCCACGCCGGGGTACAGCACCGGGTTAAACAGTGCGGCCAGGCTGCGCGCCACCCGCACGTCCGGGTTGTTCATCCGGTCGATTTCGCGGGCCGCGATGAACTGGCCCAGGCGCTCATTGAGCTGGTTCATCACAAAACGGTTGAAGGCGATGGAGTGGTCCAGCAGCCAGTGGAAGGTGTCCACGTGCAGCCCTGCGACCCGGCTTTTGCGCAGCGCCTGGATGTTGTAGCGGTAGGCCTCGCGCTTGAGCGCCGTGCCCTCACCAAACCAGCCGCCTGGCGGGATGCCGGTGTAGGTGATGGTTTGGCCCTGGGCGTTGTCGGTGCTCATTTTGAGCAGGCCGTCAATCACACCAAACCAGTAGGTGGCCGGCCGCCCGGTGCGGCACAGCATGTCGCCGGGCACGGCGTCGGCGACTTTGAGGTCGGTGGCGGCGCGTTCGCGCTCGTCCACGCTGAGCAGGCGCATCCAGGGGATGGCCTTCAGTTCCGCGTCGGTCAGGGGCCGCCGGCGTTGGTGCAGCGGTAAATCAGAGGCCATGGACTGTCTCCTGGGCCTGCGCGCAGTGGGAAAACCTGCGTGGTGGCCTTATTTTTGTCAGCTACTCGAAAGAGAAGGGAAAACACCTAGTCGATCCGCGGGCAATTGTCGTTCAAACGACAACTAAACGTCAAATGCAATCCTAATATCAGCGGCATCCGGGAGCGCGCCGCTGTGCGCATCGGCCGGCGCTTAATCGAAATCGAAGGATTTTTGGATGCAAACCACGTTTCCCCAATTGCTCTTAAAGCACGCCAGCGAGCGCCCAGGCGCTGCGGCCATGCGCGAAAAGGAATACGGCATCTGGCAAACACTCAATTGGTCGGATATGGCTGCCATGGTCGAGCAACTGGCAGCAGGTCTGCACCAGGCTGGCCTGCGCAAGGGCGAGCATATGGTTGTCGTCGGTGCCAATCGGCCGCGCCTGTACGCCACCATGCTGGCGGTGCAGTCGCTGGGTGCCATTCCTGTGGCGCTGTACCAAGATGCCGTCGCGGCGGAATGTGTGTTTCCTATCAATAACGCCGAGGTCCGCTTTGCGTTCGCTGAGGACCAGGAACAAGTGGATAAGCTTCTGGAGGTGCGCGAGAACGCGCCCCAGCTCACCCATATTTACTACGACGATCCACGCGGTCTGCGCAATTACGCCCAGGACGGCTTGCAGTCCATGGACGCGCTGCAAGCGGCGGGTCAGGCTTACGCGCAGGCGCATCCGCACTTTTTCAGGGATGCGGTGGCGCAGGTGCGTGCCGATGACACGGCCGCCATGTTTTTCACCTCCGGCACCACCGGTAACCCCAAGGGCGTGGTGCATTCACACGACACCTTGCTCAACCGAGCCCGTGCCGGCGCCGATTTTGACCACTTGACCTCCGCCGAAGAAGTGCTGGCCTATATGCCGGTAGCCTGGATCGGGCAAAACATTTTCAGCTACGCGCAGTGGCTGAGCTGCGGCTATGTCGTGAACTGCCCTGAGTCGGCCGCCACCGCGACCATCGACCTCAAGGAAATCGGCCCAACTTATTACTTTGCGCCGCCCCGGGTGTTTGAAGGACTGCTCACCAGTGTGATGATCCGCATGGAGGACGCCTCGGCCTTCAAGCGCTGGATGTTCCATGCCTGCATGGCACTGGCCAAGCGGGTAGGGCCCAGCCTGAGTTCGGGCGGCGCCGTCTCGCTCTGGGACCGCTGCCTGTACGCCATTGGCAACGTGCTGGTGTATGGCCCCTTGCGCAACAACCTGGGCTTTAGCCGGGTACGAGTGGCCTATACCGCGGGCGAAGCCATTGGCCCCGATCTGTTTAGCTTTTACCGCTCCATTGGCGTCAACCTCAAACAGCTCTATGGCTCCACCGAGACGGCGGTATTTGTCTGCTTGCAGCCCGATAAGGAGGCCCGCGCAGATACGGTGGGCGTGCCCTGCGCAGGTGTGGAGATCAAGGTGGACACCAGTGGCGAAATCCTGGTCAAGTCGCCTGGCTTGCTGCGGGGTTATTACAAAAATCCGGAGGCGACCGCCGAGGTGCTTAGCGCTGATGGCTGGTACCACACCAACGATGCCGGATTTATCGACGCCCAAGGTCACCTCAAAATCATTGACCGCGTCAAGGATGTGGGCCGCATCCAGGGCGGTGAATTTGACGGCGCCATGTTTGCGCCCAAGTATGTGGAGAACAAACTCAAGTTCTTCCAGCACATTAAAGAAGTGGTGGCCTATGGCGACGGACGCGAAAAAGTCTGCGTGTTGATCAATATCGATTTTGACGCGGTGGGTAATTGGGCCGAGCGGCGCAATCTTCCCTACGCCGGCTACACCGATCTGGCGCAAAAGCCGCAGGTGTACCAGCTGATCAAGGAATGCGTCGAACAGGTCAATGCCGATCTGAGCCGCGACACGCTGTTGGCGGGCAGCCAAGTCAGCCGCTTTTTGGTCCTGCACAAAGAACTTGACGCCGATGACGGCGAACTCACCCGCACCAACAAAGTACGTCGCGGCTTTATTGCCGAGAAATACCAGGTGCTGGTTGATGCGCTCTACCAGGGGCGGCACGAGCAATTTATCGAGACCCAAGTGAAGTTTGAGGACGGCCGCACAGGCAGCGTGAGCGCCACCCTGCAAATCGGCGACGCCAAAGTCTTTGCCCCCGTGAAAGCCGCAGCATGAGCAAGAAAATCGGCGACGTCATCCTGGACGTCCAAAACATCTCTCTAGCCTTTGGCGGCGTGAAGGCGCTGACCGATATTTCATTTAATGTCCGCGAGCATGAGATTCGGGCCATCATTGGCCCCAATGGCGCGGGCAAGAGCTCCATGCTCAACTGCATCAACGGGGTCTACACGCCCCAACATGGCTCGATCACCTTTCGCGGCCAGACTTTTGACCACATGGACAGCCACGACGTGGCCACCATGGGCATTGCCCGTACCTTCCAAAATCTGGCCTTGTTCAAGGGCATGAGTGTGTTGGACAACATCATGTCCGGACGCAACCTCAAGATCAAGAGCAATATCTTTTTGCAGGCGCTGCGCATCGGGCCGGCCGAGCGCGAGGAGATCATGCACCGCGAGGCGGTCGAGCGCATCATCGACTTTCTGGAAATCCAGGCCTACCGCAAAACACCGGTGGGACAGCTGCCTTATGGCCTGCAAAAACGGGTCGACCTGGGGCGGGCGCTGGCGATGGAGCCCCAGGTGTTGCTGCTGGATGAGCCTATGGCCGGCATGAATGTCGAGGAAAAGCAGGACATGTGCCGTTTTGTTCTGGACGTGAACGACGAATTTGGTACGACCGTGGTGCTCATTGAGCACGATATGGGCGTGGTGATGGACATCAGCGACCGCGTGGTAGTGCTGGACTACGGCAAGAAAATCGGCGATGGCACGCCCGACGAGGTGCGCAACAACCCCGATGTGATTAGTGCCTATCTGGGCACCAGCCACTAAGCAAAGGGACAACAATGAAAAACGCAATGCAATTGGGTGGCGTGCACGCAACTGGCGGGGGTGTTTGACCATGGGATTTTTTCTGGAAACTTTGCTTGGCGGCCTGATGGCCGGCATGCTGTATTCGCTGGTGGCGCTGGGTTTTGTCCTGATTTACAAAGCCTCGGGCGTCTTTAACTTCGCCCAGGGCGCTATGGTGTTGTTTGCAGCCCTGGCAATGGCCCGTTTCGCCGAGTGGGTGCCGCTGTGGGCAGGCATGGCCGACAACCGCCTGGTCACAACCAGTATCGCTTTTGTGCTGGCCGGTGTGGTGATGTTTGTGGTCGCCTGGACGGTCGAGCGCCTGGTGCTGCGCCATTTGGTGAACCAAGAAGGCACCACTTTGTTGATGGCCACCTTGGGTATTGCCTATTTGCTCGATGGTTTGGGTCAGGCAATTTTCGGCAGCGACATTTACAAAATTGATATTGGTATGCCTAAAGAGCCGATCATGGCTTTTGAGTCGACCTTTCCGGGAGGCATCATGATCAACAAGGAAGACCTGATTGCAGCCGTTATTGCCGCCGGTTTGGTGATTTTGCTCACCTTGTTTTTCCAAAAAACATCGACCGGACGCGCGCTGCGTGCCGTGGCCGATGACCACCAAGCGGCCCAGTCCATTGGTATTCCGCTGGACCGCATTTGGGTGGTGGTCTGGTGCGTCGCCGGTGTCGTGGCCTTGGTGGCTGGCATGATTTGGGGCAGCAAACTGGGCGTGCAATTTACGCTGTCCACGGTGGCGATGCGCGCTTTGCCGGTGGTGATCTTGGGTGGCCTGACCTCGGTGCCCGGCGCCATTTTGGGCGGCTTGATCATCGGTGTGGGCGAGAAGCTCTCCGAAGTGTTTTTGGGCCCGTATGTGGGCGGCGGTATCGAAATTTGGTTTGCCTACGTGCTGGCCTTGATCGTGCTGCTGTTTCGTCCGCAAGGCTTGTTTGGCGAAAAAATTATTGACCGCGTCTGAAGGAAACCCGCATGTTTTACAGAGAAAACGGCCAATTCAAAACCAGCTACCGCGCCGACCAGCAAATCTTTGCCATCACGCAAGACCGCGTGGGGATTTTGTTGTTGATCGCCTTCGCTTTTTTGGGTGTTCCATTGCTTGCCGATGAGTACATGTTTCGCGCAATTTTGGTGCCTTTTTTGATCTTGTCGCTGGCGGCCTTGGGGGTCAATATTTTGGTGGGCTACTGCGGGCAAATTTCGCTGGGCTCCGGCGCTTTCATGGCGGTGGGCGCGTACGCGGCGTACAACTTCTTTGTCCGCGTCGAAGGCATGCCGGTCATTGCCGCCTTGCTCTTGGGCGGTGTTTTCTCGACCCTGGTGGGCATGTTTTTCGGCATTCCGAGCTTGCGCGTTAAAGGTTTGTATCTGGCGGTGGCTACGTTGGCCGCGCAATTTTTCTGCGATTGGGCCTTCTTGCGCGTCAAGTGGTTTACCAACGACTCTGCATCGGGTACGGCGTCGGTGGCGGACCTGCAGGTGATGGGCTTTGCGATCACTACGCCCTTGGCGAAGTATTGGTTTTGCCTGGGCTTCTTGGTGGTATTTGGTTTGCTGGCGAAAAATTTGGTGCGCGGCGCCATTGGCCGGGAGTGGATGGCTATCCGCGATATGGATGTGGCCGCAGCGGTCATCGGCATTCGTCCGATGTACGCCAAGCTCAGTGCGTTTGCGGTCAGCTCTTTCATCGTCGGTGTGGCCGGCGGATTGTGGGCCTTTGTGTACCTGGGCTCCTGGGAGCCCGCTGCGTTTTCGGTGGACCGTTCTTTCCAGCTCTTGTTTATGGTGATTTTGGGCGGCATGGGCTCGGTGATGGGCAGCTTTTTTGGCGCCGCCTTCATTGTGATTCTGCCCATTGCGATTAACCAGTTCTTACCCGTGTTGGGGCATTTTTTGGGATTCAACGTGGACACCGCAGCGCTGACCCACGCGGAGTTCATTATTTTTGGTGCGCTGATCGTCTGGTTCCTGATTGTGGAGCCGCACGGTTTGGCGCGCCTGTGGAGTGTGGGTAAGCAAAAGATGCGGATTTGGCCCTTTCCCCATTAGGGCCTGTGCATCGGGCATTTGCAATTTTGTTGGTGGTTTGTTTCATTATTCAAGGAGACTTGTATGACTTTTCGTAAGCTGGCTTTGTCTGTTGCCCTGGCAGCAGGCGCCGTCGCGGGCTTGGTGCCTGCAACAACTTTTGCCCAGGCAAAAGAGCAGTTCTTTCCGGTCTTGCCCTACCGCTCTGGTGCGTATGCACCCAATGGCGTGCCATGGGCCAATGGTTTTGTCGATTACCTCAAACTCATTAATGCGCGCGATGGGGGCATCAATGGCGTGAAGATCGCTTTTGAAGAATGCGATACCGCCTACGCCACCGACCGTGGCGTGGAGTGCTATGAGCGCCTCAAAGGTAAGGCATCGGGCGCGATTTTCCAACCTTTGTCTACTGGCATTACGTTTGCCTTGACTGAGAAGGCGCCCAACGACAAAAACGCTTTGATCACCGGCGGCTACGGCCGCTCCGAGTCCAGCGATGGCGGCGTCTTCAAATGGAATTTCCCGCTGATGGGCACCTATTGGTCTGGTGCGGATATTTTGATGCAGCACATCACAGCCAAAGAGGGTGGTAATGTGAAGGGCAAGAAAATTGCGCTGGTCTACCACGACAGCCCCTACGGCAAAGAGCCGATTCCTTTGTTGCAAGAGCGTGCCAAGATTCAGGGCTTTGATCTGACCTTGCTGCCAGTGACCGCGCCTGGCATCGAGCAAAAAGCCACTTGGCTGCAGATTCGTCAAAACCGCCCCGACTATGTGCTGCTCTGGGGCTGGGGTGTCATGAACTCGGCTGCATTGAAAGAGGCCGTGGCGACCGGCTATCCGCGCGAAAAAATGTATGGCGTGTGGTGGTCTGCCGGTGAACCCGATGTTAAAGATATCGGCGAGGCAGCTAAAGGCTACAGTGGTTTGGTAGCCACCGGTGAGGGCGGCGCCGTGATTGAAGACATCAAAAAATTTGTCCACGGCAAAGGTCAAGGAACCGGCCCTGCAGAGGAAGTTTCGACGGTGCTCTACAACCGTGGCATGGTCAGTGCGGCCTTGAGCGTAGAGGCGGTACGTCGCGCGCAAGAGCGCTTTGGCAAGGGCAAGGTCATGGACGGTGAGCAAATCCGTTGGGGCTTGGAAAACCTGGCGGTTGATGCCAAGCGTTTGAAAGCGCTCAAACTCGATACCGTCATGAAACCCATTAGCACCAGCTGCATTGACCACGAAGGTTCGCGCTCCGCACGTGTGCATACCTGGGACGGTAAGAAATGGCAGTACGCCTCGGACTGGATCGAGGCCGACACCTCCATCATCAAGCCCTTGGTGCGCCAGTATGCCGACAAGTACGCCACCGAGAAAAAGCTCACCCGCCGCGATGCCAAGGATTGCCAGTCTTAATTCGTAGCGCGCAAGCGTAAGCCCTAGGCCGCTCGCAAGAGCTGCCTGGGCAAAGCGCGCGAATGCACGCGCTTTGCCCAGGTTTATCGGGAAATTCCACTATGTCTGATACCCCCTCCATCGTTCTAAATGTCAATGGCATTGAAGTCATTTACAACCATGTCATCTTGGTGCTCAAGGGCGTCTCTCTGCAGGTGCCCCAAGGCGCAATCGTGGCCATTTTGGGCGGCAATGGTGCCGGCAAAACCACGACCTTGCGCGCGATTTCCAATCTGCTGCAAGGCGAGCGTGGCGCGGTCACCAAGGGCAGTATCGAGCTGCGCGGTGAGCGCATCGAAAACCTCACGCCGGCCGATCTGGTGCAGCGCGGGGTGGTGCAGGTGATGGAAGGACGGCATTGTTTTGCCCACCTGACCATCGAAGAAAATCTGCTGACCGGCGGCTACACCCGCAAAAGCAAGGCCGAGATTGCCGCCAATCTGGAAAAAGTCTATGCCTACTTCCCGCGCCTCAAAACCCGCCGCACCAGCCAGGCGGCCTATACCTCGGGCGGCGAGCAGCAAATGTGCGCCATTGGCCGCGCGCTGATGGCCAATCCCAGCATGGTGCTGCTAGACGAGCCGTCCATGGGGCTGGCGCCGCAGATCGTGGAGGAGGTGTTTGAAATCGTCAAAGACCTCAACCACAAAGAAAAGGTCACCTTTTTGCTTGCCGAGCAAAACACCAATATGGCGCTGCGTTACGCCGACTACGGCTACATCATGGAGTCGGGCCGGGTGGTGATGGACGGTGCGGCCCAGGACCTGGCCAATAACGAAGACGTCAAAGAGTTCTACCTGGGCGTGGGCGGCGGCGAGCGCAAGAGTTTTAAAGATGTGAAAAGCTACAAACGGCGCAAGCGCTGGTTGGCTTGACCCCAAGGAAACACCATGTCAAACCACTACGACGCGCTGGAGACGCGCAAGCCGGCGCAACGCGAAGCGGCTTGGATGCAAGCCCTGCCCGCCCAAATTGCCCATGCCAAGGCGCATGCGCCTGCCTTCGCCCAGGCGTTGGCGGCCGTCGACCCTGCGCAAGTGCACACACGGGAGGCTTTGGCGGCCCTGCCAGTGGTGCGTAAACAAGAGCTCCTGGACTTACAAAAAGCGAGCCGAGCGGCGGGCGGTAACGTCTTCGGAGGCTTTAGCGCGCTGGGGTTTGGCGCGGCCATGCCCCGGGTGTTTGCCAGCCCGGGCACGATATATGAGCCCGAGGGCCGCACGCCTGACTACTGGCGCATGGCCCGCGCCATATTTGCCGCTGGGTTTCGCCCCGGCGAGCTGATACACAACTGCTTTAGCTACCACTTCACCCCGGCGGGCTCCATGATGGAAACTGGCGCCCACGCCCTGGGCTGCACCGTGTTTGCTGGCGGTACCGGCCAAACCGAGCAGCAAGTGGGGGCGATGGCTGAGTTGCGGCCTGCTGGGTATATTGGCACGCCCAGCTTTTTAAAGATTATTTTGGAGAAAGCTGCCGAGATGGGTGTGGCGCTTCCCAGCGTGCACAAGGCCCTGGTCTCGGGCGAGGCCTTTCCGCCGTCGTTGCGTGATTGGCTGGCCGAGCGCGGCGTCGCGGCTTACCAAGCCTATGCCACGGCCGATGTCGGCCTGATTGCCTACGAAACCGAGGCGCGCGAGGGCTTGGTGCTCGACGAGGGCGTTATGGTCGAAATTGTGCGTCCCGGCACCGGCGATCCGGTGCCCGAAGGCGAAGTCGGCGAGGTCGTCGTCACCAGCCTGAGCGCGGCGTATCCGCTGGTGCGCTTTGGCACGGGCGATCTGTCGGCCTTTCTGACCGGACCTTGCCCCAGCGGGCGCACCAACCAGCGTATCAAGGGTTGGATGGGGCGGGCTGACCAGACCACCAAGATTCGCGGTATGTTCGTCCATCCCAAGCAGGTGGCTGACATCGTGCGGCGTTTCCCCGAGGTTTTGCGCGCCCGTTTGGTCGTCAGCGGCGCCATGGCGCAAGACGAGATGACCCTCAAAGTGGAGAGCAGCAGCGCTGCCGAAGGGCTGCCCGAGCGCATCCGCGAGGCGGTGCGCGAGGTAACCAAGCTGCGCGCCAGCGTCGAATTGGCCGCGCCGGGCTCGCTGCCCAACGATGGCAAGGTCATCGAAGACGCGCGCAGCTACCAGTAGCCGGGTGCGCGTTTGGGGCGATACGCCAGATCTTGGCCCCTGCGGGTCCGGGGCCAAGAGGGTTTGCCCTCAGGCGGTCGGGGTTAAATGCCGGTAGACTGGGGTTTTACCCTGTTGGAGACTCCCATGAAAAAAATCCTGCTCGCCGCCTTGGGCCTGCTTGCCTTGGCAGCCCATGCTGATACCTATCCTTCTAAGCCGGTCACCATCGTGGTGCCCTTTGTCGCTGGCGGGCCGACCGACCGTGTTGCCCGCGATTTGGCCGAAGCGATGCGCAAGCCCTTGGGTGATGCCACCATCCTGATCGACAACGTGGTGGGCGCGGGCAGTTCGGTGGGTGCGGGCAAAGTGGCTCGCGCCAACCCGGACGGTTACATGCTGATGCTTAATCACATCGCCATGGCCAGTATGCCCAATCTGTTACGTAATATGCCTTTCAAAGTAGAGTCTGACTTTGAGTACCTGGGCATGATCAACGAGGTGCCTATGACCGTGATCACACGGCCCACCTTGCCCGCCAAAAACTTCAAGGAATTGCGTGAGTGGCTCAATGCCCACAAAGGCAAGATCAACCTGGGAAATGCCGGCATCGGCTCGGCCTCACACCTGTGCGGTTTGATGTTCCAAAACGCCGTGCAAATTGACATGGCCTCCATTCCCTACAAAGGCACGGCGCCAGCCATGAGTGACCTGATGGGTGGTCAAATTGACATCATGTGCGACCAGACCACTAACACCACGCCCATGATCGAGGCCAAAAAGGTGAATGTCTATGGCGTAACGACCTCCAAGCGGCTGACGACCCCGGCGCTCAAAGATGTGCCAACGTTGCAGGAAGACGGCCTTAAAGGCTTTGAAGTGACCATTTGGCACGGTCTGTACGCGCCCAAAGGCACGCCGGCCGACGTGATCGCAAAGATCAACAATGCTTTGAAAGTCGCCCTCAAAGACCCTGACTTCATCAAGAAGCAGGAGGCCCTGGGTGCAGTCATCATTAACGACAAACGCGTGGAGCCCGCCGAGCACAAGCGCTTTGTGGTTTCCGAGATCGCTAAATGGGGCCCGGTGATTGCCGCGGCCAAGGAATATATCGATTAAGGTTCTGCGCGCTGCACAAGCGTTCAGTTTAGAAAGTGCCGCCTCGTGCGGCACTTTTTTTGCCCGAAAAGCTCAGACGCCCCAGGTAATTTCTTTTTGTGCGTCTTGGCAGCGCTGCAGCATCTGCACAAAGGGCAGGCTACGCTGGCGCAGGCTGATGGGCTGGGCCCAGACCGACGGCGCCTCGTCGGTGGGCTGTTTTGTACCGGGGGCAGAGCGTGCCGCGTCCTCCTGGGCCAAGGCGTTTTGCAGTGCCGCCAGGGCGGCCGGCATGTCCTGGGGCAGTAAAACGCCCTGGCGCAGCTCGGCTTTGCCGATGATTTGGAGCAGCCTTTGCCCGTCGGCGTCCATCATGATCAGGTCGCCACTGGCTTTGGATTTGAATTTGTAGAGCATAGGCTGCCAGCATAGCGCCTCCCCAGCCCTACCAAGGTCGCCGATAATCTGTCATCAGCGCTTTGGGCGCAGTTTCCCCTGATTTATGACCTTACCTACTATCAGCTCTGTCGTGCTGTGCGGCGGATCCGGCACCCGGCTGTGGCCCTTGAGCCGCAAAAGTCTGCCTAAGCAGTTTGTTCCACTGCTAGGGGACAAAAGCCTGTTGCGCATGACGATCGAGCGTCTGGGGCCGATAACCACCGGCGATATGGTGTGCGTTGCTTCGGAGGACCACCGGTTTTTGGTTTCTCAGACCCTGTCGGATACCGGCTGGGGTGGCAAAGTGATCCTGGAGCCGGTTGCGCGCAACACCGCTGCTGCGATGGCGCTGGCTGCCTTGGCCGCGCAGCCAGACCAGTTGCTACTTTTTTGTCCGGCAGACCACCACATTCCTGATCCGACGGCATTTGCCGCCATGGTGCGCCAAGGCGTGCCCGCCGCCCGTGACGGTGACGCCATTGTCACTTTTGGCGTTTTCCCGAGCTTTCCCAGCACAGCCTATGGGTATATCGCCCAGGGCCCATCCCGCCCGGATGGTGCGTTTGCGGTAGCGCGGTTCATCGAGAAGCCCAACGCGCAGGTGGCCCAGGAGCTGCTTTTGGGCGGTAACGTGCTTTGGAACGCGGGAATCTTTTTATGTAAAGCCAGCGTTTTGCTGGATGCCCTCAAGCGCCATGCGGCCGATATTCATGCCAGTTGCTTGGATGCGTGGTCACAGGTGCATGCCGACGCCATCGGTGAGCATCAGTTTTACCGGCCCGAGCCGAGTACCTTTGCCGGCTGCCGCTCCCAAAGTATTGATTACGCCGTGATGGAGCCCCATGACGCGGTTGTGGTCATACCGTTTCATGGCGCTTGGAGTGATGTCGGTAGTTGGAACGCGGTGGCCGATTTGGCCAATGCAGATGCGCGGGGCAACCGCGCTGGCGGAGAAGTAGCAAACGCCCATCACTTTAAGTCCACGGACACCTACATCCACGCTGCGGGCGCTCGCCCTGTGGTGGCACTGGGAACCAACACGCTGTTAATCATTGACACCCCCGATGCATTATTGGTGGCTGATGCAAATCAGGCCGAATCGGTAAAGGAGGTGGTCCTAGCACTCCAGGCGCTCGATACTGCGCAGGCCCTGCATCACCGCCGCGTCGCCCGTCCTTGGGGATGGTACGACAGCGTAGACATTGGGCCGCGACACCAGGTAAAACGTATTAGCGTCAAGCCTGGCGCGAGTCTTTCATTACAAATGCACCATCACCGAGCGGAACACTGGGTGGTGGTAAAAGGCACAGCCGAAGTGACCGTCGGAGACAAGGTGCTCATCGTTGGCGAAAATCAGAGCACATTTATTCCATTAGGTCAAAAGCACCGCTTGGCTAATCCCGGCAAGGTGGCGCTAGAGATTATCGAAGTGCAAAGTGGCGATTATCTTGGCGAGGATGACATTGTGCGCTTCGAAGACAATTACGGCAGAAAATGACACTATCACCTATGAACCTTAAAGTTGCATTAATCACAGGCATTACTGGCCAAGATGGCTCGTATTTGGCAGAGCTATTATTGGAAAAGGGCTACCTGGTTCATGGGTTGCTAAGGCGCGCTAGTACTTTCAATACGCAAAGGCTCGATCATCTCTCCCACGACATTCATAATGGTGATAACCGCCTAGTTCTGCACTATGGCGATTTGACTGATACCAGCAATCTACTGCGCATCATCAAAGAAACCCAGCCGGACGAAATTTATAACCTTGGAGCCCAAAGCCATGTGGCTGTGAGTTTTGAGAGTCCTGAGTACACCGCAGACGTGGATGGGCTTGGTACGCTGCGCATCCTAGAGGCTATTAGGATTTTGGGCCTGGAGAAAAAAACCCGCTTTTATCAGGCCAGTACCAGCGAGCTTTACGGTTTGGTGCAAGAAACCCCTCAAAAAGAAACAACGCCCTTTTACCCGCGCAGCCCGTACGCGGTGGCCAAGCTGTATGCCTACTGGATAACGGTCAATTACCGTGAGGCCTATGGCATGTACGCCTGCAATGGCATATTGTTTAACCACGAGAGCCCGCGCCGTGGAGAAACATTTGTAACACGCAAAATCACCCGGGGATTGGCAAATATCAGTTTGGGTTTGGAAAGCTGCTTGTACATGGGCAATCTCGACTCACTTCGCGACTGGGGGCATGCCAAAGACTATGTGCGTATGCAGTGGATGATGCTTCAACAAAGTACAGCCAATGACTTCGTGATTGCCACGGGTATTCAGTATTCAGTGCGTCAGTTCATTGAAAAAACCTCTGCTGCCTTAGGAAAGAAGATTACTTGGAGTGGCAGCGGAATTGAGGAGACTGGTTCTTGGGATGGTAATGTGGTCGTACGGATTGATCCGCATTTTTTCCGTCCTGCGGAGGTGGAGACTTTGTTAGGCGATCCGGCCAAGGCCAAAGCCGAATTAGGGTGGGTGCCCGAAATAACCCTTGACGAGATGATTCAGGAAATGGTCGCCAGCGACCTGCGCGAAGCCCAAAAACACGTCTTGCTCCAGCAAAACGGTTTTGCCGTGAACATCAGCACGGAATAAGCGATGCCATTTAGCAGCACGGACAAAATATTCGTCGCCGGCCACCGCGGCATGGTGGGCAGCGCGATCGTGCGTGCCTTGCTGGCCCAGGGCCTGCGCCCCGAGCAGCTCTTGACCCGCAGCCACGCCGAGTTGGACTTGTGCAACCAGGCGGCCGTGCAGGCCTTGTTTGCCCAGGAGCGGCCCACGCAGGTGTATTTGGCAGCGGCCAAAGTCGGTGGTATTCATGCCAATAACACCTATCCGGCTGATTTCATTTATGACAACTTGATGGTGCAGGCCAATGTCGTGCATGCAGCCCATTTGCACGGGGTGCACAAGCTGCTTTTTTTGGGCAGCAGTTGCATTTACCCACGCCAGGCACACCAGCCCATGGCCGAAAACGCCTTGCTCACCGGCCCGCTGGAGCCGACCAACGAGCCTTACGCGGTGGCGAAAATCGCCGGTATCAAGCTCTGCGAGAGTTACAACCGGCAGTACGGACACGACTACCGCAGTGTCATGCCCACTAATTTATATGGCCCGGGTGATAACTACCACCCCGAAAACAGCCACGTCATTCCGGCGCTGATTCGTCGCTTTCATGAGGCCAAGCGGGACGGCGCGCCAGAAGTGGTCATTTGGGGTACCGGTAACCCTCGGCGCGAGTTTTTGTATGTCGATGACATGGCCGCGGCCAGCGTTTTTGTGATGCAGCTGCCCGAGAGCACCTACCGCGCACAAACCAAGCCCATGCAAAGCCACATCAACGTGGGCTATGGCAGTGACGTGACGATCGCCCAGCTTGCCGAGTCGGTCAAACGGGCGGTCGGCTACCAAGGCGCTATCGTGTTTGACAGCAGCAAGCCCGACGGCGCGCCGCGCAAGTGGATGGACAGCCGCTGCCTCAACGGCTTGGGCTGGAGCCCCCGCGTCGATTTAGATGCGGGCTTGGCCCTGGCCTACCGCGACATGGCTTCTGGTCTGCGGGCGCAGTCCTAGTCCACCGCATGCGGGCCCCGTCTGCCTGTGTTCTGAGATGAGTTCCCCTATCGCACTGCTGCGCAAAGCCTTGAGCCTGATGGGGCCACAGACTTTTGACGCCGACAGCGAGCAGGGGCGGGCCGATCAACGCTACAGGCGCGCTTTGTTTGCCATGCTCGCCAATGCGGGCAACAAGGCGCTGGCACTGGCGGTGATGGTTTTGAGCGTGAGCCTCACCGCGCCCTACCTGGGCCCAGACCGCTTGGGTGCCTGGATGCTGATTTCCAGCCTGTCTTTTGTGCTGGCTTTTCTGGGTCTGGGCGTTGGAAATGCCCTGACCAATAAAGTGGCACTCGCGCATGCGCAAGAATCCACCGATGCGCTGGCAAAACTGGTCTCGGGTGGCCTGGGATTCATGGCCTGCATCGCGTTGGCCGTGGGTGTGTTTTTGCAGTTGGTATTTCACTACCTTCCTTGGGGTCAGGTATTGCGCAGCGCCGACCTCGTTTTGTTGCAAGAAACCCAAAATGCGGCCGCGGTATTCGGGCTGTTTTTTGCCATTGGCATCTTCAATTCGGCGCTGAACGGAATTTTTGCTGGCTTGCAAAAGTCTTACCTGGCCCATGCCTGCGCGGCGGGCGGTTCGGTGCTGGCGCTGATCGGCTTGTGGCTTGCAGCAAACGCGCAGGCCGATATCGCGACCTTGGTGTTGGTCAGTTTTGGGGTGCAAACCCTGGCCAGCCTGGCATTGTTGGGCTTGCTGCGTCGCAGCGCACTCTTGCGGCTGCATGGCCTGACTGCGCATACACGGCAGGTGATACCGGGGCTGTGGCGCGACGGCGGTCTGTTTTTTTTGTTGCAGGTCGGCGGGATGATCGCCACCGGTGCCGACGCCCTGATTGTTGCGAGCCTTTTGGGCGCCGCCCAGGTGGCGGTGCTGGGCGTGGCGCAGCGTCTTTTGCTGCTGGTGTCCCAACCTCTGGCTATTTTTAATACCCCGTTTTGGGGCGCCTATGCCGACGCGCTGGCGCGCGATGACCATGCGTTCGTGCGCAAAACGCTGCGCTGGAGCCTGCTGCTGACTTTGGGCGCCGCGCTCCTGGGCGCCGCCTTGGTGAGCCTGGTCAGCGCGCCGGCAATCCAATTGTGGACTGGCGGCAAAGTGGCCGTGCCCATGGCCTTGTTTGCTGCCTGTGCACTGTGGACCGTTCTCGAATGCCTGGGCGGCGCTTTGGCCGTGTTCCTCAACGGCGCAGGCGTTGTGCGCGAGCAAACCGTGGTGGTGATGGTATTTTGCGCACTGCTGTTGCCACTAAAGGTCTGGGCGGTTGGCCAGTGGGGTCTGATGGCAGTTCCGCTATGCACAGCACTCGTATTTTTGCTGACCCATTTCACCGCGTATGGGTACGTATACATGCCCAAAATTCAATCCATTTTGGCTTTAGACAAAATATGACGATGCAATGTAAAGTTTGCCACGATGCTATGCATCAGGTTTTTAGTGCGCTGGTGCTCCACAAGCACAAGGTAGCGTATTACCGTTGTACAACTTGCGGACTGATCCAGACGGAGAAGCCCTACTGGCTAGATGAGGCCTATAGCGACGCCATTGCGATGGGTGATACTGGATTGGTTAGTCGTAATATTTCAATTGCCCTACGTTTAGCCCCCTTGCTGCAACTTATTGCAGGGCGCGGCGGTCGGTACCTGGACGTGGCAGGCGGCTATGGAATGTTGGTGCGCCTAATGCGTGATTTTGGGTTTGATTATTGGTGGTATGACAAGTACTGTGCGAACCTTCTTGCCAAAGGATTTGAGGCGACTGGCGCCAGTGCGCCATACGCGGCGGTTACAGCCTTTGAGGTACTCGAACACGTAGAAGACCCCTGTGTATTTATCGCCGAAACCATGCGTCAGCATGGTTGCGATACATTGATTTTTTCGACCGAACTCTATGTCGGTGAAACTGCGCCCTTGCCGACTTGGTGGTATTACGCGTTTGAGGGCGGACAGCACATCAGCTTTTTTCAAAGGCGCACGCTGGAAAAAATGGCTGAACGGCTCAGTTTACATTTCGCCACAGTTCGAGGTATCCACATTATGAGTCGGCGCCGTTTGCCGCCGGTGTGGCTGCTGACGCTGGGTGCCAGCTATCTGGCACCTTTTTTGACCGTAATGATAAAACGCCTTCGTGGTTCCCTGACGGTGTCCGATAACCGCGCCCTAGCCCAGAAAGGCGCCGATGCGCCGCCTGAAAAATGAATCCCCATATTCTTGAGGTCTGCGCATATTGCGCGTCGATGCAAAATTTGCCGGGCTTTGGCAGGCCTGTACAAGGTGTTAGCTGGCAAAAGTCCTGCCTTGGTGTGTCCGTAGTGGTAGGCTAGCGCCATGAGGATCAGTGTCATTACCGTTTGCTACAACTGTGCCGAGACCGTCGGCGCGGCGGTGCGCTCGGTGGCGCAGCAGACCTGGCCGGATATTGAGCACATCATTATTGATGGCGCCTCCAGCGACAACACCTTGCAAGTCATTGCCGCCAACTCCCAGCGCATCGCCCATTGCGTCTCCGAGCCCGATGCCGGCATTTACGACGCCATGAATAAAGGTTTGCGCCTGGCCAGCGGCGATGTCGTGGCATTCTTGAACGCTGACGACTATTACCTGGACGCCCAGGTCATTGAAAGCGCCATGCGGGCCATCCAAGCCGAGGGCCTGGACGGGCTGTATGGCGATGTGGAATATTTCAAACCCCAGCGGCCTGACAAAGTGTTTCGGCGCTACGACTCGAGCCATTTCGCCACCGCTGGTATCGCCCGGGGCTGGCAGCCAGCCCATCCGGCGCTGTTCGTCAAACGTGCTTTGTTCGAGCGTTTTGGTCCGTTTAAAACCGACTACCGCATCGCGGGTGATTTTGAATGGATCGCCCGGGTGTTCAAAAATAGTGGCTTGCGCCACCGCCACATGCCCCAGGTACTCGCGCGCATGCGCACGGGCGGGGCCAGCACCAGTGGCATTGCGGCCAGTTGGCTGCTTAACCGTGAAATGTTGCGCGCCTGCCGGGAAAACCACATTTCCACCAGCTGGTGGCAGCTGCTGCTGCGCTATCCCAAGAAGGCGCGGGAATTTTCCTGGTGAGCCCAGCCCACGCTGCAGCGCAGGCCGCCGCCCCGCTGGTGGTCACCGGCGCCAATGGCTTTGTGGGCCGGGCCCTCATGGCGCATTGGGGGCCGGCGGCCCAGGCCATGTCCTTGCGTGATCCGGCCGTGGACTGGGCCCAGGCACTGCATGGTGCGCGCACGGTCGTCCACCTGGCTGCGCGTGTGCATGTCATGCAGGAACATGCCGCTGACCCTTTGGAAGCCTTCCGTCAAGCCAATGTCCATGCCAGCGTGCGCTTGGCCCGCTGCGCTGCCGAGGCTGGGGTGCGGCGCCTGGTATTTCTTAGCTCGGTCAAAGTGCTCGCAGAGCGCAGTGCACCGGGCCGTCCGCTGACCGAAGCCGACACGCCCGCCCCCGAGGACGCCTACGGGCAATCCAAATGGGAGGCCGAGCAGGCGCTAATGGCAATTGCCCGTGAAACCGGGTTGGAATTGGTCATTATTCGCGCGCCTTTGGTCTATGGGCCCGGGGTTAAAGCGAATTTTGCAGCCTTGCTGCGCGCGGTGCGTGCGGGCTGGCCCCTGCCGCTGGGTGCGGTGGATAACCGGCGCAGCCTGGTGGGCCTGGATAATTTGCTCGATTTCATAGGCCTGTGCTGCCATCACCCGGCCGCAGCCAACCAGACTTTTTTGGTTAGCGACGGACAAGACATCTCGACGGCGCAATTGCTCGGACACATGGCCCAGGCGCTAGGGCGTCCGCCGCGCACCTTTTCGGTGCCTGTGCCATGCTTGCGGGTGGCGGGCCGTTTGTTGGGACGCAGTTCCGCTGTTGACCGTTTGTGCGGCACTTTGCAAGTGGATATCAGCAAAGCGGCCCAAGTACTGGATTGGACGCCGCCCTTTGACATCCAGGTGGGATTACAAAAAGCAGTAACGACACTATGAGTGGAATGAAACGTTTATTTGATCTGGTGCTCAGCCTGATACTGGGCGGGTTAATGCTCTTACCCTTGCTCATAATCGCTTTGGCGGTGCGTTGGACATCTCCCGGGCCAGCTTTATATTGGTCTGACAGAATTGGCAAAAATAACAAAATATTCAAAATGCCTAAATTTCGCAGTATGAGATTGGGTACGCCCGCGCTGGCAACCCATTTATTGCTTGATCCGGAATCCGTATTAACCCCCATCGGTCCATTTTTGCGCAAAAGCAGTTTGGACGAGTTGCCGCAGTTATGGAGCATCATTACGGGAGATATGAGCTTTGTGGGGCCGCGCCCGGCGCTGTTTAACCAATATGATTTGATGGCGATGCGCACTGCTAAGGGTGTCGATGCGCTGGTTCCGGGTCTGACCGGCTGGGCCCAGGTCAATGGGCGTGACGAATTGCCCCTAGAGCAAAAGGTGGCTTTGGATTATGAGTATTTGCTAAATAAATCGTTTTTGTTAGATTTAAAGATTTTATGTTTGACAGGGATCAAGGTAATTGCACGTAAAGACGTGTCCCATTAATCCCCAATTACATTATAATTGCGCTACCGCATTTTTAGGAGTCTCGTATTATGAGTAATCTGGTAGATATTCAAAGCCAAATCGAAAAGCTGCAAAAACAAGCTGCAGACATCAAAACTAAAGAATTCGCAGCCACGGTCAAAGAAATTCAGGCCAAGATGCAAGCTTTTGGTATCACGGTCAAAGATATTCAAACCCGCAAACCCGGAAAACCCGGCCGTGTTGCCAAGGTCAAGGCGCCTAAAGCGCCCAAGGCATCGCGCAAGGCAGGCGTTCCGGTGGCGGCTAAATACCGTGGCCCCAACGGCGAAACCTGGTCCGGCCGTGGTCTGACGCCCAAGTGGTTAGCCGCTTTGGTCGCCCAAGGCCAAAGCAAAGAATCCTTTGCGGTCAGCCCTGCTGCCAACTAAAGCGCGCCGGCTCCAGTGCTGAGGGTGTATGTGTATGCATCCCAGCCCGGAGTTTGCACGCAGGCGGGCGATTTATCGCCCGCCTATTTTTTTGCTCTAAGTTTTCTAAGGTTTTAACCCCGCATGCAGTTACAGGTACTGGAGTGGCCGCGCAGCGCCAAACAATTGGTGGTCATTGGGCTTGACCTGGTGCTGTCGGTACTGGCGACCTGGGTCGCTTTTTCTCTGCGCTTAGATACTTTGCACCTGCCCGATGCCCTGCAACTTCGGGTGTATGTGATCGCGCCATGTCTGGCGATCCCCGTTTTTATTCATTTTGGGCTCTACCGGGCGGTATTTCGCTACACCGGGCAGGCCGCCCTGATGGCCACCGCCCAAGCGGTGGCGGTCTATGCCCTGGCACTGAGTGCGCTTTTGGTGAGTGTGCAGTGGACCATGGTGCCACGCAGCCTGGGCATTTTGCAGCCCTTGGTTTTCCTGATTTTGGTGGCGACCAGCCGCGCCATGGCGCGTTTTTGGCTGGCCGGCAAGGGGGAGGCGGGCGAGGGTGGCGCTGGCCGTTTGCTGATTTTTGGCGCGGGCACGGCCGGTGTGCAAACCGCTGTCGCCTTGGCGGTATCGCGCCAGTTCACGCTGGTAGGCTTTGTGGATGATGATCCGGCCAAGTGCGGGCGCAGCATCAACGGCGTGCCCGTCTGGCCCGCCAGCGCGGTGGCCGAACGCATTGCCCGCGAGGGCGTCACCGATATTTTGCTGGCCATCCCGGGCGCTACGCGGGAGCGGCGCAAGGCCATCGTCGACGCGCTCAAAGCCTTGCCTGTCCATGTGCGCACGCTGCCTAGCATGCAAGATCTGGCCAGCGGGCGCGTCAAGGTGCAGGATTTTCGGGAGTTGGACATTGAAGACCTGCTCGGGCGCGACCCGGTGCCGCCGCGTGCGGACTTGCTGGCCCAAGACATCGCCGGCCGAGTCGTCATGGTCACCGGCGCAGGCGGCAGCATCGGCAGCGAATTGGCGCGGCAAATCTTTGCCCAACATCCCCACACACTGGTTTTGCTCGACCACAGCGAGTTTGCGCTGTACACCATCCACCAAGAATTACTGGCGCTGCGCTTAGGTGCGCTGGCCGATATCGCGCTGGTGCCCGTTCTGGCCCGCGTGAGCGACAGCGCCCACATAAAGGCCTTGTGCCTGCATCACCGTCCGGCCACGGTTTACCACGCGGCAGCCTACAAGCACGTGCCGCTGGTGGAGTTCAATCCGGGGCAGGGCGTGCTGAACAATGTCTTTGGCACCCTGTCGGTGGCGGCGGCCGCACTGGAGGCCCAAGTCGGCCGCTTTGTGCTGATCAGCACCGACAAGGCGGTGCGCCCCACCAACATCATGGGCGCGAGCAAGCGCATGGCCGAACTGGTGCTGCAGGCCCTGGCCCAGCGCCATGGCGGGCCGGGCGGCACCTGCTTTTCCATGGTGCGCTTTGGCAATGTGCTGGGCAGCAGCGGCAGCGTAGTGCCGTTTTTCCGCCAGCAACTGGCCGCAGGTGGCCCGCTTACCGTGACGCATCCCGAGGTCACCCGCTACTTCATGACCATTACGGAGGCCGCCCAGTTGGTGCTGCAGGCAGGCGCCATGGGCCAGGGCGGCGACGTGTTTGTGCTGGACATGGGTGAGCCGGTCAAAATCTTGGACTTGGCGCACCGCATGGTGCAGTTGGCCGGTCTGTCGGTGCGCGATGCGGCGCACCCCAGCGGCGACATCGAGATCGCTATCACCGGCCTGCGCCCGGGCGAGAAGCTCTATGAGGAGTTGCTGATCGGCGACAATCCACAAAGCACCCTCCATCCGCGAATCATGAAAGCGCACGAAGACATGTTGCCCTGGGACGTTTTGCAGGACCACTTAAGCGCCTTGCGTGCGGCCGCCGTGGCCGAGGACGAGGCCCAGATTCGGGCGGTGCTGGCCGTTTGCGTGCAGGGCTTTGGCGCCCCGCAGACCGCCCCTGTTGATAGCCCTTGAACCACGCTGCTATGACCGCTCCTTCTTTCCAAGACAAGGCCGACATCCTGGCCCAGTCTTTGCCCTACATCCGCAAGTACCACGGCAAAACCATGGTCATCAAATACGGCGGCAACGCCATGACCGACCCGGCCTTGCAAGCCGCTTTTGCCCAGGACGTGGTGCTGCTCAAACTGGTCGGCATCAAGCCGGTGGTGGTGCACGGTGGCGGACCGCAAATCGAAAATGCCCTCAAACGCCTGGGTAAAACCGGCTCCTTTATCCAGGGCATGCGCGTCACCGACGCCGAGACCATGGAAGTGGTGCAATGGGTGCTGGGCGGCGAGGTGCAGCAAGACATCGTCGGCCTGATCAACCAGGCCGGCGGCAAAGCCGTGGGCCTGACCGGGCGCGACGGCGGCATGATCCGCGCCCGCAAACTCAAAATGCTGGACAACCAGGACCCGCAGATCGAGTACGACATCGGCCAGGTGGGCGATATCGTCAGCATCGACCCCAGCGTGGTGCGCGCTTTGCAGGACGATGAATTTATCCCGGTCATCAGCCCCATCGGTTTTGGCGAGGACAACGAGAGCTACAACATCAACGCCGACGTGGTGGCCGCCAAACTGGCCACCATCTTGCAGGCCGAAAAACTGATGATGTTGACCAACATCACCGGCGTGCTCAACAAAGCCGGCGAGCTGCTCACCGAGCTGAGCGCCCGCCAAATCGACGCCTTGTTTGCCGACGGCACGATTTCGGGCGGCATGCTGCCCAAAATCAGCGGCGCCCTGGACGCAGCCAAAAGCGGGGTCAAGGCCGTGCACATCATTGACGGGCGGGTCGCCCACGTGCTGCTCCTGGAGATCCTGACCGCGCAGGCCTTTGGCACCATGATCCGTTCCTCCTAAACCCGCACAGCCCTTGGGGCTTGCAAATAGTGCAAAATAGCACGGTCGTACTTTTTTAGACCGTTCTATGTCCGCTACCGCGCTGCAAGCGCCCCCTGTCGAGACCGAATCCGCCAAACCGGCCGGCCGCGCCATGCACAAAGGCCAGCAAACCAAGCAGGCCATCATCGAGGCGGCGGTCAGCCTGAGCACCCGTTTGGGACTGGAAGGCCTGAGCATCGGCCTGCTTGCCGAGGTGATGCACATGAGCAAGTCGGGTGTTTTTGCCCACTTTGGCTCACGCGAGGAGCTGCAGATATCCGTGATCGGCGAGTATTTCGTGCGCTTTGAGCAAGAGATTTTTTACCCTGCGCTGCAGCAGGCGCGCGGCCTGCCGCGCCTGCGTGCCCTGTTTGACAACTGGATGAAGCGCGTTGCCGTCGAAATTCAGTCGGGGTGCATCTTTATCAGCGGCGCCGTGGAGTTTGATGACCGCCCCGGCCCGGTGCGTGACGCCTTGGCCGACTCGGTACAAAAGTGGCAGCAGGCGGTGCACCGCGCGGTGGTGCAGTCGCAGGAATGTGGCCACTTGCGTGCCCAGGCCGACCCGGCGCAAATCGCTTTTGAGATTCACGGTTTGATTCTGGCGCTGCACTACGAGGCCCGCTTTTTGCAAAAGCCTGAATCGCTGGCGCGCGCCAACCGGGGGTTTGACAGCATCTTGGCGCGCAACGCGGCGCCAGGCGCTGGCGGCCAGGCGGCCGCCTGATCGCGTACCGCCAAGTCTGATCCGTTCACAGTTTTCGATTTATTACAGGAGTTATCCCCATGCCCAGCTACACCCCGCCCTTGCGCGATATGCAGTTTGTGATGCACGAGTTGTTGCACGTTGTCGATGAACTCCAGGCCATGCCCGCGCATGCCGATATGGATGTAGACACCATCAACGCCGTGCTCGAAGAGGGCGGAAAGTTCGCCTCCGAGGTACTCTTCCCGCTCAATATGAGTGGCGACGAGGAAGGCTGCCACCTTGACCCGGTCAGCCACAAAGTGACCACCCCCAAAGGCTTTAAAGAGGCCTATGCCCAGTACGTGGCCGGCGGCTGGCCCGCACTCTCTAGCGACCCCGCCTACGGCGGACAAGGTTTGCCCCTGGTGGTCAACCAGTTCTTCTATGAAATGCTCAACAGCGCCAACCAGGCCTGGACCATGTACCCCGGCCTCACGCACGGCGCCTATGCCTCTTTGGCGACGCACGGCACCGAGGAACAAAAGTCCACCTACCTGGAAAAAATGGTCAGTGGCCAGTGGACTGGCACGATGTGCCTGACCGAGCCGCACTGCGGCACCGACCTGGGCCTGATGCGAACCCGCGCCGAGGCGCAGCCCGACGGCAGCTACCGCATCACCGGCAACAAAATCTTTATCAGCGCCGGCGAGCATGACATGGCCGAGAACATCGTGCACCTGGTGCTGGCCCGCCTGAGCGATGCGCCCCCCGGTATCAAAGGGGTGAGCCTGTTTATCGTGCCCAAGTTCCTGGTCAATGCCGATGGCAGCCTGGGCGAGCGCAATGGCATTTACTGCGGCGGCCTGGAGCACAAGATGGGCATCAAGGGCAGCGCCACCTGCCAGATGGTGCTTGACGGCGCCGTCGGCACCCTGGTGGGCGCGCCCAACAAAGGCATGAACGGCATGTTTGTCATGATGAATGCCGCTCGCTTGGGCGTGGGCAACCAGTCGCTGGGCCTGACCGAGGTGGCCTACCAAAACGCGCTGGCCTACGCCAAGGACCGTATCCAGATGCGCTCGCTCTCGGGTACCAAGGCCAAGGACAAGGCCGCCGACCCCATCATCGTGCATCCGGACGTACGCAAAATGCTGCTGACTGCCAAAGCCTATGCTGAGGGCGGCCGCGCCCTGCAGGCCTTTGGAACCATGCTCTTGCAAAAAGAGCACTCCCACCCCGACGAGCAGGTGCGCAAAGACGCCGGCGAAATGCTGGCCCTGCTCACCCCTATCGTGAAAGCCTTTATCACCGACAACGGCTGGATTGCCACCTCGGGCTGCCTTCAGGTGTTTGGCGGCCACGGCTTTATCAAGGAATGGGGCATGGAGCAATATGTGCGCGATGCCCGCATCAACATGATTTACGAAGGCACCAACACCATCCAGTCTTTAGACCTGTTGGGCCGCAAAATTCTGGGCAACAACGGCGCCACACTGCGCAAATTCGGCAAATTGGTCATGGAACTGGCCCAAGCCGAGGCCGGCAACGAGGCCATGAAACCCTTTATCACCCCCGTGGCCGATCTGGGCCAGCAAATGACGCAGTTCACTATGGACATCGCCATGAAAGGCATGCAAAACCCCGACGAGGTTGGCGCCGCAGCGGTGGACTACCTGCGTGTGGCCGGTCACTGGGTGTTTGGCTACTTCTGGGCGCGCATGGCGCAAGTGGCTTTGCGTGAGATTGCCGCTGGCAACACCGATCCGTTCTACCAGGCAAAATTGCAGACGGCGCGCTTTTACTTTGCCAAGCTCTTCCCCGAAACCACCAGCCTGATGCAAACCGCCCGCCAGGGCAGCAGCGTGCTGATGGACACCGACGCTGCGCTGGCCTGATAGATTCCCCTCCATTGACCCACTAGAAAGAGACAGAGATGAAAAAACTAACAGTAGCTGCATTCCTCCTGGCCTTGGGCGCCAACGCCATGGCCCAAATGACGCCTATCGGCTTATGGAACACCATTGATGACAAAACGGGCAAACCCAAAGCCGAAGTGCGCATCAGCGCCACGGCCGCCGGTGAATTGTCCGGCGTCGTGGTACGCGGACTCGAAGCGGTTGTCGATCCTGAGCCCAACTGCGACAAATGCAGCGATGACCGCAAAGGCAAGCCAAAAATTGGCATGGAAATCATCCGTGGCGGCAAAAAAGCCGAGGGCAAAGACGTGTGGGAAGGCGGGTACATTCTCGACCCGAACAACGGCACCAATTACCGCCTGTTGTTGACCCCTACCGAAGCCGGCAAAAAGCTGCAAGTGCGCGGCTACATCGGCACGCCCATGCTGGGCCGCACCCAAACCTGGGTTCGGGTCGAGTAACACCAAAAGGTTTTCATGGCATTGCATCCCTTTGACGCGGCGCTGCAACTGAGTGCCCAAGCTGACGGCACTTTGCTGGGCGCGGCCACTCCGGCCTGGGCCAATATGGTCGGTCCGTTTGGCGGTATTACTGCAGCGACCGTGGTGCGCGCTATCACGGACCATGCCGATTGCCTGGGCGAGCCGCTCTCGCTCACGGTCAATTACGTGGCCGGCATTGCGCTGGGGCCCTATGTGCTGCATTTGCGCGTGGCCCGCACCAACCGCTCAACACAGCACTGGGTATTTGAAATTACCCAAGCCCAGGCCGACGGCAGCAGCGCCTGTGTGCTCACCGGCACGGCGCTGACGGCCGCGCGCCGAGACACCTTTGGCATCAACGACATCCCCATGCCCCGCGTGGCGCCGCCGCACGAGGTGCCTGTGGTGCAGATGCCGCGCGCGGTGGAATGGTTCTCCCGCTACGAGATGCGCGCCTTAGATGGCGCCATGCCCCGGGTCTGGGACGGTGAGCCCAACAGCCTGCCGCCCGAGACGGCCAGCCTGAGCCAGCTGTGGGTGCGCGACAGCGCCGGGCGGGCCATGGACTTTGCCGGCTTGGCCGCGGCGGCCGATATTTTTTACCCCCGCGTCTGGCTGCGCCGCCCGCGCCATGTGCCGGCAGGCACCGTGTCCATGACGGTGTATTTCCATACGGACGCGGCGCAGTTGGCCCAGGTCGGTGGCGGCTACCTGCTGGCGCAGGCCCGTGGGCAGGTGTTTCGCAATGGCTTTTTTGACCAAAGCGGCTGCCTGTGGAGCGAGGCTGGCGTACCGCTGGTCACCACGCACCAATTGGTGTATTTCAAAGAATAAGTTGTATTGACATCCACCCGAGTCCCCCTATGAACCACGACGTATTGCAAGACATTTCCGAGGGCGTCATGACCCTGACCCTGAACCGGGTGGACAAGAAAAACGCCTTTACCCAGGACATGTACGGCCTGTGCGCCGACGCCATGCTGGCCGCTGCCGACGATCCGTCGGTCCACTCGTTGGTGCTGCAAGGCCATGAGACGATATTTAGCGCCGGCAACGACATCGCCGACTTTTTGCAACGCGCGCCATCGGTCGACTCGGCCCATGCGCAGGTGACGCGATTTTTGCGCGGTTTGGTGACTTTCCCCAAGCCTTTGATTGGCGCCGTTTGCGGCCCGGCCGTGGGCGTGGGCACCACCATGCTGTTTCACTGCGACTTGGTCTATGCGGGGGACAACGCGGCGTTTTCCATGCCTTTTGTCAACCTGGGCCTGTGCGCCGAGGCTGCCTCCAGCCTGCTGGCGCCGCAGTTAATGGGCTACCACCGCGCAGCCGAGGCCTTGTTGCTGGGTGAGCCCATCATGGTCGAGGCCGCACTCGAGATGGGGCTGGTCAACCGTATCGTGCCGCCCTCCGAGGTCAGCGCCTTGGCGCGCCGCCAGGCACGCAAGCTGGCCGCCAAGCCGCTGCCCGCGCTCATGCAAACCAAGCGCCTGATGAAGCAAGGCCACATACCGGTGCTGCTCGCCCAAATGGACGAAGAGGGCGCCGCTTTTGCCCGTTTGCTGCAAAGCCCGCATTCCAAAGAGGCCTTCTCGGCCTTTCTGGAAAAGCGCAAACCCGACTTTGCCGCGCTGTAAAGCCTGAAAATCCGCCGCATGAACGCCCCTGCCAAACCGCCTGTCCCCGTTGAGCCCATCGTGTTTGAGGCGGAATTTGTCACGGGTCTGAAAAAAATATTCGAGGAAATGATTTCCTTTAACAAGGTGCTGGGTTTGGAAATCACCTCGGTCGGCCCCACGCTCTCGTGCGCCCGCATCCAGATGAAGCCGGACTTGGTGGGCCATTTTGCTTACAACCGCATCCACGGCGGCGTGATCAGTGCCGGGCTGGACGCGATGGGTGGTCTGGCCGTGATGGCCGCCATCGGCGCCCGCCACATGGACGAGGCGCCCGGCCAGCGGCTGCGCCGCTTTGCCAATCTGGGCACCATCGACCTGCGGATCGACTATTTGCGTCCCGGCATTGGCGAATATTTCGATTTGCGCGCCGAAGTCTTGCGTCTGGGCTCGCGGGTGGCCTCCACGCGCATGGAGTTTTGTGGCCCGGACGGCACTTTGCTCTCCACCGGTTGCGCCGCCTACATCGTCTCGTAAGGGTGCTGCGCGGCAGCCAGGCGTAAAAAAAGGCCCCTCGGGGCCTTTTTTTGTGGGCGAAAGCGCTTCAGAGCGGCACTTTCTTGAGCATCTCGATACCAACTTTGCCTGCTGCAATCTCGCGCAGCGCGGTCACGCCGGGCTTGTTCTTGCTCTCAATCTTGGGTGTGTGGCCTTGGCTGAGCATGCGCGCACGGTAGGTGGCGGCCAGCACCAGTTGGAAACGATTGGGGATCTGCTCCAGGCAGTCTTCGACGGTGATACGGGCCATGAAATTCTCCGGAAAAACTAGGGGATGTTGAGCGCTTGGAAGGTGTCTGCCCGGCTGCGCGCCTGGGCAGCAAACTTGAGCCGCTGCGCGTGAACAATCGCTTTGAGGTCAAAAAGCGCGCGGTCAAATAACTCATTGATTATAACGAAGTCGAATTTTCCGGCCTGCGCCACCTCGATGGCCGCGTTTTTCATGCGCAATTCGATGGTCTGGGCGCTGTCCTCGCCCCGGCGCTCCAGGCGCGCGCGCAGCTCCTCCCAGCTCGGTGGCAGGATGAATATGCACACCGCATTGGCAAAGGCCTGTTTGATTTGGATGGCGCCTTGGAAGTCAATCTCCAAAATCACGTCGGCGCCCTGGGCCATGCGCTGGGCGATGGCGGTCTTGGAGGTGCCGTAGCGGTGCTGGTGCACATGGGCCCATTCCACAAAGGCGTCGGCTTGCACCATGGCGTCAAACTCGGGCTCGGAGACAAAAAAGTACTCCCGGCCATGCTTTTCCTGGCCACGTGGCGCGCGTGTGGTGTGCGAGACCGAGGGCTGCACATGCGAGTCCAGCTCCTGGAGCGCGCGCACCAGGCTCGATTTTCCCGCCCCGCTGGGGGCAGCAACAACAAAAAGGTTTCCGGGATACTCCATAGGGCAGGCTAGGGCTAGGGACAGCCGGTCATTCTATGTTCTGGACCTGCTCGCGCATTTGCTCGATCAGCACCTTCATGTCCACCGAGATGCGGGTGAGCGGTAGCGCCGCCGACTTGGAGCCCATGGTGTTGGCCTCGCGGTGCAGCTCCTGGATCAGGAAATCCATGCGTTTTCCGATCTCCCCGCCTTTATTAATTAGGTGGGTCAGCTCGTCCAGGTGGGCCCCCAAGCGTGTGATTTCCTCGGCCACGTCAATGCGGATGGCAAAAGCGGTGGCCTCGGTCAGCGCCCGGTCCTGGGCTGCTTCGGCGCTCACGCTGCCCGCACTCAGAGCCAAAGCCTCTTTCCATTTGTCCATAAAGCGCAAGCGCTGCTGTTCCACCACCTGGGGCACCAGCGGCGCGGCCTGGCCGGCCAGCGCGCGCAGCTGGCCAATATGGTCTAAAAGCATGTGGCCCAGGCGCTCGCCCTCGCGCCGCCGCGCCTCCAGGAGTGCCTGTACCGCTTCGCGGGCCAAGGGCATGAGTTGCGCGCTCCAGTCTTGTGGGCCGCCTTGCTCGTTGCCGGCCAGGCGCAGCACGTCGGCAACGCTCAGCGCCGCGGCGCTGGGCAGCCACTGCAGGACTTGTTCCTGCGCCTGGCGCAGGCTCTGCAGCAGCACCGGCGTGGGCTCGGCCACGTTTTGGCTGCGGCTTTGCTCGAAAACCGCCCGCACTTCCACTTTGCCGCGCTTGAGCGACTGGGTGATCAGTTCGCGCAGCGGCGGCTCAAAGGCGCGCAACTCGTCCGGGAGGCGAAATGACAAATCCAGAAAGCGGCTATTGACCGAGCGTATTTCCAGCCCCAGCCGGGTGTTGGCAGCGACTGCTTTCCCCGCTGTCGGCGCTGGCGGTGTGCCCTGACTTTGCACACTGGCATAGCCGGTCATACTGTAAACTTGCATCGAATAATCCTTGGGCATGTCAGTGGAGGGCCCAAGAATAACCGGCTTCTCACCCCGGCTCGCCAGCCATGGCGGGAGCACAGCTTTGTGCGAGGCAATCCGATTAAAGCAAGATGACCAAGGATAGCGCCCGTTCGCAACCCGCAGCCCTCATACCCGGCAAGGTGGTCGGTGGCTACCGCATTGTCAACAAGATTGGCTCGGGCGGGTTTGGCATTGTCTACCGCGCCATCAGCCCGACGGGCCAGGAAGTGGCGGTCAAAGAATACCTCCCTGGTGCGCTGGCCTGGCGTGAGGACGGCAACGCCGAAGTGATCGTGCCCCGAGAAAAGCGCGCCCTGTACCGCATGGGCTTGCGCTGTTTCTTGGAGGAAGGGCGGGCGCTGGCGCAAATCGTGCACCCCAGCGTGGTCAGCGTGCTCAATTTCCTGTTGGAAAACGACACGGTCTATCTGGTGATGAACTACCTGGAAGGCTCGACTTTGCAGCAGTACATCATGGTGGCGGCCTCGCTCAAGCAGCCCAAAATTTTTCGCGAGAGCACCATACGTTCTTTATTTGATGAGGTTTTGCGCGGGCTGCGGGTGGTACACCAGCACACCATGCTGCATTTGGATATCAAGCCGGCCAATATTTTCATCACCGACGATGACCGGGCCGTGCTCATCGATTTTGGCGCTGCGCGCAATGTGCTGCATAAAGATGGGAAGTTCTTACAGCCCATGTTCACGCCCGGTTTTTCGGGCCCCGAAATGCGCAAACAGGGCAATGCCATCGGCCCCTGGACCGATATTTTTGCCATCGGCGCCTGCATTTTTTCCTGTATGGCAGGCCATCCGCCACCGGACATGGCCCGCAGCGACGGCCCGGAGCAACTTCGCCAGCACCTGGTGTCATTGCGCGCGATTTATTCGGACAGCCTGGTCGATTTGGTTACTGCTTGCATGGCCTTGAATCCACAAAACCGCCCGCACTCGGTCTTTGCAGTGCAAAAAATGCTGATGGGCGAGGCGACCACGCCCGAGGCCTCGGGCGCGCCGCAACTGAGTTTTCCCTCCGCCATGAGTCGCCTGATCGGGCAGCGCAGCGCGCGGCCCTCGACATTTGCGCACTGATCTGTAACAGCCTATGAAGTTTTCAGTCTTTCAGTTGAGTCGAATCGGCGGTCGCAAGAAAAATGAAGATCGCGCGGGCTACACCTACACCCAGGGCGCAGCCATATTCCTCGTTGCTGATGGATTGGGTGGTCATCCGGCTGGCGAGGTCGCCTCGCAACTGGGCCTGCAGGTGGTGATGTCTATGTTTCATGAGCAGGCCAAACCCAGGTTGCACGATGTGCCTGCCTTTATGCGCGATGCCATGATGGCGGCGCACCAAAATTTGGTGGCCTATGCTATGGGCCACAGCATGATTGACACCCCCAGCACGACCATGGTCATTGCCATCATTCAGGACCACCAGGTGTATGTGGGCCACTGTGGCGATTCGCGCCTGTACCTCGTGCGGGACCAAGAAGTCTTTATGCAAACGACAGACCACTCCATGCTGATGCGCGAAGCTGCGGCAGGCGATGGCGCTGGCAGCAGCCGACACACCCTGTACAACTGCTTGGGTGCATCCAACGCGCCTTTTGTGGATGTGTCCGATCCCGCGCCCCTGCATTTCCGTGACCGCTTGCTGCTGTGCTCGGATGGCTTGTGGGGCTCGGTGGGTGAACCAGATATCGTCGATTGGATGAGTCGGCACAACGTGTCCGATGGCTCGGCCGGTCTGATGGAGCTGGCGCTACAGCGCGGCGGCGCCCATGGCGACAATGCCACCTTGATCGCCGTCTCCTGGGAAGAGCCCGATAATGCCGAGCTGAGCTGAGCGCTGTCCTGCGCGCAGCGGCGGCCCGGCCGCAGTGTCTTTCCCTGAGGTTTATTCATGACAGTTTTTGTTCGAAGCGGCGCACGCGCTGCCAATGCCTTGCGCCCGGTGCGCATCACACGCGGCTACACCGTCCATGCCGAAGGTTCAGTGCTCATTGAGTTTGGCGCTACCAAAGTCCTTTGCACCGCCTCGGTAGAAGACAAAGTCCCTCCCCATAAGCGCGGCAGCGGCGAAGGCTGGGTCACCGCCGAATACGGCATGCTGCCGCGTGCCACCCACACCCGCAGCGACCGCGAGGCCGCCAAAGGCAAACAAAGCGGCCGCACCCAGGAAATCCAGCGCCTGATCGGACGCTCCTTGCGCGCCGTGTTTGACCTCAAGGCCCTGGGCGAACGCACCATCGCGCTCGATTGCGATGTTTTGCAGGCCGACGGCGGCACGCGCACGGCGGCCATTACCGGCGCTTTTGTTGCCGCCCAAGACGCCGTCAACCGCCTGCTGGCGCAGGGCAAGATCAGCCAGTCGCCGATTGTGGGGCCGGTGGCCGCCATTTCGGTGGGCATTGTGCAGGGCACACCTCTGCTCGATTTGGAATACACCGAAGACTCCGCTTGCGACACGGACATGAATGTGGTCATGACCGGTGCCGGCCATTTCGTCGAAGTGCAGGGCACTGCGGAGGGCGCCGCTTTCTCGCGTGCAGAAATGGACGCATTGCTTCACCTGGCTGAAAAAGGCATCGTCGAGCTGATGGCGCTGCAGCAGCAAGCGCTGGCCCAGGCGCTGCCAGCGGCTTAATTTCGGCACCGGCCGATGCGCATCGTTCTCGCCTCCAATAACCAGGGCAAGCTTGCTGAATTGCAGGCCATGTTTGCCGGCCTGGACTGCACCCTGGTGCGCCAGGGCGACCTGGGCGTGCCTGAATGCCCGGAGCCGCACCGCACTTTTGTCGAAAACGCGCTGGCCAAGGCGCGTAACGCCGCGGCCCATACCGGCTTGCCCGCGCTGGCCGACGACGCCGGTCTGTGCGTCGACGCCTTTGGCGGCCTGCCCGGCGTCGACACCGCCTACTACGCCACGCAGTTTGGCCTGCCCAAAGGCGACAACAACAACGTCACCGCCTTGCTCGCCCAAATGGAAGGCCTGAGCGAACGGCGCGCCGCGCTGGTCAGCACCCTGGTGGCGGTGCGCACGCCTGAAGACCCCGAGCCGCTGATCGCCGTGGGGCGCGTCGTCGGTGAGATTGCCCGCGCGCCGGTTGGCAGCCACGGTTTTGGCTTTGACCCGGTCATGTGGATTCCTCAATTCGGCCAGACTTTTGCCCAATTGCCTGTTGAGGTCAAAAATGCCCACAGCCACCGAGGCCGCGCTGCCCAAGCCATGCTGGCGCTGATGCGCGAGCGCTGGTTCGGCGCATGAAAACCATTGCGCTGCAGGCTGAAGCTGCGCAGGACGTGCACGCCCAGGCCTACGACCTGGCGCACCACATGCGCCCCGGCGTGCTGCAACTGCCGGCCCTGCCGCCTTTGTCTCTGTACTTGCACCTGCCCTGGTGCTTGCGCAAATGCCCTTACTGCGACTTCAACTCCCACGCTGCACCGCCCGGCGAATTGCCGCAGGCCGCCTATGTCGACGCCTTGATCGCCGACCTGGAGGCCGCCTTGCCGCTGGTGTGGGGCCGGCCGGTGCACAGCATTTTTATGGGCGGCGGCACGCCCAGCTTGTTTGCGCCCCAAGAAATTGACCGCTTGCTCAGCGCTGTGCGCGCCCGCCTGCCCCTGACCCCCGACTGCGAAATCAGCATGGAGGCCAACCCGGGCACTTTTGAGCGGGATCGCTTTCGCGCTTTTGCGCAAGCGGGCGTGACGCGCTTGTCCATTGGCGTGCAAAGCTTTAACGACGCGCACCTGCAGGCCTTGGGCCGCGTCCATGACGGCGCGCAGGCGCGTGCCGCCCTCGAGGAGGCGGCGCGCTCTTTTGCCACCTTTAACCTGGACCTGATGTACGCCTTGCCCGGGCAAAGCATGGCGCAGCTGGAGGCCGATGTGCACCAGGCGCTGGACTTTGCGCCGCCGCACCTCTCGATTTACCACCTGACCATCGAGCCCAACACCTATTTCGCCAAGTTCCCACCGGCGCTGCCCGAGGACGACACGGCTTACGCCATGCTGGACCGCATCACCGAGCTGACTGGCCTGGCCGGGTTAGAGCGCTACGAGGTGTCGGCCTATGCGCGTGCGGGGCACCGCTGCGTGCATAACCTTAATTACTGGCAGTTCGGCGACTACCTGGGGCTGGGCGCGGGTGCCCACAGCAAACTCAGTTTTGCCCATCGCGTGGTGCGCCAAAGCCGCCTGCGTGATCCGCGTCTGTACCTGGAGCGCGCTGCGCAAGGCCGGGCGCTGGCCGAAAACCAGGATGTGCGCCGTGCCGATTTGCCTTTTGAGTACATGCTCAACGCCCTGCGTCTGCGCGACGGCTTTGACTTGCAAGCGTTTCGCGACCGCACCGGTCTGCCGCTGAGCACGATAGAGCCCGCTTTGGCCAAAGCCCAGGCGCAAGGCTTGCTCACCCGCGATGCCGTGCATGTGCGGCCCACAGTGAAGGGCTTTGACTTTTTGTCGGACTTGCAAAGTATTTTTCTGGACGCCGCCTGAGCGCTGCGGGTCTAAAGCACAGATGCCGCCTTGGTGGCCCATCCCGAAGGATTCACCACCAAGGGGCTCTGCTTATTTTTTCAGCGTCCTCCAAAGGTTCGCGCTGCCAACGAAGTCCCGGCCCACAGTCACAGCGAAAGATTCACCGGTGGGCTGAACTTGCTTAAGTATAAGGTGAAAATAACAAAAAAGACAATTTATTTGTTATTTTTGCTGAATTTGTTGGCTGCGAGCGAAAGAGGTTGCAGAGGGGTGAGACGCTAGAATCGGCGCGCCGGGCCTATAGCTCAGTTGGTTAGAGCAGAGGACTCATAATCCTTTGGTCCCAGGTTCAAGTCCTGGTGGGCCCACCAAGTGCAAAAAGCCCCCGCTGTGAAGGCGGGGGCTTTTTTATTTAGACCACGCTTTGCAGCTTCATGGCGATGCTCATATCGCCTTCGACCTTGAGTTTGCCGCTCATAAATCCGGTCACGGCATTGAGTTCACCGTCGAGCAGGGCTTGCAGGTTTTCCAGGCTGATCAGGATGGTGCAATCGGTGTCTTGGTTGGTGTTGGAGACGCTGTTGGGCTTGGAGACACCATCCAGGACGATGACGCCGTCGCTGCCGCAGTCAAATTTCAAGGTGGCATCCAGGCCGCTGTCGGCGCCCATTTTTGCGCGCATCGATTCGGTGATTGATTCCAGGCTCATAGCATGTCCTTCATTTAGTGAGGGTGGTGGAAAGAATCATTGTAGGGTCCGCCCTCCTATAGCCTCGGACCGGATGTCGCCGACCGTACAGACCTGTCTGTCAGGTGCATGGCTGCGCAGGCATAGGCCCCTACGCGGGCCTATGCTAGAATCGAACGCTTAGCGGCTGTAGCTCAGCTGGATAGAGTACTTGGCTACGAACCAAGGGGTCGTGGGTTCGATTCCTGCCAGCCGCACCAATTGAAAAGCCCTGGAACTGCAAAGTTCCAGGGCTTTTTTCTTGCGCAACCCGCCTTAGGGGCCAAACATCTGGTTGATGGTGGTCAATGCGCCTAAATCAGCCTCGCCGACCAAGGACAGCAAGCGGACCCGTGCGCTCAGGTAGACATAGCGCGCTTGGGCCAGGTCACGCAACACCAAAAAGCGCTGCTGCTCGGCGTTGAGGATGTCGATCACGGTGCGCGTGCCGGCTTGGAAAGACTTGCGGTTGGACACAATCAACTGCTCCGCTGAGCTCAACGCTTTTTCCAATGCCCGCACTTTGGGGATGTTTTCGGTCACGCCGCGCAATTCCCGGAAAACCCGCATGCCCAAATCACGCCGCCCGGCCTCCAGGGCTTGGGATGCGCGCTCTTGCTGCGCGAGGGCTTGGCGTACCTGGGAGCTGGTGTAACCGCCGCCGTAAATGGGGATGGTCAGTTGCACGCCCACGCTGGCGTTGGTGTAGCTATTGCGGATGTTGTAGACGTTTTCGCTGGCGCTGCTGGTCCATTGCACCGTGGCGTCCAGCGTCGGTTCATGGCCGGAACTGGCCTTTTCGACCTCTTGGCGCGCGGTTTCTAGCTGGGCTTGCAGGCTGCGCAGTTGGGGGCTGCTGCGCTCGGCGCGGGCAATCCAGCTGTCCAGGTCGGCGGGCTGCGGGTCGGTCAGCGTGAAATTGGCCAAATTCAAGCGCGCCAGCACGCCTGCGGGGCTGCCTGTCAATTGCTCTAGCTGGCGCAAGGTGTAGGCCATGTTTTGGCGCGCCTCGATTTCCAGGGCCAGCGTGCTGTCCAAGCGGGCTTGGGCCTCGTCGATGTCGGTGCGCGTGCCCGCGCCAGCGGCAAAGGCTTTGCGGGCGATGTCCAGCTGCGTGGTGTTGGCGGCGCGCTGGGCCAGCACCAGTTCGAGTTGCTCTTGCGACAGCAGCGCCTCCAGGTAACTGCCCGTGACGCGGGCCAGCAGGTTTTGCTCCTCTTGGGCCAATGTGGCCTCAGCGTCTTCAAACTGGGCCTGGGCCTGGCGCGTCTGCGCAAACAAGTAGCCGCGGTAAATCGGCTGGCGGATAGTGAGGGTTTGGCTGGTGCTGGGGTACTCGGTGTTGATGGTCTGGTCCACACCCAAAAAATTGGGCGAGGTGCTGGCCAACTGGTTTTTGCCGTATTGCGCGCTGAAGGACACGTTGGGCAGCTGCTGCGCAATAGCCTGCGGCAGGCGCTCGCGGCCGATGTCGGCGGCTGCGCGCGCGGCCAGGATATTGGGATCATTTTGGCGGGCTGCGTCGTAGGCTTGGAGCAAGTCCATGGCCGGGGCCAGGCCGCAGATGGCCAGCAGCGCCAAGGCCAGGGCAGGTTGGCGCAGTGCGATGGCGCGCTGGCGCATGGGCAACGATGCTTTTTTCATGCTTACTCCTCCTTCATGGACGCGGCCAAGCGCTTGACCAGGGGGTGCAGCAGGTAGGTCAGCATAGAGCGTTTGCCGGTGATGAAAATCACCTCCACCGGCATGCCCGACTGCAATTGACGATCGCCCAATTCCTTAAAGCCCGCTTCGGTAATGCTGATGCGCGCCAAGTAATAGGCCATACCGTTTTGCTCCACGATCAGGTCGCCCGAGACCGATTGCACCGATCCCTTGACGACCAACTGCGGTGTGTTGGAAAACGAGGAAAAGCGCACGTCCACCGCAATGCCTGCATGCACTTTGTCGATCAAATGCGGCGCCACCTTGGCCTCAATCAAGAGCGCTTGCTCCTTGGGAACAATGTCCATCAGCTTCTGACCCGCCCCGATGACCGCGCCTATGGATTGCACCGTCAGGCCCACCACCTGGCCAGCCGCTGGGGCCTTGATCTCCAGGCGCCCCATATCGTCCTGGGTGGCGCGGTATTTTTCCTGGTCGGCTTCGACTTCGCGGCCGACGTCGGCTAGGTTGGACTCCACCTCTTTATTGAACTCTTGTTGGCGTGCCAGCATGCGTTGACGCACCTCGGCGATGGCCCGCTTGGCGCGGGTCATATTGCCTTGCAGTTCTGCCAAGGCCGAGCCCATTTCAGAAACCTGGCGCTCCAACTCAAGCTGGCGGTTGCGCGGGGCATAGCCCTCAGCGACCAGGCCTTTGGTGTTGTTGAGTTCCTCGGTCAGCAGTGCCAGTTGGTTTTTGCGATTGGCGCTCATGTTTTCATAGGCCAAGATCATGCCTTCTTGACCGGCGATGTTTTCCTGCATGCTTTGCAGGTCGGCGCCCAGACTGGCCCGGCGTGAACCAAAGAGCTGCTGCTGGGTGGCCACGACCAACTGAATCTGCGGATCGCGCGCCGCTTGCACCACATCGGGGTGAAAGCTGATGGTGGCCTGGCCACGCTGTTCGGCCTGCAAGCGGTCTTGCATGGCGCGCAAGCCGATGTAGCGTTGGCGTGCAGCTTCAAAGTTGACACGTGCGGCGGCCTCGTCCAAGCGCAAAAGCAGCTCGCCTTCCTTGACTTGCTGCCCCTCGCGCACCAGCACTTCCTTGACCAAGCCGCCGCTCAGGTGCTGAATGACTTTGCGCTTGGTGTCGATGGCCACCATGCCGGGGCCGGGCACGCCTTCGTCGAGTGGCGCCATGGCGGTCCAGACCAGCAAGGCCACCAGGCCGATGCCCAGGGTCCAGGCGCCGATGCGGCCGGCACGCCCCGCGTGGCCCGCTTGCAGCGCTTCGGCCGAGGAGATGAGGGTTGCGTCGCTGGGTGCGCCGTGCGCCGAGGCCAGTTTGGAGGCAATGCGTTGGTTGACGGGGGGTGTAGTCATGGCAGGTCCGACAAAGTTAGGGGTGAATAAGGATCTGGGTAGAAATCAAAAAAAATCGTCAGGCGGGCAGGGCTGCGCCAGGCGCAGCAGCGGCCGCATTCTTTTGCGCCGCTTGCAGGGCGGCAATCACGGCATCGCGTGGGCCGCGGGCTTGCACCTGGCCGTTGTTGAGGATGAGCAAATGGTCGGCCACAGCGACGGCGCCCGGGCGGTGGGTGATCAGCACCACGGTTTTGCCCTGGGCTTTGAGGCGCACCACGGTTTGCTGCAGCGCCGCCTCGCCGGCGTCGTCCAGATTGGCGTTGGGCTCGTCCAAGACCACCAGCTTGGGGTTGCCATAGATCGCCCGGGCCAGGCCGATGCGCTGGCGTTGCCCGCCCGAGAGCAGATTGCCCGCCTCGCCGGTCGAGGTGTCGTAGCCTTTGGGAAAGCGCAAAATCATCTCGTGCAGACCGGCTGCTTTGGCCGCTTCGATGATGGGGGCGCTGTCAGTGCTGCCAAAGCGGGCGATGTTTTCGGCAATCGTGCCCTCAAACAGCTCCACATCTTGGGGGAGGTAGCCGATATGGGGGCCTAATTCCTCGCGCTTCCACGATGCAATAGGCAGTTCATCGAGCAAAACCTTGCCGCTCACGTCGGGCCAGATGCCCACCATGACACGCGCCAGCGTTGACTTGCCCGAACCCGAGGGCCCCAGGATGACGGTCACGCTGCCCGGCAGCGCGCTGACGCTGACGTCTTTGAGAATGGCCTCTTTGCGTCCCGGCGCAGTTGCGACCACGTTGTGCACATGCAGTGCGCCACTGGGTGCGACGCGCTGCAGGCGCTGATCGCGTTCGGGGTAGTCGGCCAGCAGTTTTTCCAAGCGCCCAAAGGCAGCCCGCATGCCCGCAAACTGGCGCCAGCTGCTGACCATCAGGTCGATGGGGGCCAGTGCGCGGGTCATCAGCACATTGGCGGCGATCATGCCGCCGGGCGAAAGCTCGCCGCGAATGACCAGCAAAGCGCCCGCTCCCAGCACCAGTGATTGTTGGCTGTAGCGCACAAATTTGCTGATGGCGGTGATGCGGTGCGTCACGTGCTGGGCCTCGCCGCTGCGCTGCAGCGCAACACCATGGCGCTGCAGCCAGCGGCGCTGCAAATTGCGCAGCATGCCCATGGACTCGATCACTTCGGCGTTGCGCAGTTTGCTTTGCAAAAAGATGCTGGCATCGGAGGTGGCCGCCGTGGCCGCTTCGCTCGGTGCCAGCGTGCCTTGGTGGCCAAATTTGGCCAAAGCCAGTTGCACCAGGGCAAAAACAATGCCCAGCCAGCCCAGCATCGGGTGCAGTAAGAACAGCACCGCCATATAGATCGGCGTCCAAGGCGCATCAAAGAAGGCAAAGATGCCGTTGCCGGTGAGGAACTGGCGCACCTGGATCAGGTCGCCAAATGCGCGCGAGGGCGAGTTGCCGGTTTGGCTAAGGTAGGCGTCAAAACTGGCGTTGAACACCTGGGTGCTCAGCCGTCCGTCCAGCGCAACGCCAGCGCGCACCAGCAGGCGTGAGCGCATCCACTCGGCGGCGGCCATGACGGCAAACTGGGCCAAGGTCAGCATGGACATTGCCAAAAGCGTCAGCTCGCTTTGGCTTTTAAGCACGCGGTCGTAGACCTGCAGCATGTACAGCGTCGGTGTGAGCATCAGCAAATTGGCTACCAAACTGTAGCCGCCGACGCGCAAAAACGCCCCGCGAAAGCTCCACAAAGTGGTGCGCAATGCACTGCGGGCAGGGGAGGAGATGGCTTGGTTCATACGAGGGCTTTCAGGGATCAGGCGGTAGCGGGCGCCACGGCGCCGGCGGCGGGAGCGCGGGCTTTGGCGGCGGCTTCATTGAGGGCTTTAAGCACCTCGTCACGTGGGCCAAACATTTGTTGCTGCCCGTCGCGCAGCACCAGCATCTTGTCGGCAACGCCCAAAACACTGGTACGGTGCGTCATGATGACAAAGGTGGTGCCACTGGCTTTGAGGTTGGCGATGCTTGCGGCCAATGCGGCGTCGCCTTGCTCGTCCAGGCTGGAATTGGGCTCATCGAGCACCACAAACGAGGGGCGCCCGTAGAGGGCGCGTGCCAGGCCCACGCGCTGACGCTGGCCGCCCGAGAGCACGGCACCGTCACGTCCGACCTGGCTGTCATAGCCTTGCGGCAAGGCCATGATCAAGTCGTGCAGGCCGACGGCGCGCGCCGCCGCTTCGACTTGTGCGTTATCGACATGTCCAAAGCGCGCGATGTTCTCGGCAATGGTTCCGTCAAATAATTCCACACCTTGGGGCAGGTAGCCTACGAAGGGGCCCAGGTGGTTTTTGTCCCAACTGTGGATGTCTGCGCCGTCCAGACGCACTTTGCCGCTGGCCGCTGGCCACAGACCTACCAGCAGGCGCGCCAGCGTCGTCTTGCCCGAGGCCGATGGCCCCACCACCGCCAGTACTTCGCCGGGGTTCAGGGCAAAGGCCACACCGCGCAGAATCGCCACTTGCGTGCCGGGGGCGCCGGCCATGACTTGCTCGACCAGTAACTGGCCGCTGGGCGGCGGCAGTTGCATAGATTCGGCTTTGGCGGGCACCGCATTCAAAACTGCGTCAAGCCGGGCGTAGGCCACGCGGACATTGACCACCACCTGCCATTGCGCCACCAATTGGCCCAAAGGTGCCAGCACGCGGCCGCCCAATAATGAGCCCACGATCATGTAGGAGGCGCCGCCATTTAGCATGTTGTGCAGCAAGAGCCAAGCGCCCAGGCCCAAGAGCCCCGAACTGATGGTGTTTTGTAAAAACTTGGACAGCGCTTGGTAAAAGCCCCCGTGGTCCGAGGCGATGGCCTGCAGGTTCAGGAATTCTTCCTGCTTTTTAAACCAGCGTTTGTGAATGTCCCGCAACATGCCCATGGCCTCAATCACCTGGGCATTGCGCAAGGTGTTGTCGGCGTATTGCTGAGCGCCAACTGCGCTGCGGTTAGCAGCCATCAAGGGCGGTTGGGTGCTGCGCTCGTTGAGCCAGCCGATAAAGGTTTGGGCCACAGCGGCCATGACCGAGGACCAGCCCAGCACGGGGCTGATCGCAAAAATGAGCACCAAAAACAGCAGTGACATCGGGGCGTCCATCATGGCCATAAGCACCGGTGTGCCCAGAAAGTCACGCACAGACCGGAAGTCAACCATGGCCTGTGCGCTGCCAAAGGGCAGGCGTTTGAGGTTGGCCTCAAAGATGGCGTCAAAGACACGGCGGCTCAGATGCTTGTCAAATTCCATGGCCGCCTCGTGCATGACCTCCGAGCGCACCCATTCGAGCACCTCCATAAGCGCGTAGGCGCCCAGAACCAAGAGCGTCAGCATGGCCAAAGTCATGATGTCGCTGCTGTTGAGCACCCGGTCGTACACCTCCAGCATGTAGCCCGACGGGGCGAGCACCAATATATTGGTCACCACACTGAACCAGGCGGCTTGGCGGAAATAGGGCGTGAGCGCGCCGATGGCAGTGCGCAATTCGGATGGGGGTTTATTGGGGTTCATGGGGTCTCCTCGACCAAAACGTAATCGGGTAGGGCGGCCCCCGTCTGGGGAGTCGCCGCTTCGGTATCGGTTTGTGTTGGCGCGTCGTCCAGTGCTGCGGGGGCCGCAGACGCGTCGCTAAATTGAAAAGCCAGGCTGTAATTGCTGGCCTCATTGCCCGTGAGCACGATTTCCAGGAGCTTGTACACCCGGAAATTGGCCTCGTCTTGGGGCGAGAGCGCCAGTGCAAAGCGCATACGCCCGTCCAGCGTGTACATGGACAGCTGCCCGTCCTTGACGCTCAGGGTGTGCCGGTCAAAGTACACCGGGCATTGGTCGGTAAAGCGCAGCAGGGGCAGGGGTTTGCCCGCCAGTTTGGACAGGTTAAACGGGCTTTGCGGACTTTGAAATACCAAGCGGCTGGTTCTGGAAACCGAATAAATGGCGTTGCACACCATTTGCGACCCCAATTCCGGGAAGCGCTCGCGCAAAGGGCGGTACATCAGGTGGTGTAAGGCGACCCGGTTCCAGACCTTGGTTTGCTGCACGACGGGCGCCAAGGCGTTGCAGGCCTGGGCAAACACGGCCTGTAAAGCTTTGAGCCGCTCGGATTGCTCGGGCGAGGTGTTGAGCGGGACGCGTAGAAGAATATTCATATATGAGGGACTATAACACATCATATATGAATATTTGCAACCTGAGGTTCGTAGGGTCTGAAATCGCTAAATTAGGCGGTAGGGGCTGGCCAGGCTGGCGTTCAGGGTCGCGCCTGCAATTACTGCAGCCCAAATACCTCTAAAGGATCAGACACACCGCGCAAATGAATAAGTCCTAGCGAACGCGTGCGGTGGCGGCGCAGCATCGCTTGGGTGTGTGGGCCAATTACTAAATTAGTGGAAAGGTCACGCGCAGCGGCCTCAAGCCGGGATGCAAAGTTGATGCAATCGCCCACCGCGGTGTAGGTGCTTCGAAAAGGAGTACCCAGATCGCCTACCAATGCAGGCCCGCTTTCTACGCCAATGCGAACCCGTAAGGCGCTTTTTCCCTCAGCCATGCGCCCCTCATTCCAAAGGTCGACCGTGGCCACAATATCCATCGCCGCTTGCACCGCGCGGTCCGCGTGATCTTGCGCAGGCACCGGTGCGCCCCAGAAGGCGACGAGCCCATCGCCTGTGTATTTGTCCAGCGTTCCGCCGTGGGTCAAAACAGGGGTGGTCAGACAGCCCAAAAACTCCTTGGTTAGGCGCGCTGCCTCGTCTAGGGAAAGGTCCGATGTTGCTTGGGTATAGCCTTGCATATCGGCGATCAATACGGTAACTTCCCGCAAGGTGGGTGTAAGACTATGTTTTAAGCCTAAGCGCAATATTTCATCGAGCACTGGTTTGGCGACATAGTGGGAAAAAGTTGTCACTAGGCGACGTGCCCGGCCCTGGGACTGCCACCATTCATAAGGGATGGCGGTAAAAAAGACCACGAAATATGCGGCTAAAGGCGCGCTTACCGAGAACTCGGCCTGCATCGCTACGCCAACGCCCGCGATGGCAAGCCAGGCCAGTGTTAGGCCAAGGAGCAGCAAGGTCCCTTGCCACGCAGCCAGGGATGCAATTGCCAGGACTGCACTGAGGGCGCTTAATGCCGTCCAACCCAACATCCAGCCTGAGGCGTCCCAAGGGGCGCGCGCCTTGCCCTGCGCAATATCGAGCAGACCAGAAATGGCCTCGGCGTGAACAAATAAGCCGGGCGCCAAAGCTTGTAGCGGCGTGGCTACCCGGTCGCTGAGCCCTAAGGCGGAAGATCCGATAAGAACAAAGCGATTCTGAAATAGCGATAAATCCACTTTGCCAGCCAAAACATCGGCTGCTGATAGGACGGTATAAGACTCGATTGCATGACCAAATGGAATCCGCCAGAGGCCTGCTGCATTGGCCTGGGGCTGCGGCCATTGGGGATTTGCACAGCGCATTAAAGCGCCCGCCAGAGGCAAATAATAGGTTTTCTCAAATTGTGTCAGGGCAGGTGTGTGGCGCAAAACACCGTCGCTATCCGGCACATAACCGATATTGCCCACACACCGCGCATGTGCCAAGCCGGCATGATTGGCGATGTACCCCATGGCTGCAACTGCCGTCGGTGATTTTTCCGGTGCGTGGCCGGATGCCAGTACACCCAGTCGGTTTGGAATCTCGCGTGGGCTGAAGTCCATGACTTGGGCCAGGGTCAGAGGTGCGTGTTCGGCCAGTGCGGCCAAACGTCTATCTCCGAGGTTGTCCGCCGATTCGGGCAAAACCATATCAAGTGCCACAGCCCGGGCGGCACCGTCCGTAAGTGCGATCTCCACCAGGTCGGCCAGACGGGCTCGCGGCCATGGCCATTGGCCCAATTGTTGCAGGCTATCCTCGTTAATATCGATCACTACCAGTCGATCGTCCTTGCGGGAATCGGCCTGAATACGCAAATAGCCATCCCGTAGTGCTGCATCAAATCTGGCGAATTGGTGGGGGCTTTGCCATTGAATCCAAGCGGCCAAGCCGACCGCAATAAAGCAAACCGCCCATCGTACCGACCAGCGTGTCAGGAGCGGGGCGAACATCCTGTTCAGCCCAATTTAGCGCCCTGCGCGGGCGAAGTGCGCCCGCCGTGCAGGTCAGAGTACAAATCGAAATAGGACTGACCCACTACTTGGGGTGTGAACAGTTGCTCCCACCGCCGTTGAGCGCCTTCGCCCAAGCGGGCACACAGCGCGCTGTCCTGACGGAGCTTTTCCATGGCATATGCCAAGGCGGTGCCATCAGCTGGTGGAACTACCAGCCCAGTCTCGCCGTCGATATTGATCCAGGTTGTGCCGGTGCCGATTTCACAACTTATTAAGGGACGCCCGACGCGCGCGCCCTCTAGCAAAGTCATACCAAATGCCTCCGAACGCAAATGAGAAGGAAAAACCACGGCGCGGCAAATCTGAATCAGGGCATTCTTATGCTCATCATTTAAGGCGCCCACGAAGTGCACATTGGTCAGCCCATTGCGTTGGGCTATTTGCCGCAGGCGATCGCCCTCGGGGCCCTCCCCCACAATGACGATGGGAGCACGCACGTGAGGAGCTGCTTCAAGCAAAAAATCAAGCCCCTTGTAATACCGGAGTACGCCTACGAAAAGGAAAAATTCGGTGCCAAAGCGCGCGCGCCAATGTGCAACGGAGGCGTCTGAGACTTGCGGCGCTGGCCCCATACAGTGCGGAATACAGCTTAATTTATGACTGTACTGCTGTAAAACTTCGCTACTTTTCTCATAGTTGGGCGACGACGCGACGATATGTTTCGCCGCGCCTAACAGTTGCCGACGCAGTGGCGCATAGAGCTGTCCGAGACCAAAATCGTTCTGCCTCACGATGTCAGAAATGTAGGTTACCAGCACCGGTTGTTTGTGACTTCGGATCCAAGGCAGCATCAGGTCAGCGAATGGCCAGGGGTAATGGATCTGGATGATGTCGCTCTGGGCTGCTGCCGCCCTGCAGCGTTGAATCGCCGACCAGGCGCCGATGTCGCAAGAAGCGATCTCCATCCAAGATTTTGCACGTACCAACCGCCCCTCGGGTAGGCCTAAGGCTGGGGGCTCGGGTTGATGGGCGAGCGCAAATATGGTGTTGTCCACTCCCAAGGTCTGTGTGGCCAGACAGAGCTGACGAATGGATTCCTGAGCCCCGCCTTGGGTTTCGGGAAAATAAGTCCGATAAATGTGAAGAACGCGCATGGTTGGGGGGAGTTTCCCCCCCATTTTGCTTCAATCCAGCAAATGTGGGGTGAGCAAGCCGTCTGGCGCCGTCCTGGCACGCCGCAGCATCCCCCCATTTCCGGGAATCGGCGCAAATGCCTGTTCCGTTCTAGGGCGGGCGCTTTATGATGCGCACTATGACTTTTCGTAATCATCGGTCCAAACTGAGCTGAGTGCCGCATGGGAGCTACCTTGCGTTCACTTTGGAATTATCGAGGCTTCATTATTGGAAGCGTGAGGCGCGAATTCGAGTCGAAATATCGAAAATCTGTGCTGGGAGCCACATGGACTATAGTTAATCCTTTGGCAATGATAATTGTTTACACAATAATATTTTCTCAATTAATGAAAGCGCGGCTTCCTGGTGTCGACACACCATTTGCGTACAGTATTTATTTGTGTGCAGGTTCATTGACCTGGGGCTTGTTTATCGAGATCGTATCCCGAGGCCAAAACATATTCATTGAAAATGCCAATTTGCTGAAAAAAATCAGTTTCCCACGTCTAATTTTGCCTGTTATTTTGGTCTTGAATGCTTGTATAAATTTTCTAATAATTTTCAGTCTTTTCTTATTATTTTTGATTTTTTCTGGGAGCTGGCCGGGTTGGACTTTGCTCAATATGGTCCCTTTGTTGGTGATTGAATTGATGCTCGCTATAGGGTTGGCGATGGTCTTGGGTGTGCTAAATGTATTCTTTCGCGACGTAGGGCAATTTGTCGCCATATTTTTGCAATTTTGGTTTTGGCTCACGCCAATTGTTTACCCTGTGGAAATTCTCCCACCGGCAGTGCGTAGTTGGATGTTATGGAATCCGATGTTTCCAGTTATCCATGGCTATCAAAACATCTTTGCAGGTCAGCCCATCGCGGACTGGACTGCGCTATGTGTTCCGCTTGTAACAGGCGGCTTACTTTGCTTAATGGGTTGGCGCATGTTTCGCACCCATAGCGGCGAAATGGTGGATGAGCTTTGATGGGCAGAATTGAAGTCCAATCGCTAGGCAAGGCTTATAAACAGTACCAAGGACGCTGGGGACGGTTAACTGAATGGGTCACGTTTGGCTGGGCGGTTCGTCATCGCTTGAAATGGGTGTTGCAAGACATTAGTTTTACAGTACAACCGGGCGAATCAGTTGGCATTATTGGAATTAATGGCGCAGGTAAGAGCACCTTACTCAAGCTGATTACGGGAACTGCACAGGCAACGCGCGGTAGCGTGCACATGACCGGACGGGTTGCCGCATTACTGGAACTGGGTATTGGCTTTCATCCAGATTTCACTGGCAGACAAAACGCAATGATGGCTGGGCAGCTTTTGGGTATAAGCACCGCCCAATTGACTGAGTGCATGCCAGATATCGAATCATTTGCCGAAATTGGTGACTATATAGATCAACCAGTGCGCGTGTACAGCAGTGGCATGCAAATGCGCTTGGCATTTAGCGTCGCAACAGCGATTCGTCCTGACATTCTTATTGTTGATGAAGCGCTATCGGTCGGCGATGCCTACTTTCAGCATAAGAGCTTTGACCGGATTCGTGCCTTTCGCCAGCAAGGGACAACTTTATTGATGGTCAGCCATGACAAGGTTGCTATTCAAAGTATTTGCGACCGTGCCATCCTACTCAACGAAGGCCGAGTGGCAATGCAGGGCCCCCCAGAAGCGGTAATGGATTATTACAACGCGATGTTAGCCCAGCGTCAAAGCAGTGAGGTTCATCGACGCGAGCGGCCAGACGGTAAAGTGCAAACCATATCCGGATCGGGCGAGGCGAAAATAGAAGATGTTAGCCTGCGCAATGCTAGCGGCGAACAAATAACCGTGGTGTCTGTTGCGGAAAAATTGACCCTCACGGTTCGCGCAAAAGTTCACCAGAATATTCCCGAACTGGTCCTGGGATTCTTGATTAAGGATAAGCTGGGACAGCCGATTTTTGGCACCAATACCCATTACTTAGGCCAAGTAATACGTCTCGCTGCGGCCGGTGCAACTTATTCCTTCGCCATCGAATTCGCAGCCAACCTTGGTCCAGGTTCATATTCCGTTGCAGTTGCGCTCCATTCTGCTGAAAATCACTTAAGCAAAAATTACGAATGGCGCGACTTAGCCGTCGTTTTCAACGTAGTAAATGTCGATAAATCCAACTTCGTTGGTACCAATTGGTTGCCTATTGCAATAACTATTGAATCATGACAGATAGGTTTTACACAGAATTTGAAGCTAGCTTCCGTGGGACGCGTGAGCTAATCATGGATCGCCTGCGGGCCTATGATGATTTTCTTCAGCCATTAATTGAAGCTTTTCCAAATACAGAGGTGGTTGACCTGGGTTGCGGACGCGGGGAGTGGATTGAAAAAATGCAATCTAGTGGGTTTGCAGCCCATGGCGTTGACTTGAACGAAGGAATGCTGCAATCATGTCGAGATCGGGGCTTCAAGGTCCACCACGGTGATGCGCTGGACTATCTGGCGACACTTGCCGATAAAAGCCAGACCATTGTGTCGGCATTCCACTTGGTAGAGCATCTGCAATTTGAGCAGATGCAAAGACTAATCGAGGAAGCAATGCGCGTGTTGAGACCCGCTGGCTTGTTGATTATGGAGACACCCAATCCCGAGAATTTAATAGTTGCAACGCGCAATTTTTATCTCGATCCAACGCATCAGAAACCGATACCGTCTGAATTGTTGACCTTTATGGCGAAGACCGCAGGTTTTGGTCGTGTCAAGCTAATTAGATTGCAGGAATCTGCTGATGTTCAAGAAAAATCGGCGCCCACATTAACGGACGTTGTAAATGGGGCCAGCCCAGATTATGCGGTGCTCGCACGAAGAGATGACGTACTACCGATCGCCTCGGGCGGTGTTTGGGACAAAGAATTCGGATTGTCCCTAGATACTTTACTTAATCGTTTTGATCAATCATCGCAGAATGAGCGCGACTCCATTCAATCATCACTCATAAAACAGCACAAGCTAATGATGGCCAAGCATGAGGCGATTGCAATGCGCTTGGAATCCCTTGAAGAATGGCGAGAACAGACTAATGTGGCCATGGGGCAATTTTTTCAGCGGGTTGAGTTGGCCATAGAACAATCGCAAATTGCAAAAGTTACAGCGATTGAAGCAAAGCAAACTGTGGAGGCGATTTACCAAAGCCGGTCATGGAAAATCACTGCACCTCTTCGGTGGATTGGTTTTCAACGTCATCTGTTGCTAAAGCACGGATGGAAAGCGCGTCTATATGCTGCGGCGAAGAAAACTTGGACATTGTTGAACAAACTGCCCTATTTCAATAGGGTCAAGATGCCGGAAAAATCGGAATTGGCATCTGTTGGTAAATATAAAAAAGGGCACGTTGAAAAAGGGGCGCCAATTCAGTCGCCAACATTACCGCGTGCCACGCGCAAGATGCGCATCGTGATAGATATGCAGGGCGCGCAGACTGGCAGCCGGTTCAGAGGGATAGGGCGGTATTCTCTGGCAATCGCACAGGCAATCATTAAACACCGAGGCAATCACGAAGTTATCTTGGTGCTCAATGGCATGTTGGATCAAAGTATTGGTCCGATACGTGACTTCTTTTCTACCGATCTGCCACCACAAAATATTGTGGTCTGGACAGCGCCTGGACCGGTAAGTGCATGTGCGCCTGAAAACAAGATGCGAGCGCGCGTAGCCGAGAAAATTAGAGAAGCCTTTTTCGCTAGTTTGCAGCCAGATATGGTGCTACACACTAGCTTGTTTGAGGGATTTAATGACGACGCCGTCACAGGCATGACCCGTGTTGAATCCAACATTTTGATATGTGGCTTGGTCTACGACCTGATCCCATTCCTCAATCCAGAGCAATATTTGCTTCCCAATCCGATTTACGCTGATTTTTATCATTCACGCGTTAAGACTTTGGAAATGGTCAATTTCGCCTTGACGATATCTGAATCGTCTCGGCTGGAGGTGATAAATAATCTTGAATTCGACGAGCAAAGGGTTGTTTGTATTGGGGCAGCCTGCGATCAGCAATTTGCGCCGATAAGGGAGGCCGCTTCGCAGAAAGAGCGGCTTTGCGCTTCGTGGGGCCTTACCAAGCCATTTGTTCTCTATACCGGTGGCGCAGATCATCGGAAGAATCTGGGGCGCCTTATAGAAGCTTTTGCCGCGCTAGCGAAAAGCACTAGAGACCAATACCAATTAGCCCTTGCAGGTAAATTGTCGACCGGCGAAGTGGAATATTTGCAGTCCACTATTGCGATGCATGGATTGTCCTCTGACGAAGTAAAAATTTTGGGCTTCTTGTCAGATGAAGAATTGGTACTTGCCTATAACCTGTGCCATTTATTCATTTTTCCGTCCTGGCATGAAGGATTTGGCTTGCCCCCGTTGGAGGCAATGGCTTGCGGTGCGCCGGTCATCACAGCAAATACGAGTAGTTTGCCTGAGGTTGTTCACTTGCAAGCTGCAATGTTTGACCCATTTTCAGTGGCGTCAATAATGGCAAAACTAAACCAGGCATTGACCGATGAGGATTTCCGGCAAACGTTAATCCATAACGGCGCCGTACAGGCTACGCGTTTTTCTTGGGATGCAACGGCGCAAGCTGCAATAAACGCCATGGAGCGGTTTGGGGCAAAAAATACAGATTTCAACATTCGCCCTTGGCGCGAGTCTACTCAGGCGTATGAAGATCGGCTCGCAATCGAGATCTCCGAAATATTATCCAAGAGTCAGCAAAAAAATGTAACTGCGCCGGCGGAAATCACGCGTTGCCTCGGCATTAACTCGCTGGTTTCTGGCGCACTGGCGCGCACAGACCTACTGCCCGCTAAATTGCCCTGGCGTCTGGAAGGCCCGTTTGATAGCAGCTATAGCCTGGCCTTGGTAAATCGCGAATTTGCGCGTGCCCTGGCTGAATTAGGTCACGATGTCGCCTTGCATTGCGCAGAGGGCGGAGGCGATTTTCAAGCGGACCCTGCCTTCTTGTTGGCAAACCCCGATATCCAGGCATTACACCTGCGTACCTCTTTTATGCCTGCCGACCAAGCGCAGGTTTTAAGTCGATTTATGTACCCACCGCGGGTACACGATATGCATGGAAAATTGAACCTTTTGCATTGTTATGGATGGGAGGAAAGTCGCTTTCCACCGGCCTGGGTGCAGGAATTCAATGCCCATCTGAGCGGCATTACGGTCATGTCGCAGCATGTCGCCAAAGTGCTCATTGATAGTGGGGTGCGGGCGCCTATTGCAGTCAGCGGCATCGGCGTGGACCACTGGGAGCGGGTTCAGGCGAGCAACGTTGTGCCAATGGAGGCGAAGACATTTCGGTTCCTGCATGTTTCATCTTGTTTTCCCCGTAAAGGCGTACAAGAACTTCTGCGGGCCTACGGACTTGCCTTCCGAGCGCAGGATGACGTTACTTTGGTAATAAAGACCTTTCCCAATCCTCACAATGAAATCCACCAATGGTTGAGTGAAATTCGTGCCACTGATGCATCGTTTCCCGATGTATTGATCATTGAGGAAGACTTCAGTGACTCGCAGCTCAAATCCTTATATTTGCAGTGCCAGGTACTTGTAGCGCCAAGCAGAGCAGAAGGCTTTGGATTACCTTTAGCCGAAGCCATGCTTTCCGGTTTGGCTGTAATTGCGACAGCTTGGAGTGGACAGCTCGATTTTTGCAACAGTGAAACGGCTTGGCTGGTGAACTTTGATTTTGTTTATGCCCAAAGTCATTTTGAACTGTCTGATTCGGTCTGGGCGAGGCCTGACGTTAACCATTTGTCGCAGACATTGGTGCAAGTACATCAGGCCCCAGAGAGTCTGCGAAAACAACGTGCGAACGCAGGGCGCACGCTACTGCTTGAAAAATTCACCTGGCGCCAGGCGGCGCAAAGAACGGAGCACGCACTGCGCCGATGGGCGCTGGAGGGCGCGGAAAAGGAGCCCCGTATTGCCTGGGTAAGTAGCTGGAATACCCGCTGTGGCATAGCAAGTTACTCGGACCATCTCCTGGCCCATATGCCCTCGGATGTGCGTATTTTGGCCAGCCATGCAGACCTTTTAGTGGCTGAAGATGATGTCCGCGTAATTCGCTGCTGGCGTCAGGGCGATGAAGATACGTTGGAAAATCTCACAACTGCCATCGAGTCAGAACAATCGGATACGGTGGTGATTCAATTTAACTATGGATTTTTCGATCTGAAGACTTTAGCTGCCTTTATGCACCAACAGATTGACGCTGGGCGTACGGTGGTCATTGAAATGCACTCCACGTCAGATCCCACCCACGTGCCCCATAAAAAGCTGGCCGATATGCTGCCTGCGCTAGAAAGGTGTCATCGAATCCTGGTCCATAGCGTGGCGGATATGAATCGTCTCAAGACGCTCGGCCTGGTGAATAACGTGACACTTTTTCCTCATGGCATATTGGACCGGCAGCCACGGCAGGAAAAGTCATTTAGTGGCCGTCCATTGCGCGTTGCGAGCTATGGGTATTTCCTCCCGCACAAGGGGCTCAATGAGTTGATCGATGCTGTAGTGTCTCTGCGTAATGATGGCGCATCGGTTGAACTATTCATGGTCAATGCCCAGTATCCGGCGCCTATATCGGCGCAAGCGATCGCGCATGCGCGAAATAAAATTACTCAGCTGGAGGCGCAAGACTACATTACCTTGCAATCAGATTATCTGGATGATGCCCGAAGTCTCGATCACCTTTCGCAAGCCGATTTAATCGTCTTTCCTTATCAAGAAACTGGAGAATCTGCCAGTGGTGCTGTTCGTTTTGGAATCGCAAGTGGCGTCCCGGTCGCCGTAACGCCACTTAGCATTTTTGACGATGTTAGCGACGCTGTACACAGGTTGCCGGGCACTTCGGCGGAAAGCATTGCCAAGGGCATTGCATCGCTAATGCAGGGCATTCGAACTGCTGATGGGGCGATCACTGCAAAGGCAGACCAATGTGCAATTTGGCGGGCAGACCATCGGTACTCCACACTAAGCATTCGCTTTGCCAATATGCTCGTTGCCTTGCATTCTCAAAATCTGTCGCAGCAATACCTATCAAACTAAGCTATGCAATATTTTATTGGTAGGAAGGCAATGGCATTAATGCCTGAGAATGCTTGTGCGGAGGAAATTCGCAGGTTGGCCTTGGATTGAATATGAATATCTTACTCACGGGAGCGGACGGTTTTACAGGACGCATATTGACTCGTATGGCAGAAGGTTCTGGTCATAAAGTGTATGCCGTGCAGGCGGATCTTAGAGATGTCTCGGCATTGAATGCGGAAATTGCATCGCGGCACGTAGACGCCGTCTTGCATTTGGCCGGCATCAGTTTTGTCGGGCATGGCGACGAGACAGCTTTTTATTCCGTCAATGTGCTCGGTACTATGAACCTGCTGTCCGCCCTGGCGACGCTGCCAGATGTGCCCAAGTGCGTATTACTGGCCAGTAGTGCGAATATATACGGAAATTGTGCAGCATCGCCCATAGATGAATTACAGGCAATCGCGCCTGTTAATCACTATGCAATGAGCAAGGTAACGATGGAAAAAGTTGCGCGCCTTTTCAGCGATCGATTACCAGTCGTTATTGCCCGCCCATTCAACTATACAGGCCAGGGCCAGGCGCTTCAGTTTTTGATTCCCAAGTTGGTCGACCATTTCAAGCGCCGAGCTCCCAGTGTGGAGCTTGGTAATTTAAATGTAGAACGAGAATTCAATGACGTCCGAATGGTGTGTGCTGCATACCTGGCTTTGCTTGAAAAAGGCCAGGTAGGCGAGGTATACAACGTCTGCACCGGAAACTCCTACAGTCTGACTTCGGTTGTGGAAGCCTTGCAGTCGCTCACCGGACACCTCCTGGATATCAGAGATAACCCAGAGTTTGTACGTGAGGGCGAAGTTCACAAACTTTGCGGCAATCCGTCCAAATTGCTGGCGACCGTCGGGCAGCTAAAGCAATACTCGCTTTTGCAAACCCTCAGTTGGATGTTGGAGACTCCCTGATGCGGGTCGGGTTTGGCGCCAGCGTGCTAGCGAGAGGGCTACAGCACGGCCAGCTTGATGGCATCGCCTATTACACCCAAGAGTTAGCCCAGGAGCTCCATCGGAAGGGGTGTGCGCTCTTGCCGGTTGTCTTTGGCCAGGCAAAGCTCGAATCTTTGGAGGGCTTTGATGCGCAGCATTGGGGCAGATTTAGTACCAACGCACTCCTGTCTGCCGCCACAGGCTGCAGTCATCTCGGGCGTACTGGGCAGGCCTCAGATATGGACGTGTTCCATGCAACTGATCACCTTATTCCCAAGTTGCGCGGCACGCCTGTGGTCGCCACTTTGATGGATGCGATTCCCTTAGCCCATCCAGAGTGGGTTCATTCGCGGCTGCGGCCATTGCAAAACGCACTATGGAAGAAAACGGCCACCTGGGCGCAGCAGGTTATTACGATTTCCGAGTACTCGAAATCTCAAATCACTGAGCATTTCAATATTTCGCCTAACAAAATCAGTGTGGTCTCCTTGGGGGTAGACAGTCGCTATTTTGAAATTCTTCCTGCGCGTTTTTGCGAAGAAGTGTTGGAGGCCTTCGGAGTTCCACGTCACTACTTTATTTTTATCGGAACTCTACAGCCACGTAAAAATATTCAAAGAATTATTCAAGCACATCAATCCCTTTCGATGGAATTGCGGCGTGATTTTCCCTTGGTCATTGTTGGCAGAAATGGATGGGGCAGTGATGCGCTGATAAACCAGTTGCACCAGGCTGCAGGACGCGAGCCCATTCGATGGTTGGGTGCCGTCTCAGATGTGCAAAAACGCGCTTTGCTGCAATCTTCGGTTGCTTTGGTTTTTCCTTCCCTATCTGAAGGATTTGGTTTGCCGGTACTCGAAGCGTTTGCCGGTCAAACACCGGTGATAACGTCAAATACTACCTCTTTGCCAGAGGTCGCGGCAGATGCTGCATTGCTTGTTGATCCACTGGAAGTCGATGAAATCGCAAATGCAATGCGTGAGGTGATACATAACCAGTCGCTGATCAGTCAGCTGAAAGTAGCAGGGCTGGCCCGGGCTAAGCAATTTACCTGGCAGGCCTGTGCGAAAGCTACTTTTTCAGTTTATGAATCGGTAGTGGCTGCCAAGCGCAGTTAAATTTGACTGAGTGTCACCGCATCGGTATGAATGCCGATCAAATCAATGGCATTTTGGATGCTGGTTGGCGTCACGGCAGCTGCGATCTTCATGCCCTGGGCTATCGATTCATTTGGCGAGTTGTAGTTGAGCGCTAAGTTGACCGCAAAGGTTTGGGCAACTGTTATTTTGTTATCCAATAAATTCGCTACCCAGCCATAAGTCGTGTCGTTTTTGAATGTGTGGGCTGCATCCAAAATGGTGGATACCAGTTGGCCGCGTTCGATGCCCTTTGTCAATTCTTTACTCCAATAATCGAGCCCACCTGCGTCAGCTCCGTCTTTTCGCCCCAATACATTTCTGTAAATCAAATTTATAAAATCGCTGTTACTCATACTTGGAGTAAAACCAGTCAGGTTGGCATATTGAATTCCGATTTCATAGAAAAGTGCAGCTATCTGATTGATACTTTGCCCACCCTTGAACTGTTGTACCCAGTAGGCCAATCCATCTGCGTCCGGTACCCTGTTGAAAAATGCGATATACAGTTCCTCTATCCGCGTGAGGTTGGTGTTGGTGATTGAGCTGGTGATGGCGGGGGCGGAAAGATTTATAGATAAATCAGTAAATTGCAGGCGCTCAAAGCTGATCAGAGAATTGCTTGCATTACGGCTGCCATTGGAGTCGGTCACGACGGCAAGTTGTTGGGCCGGTTTGAATGAAATCGTATAGTCTGCCAATGGTCCGCTAAACACTCCCGTATCGTATCCCGCCGTGCCGGCTATGCGCCCAAAGCCAAATCCTTGCCCCACCAAAAAATTGCCCGATGTACGTAGGTTTAGGGTGGAATTGGCCGACCCCACCTGTAACACTGCATCAGTGAATTGATAATTGAGAATTCCGGTGCAGGTCTTGGTGCCAGAGATGCCGTCTGCTGCCTGCAAAGTCAATGTTGCCACACCAGCACGTGTTTCCATGCCCGCTAGGTAGGCGCTCCATGGGCTGGAAAGTACGACCGTGTTGCTGCCTTTACCGCCCTGGACCAAGTCATTGCCAACGCCTGGAAAAAAAGTGTCATCCAGATCATTTCCAATGAGCCAATCGTCATGTGCACTACCGATGGCGACCTGCATCACCGTGTTGGCCGATAGTGCAAAATTATTAAATGCGGCGGTTCCCTGCGGTGTCACGCCTGCCGAGGACATAGCGCCGGCGTTCAGGTTGAGCGTCACGCCGAAGGTGCAACCGGACGCATCTAAGGTGTTGGTACCGCCGTTATCGACCAAGGTATGCAATGTGAGACCCGTTGCATCATTGAGCTGGTAGCTATCGTTACCGGCTTGGATAGTGCGTGCGCCGTAAAGTGATTGCAAAGCGATCAGATCAAGTCGTCCCCAGTTATCTCGAGCTCCTCCGCGTAGATCAAAGGCATGGGTAGACATGACGGTATTCACCGTGAAATCGTCGCGGGTTGCCAGAACCGTCGCGCTGCTTCCACCAATTGCGTAATTGGCCTCTTTCAGTCCAAGCGCTGCCCCAATGCCGTGCAGCAAGGTCTCAAATCCTTTGGTAGCCGGGCTGGTATCCGTGAGCAGATTGCTATTGAATGTAATTTCACAATGTCCGCCATTAGCAGCAGGGGTTCCTACCACCGTTACCATACCGTTGCTTTGCGCGCTGGCGTTGATCACTATCTGCCCGCCTGAACTGACCCCTACAAAGTCCAGACCTACTACCGCAGAGGTGGCTGTCAATATCGCCTTGACTGCCGCTTGCGCGCTCGCAGAGAGGGCGCCTGGCGCAAAGCTGTAGCTCACCGCCGCCGCGCTGCCCATTGGGAGGTTGGAGTTCCAGCGGGCTGGGTTGGGTGCTAGCAGGCCTTGAAGTGCGCGATCTTGGTCTGTGATGAAGCTTTCAACATCATAGGTAATGGAGCTTGATGTAACTGGGTTCCACAGTTGTAAGCGCTGCACATTGACCAATGTGGTGACATTGTGGGATGCGCCGCTGCCCGCTTCGTTGTCAGTCACGGTCGCGTTCATGCCGTCGATGCTGACTTTGAAGGAGTAACGTGAAATCAGTCCACCAAGTCCCAGGGTGCTGATGCCATCGCCCCCCTGGAAGTAGTCATTCCCGCCGTTGCCCCAAAAAAATGTGTCACCAGCGCCCCCGATCAGTCTGTCGTCAAGGTAGAAGCCCTGGATATTGTGAACATCAATCAGGTGAACTGTGGCACCCTGGGAGCCTGTTCCCACGCCAGTTTTTAGATTGATATTGATGCCCATTTTGGGCGCGTTCCAAAAGCAGGCGGCAGACCATATATCTTTTGCAATGATGGTGGCATTTCCTGCGCCGACGACCACATTGGCATTACTCAGGGTGATGGTGATGCCCTTGCCATCCAAGTAATACGTAGTCCAATCAGCCTGACCTAGCTTCGCCGTGTCGATGGTGAGGTTATCCCCGGTGATGTGGTAATCCATCGCGAGGTCTCAACTAGGCCAAAAATCCAAGATTCGTTTGCTTAAAGTTTGCCAGATTCGGAAATACAGCAGCCATATTTGTGGCGGGCAAACCCATCCAAGCCATCAGCGTTGCGCCTACCTGATCTGCCGAGGTGCTTGGAACCCAGCGACCACCAGCCGCCTCGTCAAAATCGTCCACACCGCCCAGCAGGAGCGAAGGGAAGGTCCCATAAACTGCGCCGCCCATCACCGGGCCACCCATCACCATAGAGTGGCCTCCCCAGGCATGGTCGGAGCCGCCTCCGGCCGCAGGTTTGAGGGTGCGGTTGAAGTCCGACATCGTGAAAGTGACTACGTTGTTACCCAAACCGGCGCGTTGCAGTGCCGCGTCAAATCCAACCATAGCCTTGGCAACCACGCTGAGCAGGTAGTCTTGGCTTTGCTTGTCATTGATCGCGTTACTTCGCTGTGCGGTGTGGGTATCAAAGCCACCGTATTCGACCAAAAAAACCTGCCGGCGGTAGCCGTAACTTTTCATTACCGGCATGATTTGCGCCAGATAGGCCAACTCCTGTGCCAGATATTCTGTGCCCAAGTCAGTCGGAGCCGGTGCGGCTTGGCTGAGCGCGTTGGCCAAAATCGTTGAGTCGTTCAGCGCACACTTCATCGTGCGCACATACTCATTGTCATAGCCCTGCGCAAACTGCATCTGCGACATGGACCGCAAAATCTGTGTCGCCGTGTTGGTGTTGCTGATCAGATCGGCTTGACCCCAATAGCGCGTCCCGCCAGGATAGGTCATGGCCACCGAACTACTTTGGCCCAGCACCAAAGTGCTGTTTTGTGTCATGGTGAGGGCCGCAACCGGATTACGCAAAGAACTGCCTAGTTGTTCCAGGCCGCGTCCAGCCCAGCCGCTGGGATCTGCGCCTCCTTGCCAGCCCTGCTGCATTGCCGTCTGATCACTGTGTGAAAGCAAAAAAGCGGGGATGGTGGCAGTGTTGTTCTTTACCTGCTCGGCGGTAACAGGCTTGATCAACGGACCTGCGTTGGCAATGAAGGCCAGACGTTTTTGGTTGTACAGCGGCGCCAAGCCCGCCATGGCGCTGTGTAAGCCAAAGGTGTGTCCTGCTGAGGATCCAATGAGGGGTGATATTTCGGACCGCCCAAGGGCTAGCTCCTTGCGTGCATTGGCATAGTCCGTATAGGCGCCATCGGTAGGCATCAGCATATTGTTGCTGTCATTGCCACCCGCTAGGTAAATACAGACCAACGCTCGGTAATCCGTGTCAGCGTGGGCCAAGTTGCTTTCAGAAGCCAACCATTGCAACGCGCCTGCGGATAAACCGGTCGCACTCACTGCGCCCACGCGTTTCAAAAAATCCCTTCGGTTTGGATGAAAGTTGCTCATAGGACCTCAATGCATCGCGCCAAAAGCGGGCGACGCCAGTAGGAAAACCAATGTGCCGGAAGCAACCAGCGCAGGACTGTTTCCGTTGCTCTTGAACTGGGTAATGAGATTGACCCCAGCGCTGCGCAGCACGGGCGACATGGCGCCTCGGAAAAATCGCTGGCTTACTTCGTTAAGGTAAAAATCAGGCGACGTGTTGAGCGCGCTGACCATGGCATCAAATTGGCAACCGGCCCGTTGCAGCGCCGCTGGATTGTTACCCAGGTTCCAACTCAGGCCCATGCGCTGTGAAAACTCAGAGGTATCAAGAAGTTTTTGTTCTGGGGCCAGCAGCAGGCTTACCGGCGCCCTATGGTCTGGCGGATAGAACCCGAAAACTGTTTGCGCATTCAAGGGTTGCTGGCTGGTGTACAGCAAGCTGTATCCCTGGTCCCCCACGGGGACTGAAGTGCAGCCCAAACCCCTTAATACGGCTGTGGTCCACAACAAGGGTTCGCGCAATTTCCCGATATTGTTTATGGCGCCAGGGTCGTCGCCTGCCCGGGCCTCCGGGTCTAGCAAAATGGCTTTAATAACAGCCCCGAGATCGCCCTTGACGCCCTTGCCGTTGTTATTGAACACAGCACTAACGCGCCCCACATAGGCCGGCGAAGGATCGCTGGTTACCAGATGCTGGATGAGTCGAACCGATACAAACGGCGCCATATTCGGGTGCGCCATAAGGATGTCCAGCACTCTTTCCAGGTCTGAGGCAGGGTTGCCCCCGGCCGCTATGGTGGTCCCTAGCAAAGTTTTTGCATTGGTGTCGTGGTTGTAGTCGTTGGCCACCATCTGCATATCAAAGCGGGCCCAGTTGGCAAACGGTGAAAAGGGGTCGTAGAAATAGTTCCAGCCCGTCAATGCGCGCGCCATATTGGCAATGCCTTGCTGGTCATAAGTGGCAATACGCTGACCTTTGGCATCAAGTTTGGCCGTGCCGTCCGCATTGAGCAGGTAGGTGCCCAGAGAAAAAAGTTGCAGCAACTCACGGGCGTAGTTTTCGTTGGGTGCACAACCCGGACAGGCGCCCGCCCGCACATTGGAGGCATTGTCCAAGTAAAAACCCATTGTCGAGCTCAGCGTGACGTCCCTGAGCAAGTCGCGGTAGTTGCCAAAGGAATCCTTAAGTAGCAGGTTAAAGTAACGCGTCAGACCAAAGGGTTGAACTTTGGCCTGCGACACCACCAAAAACTGTGAAAGCGACCATGCCACGCGCCAACGCAATTGGTCTGGTGTTGTTAAGGTTGTATTGAAAAAATGGTCTGGTAACCACTGGTAGGCCGACTTATCTGTCATCGGGTTGATGCTTTTTAATACAGCATCGTCAAACAATGTCGCGGGCATGGCCAACTGCTTGTCCAGCCAGGCTGTTATGCCCAGAGCCTGCACCGCATCCACTGCGGCCGCTGTAGGACCAAAGCTTGCCTGCTCCAAAAAGCGCGAAGCGCCGTAAAAGTTCAGGTTGGTATTGCTCGAAACGGCCCCCATTTGCGCCACGCTGCGTTCCGGCAAAAAACTCGCGTCCTGCTTGGCGCCACAGCCTGCCAGAATGGTACACATCAGCAAGGGCATGGCCCAAGGCTGGATGCGGAGCAGGGAAAACAGGGACTGAAGCATCTAGGTATCCAAACAGCGGGCGACAGGGGATGCCTTGGCGAGGCGGTGCGTATGAATGATGTCAGATTTTCATGAATATCTTATTTTTAAGTGGAAAATTTGTTCAATTTGGTGTTGGATTGGTCCTCGCCGGGGTAATCGCTGCCTGTGGCGGCGGGGGCGGCACCGATGCAGGCACTGCCGCGTTGGCGGGTAACGCCGTCGCCGTGACGGTGTCCGGTGGGCTGAAAAATCAGTCGGCCAACCTCTTGCTAACCACGGTTACCGTTTGCTTGCCCGGTCTCAGCGCATGCAAAACCATTGACAACGTGCAGGTGGACACCGGTTCTACTGGCTTGCGACTGGCCTCCTCAGCCCTGGCCGGCTTGGACCTGCAGCGCGTAGACGGGGGCATTGCGGGCACCTCAGTATTGGAGTGTGCGGCCTTTGGCAGCGGTTTTTTATGGGGCGCTATCGCAAGGGCGGACGTCAAAATCGGCCAGGAACTCGCCAACAACGTGCCGCTGCAGCTATACCAAGATGGGGCAGGGCAGGCCGCCCCTGCGAGCTGTCAGTCATTTGGCGCAGATCTGGGGGCTATGGGTCGCTTGCCCCTCAACGGCGTGCTCGGGGTGGGGTCGGCACTGCAAGACTGTGGGGCCTACTGCACCAGTGTGAGCAGCAATGGACGTTATTTCCAGTGTTCCAACGCCGGTGGCTGCGTCGGCACCACCCTCCCATTGGCGAGCCAGACGGCCAACCCGGTGGCCAGTTTCCCGCGCGATAACAACGGGGTAGTAATAGACCTGCCCAGTGTACCGAGCGCCGGCGCCGGCCAACTGATCGGCCAAATGGTGTTTGGCATCAACACACAGCCTAACAACACCTTGCCAGCTGACGCGTCACTGGTGCCCATTGCTAAAACGGGCCTGCATGCTGGGCGATTAAACGCCTCGCTTAACGGCACTGTTTACCCGGACAGTACGATTGACAGCGGCTCCAGCGCCAATGTCTTCAACGATGCGTCACTCCCCCTGTGCGCGGGCAGCGTGCTGATGGCCCATTTGTACTGTCCCGGCGATGGCAAAAGTGCAGCCGTCCAAGTGCGCGAGATAGTACTTGGCGGCACCATAGCGGTCATGGTGCCCGTGGCCAACGCGTCCTACCTGTTTGCACAGCCAGCTGCGGTTTTTGGTAATTTGGCGGGCCCGGGGTTGGGCAGTCAGCCCACCGCGATTCACCTGGGGCTCCCATTCTTTTTAGGGCGCCGTGTCTACACCGGTTTTGATAGCAACGCCAATCCCAATGGGCCCTACATAGCCTTCAAGAGTTAATCCAGTCCGGCCCATTTACGCAAAGCATCTGCGTGAAGAATCACGATTTTGCCGTGGTTCTTTTTGATGATTTGCTGCTCGATAAGCTGGCCCAAAGTCCGAGAAACCGTTTCGCGGGCGGTATTTACCAAAGAGGCCAGCTCCCTTTGCTTGGGCATTTCAAATGCGGCTTGGTCGCCATACCCATGGCGCTCACCCAACTCCACCAGCATGGCGCAGATGCGCTGCGTGGCCGTTGGCATGGCTAACAAACTTTGGTGCTGGGTGACCCGCCGCACCATCCCCGTGAGGTGCCTGAACATTGCGTAGCTGGCCTGCGGCGTTTCGGTAAAGCATTGCATCATCAAGGCTTTAGGAATGCTCGCCACGTCGGCTGCCGTCAGGGCAACAATGTCGGCCGAACGTGGCAGCTCATCGATCACGCCCAGCTCCCCAAACACCATCGGGCCCTTGAGGTAGTTCAGTCCTACCTCCTGGCCGTGGCGGCTCACCTCATACACCTGCAACTGCCCTCGCACCAGTACATACATGCCATTGGAGGGGTCGCCCTTGTTGCACAAGGTGTCACCACGCAGCAAAGCCCTGTAGCTGCAGTTTCTAGAAAGCGTGTCAAATGCGGCATCACTCAGGTCCCGAAACAGGGGGAGCAGTCGCACTTGCAAGGGCAGGGTTCTCATGGGATGGTTCTTAGGTCGGTCTGCAGGTCGTCCGCGGCGCCGCTAGGATTAAATACCCGTGGCGAGCGAACACACCCTCTTGCTAGAATTTCACGGCTACATTATGGGACACGCTTTGCCCACCTAAGTCCCACCGCGCTTAACGGCAATATTCAAATAAAACATGGGCACTCTTCGATTCCTCCTTGCTGTTTTTGTGCTTCTAAGCCATGCCGGCCTGCGAGTGCAGGGGCTTAACCCGGGCGTCGTCGCTGTTTTCGTCTTCTACGCTATTTCTGGCTACGTCATGGCTGCGCTCATCCAGCGGCACTATGCAGCCCCCGCCAAGACGCTGCACTTTTACGGCGATCGCCTGCTGCGCATCTATCCACAATATGCCTTCTACGCCCTGGGCGCTGCGGCTTGGCTGTTTACGTTCGGGCATCCGACGAGTTTTTTGGCCCCAGACCCCAGCGCCTTAGAGTGGGCCAATAACCTGCTTATCGTCCCGCTCAACTACTTTATGTACAACGGCGCAGATCGTTTTACGCTGGTTCCCCCGGCATGGTCCCTGGGGGCCGAGCTGGCCTTTTATGTGCTTGCCCCGTGGCTGTGGAGAAAGTGGCCCTGGGCCCTTGCCCTTGGCGCAATCAGTGTGGGTGTCGCGGTGCTGGCCTGGCACGATGTGCTTCAAAGTGACTGGTGGGGCTACCGACTTCTGCCGGGCGTTTTATGGGTCTTCCTCCTGGGCATGGCGCTGCACCGGTACCAACAATCACACCCGACGGCAAGCCATCGCGCGGTGTTTTGCCTACCCCTCTTGGCCATTGGCGCAGCCTGGTACCTGAACTACCGAGGCCACCTCGCGCTGCCGTACATCAGGGAGACGCTGGTGGGCGTTGGCCTGGGCGTGCCGCTGGTTTATGGGCTCAGCAAACACGGCTTTGCCCACGGGCGCCTCCAGAGCTTGGACGCTGCCCTGGGTGACGCCTCGTACGGCATATTTTTGAACCACTTCTTGTTCATCTGGTGTTTGGACTTAGGCGCCCCCCAAGCCTGGCACGACTGGGCCCTGCTGCTGACAGCCAGCGTCGCCGCCAGTGTGCTAACCCAGCGCTGGCTGGAGCGGCCCGTTTTGCGCTGGCGGCGCTATTTGCGCCTGTAAGGGCAATCCCATAGAATGAAAGCATGACTCTCCCTCTCATTTTGCGCCGCTTAGCAATATGCTTGCTTGCGTCGGTGACCGCCCTGCACGCCGCCGGCCTGGCACCCTTGGTTGCCGGCCACATTACCTTTGTGGACGGAGTGGTCACGGTCACCAACGCCGCGCAGAGCGCACGCGCAGTGCAGTTGGGCGACCCGGTCTACGTGGGCGACCATATCCAGACCCAGGCCCAAAGCCACATTTACCTGCGCATGGTGGACAACGCCTTCGTTTCATTGCGCCCCAGCAGCGAGCTGACCATCAGCACCTACGAATTCGACAAAGACCAGCCCCAGTCCAGCCGCATCCGCCTGGACTTGCAGCAAGGCACCAGCCGCGCCGTCTCCGGCAAAGGGGGCCAGGCCGCCAAGCACCAGTACCGTTTCAACACCCCGCTGGCGGCCATCGGACTGCGCGGCACCGACTACACCGTGGTTGCTGACGCCGACAAGACCCGCGTCAGCGTCACCCAGGGCGGCGTGATAGTCAGCCCCTTCGGGGCGGGTTGCTCTAGCGTCGACCTGGGGCCTTGCCTCACGCCCCTGGCCCGCGAGTTGACGGCTAATATGCCCAACGCCTTCATCGAGGTCACCCCCAACCAGGCGCCGCGCGTCATGAGCGGCACGCTGGCACAGGCGGCCCCGGCTACCCCTGTCACTGTCCGTGCCGACGCCGCAGTGGGCGCCGTAGACGACCCAGCCAAGCGCGCTTCCCTCCAGCTGTCGATCGACCGGACCGAGACCAAAGCCGCCGTTGTCGTGGCGGCCGCCGAGGTGAGTAAAGTCCTTAGTACCCCAGACCTCACACCCACCCCTGTGGTGCAGCAGCGCAGCGCCCTGGCCCAGTGGGGCCGTTGGTCTGCGCTCATCGAGCAAATACCCGCAGGCAGCCCCAGCCTGAGCACGGTGTTCGCGCGCCTACCCGACTTTCAAATCGTAGGGGCGAACGACTCGGTCGCGCTCGCCTACCCCGGTAGCGCCTCCACCAGTCTGCCCGACCAGGGGCGGGTGCAGTTCAGCCTGGTCGCTGCCGAGGCTTACGTCAAGGATGGCAGCCAATTCACCGCAGCAGGCGTCAAGTCCGGCCAACTGATGATCGACTTTGGCCTGAGCAACTTCAGCACCCAGTTGGCGGTAGTTACCAGCCCTAACCACATCGAGACCGTGCAAGCCCAGGGCACCGTAGACGCCTATGGCCGCATGCAATCGACCGCCGCCCTGAGCAACTCCAACGTGGGCGGAATCGTCCTCAACAAGGGCCAGGAAGCCACCTACCTTTTTGACAAAACCCTCTCCCTGGGCAGCACACTGTCGGGCGCCGCACAGTGGTTCCGCTAAGGCCAGCGCGGGCCTCTGCGGTTCCCGTACCGGCCCGGTCTAGCTCCCCAGCCAAAAGCCTTCACCGGGCTTTTTTTCTGTGCGTTACGTTCTGCCGCATTACCGCGCTTCGGGGTTTTTAGCCCTCCTTTGGCGTCCCTTGCGTGCCGTGGCCTTGGTGGGCGGTCTGCTCCTGTGCGGCCATGCGCCGGCCCAAACTGCGCCATCGCCCGAGTTACCCGCCCTCTACGTCCAGGCGCTGCAGGCGATGGCGCAAAACCAGCCCGACCTCGCCCAAAGCCTGCTGCAACGCGTGGTTCAGCAGCACCCTGAGTTGGCTGGCGCCTGGCTAGACCTGGCATGGCTTGCCGTAGGGCAGGGCCGTTTCCCCGAGGCAGACGAATACCTCATCGCCTTGGAGCAAAAATTCACCCCCTTGCCCCCCGAGATAGCGACAGTTTTGGGCCGCCTGCGCGCGCGCATTGATGCCCACCTGCTGCCCGCCCAAGCGCCCACCCAAGACGCTGACCAAGGCGGGCAAACCGCCCTGGTCATCGGTGCAGGTTATGAGGACAACGCCAATTCTGGCCTCCTAATGAGCACCATCACGCTCACTACGCCGTATGGCGACGCCATCCTCAATGTAGACCCAGCCAGCCAGCCCAAAAGCGCCAGCTACGTGCGCCTGGGCGTAGTGCACCAGCAAAACCAGGCCCTGCTAGACGGCCAGTTGCGCTGGCAAATACAAGCGCAGGCACGCCAGTACGACGTTTTGTCGCAATTTAACAACACAGAGATTCTTCCGCAGGTCACCCTCGATCACCCGGCGCTGCCGGGCCAGCTCAGCATGGGCTGGCAGGCCATTTGGCTCAGTGGCCAGGCCACTTACCAAGCGCCCATCGTGCGCTGGCAGCTCGACACCGCCCTGGCCGCCTGCTCCGGGCGCCAGCAGCTACAGGCTGAAGAGCGCCAATACCTGCAAGCCCCGCACCTGGATAGCCACTGGATGTCCTACCGCACCACCTGGCAGTGCCCAGGTGCCGCCCCCCTTGCCCAGGCCTACGTGCAGCTGGCCCAAGAGCGAGCGCGCCAGGCTAACCGCCCTGGCGGCGACACCCTGCACCTCAGCCTGGGCCTGCAAAAGGAGTGGCTGGCCCCCCTGGAGCTGGACGGCCACACCTTGCAGGCCAAGGCCGACTGGCTCCAGTCGCAAGACAGCGACACCTATACTAGCCTCCTGGACAACGGCAAGCCCCGACGGCTAAACCGGCTAGACGGGCAGATCATCTGGTCAGCCCCGGTACCCGGCCAAAACGCCTGGCGCTGGTCGTTCAGCGCCAACGTAAACCGCCAAGAAAGCAACATTGCTTTCTTTAACCAGCGAAATTTCTCTTTAGAAACAAGTGTTTGGCGCAGTTGGTAAATGTTGTTTTTCAGCACAATAACTTCGAAAAACATCGATAATTAGTGATCTGCGTCACATTTCCCTAAGGGGCACTGTATAAAATGCAACGGTACTGGGTAGATCTCAGTATCTACTTAGCTAAATTTTTTTCTCTCTCGTTCAATCCTGTAGGAGCTACAAATGGCCATTACCACCACGATGCGTACCCAAGTAACGCAACTCTATGTTTCCCTGTTCGGACGCGCTCCTGAGAGCGAAGGCCTGGGATACTGGGTTGGGCAGCTTGATGCTGGCAAGACTTTCGCGCAAGTGGCGCAAAGCATGTATGACGTAACCGCCGCACGCTCTTACTACCCCAGCTTCTATACCAACCAAGAAATTGTTGGTCAGTTCTACAAAAACGTCTTGGGTCGCACTGCAGACGACGCCGGCTTGGCTTACTGGACAGGCCAGATGAATACCAAGACCAAAGGTCAGGTTGTTGCCGACATGATTGTTGCTGTTACCAGCTACACCGGTACCGACGCTGCTGCCCTGGCATCGCAATCGCTGTTTAACAACAAAGTTGCTGTGGGCCAGTACTACGGTGAAAACGGTGGAACAGACACCACTAACAAAATCTTGGCAACTGTGACCGCTACGACAGACCTGGTTGCTGCAAAAGCTGCTGTGCTGGCTGTGATCAACCCGCCTGTTGTTGATACGACCCCGACTTATAGCATCACTACAAGTGCGGCAAGTGTATCCGAGGGCGACACCGTTTATTACACCCTGACCACCAAGAACGTGGCGCCCGGTACCGTGTTCTCCTACACGCTCACCGGCGTCAATTCGACCGACGTCGTCGGCGGCGTTCTGACCGGAGTCGCCACTGTCGATTCCGCTGGTAAGGCCGTCATCGGTGTTTCCATCTTGGCCGACAACCTCACCGAGGGCGTGGAGACCATGACCCTGTCGATCGCCGGCAAGACCGCCAACGTCATCATCAACGACACCTCCACAACGCCTGTTGCTGTTGTTCCCACATACACTTTGACGGCCGCCGCCGCTGCGGTCACCGGTGGTGTTAACGAAGGTAACTCGGTTGTCTTTACCCTGCAGACGACCGGCGTCGCTGCCGGCTCGCAGATCAGCTACTCGATCGGTGGCTCGGTGAACTCCTCCGACATCGTCGGTGGCGCGATGACCGGTACGGCTACCGTCGGCGCTGACGGCGTTGCCCTGATCTCGGTGCCCCTGTCTGCGGACGCGACGACCGAGGGCGTTGAGACCCTGACGGTCACAGCCGCCGGCCGCACCGCCACCGTGAACGTCAACGACACCTCCACAACGCCTGTTGCTGTTG
>CANGNS010000008.1 GCA_947455465.1 Comamonadaceae bacterium | reverse complement strand
TGCGGTATTAACTTTTGAAAGACACTATGGCTTATTCCGAAAAATTCCAGAACCTGGCGAACATTGCTATGTCACAGGTGTCGGGTGTTGATCCGTCGCAGGTGAATGGTTTAATGGTCCAAGGTGCGGTTGCGCTAGATATACGGGATAAGGAGGAGCACGACCTCAATCACTTACCGGGATCGTTGCATCTCAGCAGGGGCAAGCTAGAGATGAATGTTGAAGGTCTTATTCCTGACTTAAGTACGATGGTACTTTGCTATTGCAATGCCAATAACCGGGGCGCCCTGTCGGCAAACACTCTGCGTGCAATGGGCTATAGCAATGCCCGATATATCGCCGGGGGCTTGAAGGCCTACCAGCTTTTGGACTAGCTCAAGGGCCGCTTGCATATTTCCATTTTTATGAGCCGCCATCAGATCCAAATATTGGATGGTGCATAGCTTCAAAATGGATCAAACGACAGTTCTAAGCCTTCGCCTCTTCGAGATGACATATTTCAAAAAATATAATGGTTCAACATATGTCCTACCTTGATGATCCTCGCGTATTTTTCGCCGCAGAACGCACGCTGCTAGCATGGCAGAGGACTGCCATTGCGCTAATTGGACTTGGTTTTGTAGTAGAACGCTTTGGATTATTCGTACGCATGATCAATGCTACGAATGGCACCAACAAGATTACTAGCGACATGTCCACGCTGTGGTTCGGAGTAGCATTCCTAGTACTTGGTGCGACAGTATCCGCCTTGGCTGCCCTTCAGTACCAGGACTTCGTGCGTACTTTGACCTATCCGGAAATTCCTCTTGGCGCCCGAATTTGGCTCGGTCCACTGCTCAACTATTCTTTAGCGATAACAGCTTTGGCAATGGCTGCTTGGTTTATCCATTCTGCTGCCTGACGGTGTGTAAACGAAGGCATTGCCGTCGGCGGCTCGAATGTGGATTACCGGCTCTTATAGTTCAGACTGGACGATATCACCTGCCTGTGCATGTAACAGTTTCAAAAATACATTTCACCAATTGTCATCCCTATCCCTTAGATGAAGGTATGTCTTACAACCGGTTTTTTTCATTGAGTTCAATTCTCTGCACTTTCGCTTCGAATCGAAAGTGCAGATTTGTGTGTTTTGAAAGTAGTCATTGCCTCAGACACTGAAGCGGGGCTAAGTTGTTGAGGGACTAGGGTTTACCCTTGGCTGCCGCATTTGTGCGGACTGATGAAATCTTGGACCAAGAAAAGTCTCTTAACAGAGGCCGCAAAAGGCTCTGTGGTAACTATGGTGGTAACTGAACCACGTAAGTCACTGGTCAAGAGTGAAAAAGTACTTGACATGGCGGAGAGAGTGGGATTCGAACCCACGGTACCTTGCGGTACGCCTGATTTCGAGTCAGGTACATTCGACCACTCTGCCATCTCTCCGGGGTCGCTGTCGTAGCGGTGCGCGATTCTATCAGGGCTGCAGAGAGGCCAAGCCGCCCATGTACGGCCGCAGCGCTTCGGGCACGGTCACCGAGCCGTCGGCGTTCTGGTAGTTCTCCAGCACCGCCACCAGGGTGCGGCCCACGGCCAGGCCCGAGCCGTTCAGGGTATGGACCAGCTCATTCTTGCCTTGGGCGGTTTTAAAGCGCGCTTGCAGACGACGCGACTGAAAACCTTCGCAGTTCGAGCAGCTGCTGATCTCGCGGTAGGTGTTTTGCGCGGGCAGCCACACTTCCAGGTCGTAGGTTTTGGCCGCGCCAAAGCCCATGTCGCCCGAGCACAAGCTCATTACGCGGTAAGGCAGGCCCAGCTTTTGCAAAATCGCTTCGGCGTGGCCGGTCATTTCCTCCAGCGCAGCGTAGCTGTGGTCCGGGTGCACGATTTGCACCATCTCCACTTTGTCAAACTGGTGCTGGCGGATCAGGCCGCGTGTGTCGCGTCCATACGAGCCGGCTTCGGACCGAAAGCACGCGGTGTGTGCCGTCAGCTTCATGGGCAGCTGGTTTTCGGCGAGCACGGTGTCGCGCACAAAATTGGTCAGCGTCACTTCGCTGGTAGGAATAAGGTAGAGGGCCGCGCTGTCCGCTGTCTGTGCGTCTTGGCCACCTTTTTTGGCGGCGAACAAATCTTCTTCAAACTTGGGCAGTTGGCCGGTGCCGCGCAGGGTGTCGGCATTGACGATATAGGGCGTGTAGCACTCGGTGTAGCCGTGCTCCTGGGTTTGCACGTCGAGCATGAACTGGGCAATGGCGCGGTGCAGGCGCGCTACCGGGCCCTTCATCACGGTAAAGCGCGCGCCGCTGAGCTTGACGCCCATGTCAAAGTCCAGGCCCAGCGGTTCGCCCACGTCCACATGGTCTTTGATGGTGAAGTCCATGGTCTTGGGCGTTCCCCAGCTGCGCACCACTACGTTAGCGTGCTCGTCTTTGCCCACCGGTACGCTTTCGTGCGGCAGATTGGGCACATTGAGCAGCATGGCCTGCATATCGGCTTGGATGCCTTCCAGGCGGGCGGCCGAGGCTTCCAGCTCGGATTTGATATCGGCGGTCTGCGCCATCACCGCGTCCACTTCCGCTTGGCCGGCGGCGCCTTTGGCTTTGAGCTGGCCGATTTGTTTGCTCAGTGCGTTGCGGCTGGCTTGCAGCTCTTCGGTACGGGTTTGGATGGTTTTGCGCTCAGCCTCGAGCGCAGTAAATGCGTCCACCGGCAAAAACGCCTGGGGGCTTTTGCGGGTTTCCAGGCGGGCCAAAACCGAGGGCAGGTCTTTGCGAAGAAGGTTGATATCAAGCATGGTGAGTTCAGTAAATAGATAAGCAAAGGCCGGCGGCCCAATTTTAGGAGGCCGATTCTGGCGTGTCGGGCGTGTCCATCTTCAGGCCTTTGGGCAGCGGAAACTTAACAGTCTCGAGCAGTCCGTCCATGCGCCGCACCGACACCGCGCCCAGCGAGCGCAGGCGCGAAATCACCGCCTGCACCAGCAACTCGGGCGCCGAGGCACCGGCCGTCAGCCCAATGCGCTGGCGCCCCACAAACCAGGCCGGGTCCAGCTCATTGGCGTGGTCCACCATGTAGCAAACCGTGCCCAGCTTTTGTGCCACTTCGCGCAAGCGGTTGCTATTGGAGCTGGTGGGGCTGCCCACCACGATCACGATGTCCACCTGCGGGCTCATCACCTTGATGGCGTCCTGCCGGTTTTGCGTGGCGTAGCAAATGTCTTGCTGCTTGGGCGCGCGTATTTCCGGAAAGCGCGCACGCACGGCGGCGGCGATATCGGCCGCGTCGTCCATGCTCAATGTAGTTTGGGTGACCAGGGCCAGCTTGTCGGTCTGGCCGGGCTGAACGTGGGCAACGTCGGCCACGTCTTCGACCAAATGGATGCCGCTGTCGAGCTGGCCCATGGTGCCTTCCACCTCAGGGTGCCCTTTGTGGCCAATCATGATGAACTCGTAGCCTTCTTTGTGCAGCTTGGCCACTTCCACATGGACTTTGGTCACCAGCGGGCAGGTGGCGTCAAACACCTGAAATCCGCGCGCCTGGGCCTCGTTTTGGGTGGCTTTGCTTACCCCGTGGGCCGAAAACACCAAGGTCGCGCCTGGCGGCACGTCGTCCAGGTCTTCAATAAAAATCGCGCCTTTGGATTTGAGGTCGTTCACCACAAACGTGTTGTGAACGATTTCGTGGCGGACATAGATGGGCGCGCCAAACTTGGACAGCGCCCGCTCCACGATTTCAATGGCGCGGTCCACACCAGCGCAAAAGCCACGCGGCTCGGCCAGCAAGATGTCGGCACCGGCCAACACGGTTTTCATTTGCGATGGGGAAAGGCTCATAAGACAGCAATCACCTGTACTTCAAAGCTGACCGGTTGCCCTGCCAGCGGATGGTTGAAATCAAACAACACGGCACCGCCCGGTTTGCCATCGGGGCCCGGCGTATCAGCATTGACAGCCACCACCGAGCCGGCAAAGCTGCTTTGGCCGTCCGGTGTGGGGAACTGCACCACGTCGCCGGGCACATAGCGCTCTTGGGGGTCGCCCATGTCGCGCAGCAAACTGGCGGCCACCCACTGCTGCATATCGGGGTTGCGCTGCCCAAAGGCGGCGCCCGCGGGCAGCTCAAAAGTACGATGCTCGCCTTCGGCCATGCCGATGAGCACGCTTTCCACATCGGGCGACAACTCGCCACTGCCCAGGCTCAGGGTGGCGGGCTTGCCGCCAAAGGTGTTGATCACATCCCCGGCCGGCCCGGCCAGCCGGTAATGCAGCGTTAAAAAGGAATGCGCCTGAATGCGGGGAGTGTCTGAGGTCATACAAGTCTAGATAAACTGGCTGCTATTGTAGGAAGCTTCCCCCCGGGCGCCACCGCCCCGCTCTGAGCCCTGTTTTACCCCCCACGCCGCCTTGCCATGCCGATCAAACACCTGCCACTTGAGGCACAGCCGCGCGAAAAGCTGCTCCAGCGGGGCGCGGCCAGCCTGTCAGACGCCGAACTGCTGGCCATCTTGCTGCGCACCGGCATCCAGGGCAAAAGCGTGCTCCAAATGGCGCAGGAGTTGCTAGAAATTCCCGGCAAGAGCGCTGCCGGCGCGACCGGCTTTGACGGAATCGCCGGCCTGCTGCATGCCAGCCCCCAGGATTTGGCCCGCGTCAAGGGCCTGGGCCCGGCCAAGCGGGCCGAAATCATCGCCGTGCTGGAGTTGGCGCGCCGGGCCATGGCCCAGCGCCTGCGCGAGCGTACCGTGCTCGATTCGCCCCAGGCCGTGCGCCACTATGTACAGCTGCGCTTGGGTGCCCTGGCGCACGAGGTGTTTGCCGTCCTGTTCCTGGACGTGCAACACCGCATGATTGCCATGGACGAGATGTTTCAGGGCAGCCTGAGCCAGGCCAGCGTCTACCCGCGCGAGGTGGTCAAACGCGCCTTGCACCACCAGGCCAGCGCCGTGGTGCTGGCGCACAACCACCCCAGCGGCGCGGTGCAGCCCTCGCGGGCCGACGAGGTGCTGACCCAGACCCTGAAATCAGCGCTGGCGCTGGTGGATGTGCGGGTGCTGGACCACATCATCGTGGCGCAGGGGCAGGCCTTGTCCATGGCCGAACAGGGCTTGGTGTGATGGCCGGGCTCGAAGCGCTCCTGCAAATCAAGGCCGACTTGGCAGCCCAGGCCGAGCGCAAAAAGGCCGAGCAACTGGCCGCGCTGCGGGCGGCCCGGCGCCTGGAGGCGCAGCGCAATATGTTTGCCAACGCGGTAGGCAAAGTGCAGCCCCTGCCTGCGGCCGCGCGGGTGGATTTAAAGCAACTGGCCCCCGCCGCTGCCGTGCTGCAGCACGAGCTAGATGCGCAGGCCGCGCTGGCCGAATCGCTGAGCGACGAGATGGACATCACCAGTTTGCTCGATACCGACGCGCAGCTGAGCTTTCGCCGCCCCGGCGTGGGCGTAGACGTGGTGCAAAAGCTGCGCCAAGGTAAATGGAGCATCCAGCGCCAAATTGATTTGCATGGCCAGCGCAGCGACGAGGCGCGCGAGACGCTGTCGCGCTTTATCCGCGACGCCCACAAGCAAGGCTTGCGCTGTGTGCGCGTGGTGCACGGCAAAGGCCTGGGCTCGCCGGGCAAAGCGCCGGTACTCAAGGACAAAGTGCAGCGCTGGCTGGTGCAAAAAGCCGAGGTGATCGCTTTTGTGCAAGCCCCGCCGCACAAAGGCGGCGCCGGCGCGGTGCTGGTGCTGCTGCAGCCGGTGCGCCCGGCCAAAACTGCCGTGGCGCTGCCTTAGGCGCGCTAAAAACTATTTGCTTGCGTTCGGGAAGAACAGCTGCTGCCCCTCGATGCGGTAGGCGGCGATGCTGGCCTGACCGGCAGGCGAGAGCACCCAGTCCACAAACTTTTGCGCCTCAGCGGCTTTGACGTGCGGATGGCGCGCCGGGTTCACCGCCAGCACGCCGTACTGGTTGAACAAGCGGGCATCGCCCTGCACCAAGATTTGCAAATCGGCCCGGTTTTTAAAGCTCAGCCAGGTGGCGCGGTCGCTGAGCACATAGGCGCCGGTGGCCGAGGCGATATTGAGCGCCTGGCCCATGCCGCAACCGCATTCGCGGTACTGCGTGCCTTTGGCCTCGGGCGTGGCGCCAAGCTTCCAAAAACGCAATTCGGCTGCGTGCGTGCCGCTCTTGTCGCCACGCGAGACAAAGGCGGCGTTGGCCGCTGCCACTTTGGCCAGTGCCTGCACGATGTCTGCGCCCTTGACGCGCGCCGGGTCGGCGGCGGGCCCGATCAGCACAAAGTCGTTGTACATCACCGGAAAACGCTTGAGTGCAAATCCCTCGGCTACAAATTTTTCTTCTGCCACCTGGTCATGGACAAACAAAATGTCAGCGTCGCCCCGGCGCCCCATGTCGATGGCCTGCCCGGTGCCCAGCGCCACCACTTTGACCTCCACGCCCGTGGCCTTGGTAAAGGCGGGCAGCAGGTGCCCAAACAACCCGGACTGTTCGGTCGACGTGGTGGAGGCCATCACGATGCTGTTTTGGGCCTGGGCCGTGCCCAGGGCCCACAGCAGCAGCGCGGCGGCGAGGCCGCGAGACACAGTGTTTTTCATGCAAGTTCTCCTTTAACGAATAAATGGGCGCTGGGGCACTGGGCCTGCAGCGTGGGCCCATCAAAAAATTGCGCCACCGGCAAATCGGCCAGCAGGCGCCCGCGCTCCAGGTACAGCACCCGGCTGGCCAGGCGCTTGACCTGGCCCAAGTTGTGGCTCGCAAACACCAGGCTGGCCTGGGGGTGGGCCTGTGCGAAGGCCTGCAACAGGCTTTCGACCTCGGCCTTGGCGTGCGGATCCAGGCTGGCGGTGGGCTCATCCAAAAGCAGCATCTGCGGCGCCAGGGCCCAAGCCTGCGCCATGGCTACGCGTTGCTGCTGCCCGCCCGACAGTGTATGGGCTTTGCGCGCCGCCAGATCGGCCAGCTCGAACTGCGCCAGCACCTGGTGCGCCCGCATGCGCGCCGCACGCCAGGGCGTGCCACGCAGCCACAAGCCCAGGGCCACCTGGCTGTCCACCCGCATGCGCAGCATGTGCGGCCTTTGAAACAGCATGGCTTGGGCCAAACCGGCGGGGTGTTGCAAGCGCCCCTCGGTGGGCGCGAGCAAACCATGCAGCAAGCGCAGCAGCGTGCTTTTGCCCGCACCATTGGCGCCAACCAGCGCGACGCGCTCGCCTGCGGCAATAGCCAGCGTTACGCTGCGCAAAGCCCAGTCGCCCTTGCCAGAGCGGCCCGCCCGGCTGCGCCCATCGGCGCCAAACTGCACGCCCGCTTGGTGCAAAGACACCAGTGCGCCAGCCTGCCCGCTCATGCCAGCGCTCCTGGGCGCAATGCCGTGCCGTATCCCAAACGCTGCAAGAGCGCCACCAGCGCGTTCAACACCAACACCACGGCCAGCAAGGCGCAACCCAGCGCCAGGGCCAGCGGCAGATCGCCTTTGGAGGTCTCCAGGGCGATCGCGGTAGTCATCACGCGGGTAAAGCCTTCCATATTGCCGCCCACCACCATCACCGCGCCCACTTCCGAGATGGCCCGGCCAAAGGCCGTCAGCACCACTACCAGCAAGGCGTGGCGTTCGTCCCAGGCCAAAAGCAGGCTGCGCAGGCCTACACCGGCGCCCAAGGATTGAAGCTGCTCGCCATGCGTCTGGTCCGCGTCGTGCACCAGTTGGCGCGTCAGCGCTGTGACCAAGGGCAGCACCAACATCGCCTGCGCCAGCACCATGGCCTTGAAGCTGAACAGCCAGCCCAAAAATCCCAGCGGGCCCGAGCGCGAGAGCAGCAAATACACCACCAAGCCCACCACCACCGAGGGCACAGCCAAAGCGGTATTGAGGAATGTGAGCACCAGGGCCCGGCCAGTAAAGCGCGCCACGCCCAGCCAGGCGCCTAGCACCAAGCCCAGGCAGCAGGCCAGCGCGCAGGCGCAGGCACTGACCGCCAGCGAGCGGCCCACAATCGACAAAAAACCGGGCTCCAGGGTTATCAGCAAATGCCAGGCCAGCAGCAGGCTGTCGCTTATCGATTGCATACCTGCAATAGGCTTAGGCGCTGGCCTGGCGCAGGGTTTGCACCACCGGGCGGCGCAGCACGTCGCGCAGGCCCCACCAACCGGCCAGCAAAGCCAAAAGGGCCCCGGCCAAGGCGCCGCCCAGCGGCACCCACAAGGACAGCGTCCAGGCAAACTCAAACACATAGCGCGCCAACGCCCAGCCCAGCGCACTAGCCACCAAAGAGGCGAGCAAGCCTGCGAGCAAACCGACGCCCGCCAGCTCTAAGGCCTGCACCTGGCGCAGCAAGCGGTTTTGCGCACCCACGGCGCGCATGATGGCAAATTCGCGCGCACGCTCCTCGCGCGTGGCACTCACGGCGGCAAACAAAACCACCAGGCCCGCCGCCAAGGTAAAGCCAAACAAAAATTCCACCGCACCAATCACCTGGTCCAAGATGCGCTGTACCTGGTTGATGGTGGCGCTCATGTCCACCGAGGTCACGTTCGGAAAGCGGCGCACCAAGGCGTTGTCAAAGCCGGCCTGGGCGGGCGCTTTAAAGGCGCCCATGTAGGTGGCAGGCACATCGGGCATGCGGCTGAGCGGGTACAGGGCAAAGAAGTTGGCCCGCATGGAGCCCCAGTCCACTTTGCGCAAGGAGGTAATGCGCGCATCCACCTGCACACCAGCCATGTCAAAGCGCAGCCGGTCGCCCAGATGCAGACCCAAAGTGGTGGCAATGCCCTCTTCCATGCTGATGGCGTCTTTTTCTTCGGGCGTCCAGCGCCCGACCACGATCAGGTTGTTGGCAGGCTGCACCGCGCTGTAGCTCAGGTTGAACTCGCGGTCCACCAGGCGCTTGGCGCGTTCTTCGGTATAGCTTTGGGCCGACACCGCGGTGTCATTGATGGCCACCAGGCGGCCGCGCACCATGGGGTACCAGTCCATTTTGCCGACGCCGGCCTCGTGCAAGGCACGCAAAAACTCGTCCGACTGCTCGGGGCTGACGTTGATCACAAAGCGGTTGGGCGCATCGGGCGGCGTGGCTTTGCGCCAGCTGGCAATGAGGTCGGTGCGCAGCAAAACCAGCAGCACCAGGGCTAGCAAACCTACCGCCAGCGCGCTCACCTGCACCACCGTGAAAGCAGGCCGTGCCGCAATTTGCCGTGTGGCAAGAACCAGTGCACGCGGCGCACGCGTCTCGTTCACACTGGCGCGCAAAAGCCGCACGGCCAGCCAACTAAGCAGCGCAAACAGCAAGACGGCGCCCGCAAAACCGCCCACGGCGATCAGGCCCAGTGCGCGGTCGCTGCTGACCACGAGCAGCAGCGTGGCAAAACCCGAAACACCCAGCGCCAGCACCCCCAGCGAGGCGGGCCGCAAGCCGCCGACGTCGCGCCGTATCACCCGCAAGGGCGGCACCTGCGCCAGTTGCAGCACGGGCGGCAGGCCAAAGGCGACCAACAGCGTCAGACCCATGCCCAAACCCAGGGCGACCGGGCGCCAGCCAGGCGCAGGCAAATCACTTTGCACCAGACCGGCCAGCAGTTGCACAAATACAAAATGCACGGCAAAGCCGATCAGCACGCCCAGCACGCTGGCAAACAGACCCACCAAGGCAAACTCCCAGGTGTAGGCCGCCGCAATGCTGCGCTGGCCCAGGCCGAGCACGCGCAGCATGGCGCAGTCGTCCAGGTGCTGGGCGGCAAAAGCACGCGCTGCCAGCGCCACGGCCACCGCGCTGAGCAAAGCGGCCAGCAAAGCCACCAAGGACAAAAACTTTTGCGCCCGCTCTAGGGTTTGGCTCACTTCGGGCCGGCCCGACTGCACCGACTCCAAACGCAGCCCGCGCAGCGGCGTGCTTGCCTCCTCTGCGGCAGCGATGTGCGCCTTGGCCGCGTCCATAAAGCGGGCCACCTGCGCGTCATCGCCGGCCACCGCGAGGCGGTAACTGACGCGGCTGGCCGCTTGGACCAGGCCGGTGGACGGTACATCGCTCTGGTGCAGCAAGACGCGCGGCGCAAAGTTCATGAAGCCTGCGCCCCGGTCGGGCTCCACCGCAATCACAGCGGCCACCTTGAACGACTGCGTACCCAACAGCAGCGCATCGCCCGGGGCCAGGTTTAGCGCGTCGAGCACGGCCGCATCCACCCAAACGGTGCCAGGCGCTGGAATGTCACGCGTCACGCGCTCGGGGCCGCCGGGCGCATCGCTAATGCGCATGCGGCCGCGCAGCGGGTAGCCCGGCGCAACGGCCTTGAGGGCCACCAGCTTGCTTTGCCCGCCTTGGTCCAGGCCCGCGCGCGCCATGGTTTGAAAGCTCTGGGTTTGCACCTGCTGCAAGCCCAGCGCCTGGGCGCGCTGCCCAAAAAAGTCGGGCGCCGGGCGGTCGCTGGCGACCACCGCGTCGCCACCAAGCAGCTGGCGCGCGTCACGCTCCAGGCCGCCTTGCAGGCGGTCGGCAAAAAAGCCCACAGCCGTGAGCGCCGCCACCGCCAGCGTGACGGCCAGCACCAGAAGGCGCAACTGGCCGGCGCGCACATCGCGCCACAGGCTGCGCCAGCCCAGGGTGGTGAACGACGGCGTCATGGCGCGGCCACGAGTGGGCGCACCAGCGGCTGGCCGGTCAAATAGGCCTGCAAGCACTCGCACACGCCTTGGGCGAATTTCTGGAACACCGGCTCGACCACAAAGCCCAGGTGCGGTGTGAGCAAGACACGCGGCGCCTGGCGCAGCGGGTCATCCAAGGGCAGCGGCTCGGCGTCAAACACGTCGATGGCGGCCATGCCAATGCGCCCCTGATGCAAAGCGTGCGCCAGCGCGGCGCTATCAACCAGCGCCGAACGCGAGGTGTTTACCAGCAAGCTGTCCGGGCGCATGTGCGCCAGACGCTGGGCGTTGATCAGGTGGCGCGTTGGCGCCGAAGGCACCAGGTGCAGGCTGAGCACTTTGGCGCGGGTCAGCAGCGTATCGAGGTCGACCGCCTGCACGCCGTGGGCGGCAGCGCGCTCGGGCGTCATGTTCGGGCTCCAGGTCAGCACCTCCATTCCCAGGGCCTTACCCACCTGCGCCACGCGCCGGCCGATTTCGCCCAGGCCCACCAGGCCGAGCACCTCGCCGTGCAAAACCGCGGGCAAGACTTGCGGCTGCGCTGCGCGCCACTGACCCTCGCGCAGCAAAGCGCTGTACTGGGCCAGTTGGCGGGTGGCGGCCAATATCAGCGCCCAGGTCAGCTCGCAGGTGCTGTCTTTGGACGGGCCCCAGTCGGTGTGGCTGACCGGGATGCCGCGCGCGGCCAGCGCCGCCACATCCAAGGTGGTGTTGCGCGAGCCGGTAAACACCACATAGCGCAGGCGCGGCAGTTGGGCGATGGTGGCCGCGTTGAGCGGTATGCGGTCGCGCACCAGCACCAGCACGTCGGCCTCTTGCAGTGCGGCCAGCAAGGCGGCGCCTTTCAAGGGCTGGCTGTGCACGCTCAGGCGCGCTGCGGACTCAATGGCGCCCCAGTCGCCCAAGCGGCGCAAAGCTTGCTCGCCATCGCCCAGGATGACGATGTGCGGTTTGTCGCCAGACACGGCCGCCATGCTCAGGCGGCCTTGGGGCTGCTCAGCGCCAACAGCGCTTGCGTGGTGCTGGCGCTGCCCAGCGCCCAGGCGGCGCGGATCAGCTCGGACGTTTGCGCCGCGCCCAGCACCGCGTCACTCAGGCCGTGGAATTTGGCCTCGAGCTGCGCGTCAGTCATGGGATTTTGCAGCGAACCAATGGCGTGCTCCACGCGCAGGTGCACGCGCCGTCCGTCGGTTAGCACGGCCGTGATGTCGGCAGCCGACTCGTCGATGCTGTCGTCCACTGTGGCCACCACTTTGCGGCGCAGGGCCACCATGTCGGGCCGGGTAACGATGGCATCCGAAAACTCTTCTTCGGCGGCGCGCCCAAACATCAGGCCGGCGGCGCAGCCGTGGTAGACGCTGAACTTGGCTTGCAGACCGTCCGCAGGCTCTTTTTTGCCCGTCAGCTCCAGCACCAGCGAATGCACGCGGATCTCCAGGGACGCAATCTGTTCGGGCGTGATGCCCTGGGCGCGCAGCTGCGCGCAGCCGTCAATGCAAGGGTGGATCACGATGCCGCAGGCAAACGGCTTGAAGGTGTTGAGCGCGACTTCAAACTGCTGGCCCAGGCCCTGGGTGATTTCGGACCAGTCGTTCTTGGTGGAGATGGTTTGCATCATGCCGCGTGGCGCCTCCAGCGCCTTGGGGCTGGCGGTAAAGCCTTGCTGCGCCAACAGCGCCGACATCAGCCCGGCGCGGGCTGCGCCACCGGGGTGAAAAGGCTTGGTCATGCTGCCAAACTGTTCGCGCATGCCAATGGGCTGCGAGGCGGCAATGCCCAGCGCCATGGCGGTTTGCGCCTCGGACAGGCCCAAGAGGCGCGCGCAGCCCGCCGCCGCGCCCACCGTGCCGGTCGAGCCGGTGATGTGCCAGCCCCGGTCGTAGTGGTCCGGGTACATGGCATTGCCCACGCGGCAGGACACATCGATGCCCAGCACCAGCGCGTCCATCAGCGCGCGCCCGCTGGCGCCGGTGTGCTCGGCCAGCGCCAACAGCGCCGAGGCCACCGGCCCTGCAGGGTGGATGATGGTTTTGAGGTGCGTGTCGTCAAAGTCAAAAGTGTGCGAGCTGATGCCATTGAGCAAGGCCGCGCTGGCCATGTCTACTTTGTCGCGGCGGCCCAGCACGCTGGCCTGGGGCGCAGGCTGCAGCAGGCGCACCGCCGCAAGTGCGGCCTGCACCGACTCGTGCTCCGCCGCGCCGACGGCGCAGCCCAGCCAGTTGAGAAAAGTGCGGTGCGCGGCATGGTCCACTGCGTCGGACCAACCGCGCGAGGGATGGGTGGCCACAAAATGCGCCAGCAATTGGGTGACGGGCGGGGCGTTGTGGTCGGCGGCGACCTGGGTATTGCGGGCCATGTAAGAAAACTTTCTTTAAATTTTGGGGATGCGGGGCTCAGCCTTCCAGCTGAATATTGCGTTCCTTGGCCAGTTGCGTCCAGCGGGCGATGTCGGCTTTGATGAATTTGCCAAAGGCTTCGGGCGACATGGGGCGCGGCTCGATCGCTTCGATGGCCAGCTTTTCGGCCATATCGGGCGCCTGCAAGGTGAGTGCAAGCGTCTCGCTCAGGGTTTTGAGCACGTCGGCAGGCAAGCCGACTGGGCCGACCACGCCGTACCACTGCTGGGCGTCAAAGCCCTTAAAGCCTGACTCCTCCAAGGTGGGCGTGTCCTTGAGCAGGCCGTGGCGCGTAGGGCCGGTGACCGCCAGCGGACGCACCCGCCCGGAGCGGATATGCGGCATGGCCGCAGCCAGGCCAGGAAACATGGCCTGGGTTTGGCCGCCAATCAGGTCGTTAAACGCGGGCGCAATCCCCCGGTAAGGAATGTGCACCATGAAAGAGCCCAGCTGCTGCTTGAACAGCTCCATGGTCAGGTGCGTGAGCGAACCCTGGCCGGCCGAGCCATAGCTCAGGCGCCCGGGGTTTTTGCGCACGTAGTCCAAAAATTCTTTGAGGTTTTTCACCGGCAAATTGGAATTAACGACCAGCACATTGGGCGTGCCGCCGATCATGCCCACGGGCGTGAAGTCTTTGATGGCGTCGTAAGGCAAAACGCGTGTGGCCGGACTGGTGCCATGGGTGGCGACATAGCCTTGCATCAGGGTATAGCCGTCGGCCGGGGCGCGCATCGTCGCCTGGCAGGCCAAAACGCCGCCGCCCCCGCCGATGTTGTCCACCACAAAGCTTTGCTTGAGCACGCGGCCCCAGCGCTCGGTCACCGTGCGGCCCACCAGGTCGCTACCGCCGCCAGCGGCCACCGGCACGATGTAGCGCAATGTCTTGGTGGGAAACCCTGGCTCGGCGCGGGCGCCCGAGGCCAGCGCCAAAGCGGGCGCCGCTTGCAAAAGAGTACGTCGTTTCATGGCAATCAATCCTTTGGGTGGGCCGGTCTGAGCATGGCATTATCGGGCTCTGAGCAACAACCCTTTGCGCCATGTCCCCTGCACCTACCGACCTCCCCGACCACGGCGGCGGCGCCCTGGCCGCCAGCGATCAGGACTTGCTGGCCCGCGCTTATGCCCTGGACAGCGACGCCGCATCGCGCGCCCTCTACCGCGACTGGGCCCGCAGCTACGACCACACCATGCTGCAAGGTCTGCAATACCAGTCGCCCCGCCTGGTGGCTGCACTGTTCGCCCACGCCTTGCCGGACAAGGCAGCGGCAGTCGTGGACGTGGGCTGCGGCACTGGCCTGGTGGGGCGTGCGCTGGCCGAGCGCGGCTACAGCTGCATTGACGGCCTGGACATTTCGCCCGAAATGCTGGCCATGGCCCGCGCCAGCGGCGCCTACCGCCAACTGCTTGGCGTGGACTTGACCGTCCCGCTCCCCCTGGCCGATGGCATTTACGACGGCGCCGTGTGTACTGGCACCTTCACCAGCGGGCATATCGGTGCGGGCTGCCTGCGCGAATTGCTTCGCATACTCAAGCCAGGTGCCGCTTTTGCATTCACCGTCAAGATGGCGGTGTGGGAGTCCATGGGCTTTGCCCAGACCCTGCAGGCGCTGCAAGCGACCGGCACCGTGGAGTCCCTGGAACGCCAAGCCGGGGCGCTCTATGCCAATTCGGCCGAGCCGGACGGCTGGTTTTGCCTTTTGCACAAGCGGCGCAAGGTGTAGGTCGGCGGGCACCGGTGCGCTATGTATCGGCCAAGTAAATCTGACGCTGCGGTCAACGGCGGGGCCGTGGGCGCGTTGTAAACCTATGGCAACGTCGCCATGCACTGAAGAAACACCATGTTGAAAACCACTTTGCTCGCCGCCTTGTTCACTCTGGCCGGTATTGCTGCCCAGGCCCAAACCCCCGCAGCCTCGGCCGCCGCCAAACCAGCTGCATCTGGAGCGCCTGCCGCTTCCGCTGCCAAACCTGCCGCCTCTGGCGCAGCCTCTGCCAAGCCCGCTGCTGCGGCATCCACGGCAGCAGCCGACCCGGAAGTCAAAAAATCCAATGCCGGCATTTGTCACGAAAAGTCCAGCAACGGCTACAAGCAAACCAAAAACTTCACCCCCTTCAAAACCATGGACGAGTGCATCAAGAGCGGCGGACGCGCCCCCAAGAAGTAATCGGCACCCTGGGCTGGTGGCCTGCCGCCAGCCTGGCGCCTCTCTGGCAACGGCCCGCCTTGTGCGGGCCTCTTTTTTTCAGCGCCATGGCTGCCTCTAAAATAAGCGATGCCTGCCGCGCAGGGGCGCGAGGCGGTTTGGTTTTTGGATTTCTCATCAGCTGCCCTTTCAGCTGCCCCTTTTGTTTGGCGAGGTACTTGACTTGATCGCAGTCCAACCTTTTATGGCCCACGCCGACATTCCGGTCTTCGTGTGCGACCTCTCGCCGCTGACCGCCCATTTGGAGCTGGCCCGGCAAGCCATTGACGAGCTGCGCATTAGCCACCCGCTCTCGCCCGAGTCCAATGTCAAAGCCACTTATATGAGCCCGTGGCGCAGCCACTTGGTGAGCGATAAATTCGGGCCGCTGATGCAGGTGGTTTTGCAGGTGAGCAAAGAGGCAAGCAAATTGTTGTCCGCCAACCTGGACGCGCTCAATATGGAAATGATCGTCAGCGAGTGCTGGGGCATTATTTACGAGGAAGCGAGCTACACCCAGCCGCACAACCATTTCCCCTCGGACTTCAGCTGCTCGATTTACCTCGAAACGCATCCCGACAGTTCGCCGATTATTTTTGCCGGCAAATACCCTTTGCAGCCCACCCCCAATATGCTGGTCATGTTCCCTGGCATCCTGACCCATGAAGTGCCCGCCACCAAAGGGCGCCGTGTGGTGGTGGCCATGAACCTGCACAAGCACGCCACCTTCGCCAACGTCACCGTCTAGCCGGCGGGGCCGTGCGGCCGGCATCGGCGGCGCCCAGCGCAAACCCTTATAGTCGCCCCTTTTGGCACCGCCCCCGCCGGCGTGCCTCTCGATGTTGGACGATTGACCAGGATGTGCCCGCCTATGCGCCCCATGCTTACTGCCCTTGCTCTCGCACTCGGCCTCGTGGCCGGCGCCAGTGCCAGTACTTCCTCACCAACAGCACCGGCCATTGCCTGGCGCAAGCCGGACGGTGCGAATGTCGAGGCCATCTTCGCCCAGGCGCGCAAAAGCAATAAACCGGTTTTCTTGTACTGGGGCGCGGTGTGGTGCCCGCCGTGCAACCAAATCAAAGCCACAGTGTTTACCCGCCCGGACTTTGCCGAGCGCAGCAAGTCGTTTTTGGCGGTCTATATTGACGGCGACACGCCGGGCGCCCAAAAGCTGGGAGCCCAGTTCAAGGTGATGGGCTACCCCACCATGATCGTCTTCAAGCCTGACGGCACCGAGCTGACGCGCATTCCCGGCGAAGTGGACGCCGCCCGCTATATGGAAGTGCTCGATCTGGCGCTGGCCTCGAGCAGCTCGGTCAAAGAATCACTGGCCAGCGCTTTGGGCGCCAATGCCGCCAGCCTGACGCCCCAGGCCTGGCGCCAGCTGGCTTTTTATTCCTGGGAGCAAGACCAGGCCCAGCTCGTGCCCGAAAAAGACCGCCCCGCCACCTTGCGCGCCCTGGCCCAGGCCTGCCCACCCGCCAATGCGGAGGCGGCCACACGGCTGATGCTCAAGGCCGCAGTCGCTTTTGGCCAGAACAAAACCGCCCTGCCCGCCCCAGAAGCCACGCTGTCCCGTCTGCGCGAGGTGCTGGCCAACCCTGCGCTCACCCGTAGCCACTTTGACACCCTGGAAAACTACGCCAGCGACCTGGTGCAGGCCCTCAGCGCCAAGGCCAGCCCCGAGCGCGCCAATTTGGTGGCCGCCTTGAACAACAGCCTGGACAATCTGGCCAAGGACGCGAGCCTGACGCGCTCGGACCAACTGGGCGCCGTGCAGGCCAAGCTGGATATAAGCCGCATCGATGCACCCGAGGGCGGTAAAGCGGCACCCGCTGCTGCCTTGGTGGCGCAGGCCCGCAGCGCCGCCCAGAGCGCCGAACGCGAGACCACCGACGCCCATGAGCGCCAAGCCATCGTGCCCAACGCCGCGCATTTACTGGCCGATGCCGGGCTGCTCGACGAGTCCGACGCCATGCTCAAAGCCGAGCTGCCCAAGGCCATTTCGCCTTACTACCATATGCTGGTGCTGTCCTCCAACGCCAAAAAACGCGGCGACAAGGCGGCCGCGCTGGACTGGGCCGAACGCGCCTGGAAAGAATCCAAAGGTCCGGCAACCCGCATGCAATGGGGCAGTGGCTACATCAGCAAATTACTGGAAATGAGTCCCCAAGACAGCGCGCGCATTGAAAAAGCGGCCACTGGCCTGCTCTCGGAAGTCAGCCCCACGCCCGAAACCTTTTACGAGCGCAACCGCCGCGTGCTGCAGCGCCTGGGCAAGCAGTTGCTGGCCTGGAATGACAAGGGCGAGCACCAAGCCACCATCACCAAGCTCAGCCGCCAGCTTGACCAGGTCTGCAACAAACTGCCGCGCGAGGACGAAGCGCGCAAAGCCTGCAGCGCAGTGTTTAAGCCCAGCAATAACAAAGTCTGACTCTCGCATTCCAAGGAGCCCCCATGAAACGCACTCTTTCTCTGTGTGCCGCCGCCCTGCTGCTTTGCCTGGGGCAGGCCCAGGCCCAAACCCTGGCGCCCAATGCCAACCTGAAAGCTGACGGCATCCCGCCCATCGGCATGGATTTGGTGCAGCGCGTAGCGCCTTACACCGAGTTTCGCGCCTTTGGTTTTGTCGACTGGCACCCCCTGCGCCGCGAAATGCTGGTGCGCCACCGCGCAGCGGGCGAGAACATCGCCCAGCTGTTTTTGCTCAAGAGCCCCGGTGGGCCTTTGGAAAAAATCACCAACTTTGCCGACCCGGTGGGCAGCGCCAGCTTCAACCCGGTGGACGGCAGCTACCTGGTGTACGCCCGTGCCGCAGGTGGCAGTGAAGCCGAGCAAATCTACCGCCTGGACCTGGTTAGTGGTGCCTCCACCTTGCTCTCGTCCACCGACGAGCGCAGCAGCGCCACCTGGAGCCGCAAGGGCGACCGCATTTTGATCGCCTCGGTGCCACTGGACCGCACCGCCAAAGAAGGCAAGCGCGAGGAGATTGCCACCACCATCGCCCTGGTCGACCCCCTGCAAGTGGCGCCGCGCCGGGTGCTGGCCAGCCTGCCCGGTGGGGGTTGGGGCGACTTTCGATTCAGCCCGGATGACACCCGCTTAGCCGCGCTGCAATACCGCACCCCCAGCGACAGCGATGTCTGGCTGATGGACACGGCCACCGGCACGCGCGAGCGCATCTTGCCCCTGCCCGGCCAAGGGCCGGCCGGCTTTGGCGATATCCGCTGGAGCATGGACCAGCGCAGCCTGTTTGTTACGACCAACACCGGCGGCGAATTTTTCCAACTGGCGCGCTACGACATCGCCAGCAAAACCTTGACCATGCTCTCGGCGCATATTCCTTGGGACGTGCAAAGCATCAGCCCCTCGCGTGACGGCAAATACCTGCTGGCCGAGGTCAACAACAATGGCCGCGATGAGGCGCGCCTGTTCGACGCCCAAAGCGGCAAAGAACTCGCCCGCCCCGAGCTGGGCATCGGCGCCTTGGGCGGCCTGTCATGGCACAAGAGCCTGCATGGCACGCTGGCTTATTCGCTCAACTCGCCGCAAAGCCCGGGTGACGTGTTTAGCTTTGATGTAGCCACCGGCCGCAGCGAGCGTTGGACGCAAGCCTTTTTTGCGCCGGGCGTAGACCCGCAAAACTTCATCAGCCCGGAATTGGTGCAAATCAAGAGCTTTGATGGTCTGCCGATCAGCGGCTGGCTGTATTTGCCCGACGCCCGCAAATTTCCGGGTAAACGCCCCGTAGTGGTGGACTTTCATGGCGGCCCGGAGGGCCAATCCACCGTGCACTTTATGGGCCGCTGGAATTACTACCTCAACGAGCTGGGCCTGGCCATCTTCTTGCCCAATGTGCGCGGCTCCACTGGTTTTGGCAAAAGCTTTCTGAACCTGGACAACGGCTTTTTGCGCAAAGACTCGGTCAAGGACGGCGGCGCCTTCCTGGACTGGCTGGCCACGCATCCGCGCATCAACGGCACGCGCATGGCGGTGACCGGCGGCAGCTATGGCGGCTACATGAGCCTGGCCATGGCGGTGGACTACAGCGCGAAGCTGCGCGGGGCGATTGACGTGGTGGGCATCAGCAATTTCGTGAGCTTTCTGAACAACACCGAAAGTTACCGCCGCGATCTGCGCCGCGTCGAATACGGCGATGAGCGCGACCCAGCGATGCGCGCCTTCCACGAAAAAATCGCGCCGCTTAACAACGCCAGCAATATCCGCATCCCGCTGTTGGTGGTGCACGGCAAGAATGACCCGCGCGTGCCGTACACCGAGGCCGAGCAAATCGTCAGCGCAGTACGCAAAAACGGCATTGATGTGTGGTACCTGCTGGCCGACAACGAAGGCCACGGCTTTGCCCGCAAATCCAATGCCGACTTCTATTTCTACAGCAGCGCATTGTTTTTAGAGAACGTGCTGCTGAAATAAAGGGCGTCGCCGGCGTTGGTATTTACAGCTTTGGCGTCTCGCCCGCCTGGGGCTGCCACTTCATCAACTGGCGTGACGGTCGCCTCATGGCTACCAGTTACACCAGTTAGGTATGCCAAATCCGTGTTTTTTGTGATATTCAGTTAGACTTCTGCGGTCTACTGACAGCACTCCAACCCAAGGACACCATGCGTTTACCGAGTTCGCGGCAAATTTCGTCGTTTTTTGCCTGCCGTGGAGTGCCGGCCCTACTGGTCTGCTTTGGCGTTTTGGGCGCCCTGCCCGCGCAGGCGCAGACCACCCGCCGCGCCACTTTACCCAATCCGGTCGATGCGCCAATTTGCTCCATATCCGAGTTTCGCACCCTGGCTTTGAGCACCCACGACCCGATGGAGCGCACCGAGCTGGCCACCCAGTGGCTGCGCGCCAACGCCAACGCCTGCTCGGTGCAGCAAATTTTGCTGATCAGCAGCAACCGGCCGCAGTGGCTGGGCGCCTCGAACGACGTGCGCATTGCCGGTGTGTTTGACAAGATCATTGAAGGCAAGCTCAAGAACGACCCGACCGCACTCAAATACATGTACGGCTCCGAGGGTGCCGCAGCAGCGGGCGGCAGCCGCAAATCGGAAGAGTCGTCGGCCAGCGCCAGCCCAGCCCCCGCCGCGCCCGCAGGCGCCGGCAACATGACCTTGGCCGTGAGCACCGGCCCGACCGCCGCGCCCGTAGGCGGCGCGCCGGCACCAGCGCCAGCCGGTGGCCAGAGCATTAATATCTCCCTGGGCGCCAGCGGCCCACCGCCCGAGGACCTGACGCGCAAACTGCCTTTGGACAGCGAGCCCAAGCCCACCTTCCCGCCCGAGCGGGGTACGCAGATGAAAAATTATTTTGGCAAATTGCGCGCCGAGATGATCCGCAACTTCTTTATGGAAAGCAGCTCGCCGGGCAACTGCCCCGAGGGCCTGAGCTTTAGCAAAACCGCCGGTTGCGAGAGCAAGAGCCCGGTGAACTGGAAATTTGGCGAAGCCTTGCCCAGCAGTGCCAAGACCTTCCCCATCCCCGAGCCCCTGCTGGGCAAGCTGAGCTTCTACCCGGGCTATAAATTCGTGCGCTTTGGCACCGACATTTTGGCGCTCGAGAAAGACTCGGGCAAAGTGGCCGATGCGGTCCTGAATCTAGGTAAGGGCAGCTAGGCGCTGAACGCGCGCTTGCAACTGAAGGAATTTGCCATGCCAATATCCAATGTGAACACCACCAACTACGTGCCGCGTCCGCCCAAGCAGACCCGCGCCGACACGCTGGACCGCCTGCAGGCCAAATTGCAAGATAAACCCGTGAAAAGCGCACCCGCGCACGCCAACGCACCGGCCCACGAGGTGCAAAAAGTCGCGCCACCGCGCTCCGCCGAAAAAGGCCGGCACGTCGATATCAAGGCCTGAGCAACCAGACGCGCCCGGGCGGCGGCCCCTGCTATGGGGCTTTGGCCTGATCCTCACCAAACAAGCTGACCAAATCGGCCTGCGCCACGACGGGGCGCTCTAGATGTAGATGCTCGGTAATGTGGCTCAGATGGTCGCGCATCAGGGATTCGGCCTGGTCGCCCTCACCGGCCGCTAGGGCCGCCACGATGGCGTTGTGGTCGTCATCGCGGCAATTGGTAAAGCCGGGATCGCCGTACATACCGATGATCAGGGAGCTGCGGGTCACCAAGTCTTTCACGATGCGCAGCAACACCGAGTTGCCAGCCACCTCGGCCAGCGCCACATGAAACTGACCGGACAGACGGATGGCCTCGCGCCGGTTGCCCGCCTTTTGGGCCTGCGCCTCTTTGCGCAATAGCCCGTTGAGCAACTTGGCGTCGGCCCGGCGCATGCGCTGGGCGACCACACGCGCCAGCGAGGGCTCGATGGCCAGACGCGCCTCAAAAATCTCTTTGGCTTGCTGCGCGCTGGGCTGGGCCACATAGGCGCCGCGGTTGGGCTGCAGCTGGACCACTTCGCGGCTGGCCAGGATCAAAAGACTGCGCCGAATCCGCATGCGCCCTACGCCGAAAGCCGTACACAGGCTGGCCTCGGAAAGCTTGGCGCCGGGGGCCAGACGCTGGTCAATCACCGCTTCGTAAATACGGTCCACGATGTGCGCTTCCTGTGCATCGTCGGAGGTGATTGTGCTGGGCATAATTAAGCTTAAGTCTTTGTTTTTAAATGTTAATTTTTAGGCTGCGGGCATGGGGCAGGGCCGCAGAAACGGCCTTTTTTCGGCCCTCCAGGTCGCTTTCAAAACCCGTGCCAGAGCCATGCAGCCGCCTATTTTGACCATCTTAACGCCGCGCGCTCGGCCCGGTGAAGATACAGAAATATGTTGACAGGATTGTTAACACGATTGAAGATGCAGCCACCAACTTGGTCCGGGTCGCCCACCAGGTTTGGAAGTTTCCCCGTCCATTTACCCCTAGGAGTTCTGTCTATGCAAAAGCGCAATTTCCTCGCAGCCAGCCTGCTTTCCACCCTGATCGCTGCGGGCTTTAGCAGCGCCGCCTTCGCGGCCAACCCGGTGCTCAAAATCGGTTTCGTCGGTGTCACCTCCGGCCCGGCCGCCAGCTGGGGCATCTCCAACCAGCGCTCCATGGAAACCCGTGCCGCCTGGATCAACGAAACCGGCGGCGTCAAAATCGGCGGCACCACCTATGACGTGCAAATCGTCGCCTTTGACGACCAAAAAGACCCCAAGCGCGCCATCGCTGGCATGGAAAAAATGGCCCAGGAAGGCATCCACTATGTGGTCGGCCCCAATGTGGATGACGGCGCTGCGGCCGTTCGCCCCGTTGCAGAGCAACGCGGCATCATGTATTTCCCCTATGCCTTCCCCAAAGAGCTCTACACCAAGCCGGCCAGCAATGCCATCTTGGGCATGGTCGCCAACTACCAGTCGGGCCCGGCCATCTACAAGTACCTGATGAAGGAAAAAGGCATCAAGAAAGTCGCCTTCGTGGCGGCCAACGAGTCCGACCCCTTGAGCCAGCGTGACAGCGGCGCCGCAGCGGCCAAGGCCCTGGGCCTGCAAGTGGTCTCTGCCAACGTGACCTACCAGGTGGACACCAAAGACTTCACCCCCGTGCTGTTGCCCGTGCTCAAAACCCAGCCGGACCTGCTGGTCTTGTCGGGCGTAGCGCCCGCCCAGGCACCGCAGCTGATCCGCTCGGCGCGTGAGCAAGGCTTCAAAGGCCTGATCTCCACCGAAACCGCCCAGGACGCCAACGTCCTTAAAGAAGGCGCAGGCAAGCTGGCTGATGGCTTCATCTCGGTGGGCGGTGCTTCCACACCCCAATTGGCTTCGGACAAGATGCGTGAATTCGTCGCCCGTTACACCAAGAAATTTGGTGAGTACAACGACGAGTCCAACACCAAGGTCTATGCCCTGGAATACATTCTGGAAACCCTCAAGGCCAACCCCAAAGGCCTGACAGACGTCAAAGAATTCCAAAAAACCATGGACAGCTTCTCCGCACCCAACCCGTATATGGTGGGTGATGCCAAGCTGAAGTACGTGGGCACCACCTCCTTCGGTCAGAAACGCCAGGTTTCTGTGCCCCTGGTGGTCAATGTGTACAAAGACGGCAAGTTTGAGACGATGTTCGTAGCGAGCGTTGACTAATCTCCTAGGCTCCGCCTGACAGGCGGCAAGCGCGGCACCGGCTGCGCTTGCCGCTTTTTTGGCTTGACTGCAAGGCATGCATGGAACAAGTTGTCGTAAACGGTCTGTACCTGGGCGCGCAGTACGCGCTGATTGCCCTCGGGCTGACCCTGATTTTTTCGTTAATGAATGTGCTCAATTTCGCACACGGGCAGATGTATGTGCTGGGCGGTTTTGTCACCTACACCGTGGTGTCGCAATTCGGTTTGCCCTTTATCGTGGGCCTGCTGGCCTCGGGCCTGACCTTGGCGGCCATCGGTGCGCTGGTAGAGAAATATTTATTCCGCCCCGTGATTCGCAACTCCAAGCGCGAAGAAAGCACCATGCTGCTGGCGGCGGGCATAGCGTTTTTTCTGGACGCCATCATTCTTTTGCTCTTTGGTGAAAAGCAGCGAGGCCTACCCAAAATTGTCGATGGTGTTTTTAACTGGGATTTCATTGTGGTCATGCCCTATGACCGCATCCTGATCGGCTTACTCGCCATCGCCATGGTGGCCGTGTTTATCCTGTTTATGCAGCATTCCAAAACCGGGCGCGCCATGCGCGCACTGGCGCAGGACAAAGTGGCTGCCCGCCTGATGGGCGTGGATGTGGACCGCTACTCCATGATCGGTTTTGCACTGGGTGCGATTCTCGCGGGCATCGTGGGCGGTTTGCTGGTAACCATTACCGGCATCAACCTGGGCATGGGCGGGCCCACCTCTATCAACGCTTTCATGATGATCATGATCGGCGGCGCCGGTGTGATATCCGGCGCGATTTTGGGTGGCTTTATTCTGGGCATGATGGAAAGCGTAGGGCTCACGCTGCTGGCCTCGTCAGGCGAGATCACCTACCTGGTCATTTTTGCCTCGCTGATGGTGTTTTTGGCCTTGCGCCCGCAAGGTCTGATGGGCAAACCCTGGGGTTGATATGGGCAATACGCAACGCTGGGCTGCTGTCGGCCTCTTCTTATTGACCGTCCTGGTGCTGGTGCCCTTGGCCATCAGCGCCAGCGGACGCGTCGACCTGTATTACACGCTCACCTCGGTGGCGCTGCTGTCCATCGCCTCGGGCGGCGTGTGGCTGACTTTCTACATTGGCCGCATCAACATCGGCCAGGGTGCGTTTGCGCTGGTGGGCGGCTATGTTTCGGCCCTGCTGGTAACCCAAGGCGGCATAAGCTTTTGGTGGACGCTGCCACTGGCCGGTATTTTTTGCGCGTTTTTGGCGGTGCTGATCGGGCTGCCGATTTTGCGTTTGCGCGGCGTGTACTTCGCCATGGTGACGCTGGTGCTCACCGAGGTCAGCCGCTTGAGCGCCCTGGCCCTGCCCTTTACCAATGGCGCCAAAGGCATCACCTCGATTCCGCTGCCTTCCGAACTGCAGGTCTTTGGCATCACCCTGATCCCGGCTTTCACCCGCATGGACAACCCCAAACTGGCCTTCTACCTGATGGCGGTGGTGATGATGGTGCTGACCTTTGCGGTGCTGTGGCGCATCGTCAATTCGCGCCTGGGGCACCTGTGCCGCTCCTTGCAACAAAACGAAGAACTGGCCTCATCGATTGGCGTGAACATCGCCTATTTGCGGGTGCTGGCGTATGCGATTTCCTCGTTTTTGGGCGGCATCTCGGGGGCCAGCTTTGTGGCGATCTCGCAGTCGCTGTACCCCTCGTCTTTTCAGACCACCGACAGTGTGAACTTCATGCTCAACTGCTTCTTGGGTGGCCTGGGCTTTGTCTTTGGCCCCATGCTGGGCACTTTGCTGCTGTACTTTGGCTGGGACTTGCTCTTTGCCACCGGGCGCTTTCAGTTGCTGATTTATTCCAGCCTGATGATCGCCTTGATGCTGTGGCTGCCCAATGGCGTGCTGAGCCTGATGGACCGCAAAGGGGCTAAGCCATGAGCACCATCTTGGAGGTCAAGGGCGTGACCAAGCGCTACGGCGGCCTGGTGGCGGTCAATAACGTGAGTTTTTCGGTTCAAGAGGGCGAAATTCTCTCGGTCATCGGGCCCAATGGGGCGGGCAAATCCACGCTATTCAAGCTGATTGCCTCGTTTGTGCAGACCAGTGCTGGCGAAGTGCGCCTGCGCGGCGAGCGCATCAGCGATCTGGCGCCGCATACCGTGGCGCGCAAAGGCGTGGTGCGTACCTTCCAGGAAACCACGATTTTTAGGTCCATGACGGTACGCGAGAACATCATCGTGGCGCACCATCTGCGCTCGCGGGCGAGTTTGCTGGGCTTCTTCCTGGGCACCGGATTGGCCCAGGCCGACGAGACCTTGTTTGCCCAGTCGGCCGACGATATTGTGGAATTTTTGGGGCTGCACGCCATCCGTGACGAGCTGGCCTCCAACCTGCCGCAAGGCCATTTGCGGGCGCTGGGCATGGCCATCGGCCTGGCGACCAATCCGACCGTCTTGCTGCTGGACGAGCCCTTTGCAGGCATGAACCACGACGAAACCATGCACATGGTGCAATTGGTGCGCAAACTGCGCGAAGAGCGCGGCGTGACCGTGTTACTGGTCGAGCACGATATGCCTGCCGTCATGAAAATCTCCGACCGGATTGTGGTGCTCAACTTTGGCGAAAAAATCGCCGAGGGCACCCCCGCCGAAATCCAAAACAACCCCAAAGTCATCGAGGCCTACCTGGGCGCCGAAGACGCTGCCATCGGGATGTAAGCCATGACAGCGATGCTTAGCTTTGACAACGTCGAGCTCTATTACGACCAAATCTACGCCCTCAAAGGCGTGTCCCTGACGCTGCAAGAAGGCGAAACCGTGGCCTTGATCGGCGCCAATGGCGCGGGCAAGTCCTCTATCTTGCGCGCCATTACCGGCTTGGCGCCTTTGCACGCCGGACAGATTCACTTCATGGGCGAGCGTTTGGACGGCACGCCAACGGCCGAGATCGTCAAAAAAGGCATCTCCATGGTGCCCGAGGGGCGGCGCGTGTTTCCGTTCATGTCGGTCAAAGACAACCTCCTGATGGGCGCCTTTATCCGCGAGGATAAGGCGGGCATTGCACGTAGCCTGGAGAGCGTGCTGGAGCGCTTTCCGCGCCTGCGCGAGCGCTTTTCGCAGCAAGCGGGCACGCTGTCGGGCGGCGAGCAGCAAATGATGGTGATTGGCCGCGCCCTGATGGCCAAGCCGCGCATGCTGCTGCTGGACGAACCCAGTCTGGGCATCGCGCCCAAGCTGGTGCAAGACATTGCGCGTGCCATCGTCGCCATTTCGCGCGACGAAAAAGTCAGCGTGCTGCTGGTCGAGCAAAACAGCCGCATGGCCTTGTCCATTTCTAACCGCGCCTATGCCTTGTCGACTGGCAAAGTCGTCCTGAGCGGCGCCTCGCGCGAGCTGATGGGCGATGAGCGCATCAAAGCCGCCTATTTGGGCGCAGAGGTCTGATACCAGCATGCGAATTCTTGTTGTCAACCCCAATACCACCGCCGGCATGACGGCCAAGATTGCCGCTGCCGCCCAGCGTGTGGCTGCGCCCGGCACCGACATCGTGGCCCTGACCTCACCGCACGGCCCAGCCTCGATTGAAGGCTATTACGACGAAGCCATGAGCCTGGCCGGCCTGCTGCAAGCCGTACGCGAAGCGGCCGACTTTGACGCCGTCATCATTGCCTGCTTTGACGATACCGGCCTGGACGCCCTGCGCTGCCTGACCGACAAACCGGTGGTCGGCATTGGCGAGGCGGGTTACCGCATGGCGGCCATGCTGTCCAACAAGTTTTCGGTGGTGACCACCTTGGCACGCTCAGTGCCTGCCCTGGAGCACAACCTGATGCGCTACGGCATGGACCGCCAATGCCAGCGCGTGCGCTCCTCAGAAGTGGCGGTGCTGGAACTCGAGCACGCCAACCCGGCGGCCTACGAAAAAATAGAAGCCGAAATTGAACGCGCCATCAGCGAGGACCGGGCCGAAGCCATTGTGCTAGGCTGCGCAGGCATGGCCGACCTGGCCAATGCCATGTCCGAGCGTTTTGGCCTGCCGGTGCTCGACGGCCTGGCCTGCGCCGTCGGCTTGTGCGAGAGCATGGTGCGCCTGCAATTGCGCACCTCGCGCATCGGTGGTTACGCGCCACCGCCGGCCCACAAACGCGGCTAGCGTCGTGCCCTTGCCTAAGGGTATACCTTAGGCACCAAGAGAAGCACGGCTGCTTATCATGGCCCCAAGCGTTCCGCTTTGGCGCAGCGCCTTGTATGCCCCCCAAACGCAAGCGGGGCGCCCTCATCTACCTCCATGGAGATTTTCATCTTGGACAATGTCAACACCACCACCGAATCTGGAATCATTCTGGACCGCCGCCAAATTTTGACGGGCGCTACCGCCCTGGGTCTGGGCGCCAGCTTGCTCGGCAGCCCGGCCATGGCCCAAAGCACGCCCAAAAAAGGCGGCACCCTGCGCATGGGCATGGAAGGCGGCTCGGCCTCGGACAGCCTAGATCCGCTCACGTACGCAGACTCCATCCAGGTAACCATGAGCCTGATGCTCTGGAACAACCTGGTCGAAGTAGCCGACAACGGTGACGCCACTGGCGAGCTGTTCGAGAGCTGGGAAGTCAAGCCCGGCGCTACCGATTGGGTGTTCAATGTGCGCAAAGGCATCACCTTTACGTCGGGCAAAACGCTGGACGCCGATGACGTTATCTATTCCATCAACCTGCACCGCGGCGAGACCAAATCGCCCGCCAAGTCGCTGCTGGCCGATATCAAAGAGATCAAAAAACTGTCCGCCACCCAGGTGCAAATCACCATGAGCAAGGGCAATGTGGACTTGCCTTTTAACCTGAGCGATTACCACATCATCGTCGTGCCCAATGGCTTTAAGGACTACAGCAAGCCCGACGGCACTGGCGCCTTTGTATTGGACGAGTTCCAACCCGGCGTGCGCGCCACCTTCAAGCGCAAGAGCGGCAACTACTGGAAGCCCAACCGCGGCAACTTTGACCGCGTCGAGCTGATCTACATCGGCGACGCTTCGCAGCGCACGACCGCCCTGCAAACCGGCACGGTGGACATCATCAACCGCGTCAACCCCAAGACCGCAGGTTTGCTGGCCAAGAACCCCAACCTGAAAATCTCGCGCACCCCCGGCATGGGCAACCGCTTCTGCTTTGTGGCCCACACCGACAAGTCGCCGTTCAGCAATCGCGACGTCATGCTGGCACTGAAGTACGGTATCGACCGCCAAAAAATCGTCGAAAACGTCTACAGCGGTTATGCCTCCATCGGCAATGACAACTGCGTAGGCCCGAAGATGAAGTACTTCGATCCCAAGCAGACCCTGAACCGCTTTGACCCCGAAAAAGCCAAGTTCCATATGAAGAAATCGGGCCACACCGGCGCGATCGAGCTGCAAGTGTCCGAAGGTGCTTTCTCCGGCGCCACCGACGCTGGCCAAATCTTCCAGGAATCGCTGTCCAAAGCGGGCATCAACCTGGACTTGAAGCGCGTCTCGGCCGACGGCTACTGGGACAACATCTGGCTCAAGCAGCCTTTCTGCGCGGTGTACTGGGCCAACCGCCCGACCATTGACAACCAGCTCACCTCGATTTTTGCCGGCGGCAAAGGCAATCCCTGGAACGACAGCCACTTCGAAAACGCCGATTTCAACAAAACGCTGGAAGCTGCGCGCGTCGAAATCGACCCAAAGAAGCGCCAAGAAATGTACTCGCGCTGCCAGGAACTGGTCTCGCAAAACGCAGGCATGGTCAACTACGCGGTGCAGGACTACCTGGACGCGCACAGCACCAAGCTGCAAGGCCTGACCTTGTCGGGCCGTTTTGACATGGGCGATGGCCGCATCCCTGAAAAGGGCTGGTTCGCTTAATGGACAGGGCCTCCCCTGCTGGGGGGGCCGCCCCGCATCGCTGGCGCTTGCTGGGCATCCTGCTGGTACTGGGCCTGGGCTGGGGCAGCACCCAGGTGCTGGGCAAGATCGCCGTTTCCACCGGTTACCAGCATTTCGGACTGATTTTTTGGCAATCGGTGGTCTGCGTGCTGGTGCTCGGGATCCTCAATGCCCTGCGGCGCAAGAGTTTTGCCTTGACGCGCCGTGCAGCGGTCTTTGCCTTGGTGATTGCCTGCATAGGCACACTGATACCGAACTCCACGTTTTACCTAGCCGTTGCGCATTTGCCCAGCGGCGTGATGTCGATTGTTATTGCCAGCGTGCCCATGCTGTCGCTGCCCATTGCCTTGGCGCTGGGCATGGACCGGTTCAGTCCGGTGCGCCTTTTAGGGCTGTGCTGCGGCATTGCCGGCGTATGTCTGATTGCCTTGCCCCAAGCCAGCCTGCCCTCGCCCGACATGGCGCGCTGGCTGCCGATAGCCATGGTCGGGCCTTTGTTTTATGCGATGGAAGGCAACTATGTCGCCAAGTGGGGCACCGCCGGCCTAGATGCCGTGCAGGCCATGTGGTGGGCCTCGGTTTTTGCCATGCTGCTGGTGCTGCCTTTGACGCTTTTATCGGGCCAATGGATAGACCCGCGCCCGCCCTGGGGCGCGCCCCACTGGGCCTTGCTGGCTTCATCGGCCGTGCATGCGCTGGTGTACGCCGCCTACGTCTGGCTGGCCGACCGGGCCGGCGCGGTGTTTGCCACCCAAACCAGTTATGTAGTGACCGGCTCCGGGGTGCTGTGGGCGGTCTTGCTGCTGGGTGAACGCTTTAGCGCCTGGGTCTGGGCCGCCATGGCCGTGATGCTGCTGGGCTTGTTTTTGGTTCAACCCCAACAGCGCGCCGGCGATCCAGCGTCCTAAAAGCAAACCCTCTCAGGGCCGCAAAGTGCCACTGGCCAGTTGATCCAGGGCTTCGCACATTGCGGCGAAGCTGGCGGCTGCGCGGGCCGACATATGGCGGGCGCGCAAGTAGCCGTGGACCAGCTCGGGCTCATTGCGGTAGCGCGCCGCCACACCGTCTGCCACAAGGCGCTCCACATACACGCGGCCATCATCGCGCAGGGGGTCAATATCAGCCGTCACCACAAAGGCCGGCGGCAGGCCCACAAAATCGCGCGCCTTGAGCGGCATGAGCAGCGGGTCATTCACGGCTTGGCGGTCCAGGCCGCCCGTGCGCAGCGCAAAGTAGGCGGCAGACTCTTGGGCCGTGAGCATGGGCGCAAAGGCATTGCTAAGGTAGGAGCCGGTCGTGGTGTCGCCGCCCAGGCCTGGGTAAATCAGCAACTGACCCACCGGCATCGGCCCGCCTTGGGCGCGCTGGGCCAGGCACAAAGCGGCCGCCAAATTGCCCCCGGCGCTGTCGCCTCCAATCACCACGCGCTCGCCATTAGCGCTCAAGTGCGCAAAGGCTGCCGCCACATCGTCGCCCTGGGCGGGATGCCTGTGTTCGGGTGCCAGGCGGTAGGCGATGGCCAGCACATCCATGCCCGTGGCCGCACAAAAACCGGCGCAGGCGTCGGCATGGCTGTCCAAACCGCCCAGCAAAAAACCGCCGCCGTGTAAATACAGCAGCGTCGTTCCCGCATGGCGCTGCTGCCCATGCCGGTAGCGCCGCGCCGCAATCTGCCGCTGCGGTTTGTCCGCTTGGATCGAGAAGTCGGTGGTAGCAACCTCGGGCGGCATGGGGCCGCGCATTTCGGCCGCATATTGGTTGTACCAAGCGCGGTTGTCCTCGGCGCTGAAGGTATAGGCATCGGCCGGGTAAAACGCATTGGTACGCGCGATATAGGCCAGCACTTCTGGGTCGGTCGGCATAGGGTGCGGGGCTGGGGCGCTGGAGCTCATGGCAGTAGGTAGGGCGGCGAAGTGGACAACCTTAGCACGGCTGGACGCACCCCCGCCTGCCCTGCTAGGCTAGCGCCCATGAACCCGACCGCCCGCACCGTGCCCACCCCGCCCTACATCCCCCAAATCCGGCTGTACCAGGACTGGCTGCAGCGCACGCGCCATTTGCAGTTTGCCGACTACCCTGCGTTGTGGCGTTGGTCCGTCACGGATCTGGATGCGTTTTGGCAAAGCATTTGGGACTATTTCGACATGCAGTCGCCCACGCCCCACAGCGCCGTGCTGGCCCGCAATGTGATGCCGGGGGCGCAATGGTTTCCCGGCGCGCAGGCCAACTATGCGCAGCAGGTGTTTCGGCATGTACAGGCCGCAGACGCGGCCGGTTTTGCGGCCATCGTTTGCGAGAACGAAGCGGGCGAGGTCAGCGAGCTGTCCTGGCCCGAGCTGCGCCGCCAGGCTGCCTCGCTGGCGCTGTACTTGCGCGCCCAAGGCGTGCAGCCGGGCGACCGGGTGGCCGCCTACTTGCCCAACTGCCCGCAGGCCATGGTGGCTTTTTTGGCCACGGTGTCCCTCGGTGCCGTGTGGAGCATCTGCGCGCCCGACATGGGCACGGCCGCCGTGTTGGACCGTTTTGCCCAAATCGAGCCCACGGTGTTGATTGCCGTAGACGGCGTGCACTACGCGGGCCGCGCCCACCAGCGGGCGGAGGTGGTCCAAGCGCTGATGGCCGGCCTGCCCAGCGTGCGCCACTTGATCGTGCACCAGCAATTGGGTGGCGCCGACCGCCTGCCCGGCGCCACGCTGCTGGCCGACACTTTGCAGCAAAGCGAGGCGCAAACTGCCGACTTTGAGCCGCTGTGGCTGCCCTTTGACCACCCGCTGTGGATCGTGTACTCCAGCGGCACCACCGGGCTGCCCAAGCCCATCGTGCACGGCCACGGCGGCACCGTGCTGGTGGCACTGGCGCTCAAAATTTTGCACAACGACATCGGCTGCAGCTACCAGGCCAACAGCTGGGGCGAGCGCTACCACTGGTACAGCTCGACCGGCTGGGTCATGTGGAACGCGCAAATGAGCGGCCTGCTCAATGGCACCACCTGCGTCATTTACGACGGCAACCCCTCAGGCCCCAAAGACGCGCCCGACTGGGGCACGCTGTGGCGCTTTGCCGCGCGCCATGGCGTGACGTTTTTCGGCGCCGGGGCGGCGTTTTTCGCCAATTGCCAGAAAGCAGGCATCGAACTGGCCAAGCTGGGCGACCTCTCGCGCATCCGCGCCCTGGGCACGACCGGCTCGCCGCTGGCGCCTGAGACGCAAAGCTGGGGCAGCGCCCAGATGCGCAAGGTTCGCGCCCAAGCGCCCGCCCAAGTCTGGCCAGACGCCGACATTTGGTGGTGCAATATTTCGGGCGGCACCGACTTTTGCGGCGCTTTCATCGGCGGCAACCGCGAGCTGGCGCAAGAGCCCGGCGTCATGCAATGCCGCCTGCTGGGCTGCGCCGTAGAAGCCTGGAATGAGGCCGGCGCGCCCGTCACCGGGGAAGTGGGCGAGCTGGTCTGCACCCAGCCCATCCCCAGCATGCCACTGTATTTTTGGGGCGACCCGGATCACCAGCGTTACCTGGCCAGTTATTTTGAGATGTACCCGCGCGGCCACGGCCGGCGCCCCGGCGGCGGCGATGCCCCACCCGAAGCCGGCGGCGTCTGGCGCCACGGCGACTGGCTGCGCATCGGCCCCAGCGGCGCGCTCAGCGAGGGCTGCGTGATTTACGGCCGCAGCGACGCCACCATCAACCGCCACGGCCTGCGCATGGGCACCAGTGAAATCTATAGCGCCGTCGAGGCCCTGCCCGAAGTGCTCGACAGCATGGTGGTGGACCTGGAATACCTGGGCCGCGAGAGCTACATGCCGCTGTTTGTCGTGCTGCGCCCCGGCCTGGCGCTGGACGAGGCGCTGCGCGAGCGCATCAGCCACAGCATACGCACCGCGCTGAGCCCGCGCTTTTTGCCTAATGCCATGTTCCAAGTGGCGGAAATTCCGCGCACCCTGTCGGGCAAAAAGCAGGAGTTGCCCATCAAAAAGCTGATGCTGGGCCACCCCTTGGAAAAAGTGGTCAACCGCGAGGCCATGGCCAACCCGGGATGCCTGGACTGGTACGTGGCGCTGGCACGCCAGCACCTGGCGCAAGGCGCCTGAGGGGCGGCACGTGGGGTGCCACGGGCCTAAATCCTCCCCCAAAGCCGCCCGAAATTTGTTAAAACCGCCTAAAACCGGCCAAAGCGGCCCTGAATTCCCCGATTTTTTGCGAATGCCCCGGAAAACCGGCAAAATAGGGGGATGCGCGATAACACCACCACGAAAATCAGTCCCGACGGCCTCCGCTACCGCTCACGCGCCTCGGGTTCCCCTTTTGCACAATCCTCGGGCAATGCCAGCATGAGCTGCGCCAAATGCGGCTTGCACAAGCCACGCTCGCTGGGTTCTTTCCGTAAATTGGCCGGCAAAAGCATGTTTGTCTGCGGCGACTGCGTCCCGCCCAAGCCCGCCACCCCACCAGCGGCCCCTGAGGCGCCTGCCAGCGCAAGCTAATGGACTTGGCGCACCTGGTGCGCCGTTCAGTAATGCGGCGGGGTAATCACCCAGATCACCCGCACCGGCATATCGCCCGGGTTGGCGCAACGGTGCACATCGGTGCTTTTGAAGGAAAAGCTGTCGCCCTCCTGCAGACGGAAATGACGGCCTGAGACCCACAAATCTAAAGTGCCGGACAGCACGTAGCCCGCCTCTGCGCCGTCGTGAAAATAGTCTTCGCTATCCGAGCCTGGCTCGATGGTGCTGAGCAGCATTTCCAGCGGGCCGCTGAGGTTAGGCGAGAGCAGTTCCTCTTGAATGCCCAAGCCGGTAAAGGACATGCGCCGGCGGTGGGTGCTGCGCACCACCACATCGCGCTCGGCCGGGTCGCCCTCGGCGTTTTGCTGGAAGAACCAGTTCATGTGCACGCCCAGCGCATCGCTGATGCGCTTGAGCACCGCAATCGGCAGGCGCGAATGGTTGCGCTCTAGCTGGCTAAGGTAGCCTACCGAGATACCGGCTTTTTCAGCCACTTCGCGCAGGGTCAGGTTTTTGACCAGGCGCAGTTCGCGCAACTGCTCGCCAATGGCCGCACCTGGGTCCAGGTCGGCTAAGACGGCCAGGGCGTCTTCACCGTCTTCAGGAGCAGCCAGTCGCGCAGCTTGGATGGCCATGCCTCACACCTTGACGCGCGCCGACTTCGGGTCGTACCACGGCGCCAACGAGGGCTGGGCACTGAATTTGACACCCGCCACTTCAATCTCGTAGTGGCCTTGCAAGATGGCCTCGGGCGCCTCGCCCTGGGTTTGGCATTGCACATAACCCATGCCCAGCGACTTGCCCACAAAGTGTCCAAACATGCCCGAGCTGATGCGTCCGACGATGGCGCCATCACGCCAAATTGGTTCGTTGTGGTAGAGCAAAGGCTGTGGGTCGTCCAGCGCAAATTGCACCAGGCGGCGCGTGAGGCCGGCGGCTTTTTGCGCTTGCAATGCGGCCTGGCCGATAAAGCCACTGGGCTTGTTCATGGCAACGGCAAAGCCCAGGCCCGATTGCAGCGGCGTGTCTTCGTCGCTGATGTCGTGGCCCCAGTGCCGGTACGACTTTTCCATGCGCAAGGAGTTCAGCGCGTGGTAGCCCGCCAGTCGTCCGCCCACAGAAGGGGCCGCCGCCATCAGCGCGTCGAACACGCCAGGCGCGCATTCAGTGGGGATGTACAACTCCCAGCCCAGCTCGCCCACATAGGTAATACGGCTGGCGCGCACGCGGGCGTACGCCAGGTCGATAACCTGTGAGGTGGCGAAGGGGAAGGCCTCGTTAGACAAATCGGCCTCGGTCAATTGGGCCAGCAAGTCGCGCGCGCGCGGGCCCATCACGCCCAGCACGGCCATGCTGGAGGACACATCTACCGCCGTGACGCGTGCGCCGGCCGGAATATTGCGCTCCAGCCAGGAGAAATCATGCGTCTGTGTGGCCGCTGCAGTCACTACCAGGTAGCGGTCCTGCGCTTCGCGGGTGACCGTCAGGTCGGCCTCAATACCGCCGCGCTCATTGAGCCACTGCGTGTAAACCACTTTACCCACCGGCACCGACATATTGTTGGCGCTGATGTGGTTGAGCACCGCCTCTGCGTCCGGCCCTTGCACCAGGGATTTGGCAAAAGACGATTGGTCAAAAATGCCCACGGCATTGCGCACGGCCTGGTGCTCGGCGGCCGAATACTCAAACCAGTTTTGGCGGCCGTAGCTGTAGGCGTATTCGGCCTTGACACCGGCGGGCGCGTACCAGTTGGGGCGCTCCCAGCCGGCCACCTCGCCAAAACACGCGCCGTGCGCGGCCAGGCGGTCGTGCAAGATAGAGCGGCGTACGCCACGCGCCGTCTCGGGCTGGCGGAAGGGCCAGTGCATGGCGTAGAGCAAACCCAGCGACTCGACGGTGCGGTCGCGCAAATAGCGGCGGTTGCGCTGGAAAGGCATGACGCGGCGGATGTCCACGTCCCACAAGTCCATGGGCGGATGGCCGTCCAGCATCCAGTCGGCCAGCACCTTGCCTGCGCCACCGGCGGACTGGATGCCGATGGAGTTAAAGCCAGCGGCCACAAACAAATTGCGCACCTCGGGCGTTTCGCCCAGCAAATAGCGGTCGTCGGGGGTAAAGCTTTCCGGGCCGTTGAAGAACAAATTGATGCCGGTTTTTTCCAGCGCCGGGGTGCGGTGCATGGCAGCTGCCAGCAGCGGCTCGATGTGCTCCAAGTCGTCGGGCAAGGATTCAAAGCTAAAGGTCTCGGGGATGCCCTTCATGCCCCAGGGTTTGGCCACCGGCTCAAACCAGCCGACCAAAAGCTTGCCCGCGTCTTCTTTGAAGTAGGCGCAGCCGTCCGGGTCGCGCAGCACCGGCAAATTGGAGTGCAAGCCTTCCATGGGCTCGGTGACGATGTAGAAGTGTTCGGCAGCGTGTAGCGGCACCGTGGTGCCGGCTTTGGCGCCCAGTTCATGCGCCCACATACCGGCGCAGTTGACCACCATGTCGGCGCGAATGGTGCCGAACTCGGTGCGCACGCCCACGGCTTTGCCGTTTTCAATAAGGATTTCCTCGGCCGCGCAATTTTCAAAAATGCGCGCACCCCGGCTTTTCGCGCCCTTGGCCAGCGCTTGTGTGGTGTCGATGGGGTTGGTGCGTCCGTCTTTGGGCAAAAACACGCCACCCACGACATCGGACACATTGACGCCCGGCCACATGCTGGCAATGTCAGAGGCGCCCAAGGTCTGCACTTCGAGCCCAAAACACTTAGCCATGGACGCGCCGCGTTTAAGTTCCTCCAGGCGGGCCAGGTTGGTGGCAATGGCAATCGAGCCGGTTTGGCGAAAGCCGGTCGCCTGGCCGGTTTCCTGCTCCAAAGAAGCGTACAGGTTGGTGGTGTACTGCGCCAGGCGGGTCAGGTTGTAGGTGGCCCGCAGCTGGCCCACCAGGCCGGCGGCGTGCCAGGTGGTGCCGCAGGTCAGTTGCTTGCGTTCAAGCAAGACCACGTCGGTACACCCACGCAAAGTAAGGTGATACGCCAAGCTGCATCCGACGATGCCACCGCCCACAATGACCACGCTGGCCTGATGAGGTAGATCCATACGACCCCCAAAGTAAAAAAATCTTCGAAAATTATTTTAGTGTAAAAAAATCGGCTGTTTTTTTAATTTTTATGCCTACAATCCAAAAAAATTCGTGGCTAGGAGACATTTATACCCTTGGCCTTGGTGTGAAACAGTCTACGGAGTTTCAAAACATGACAGAACATGCACGTGTCGTCGTGATTGGCGGTGGGGTCGTGGGTTGCAGTTGCCTCTACCACCTGGCCGCTTTAGGTGTGAAAGACGCTTTGCTGCTGGAGCGCGACGAACTCACCTCGGGCTCCACCTGGCACGCGGCGGGCAATCTGCCCACGTTTTCCAGTAGCTGGAGCATTCTGAAGCTGCAAAAGTATTCCGCAGCGCTGTACCGCAAGCTGGCCGCGTCGGCCGAAAACCCCATTAATTACCACTTGACCGGTTCGGTGCGCTTGGCCCATGGGCGCAATCGCATGGACGAGTTCCACCATGTCAAAAGCATGGCCAAGGCCAATGGCCTGGAATACGAAATTCTCTCGCCCTCGGACCTGAAAAACCGCTACCCGCTGATTGAAACCCACGACTTGCAAGGCGCGCTGTGGGACCCGCTCGATGGCGACATCGACCCCTCGCAATTGACGCAAGCCTTGGCGCGCGAAGCACGCTTGTTGGGCGGCACCATCCGCCGCCACACCCGCGTCACGGCGCTGGCGCAAAAGCCCAATGGCGAATGGTTGGTCACCACAGACAAAGGCGAAATCACCGCCGAAATCATCGTCAACGCCGCAGGCTTTCGCGCCGGGGAAGTGATGGCCATGGTCGGGCGCCATTTGCCCATCGCCGTCATGTCGCACCAGTATTTGGTGACGGAAGACGTGCCCGAGCTCACTTCACGCGGCGACGCGCGACTGCCGCTGTTGCGCGATCCGGACACTTCGTATTACCTGCGCCAAGAGCGCGAAGGTTTCATCCTCGGGCCCTACGAATGGAAAGCCACGCCGATGTGGCTAGACGGCATGCCCGACGACTTTGCCAACCAGTTGTGGAACGACGATTTCGAGCGCCTGGAAAAATACATCGAAGACGCCATGGCCCGCGTGCCTGCACTGTCGCGCGCTGGCATCAAACGCGGCGTGAATGGTCCTATCCCCTATTCGCCCGATGGAAATCCTTATATCGGCCCCGAACCGGGCTTGCGTAACTTCTTTCATTGCAACACCTTCAGCTTTGGTATTACCCAGGGCGGCGGCGCGGGTAAAGCGCTGGCCGAATGGGTGGTGCACGGACAAACCGAATGGGACTTGTGGTCCCTGGACCGTCGGCGCTACGGCGACTACGCCACTACGGAATACACCGTGGCGAAAGCCATCGAGGTCTACCAAAACGAATACGCCTCGTCCTTCCCCTACGAAGAGCGGCCCGCCGGGCGCCCACTGCGCACCTCGCCGCTGTACGAAACCCTCAAAGCCAAGGGTGCCCGCTTTGGCGCGCGTGGCGGTTGGGAACGTGCGGTTTATTTAGATTTGAAGGGCGACGTCCCTGCCGACACGCATTCTTTCCGCCGCGAAAACGTGTGGCACGGTGCGGTGGCCGAGGAAGTGAAAGCCGTGCGCGAGCGCGTAGGCATCTTAGATTTGCCCGGCTTTACCAAATACGAACTCAAAGGCCCGGGCGCATCCAAGCACTTGGATTATTTGTCTTGCTCCAAACTGCCTTCGCAAGGCCGCGTGTCGCTGGCGTATGCGCTCACGCCGACGGGCAAACTGTGGAGCGAGTTCACCATCACGCGCTTGGGTGAGGACCATTTCTACATCATCAGCGCGGCCATCGCCGCCACGCATGATATGGACTTGCTGCGCCAAGGCTTGCCCGATAACAGTCCTATTAGCGTGACCGATGTCACCGCCGATTTCGGCACCCTGATCATCGCCGGTCCGCGTGCGCGCGATGTGCTCGGTCAGGTGACGAAAGCGGATTTGTCGAATGCCGGTTTCCCTTGGCTGACGGCGCAGCACATCGAAACCGTAGCGGGCCGCTGCCTGGCCATGCGCGTCAACTATGTAGGCGAATTAGGCTGGGAATTGCATGCGCCGGTCGCGCAATTGCCGACGTTGTACGCTGCCATCTGGGCTGCCGGCACGGCCCACGATATCCGCGACTTTGGCCTGTATGCCATGGACAGCTTGCGCGTGGACAAGTGCTACCGTGGCTGGAAGAGTGACCTGGAAAGCGGCTACACGCCTTTAGAGGCATCGCTGGACCGTTTTGTGGATGTGAACAAGGCCGACTTCATCGGCAAAGCCGCGCTGGTGGCCGAACATGCACTCGGCGCCGCCCAGCGCTTTGTGCCGCTGATTTTTGACGAAGACGGCGACGCTGAGAGCCCGTATTGCGCGCAAGTATTTGATGGCGAAAAAAATGTGGGCTTGACCACCTCGGGCGTCTGGAGCCACACCTTAAAGAAGAGCGTGGCCTTGGCCTACGTGAAAGCCGACAAGGCGACGCCCGGTACTAAATTGCAAGTCAATGTGCTGGGCACGATGCGCAGCGCCACCGTGCACGCCGAGCCTTTGTACGACCCGAAAAACGAAAAACTGCGCGCCTAAACCGCGCTTGGTTTTGTACGCACACGACGGCATTGATAGACCCCATTACTGGCATTTAACCGAGGTACTCCATGAGCGCAATTCTTGAGAAAACCAACCCCCGTGGCGGCGCACGTGATGCTCGCCGCGCTGCGCGCTCTGCGCCCCTGCCCGACAGCCTGCGCCCCGTGCGCCCCGGCATGAATGGCGGCGCCTACAAAGCGCTCAGCGATGCCGATGTGGTCAAAATCCACAACGCCGCTTTGGACGCGCTAGAGAACATTGGCCTGGCCGACGCCCCCGAGAGCGGTATCGAGCTCATGACGAAAGCCGGTGCCAAACTCACAGACACCGGGCGCCTGCTGTTCCCCCGCGCCTTGATTGAAGACACCGTGGCCAACGCGGCACGCCACTTTGTGCTGCACGGGCAGGACCCGAAGCACGACATGGAGCCCTGGGGTAGCAAGGTGTATTTCGGCACCGCTGGCGCAGCCGTGAGCATGGTGGATCCGTATACCGGCGACTACCGCGACTCCACCACCCAAGACCTGTACAACATTGCCCGCGTAGTGGACACGCTGGAGCACATCCACTTTTTCCAGCGCTCGGTGGTCTGCCGCGACCTGGATTTGCCCCGCGAGATGGACTTCAACACCACCTACGCCAGCGTCAGCGGCACCACCAAGCACGTGGGCTCAAGCTGGGTATCGCCCGAGCATCTGGAAGAGACACTCAAGATGCTGCACATCATCGCCGGTGGCGAAGACAAGTGGCGCGCGCGCCCCTTTGTCAGCCAGTCCAACTGCTTTGTCGTGCCGCCTATGAAGTTTGCTTACGACGCTTGCAAATGCCTGGAAGTGGCGGTGCGTGGCGGTATGCCGGTGTTGCTGCTGTCAGCCGGTCAAGCTGGTGCCACCGCACCCGCCTCCTTGGCCACCGCGCTGGTGCAAGAAACGGCTGAATGCCTGGCCGGTCTGGTGTATGTCAATGCCGTCAAGCCCAAAGCCCCTGCCATGTTTGGCACCTGGTGTTTTGTGTCGGACTTGCGCACCGGCGCGATGTCCGGTGGCAGCCCGGAGCAAGCGCTGCTGTCCGCAGCCAGCGCCCAAATGGCGCGCTTTTATGACCTGACCGGCGCCACCGCTTCGGGCATGTGCGACTCCAAAATGCCCGACGCCCAAGCCGGCTTCGAAAAAGCCTACAACCACGCCTTGGTGGGCAATGCCGGCGCGAACCTGATTTATGAGTCCGCCGGCATGTTGGCCAGCCTTTTGGGCTTCTCGCTGGAGAGCCTGCTGATAGACAACGACATCATCGGCGCGGTGCAACGCACCATCCGCGGCATCGAAGTCAACGACGAGACACTCTCTCTGGACACCATCCGCGACGTTTGCCTGAATGGTCCGGGGCACTATTTAGGTGCGCCGCAAACATTGCAGCTGATGCAAAAAGATTACCTCTACCCCCAGGTGGCCAACCGCGCCAGCCCCAACCAGTGGACCGAGGCCGGCCGCCCCAGCATCGTCGATACAGCGGCCAAAAAGCTCAAAGCCATACTTGATGGCCACTTCCCCTCGCATATTTCACCGGAGATGGACGCCCAGATTCGCGCCCAGTTCCCTGTGAAACTGGCGCGAGAGGGCATGCTGCCCCAGCGCTAAAGCGCGGCGCCACGCACATGGGGATAACGCTATACGGTGGGGCCGCCACTGTCGATTAAGATTGGTCCTGTCGTTGGAAAGGTTTATTGCGGTGGGTCTTGGGCCTGCCCGCATTACCTTGGAATATTTACTAGAAAGGACCACGAACCATGAGCGGTACCGCGCATCTGCACCACGAGCATGACAGCCTTTGGCGCAATATGTTCACCAACCCCCACAGCAAAGCCTTTGTGCGCTGGGTGGCAGTCATCAATTTTTGGATTTTCATCTCCTGCTTGTCGCTGGCCATGGAAACGGTGGAGCCCTATGCCACCGAGCATGCCAGCTGGTTCCATATCATCGAAATTGTCGCGGTCAGCTTTTTTGCCGTCGATTACCTTTCGAATCTGTATTTCGCGCCCAACCGGGTCAAGTATTTCTTCAGCTTTTGGGGCTTGGTGGATCTGATTTCCATCATTCCAACGGTGCTGATGGTCCTGAATCTGACCGCCCTGCAAGGCGCCAAAGTATTTCGCCTTATGCGGGTGGTGCGGGTGCTTCGGGTGCTCAAAATGGCCAAGATGGCGGTGCAAAATATTGCCAATTCGGTTAAGTCCACCAACCCCATCGTCACCAACTTGCGTATTTACTTCATCGCCTTGTTCTCGGTGATGATGATTTCCAGCACGCTGATGTATTTTGTGGAAGGCGGCTTGTACTCCCCTGAGGCCATGGCCCACGGCCAGGCCGCTTTTGACGAATACCTCAAAGCCAACCCCCTGCCTGCGGATGCGCCCCCAGAGGCAGCCAAGTTCATGCCCACGGACCCTATCAGCGGCAATGACATTCCACCGGACAAGCGTTTTTACACCTCCATCCCGGCCGCCATGTGGTGGTGCATCGTGACGCTGACCACCACCGGCTACGGCGATATGTTCCCCCTGACCTTCTGGGGCCGGGTGATAGGCGGCTGCACCATGTTGATGGGCTTGGTACTTTTCGGTATTTTGATGAACATCGTGGGCAAGACCATCATGGTCGTGCTCTTTGGTGAGCATCTGGACGAGCCTGCGGGCGGCCACCCCAAGGCCTCGCGCGACAACGTGGTGCACATGCTCACCGAGATGAAACTCATCAACGAGGCCCAGGCCACCCAGTTGCGCGCCTTGGGCAGCGACGAGTTTGCCCTGCGGGTGCAAAAGCTGCTAGGCTAAAAACCGCCTTTGCGCTATGCCTGTCGGCCCGGTGACCCCGGGCCGATTCGCTTTCTGGCATCATGCGCTGCAAATTAACCTCTTTGCCCTCGCCCCCCAGGAGTTCGCATGACCGACAGTCCCCTACCCGCCTACATGCTGGCCAATTTGGTCGTCACCGATGCTGCGCAGTACCGCGTGTACGAGAAAGGTTTCTTTCCCATCCTCAAGCGCTACGGCGGTGAATTCCTGACCTATGACGACCAGCCCGACACTTTGGAGGGCCAGTCACCGCGGCCCGGGCGGCTGATTCTGTTCAAATTCCCCTCGGAAGCACTGGCCCGCCAATGGTTTGCGGATCCGGATTACCAGGCTTTGTCAGAACATCGGCGTGCCGGCACGCAACTGGAATTTATTACCTTGGTGCGCGGTTTACAGCCACGTACCCCCTGATTTTCGCAACCTCAAATAACAGGAGACATCCCCATGAAACGCCGCGAACTGATTCAATGGGCTGGCAGTGCTGCTTTGCTACCCGCCTTGGCCCGTGCCGAGGACAAATACCCGAGCCACCCTATCAGCTGGATTTGCCCTTACGCCGCGGGTGGCAACGCCGACACACGCTCGCGCCAAGTGTCACGCGTGATGAGCGAAATTTTGGGGCAACCAATTCTGATCGACAACAAAGCCGGCGCCGGCGGCAACATTGGCACCGAAGCCATCGCCCGCGCCAAACCCGATGGCTATACCATCGGCATGGGCAATTTTGCCCCCTTGGCAGTCAACCAGGCTTTATTCAAAAAGCTCAATTTCGACCCCTTTACCGACATTGTCCCCATCACCTTGATCGAACGCGGCCCGCTGATATTGATGGTGCGTGCCGACTCGCCCTTTAAATCGGTGAAAGACATTGTGGCTGCAGCCAAAGCGTCCCCTGGCAAACTGAGTTACGCCTCCGGTGGCATTGGCGGCACCCACCATTTAAGCGGCGCCTTGCTCGAATTCGCCGCCGAAGTGGACATGATCCACGTGCCCTATAAGAGTGGCGCCGCTGGTGCTACCGACCTCATGGGCGGGCAAGTGCACATGATGTTTGAGCAAATGTACGCAGCGATCCCCAACGTGAAGGGCGGGCGTCTGCGCGCCTTGGCCATCACCAGCAAAACCCGTTCGCCGCTCCTGCCTGATCTGCCCACCATGGCTGAGCAAGGCTACCCCGCCGTTGAGGTGCTCAATTGGCAGGGCTTGGTCGGCCCCAAGGGCATGTCTGCTGACTTGATCAAAACCCTGAACGCCGCCTGTAACAAAGCCCTGCAAGACCCCGATCTGCGCGAAAAAATGCTCAGCCAAGGCAACGAAATCGGCGGCGGCACACCTGAGCAGTTTGCTGCGCTCATTAAAGCGGAGGCGCCGCGCTGGGCCAAAGTGGTGCGCGCCGCCAAGATAGAACCCGAATAAACGCCAAGTCTGCTTCTTGGCGTCATGGCAGAGCCCCCCAACCCGCACTGGGATGTGGTCGTGGTGGGCGGCGGAAACGCCGCCTTGTGCGCGGCCCTGTGTGCCGCCGAGGCCGGGGCGCGGGTGCTGCTGCTGGAATCCGCCCCTGAGGCCTGGCGCGGCGGCAATTCGGTACACACCCGCAACATCCGCTGCATGCACGAGGCGCCCGAGGACGTGCTCACCGGCGCCTACACCGAAGAAGAGTTCTGGCAAGACTTGTTGCAGGTGACGGCTGGCAAAACCAACGAAGCTTTGGCGCGCCAGGTGGTGCGCGCATCGGCCCAGTGCCGCAGTTGGATGCGACGCCACGGCGTGCATTTCCAGCCCTCACTCTCGGGAACTTTGCATTTGTCGCGCACCAATGCCTTTTTTATGGGCGGCGGCAAAGCCCTGGTCAACGCTTACTACCGCAGCGCAGCGCGTCTGGGCGTCACCGTGCGCTACGAGCAAGTGGTGGACCGCCTGGAATGGAGCGAAGGCCGGGTGGTGGCCGTCCATGCAGGTAGCCAGCGCCATCCCTGCGCCAGCGTGGTGCTGGCCTGTGGTGGTTTTGAGTCCAATATCGACTGGCAACGCCAAGCCTGGGGGCAAAACGCCTGGGGCGAGTGGACGGCCGATAACTTTCGTATCCGGGGCACACGCTACAACATGGGCACCATGCTGGCCCACCTGATGGAGGCGGGCGCCGACACCGTGGGCGATCCCACCCAAGCCCATTGCGTGGCGGTGGATGCGCGCGCGCCGCTCTATGACGGCGGCATCGCCACCCGGGTGGACTGCGTATCTCTGGGCATCATGGTCAACCAGGACGCCCAGCGCTTTGACGACGAGGGCAAAGACTTCTGGCCCAAGCGCTATGCGGTGTGGGGGCGGCTGGTAGCCGCCCAGCGCGGCCAAATCGGCTACGCCATCATCGATGCCAAAGCACGCGGGCGCTTTATGCCCGCCGTGTTCGCGCCCGAGCAGGCCGACTCCCTTGAAGAGCTCGCGCTGCGCCTGAAGCTCTCGCCCCAGGCTCTGGCCCAAACCGTTAGCGACTACAACGCCGCCTGCCGCATCGGCACCTTTGACCACGCGGTGCTGGACGATTGCCACACCGAGGGCCTCACGCCAGCCAAAACCCATTGGGCGCGCCCGCTCGATACAGCACCCTACTTTGGCTACCGCCTGTGCCCGGGCATCACCTTCACCTACCTGGGCTTGCAGGTCGATGCGCAGGCGGCGGTGTCCATGCAAGGGCGACCGGCGCCCAATTTGTTTGCCGCCGGCGAAATCATGGCGGGCAATGTGCTCGGTCAGGGCTATACCGCAGGCGTAGGCATGACCATTGGCACCGTGTTTGGCTGTATTGCCGGCACCCAAGCGGCGCGCGCAGCCCAAATGAGCGCCTGATATGAACGCGCCAAGTCCCCTGCAAACCTTGATCGACCAGGCCCGCGCCGATGCGGGCACGCCGGGCCTGGTGGCTGCCCAGGACGAGGTGGCGCGGGTGATGCAAATTTGCAATGCCTGCCGCTACTGCGAAGGTTTTTGCGCCGTCTTCCCGGCCATGACCCAGCGCCTGGAATTTGCCCGTGCTGATGTGCATTACCTGGCCAACCTATGCCATCAGTGCGGCGCCTGCCTGCACGCCTGCCAGTACGCGCCGCCCAATGACTTTGGGGTCAACGTGCCAGGAGCGATGGCCGCGCTGCGTGTGCGCACTTACCAGGCCTATGCCTGGCCGGCACCGCTGGCGCAGCTGTACCAGCGCAACGGACTGGTCGTCGCGCTGGCCTTGTGCGCAGCCATCAGTGGCTTTTTGCTGGCCAGCCTGGCCTTGCAAGGCAACTTGTGGCAGCCCATGGAAGCGGGCAATTTCTATGCGCTGTTTCCGCACAAGGTGCTCGTGGGTGTTTTCGGGCCCGTGTTTATCGCCTCGGTGTTGGCCTTGGCCATGGGCTTGCGCAACTATTGGACAGCCGTTCGCCCCCGCGACGAGGCCGGTGCGCCCCAGCCCCCTAACGTCGCCGACCGCCTGCGTGCCCTGGACGACACCGCGCGCTTGCGCTACCTCGATGGCGGCCACGGCCAAGGCTGCGCGCCCAGCGACGACCAGCCCAGCCCCTGGCGAAAAATATGGCACCAAGCCAGCATGTACGGCTTTGCGCTGTGCCTGGCCTCCACCGGCGTTGCCACGCTTTACCACTATGGGCTGGGCTGGCATGCGCCCTACCCACTGCTGAGTCTGCCGGTGTTGCTGGGCACACTCGGGGGCCTGGGCCTGGTGGCCGGCCCGGTAGGTTTGCTGGTCTTGCGACGGCGCCAACACCCGTTGCTTAGCGACCCGGCGCAGCAATCCATGGACCTGGGCTTCATAGCCCTGTTGCTCGCTTGCGGCATCAGCGGTTTGGCGCTGCTGGCGCTGCGGGAAACGCCGGCCCTGCCGCTCACGCTGGCGTTGCATCTGGGCAGCGTACTGGCCTTTTTCGTTACCATGCCCTACAGCAAGTTTGCCCATGGTTTTTACCGGGCTGCGGCCTTGCTGCAATTTGCCATCGAACAGCGCTTGCCGCGGCGTCTGCGTATCGGCGGCGAATAAAGATACGAGCTAAAGGAGACATTCATGGACATGCAGTTGCAAGGCAAAACCGCGCTGGTTACCGGCGCCTCGGTGGGCATCGGGCGCGGTATTGCCTTGGCCTTGGCGGCCGAGGGCGTGCGCCTGGCGCTGACGGCGCGCCGCCTGGATAAATTGCAGGAGCTCGGTGCGGCCATCGTGGCCGCTGGCGGCGCACAGCCGGTGCTCATCGCCCAGGACATGTATGCAGCCGACGCCGCCCAAGCGCTGAGCCAAGCGGCTGTGCGCGGTCTCGGCCAGGTCGATATTTTGGTGAACAACGCCGGAGGCTCGCGCAGCTTCAAGGATTTGCATGTGAGCGAAGCGCAATGGGAAGAGGCCTTGACGCTGAACTTTCACCGCCCCCGCCAACTCGCCGACGCGCTGATCGACGGCATGATTGCCCAGCGCTGGGGCCGCATCATCAACATCACCGGCAAAAGCGAGCCCGACCATGTGAACGGCGCTTTTTGCGCCAAAGCCGGCATGCACAGCTGGGCCAAAGGTTTGTCGCGCATGGTGGGCAAGGACGGCATCACCGTCAACTGCATCCCGCCGGGGCGCATCCACTCGGAGCAGATATTTCGCAATTACACGCCCGAGTACCGCCAATGGCAGTGCGACAACGAAATCCCGGTGGGGCGCTACGGCGAGCCCGAGGACCTGGCCAATTTGGTGGTGTTTCTGGCATCGCCGCGCGCCAGTTACATCACCGGCGCAGTCATTCCGGTAGACGGCGGGCTGCGCCGCTACCAGTTCTGAAGGCCAAAGAGGCCTGTAATTACAAACACAACGAGGAGATACCCCATGCACCCCCATCCTTCCCGCCGCCATTTGATGCAAGCGGGCGCCCTCAGTGCGCTGTCCCTCACACTACCGCTTGCCCGGGCCGAGGCTTGGCCCTCGCACGCCGTGCGCTTTTTGGTGCCTTTCGCGCCGGGAGGCACCTCGGAAATCGTTGCCCGCTCGGTGGCTGCGGAGTTGACCAAGCAACTGGGCCAAAACGTGTACGTGGAAAACAAACCCGGCGGCGCCGGCACCATCGCCATGCAAGAGACGGCGCGCTCTGCACCCGATGGCCACACATTGATCCTGGGCCACGTGGGCACGCTGGCGGTCAACCCCTATATGCTTAACAACCAGCCCTATGACGTGAACAAGGATTTCGTACCCGTCACGCTGTTGGCCAAAGTGCCCAATATGTTTGTCATCCACCCGGATGTGCCAGCCAGGAATTTCCAGGAATTCATCGCCTACGCCAAGAAAAATCCAGGACGCCTGGATTACGGCTCAGCGGGCAACGGCAGCGCTGGTCATCTGGCCATGGAATACCTGAAATTGGTGACCGGCATTTCGCTAACCCATATTCCATACCGGGGCACCGGGCCGCAGCTGACCGATTTGCTGGCCGGACGCACCCAAGCCTCTTCGGCAGGGCTGCCGGCCTTGGGGCCCCATATTCGCGCTGGAAAACTGCGGGCCATTGCCGTGGGCACGCAGCAACGCATCAGCGCCTTCCCGGACGTGCCGACGGTGGCCGAAATGGGCTTTAAAGACTTCGAGACCTCGCAGTGGTACGGCGTGCTGGCCCCCGCAGGCACGCCGCCCGAGCTGGTCAAGCGCATTCAGGAAGAGTGCCTCAAAGCGCTCAAATCACCTGCCGTGAGCGAGCGTTTTTCTGCCGACAATGCTGGCATCGGCGGCGGACCGCCGGCCGAGTTCTCGGCCTATATCGCGCGCGAGCAAAAGATCTGGAGCCAGGTCGTGAAAAATGCGCAAATCAAGCCAGATTAATCTCTTTGCCCACCAACACCTATGACGCCTACTGCCAGTCCCGAGCAAAGCCACTACCGTATCTGCCCCCTGTGCGAGGCCTGCTGCGGCCTGGAAGTGCGCACCCAGGGCGACAAAGTCATCAGTATTCGCGGGGCGGAGCACGATGTATTTAGCCACGGCTACATTTGCCCCAAAGGCGTCTCGCTCAAAGACTTGCACGAGGATCCGGACCGGCTACGCAGCCCGCGCATCAAGCGCGACGGGCAGTTCGTGGAGGCCACCTGGGAAGAGGCCTTTGCCGAAGTCGAGCGCCGCCTGCTGCCCCTGATTGCCGAGCACGGCGGCCAGGCGGTGGGCACGGTCATCGGCAACCCGGCGGCGCACAAAATCGGCCTTTTGGCCTATTTTCCGCACCTGGTGCGGGCCCTGGGCACGCGCAATGTGTTCTCGGCCTCCTCCTTGGACCAAATCCCCAAGCAGCTCAGCGCCGGCCTCATGTTTGGCGACTGGATGTCCGTGCCCGTGCCCGACATTGAACGCTGCGACTTCTTGCTCATGCTGGGCGCCAACCCCATGGTCAGCAACGGCAGCCTGTGGACGGTGCCCGACTACCGGGGCAAAGCCAAGGCTATGCGCGCACGCGGCGGACGCATCGTGGTCGTAGACCCCCGGCGCACCGAGACGGCTGCGGCAGCCGACCAGCACCTGCCGATCCGCCCCGGCGGCGACGCTTTTTTCCTGCTCGGCCTGGTGCACACCTTGTTTGACGAAAACCTGCTGCGCCTACGCGGACTGCAAGAGCACCTCGAAGGCCTGGACGCCTTACGCGCCGCCGTACTGCCGATGTCGCCCGAGCGCATGGCGCCGGCCTGCGGCATAGACGCGGCCACCCAGCGCCAATTGGCGCGCCAACTGGCACAAGCTGAACGCGCGGCGGTGTATGGCCGCATCGGCACCTGCACCCAGCGCTTTGGCACGGTCAACAGCTGGCTGGTCGATGTGCTCAACATCCTCACCGGCAACCTGGACCGCGCCGGGGGCGCCATGTTCACCAAGGCCGCAGCGTTTGCTGCCAACACCGCGGGCACGCCCGGCCAAGGGCGCGGCGTGAGCACCGGGCGGCGCCACAGCCGCGTCTCGGGCGCGCCCGAGGTGTTTGGCGAATTCCCTATCACCTGCCTGGCCGAAGAAATCGATACGCCGGGACCTGGACAAATCAAGGCGCTCATTTGCATTGCCTCCAACCCGGTGCTCTCCACGCCCAACGGCCAGCGCATTGCCAAGGCACTGGAAGGCCTGCCCTTCATGCTGAGCCTGGATATTTATATCAACGAAACCAGCCGCCATGCGGACGTCATCCTGCCCGGCCCCTCGCCGCTGGAGGATGTGCACTTTGACATCCCCTTCCCGCAGTTCTCTTACCGCAACCATGCCCGTTACAGCGGCCCGGTATTCGCCAAAGCGGCTGATCAGCCCGAGGAATGGCAAACCTTGCTGCACCTGTGCGACATCGTGCAGGGCAAAGCGCAGGCGCCATTGGCCGGCCCGCAACACAGCCCCGATGCGATCATTGACCAGGCCTTGCGCGCCGGGCCATATGGCCTGAGTCTGGCGCAGGTGCGTGCGGCCGAGGGTGGCATCGACCTGGGCCCCTTGCAGCCGCGTATTCCTGAAGTGCTGCGCACGCCCAGCGGGCGCATCGCGCTGGCCCCGCCCTCGCTGCTGGCCGATTTAGCGCATGTCGAGGCAGCGCTGCATACGCAAAGCGAAGGCATGCTGCTCATCGGACGGCGCGATACCCGCTCGGGCAACAGCTGGATGCACAACCTGCCCGTGCTGGCCAAAGGCCCCGAACGTTGTACGCTGCTGGTGCACCCCGCGGATGCGCAGCGCCTGGGGCTGCAGGACGGCGCCCTGGCGCGCCTGCAAAGCGGCGCCACCGAACTGCTCGCCCCGGTGCGCATTACGAACGAGATGCAAGTGGGCGTGGTCAGCCTGCCCCACGGCTGGGGGCATGATTTGCCTGGCAGCCAGCTTCGCGAGGCGGCTCTGCGCCCCGGCGTCAATATGAATGCCTTGCTGGACGACCGGCTGCGGGACCCGCTGTCGGGCAATGCGGTCTTGAGTGGCGTGCCGGTGCAGGTCAGCGCGGCCAATGGCTTGGCAACAGCACCGGCCATGGCCCAATAAAAAAGCACCGGGAATTACTTCCAAGTGCTTGATTTGCCACCATAAAAATGGTGGGCGGTGCAGGTTTCGAACCTGCGACCCCCACAGTGTGAATGTGGTGCTCTACCCCTGAGCTAACCGCCCGATCTTCCCGATCAGGAACGCCCACGATTATACGGTGCTTTGCGCGCTCGCCCAGACCGTCTTGCCGCCGCTGGCCTTATCGATCTCGGTCAGCACTTTGGCGTGGGCCTGCAATTCCAGTGCATTGGCACGGATGACGGGCAGCGTCAGGCTGCGCAAGTCCACCCGGCTGCGGGCCTGGGCGGGGTCGTCGCCCGCCTCGCTGTCCATGAGCAAGCCGTCCTGGCCGCGCGTCATATGGATATAGACCTCGGCGAGCAGCTGGGCATCGAGCAAAGCGCCGTGCAACTGGCGGCCCGAGTTGTCCACCTCCAGCCTGGCGCACAAGGCGTCCAGGCTGTTGCGCTTGCCGGGGAACATCTCTTTGGCCATCACCAAGGTGTCCACAACGCCCGAAATATGGGTAGGCATAGGCGCCAAATCCAGGCGCGCCAGCTCATGGTTCAAAAAACCCAGGTCAAAAGGTGCGTTATGGATGATCAACTCGGCACCGGCTACGAACTCCAAAAGCTCCGAGGCCACCTCGGCGAACTTGGGCTTGTCGCGCAAAAATGCGGTGGTGATGCCATGTATGCGCAGCGCGTCTTCGTGGCTATCGCGCTCGGGGTTGACGTACAGATGCAGTTGCCTGCCGGTCAGCTTGCGGTTGAGCAGCTCGATGCACCCGATCTCGATCACCCGGTCGCCCTGCTCGGGCGACAGACCGGTGGTTTCGGTGTCCAAAAATATCTGGCGCATGGCTAGTGGTTTTCTTTGGCGTGGTTGATGGAGTATTTGGGGATTTCCACCACCACATCACTTTGGCGCAGTATGGCCTGGCAGGACAGGCGCGATTGGGGCTGCAGGCCCCAGGCACGGTCCAGCAGGTCTTCCTCGGTTTCATCGGCTTCATTGAGCGAGGCCAGCCCCTCACGCACGATGACGTGGCAGGTCGTGCAGGCGCAGCTCATATCGCAGGCGTGCTCGATGGCAATCCCGTTTTCCAGCAAGGCCTCGCAAATCGAGGTGCCCGCCGCAGCGCGTACCTGGGCACCCTGGGGACAGTATTCGGCGTGGGGCAAGATGGTGATGGTGGGCATGGCGATGCTATTTCTCGTTTAAAGGCTGTCTTCAATCGTGGCGATATGGCGGCCCGACAAGGCCTTGGCAATACCCCGGTTCATGCGTTGGGCGGCAAAGGCTTCAGTGGCCTGGGCCAGGGTTTTGCTGTCGGCCTCGATGGTGGCCGGGTCGTCGCCTTGGGCGCTGGCTTGCAACACCGATATAGCGACCTCGATGGCAGCCAATTCGGCAGGGGCCAGCAAATCGGCGTCGGCTTGCAGGGCGCTGCGGGTGGCCAATACCAAGCGCTGTGCGTCCAGGCGCGCCTCGCGCAGGGCGCGCTCGCGCATATCGCCCTGGGCGGTGCTAAAACTGTCTTGCAGCATGGTGGCAATTTGGTCATCGCTCAGGCCATACGAGGGCTTGACGTCGATATGCGCCTCTACACCGCTGTTTTGCTCGCGCGCACTCACCTGCAACAGACCGTCGGCATCCACCGTGAAGGTCACCCGAATGCGCGCCGCACCAGCCACCATGGGCGGGATACCGCGCAGCGTAAAGCGCGCCAGGCTGCGGCAATCGGCCACCAAATCGCGCTCGCCTTGCACCACGTGCAGCGCCAAGGCGGTTTGGCCGTCCTGGTAGGTGGTGAAGTCCTGCGCCATCGCCGTTGGAATGGTCTGGTTGCGGGGAACAATGCGCTCGACCAAGCCGCCCATCGTCTCAATGCCCAAAGACAGCGGCACCACGTCTAGCAACAGCAAATTACCTGCCAGGTTATTGCCGGCCAACTGGTTGGCCTGGATGGCGGCGCCCAGCGCCACGACCTCGTCGGGGTTGAGGTTGGTCAGCGGCGCCTGGCCAAAAAAGTCGCCTACCGCGTGCCGAATTTGCGGCATGCGGGTGGAGCCGCCCACCAACACCACGCCGGCCACATCGGCCGCCTGCAAGCGGGCATCACGCAGGGCTTTGCGTACCGCCTGCATGGTGCTAGCGGTCAGCGCGGCGGTCAGCGCTTCAAACTCGGTGCGCGTGAGCGTCTGGGCGATCGGGCCAGCGGCCAAGGCGACGGAAAAAGACGCGCTCTCGCTGGCACTTAAGGACTGCTTGCAGGCGCGCGCGGCCGCCAGCAGCAGCGCCTGGTCTTGCAAGCTGGCAGCATGCAGGCCGCTGCGCGCCAGCATGGCCTCGGCCAGGGCGCGGTCGTAATCGTCGCCGCCCAGGGCCGAGTCGCCGCCGGTGGCCAGCACCTCGAACACGCCGGCGGACAAGCGCAATATGGAAATATCAAAGGTGCCGCCGCCCAGGTCGTAAACGGCATAAACACCTTCAGAAGCATTGTCCAGTCCGTAGGCGATGGCCGCCGCCGTAGGCTCGTTGATCAGGCGCAGCACCTGCAAGCCGGCCAGTTGCGCCGCGTCTTTGGTGGCCTGGCGCTGGGCGTCATCAAAATAGGCGGGGACGGTGATCACTGCGCCAAAAATATCGTCGTCAAAACTGTCTTCGGCACGAAAACGCAGCGTGGCCAGAATTTCAGCGCTCACCTCGACGGGGCTTTTTTCGCCCGCGACGGTGTGCACTTTGACCATTCCGGGCGCGTCGATGAGCGTGTAGGGCAGGTGCTGGGCGTCGGCCACATCGGCCAGGCCGCGGCCCATCAGGCGCTTGACCGAGACGATGGTGTTGGCCGGGTCTGCGCTTTGCTGGGCCAGCGCGTCCTGCCCGATTTGGCGGCGTTGGGCGTCGATATAACGCACCACGCTGGGCAGCAAGACCTGGCCCTGGCCGTCGGGCAAGCATTCGGCCACGCCGTTGCGCACAGCAGCTACCAGCGAATGCGTGGTGCCCAGGTCAATACCGATGGCAATGCGCCGGGTATGCGGGTCGGGCGACTGCCCGGGTTCAGAAATTTGCAGCAAGGCCATAAATAATCAGCGCAAAGCGTCAAAACGCGCGTCCAGGTCGTGGCGGAATTTGTCAATAAACAGCAGGCTGCGCACCACCGGCACGGCAGCGGCATAGTCGCCCTGGGTATCGAGCAGCTCGGCGCAGCGCGCCAGCAAGGTGCTCTGGGCCAAGTCTACCGAAGCGGCCAAAGCGTCCAGCGCCGGCTCGGTGCCCGCCTCGTCCAGCGCCTCGCGCCACTCGATCTGCCGCATCAAAAACTCCGGCGCCATGGCCGTGTTGCTGTGCGCCTGGATAGGGGCGCCATGCAATTCGCACAGATAAGCGGCGCGCTGCAAGGGGTTTTTCAGGCGCTGGTAGGCCTCGTTGATGCGCACCGACCATTGCATGGCCAGGCGCTGAGCGGCGCTGCCCTGGGCGGCGAAATTATCAGGATGCGCTTGGGCCTGCAAAGCCTTCCAGCGCTCTTGGAGCACGCTGGGCGTTTGCGCGAACTGGGCGGGCAGGCCAAACAGTTCAAAGTCCGTGGATTGAAGGTTCACACCCGGAAGGACTCACCGCAGCCACATTTATCGCGCTCATTGGGGTTGTTGAAGCGAAACCCTTCATTCAAACCCTCGCGCACAAAGTCCAGCTCCGTGCCGTCAATATAGGCCAGGCTTTTGGGGTCCACCAGCACTTTGACACCGTGGCCTTCAAAAACCATGTCCTCGGGGTTGAGGGCGTCTACATACTCCAGCTGGTAGGCCAGCCCCGAGCATCCAGTGGTGCGCACGCCCAGACGCACGCCCACGCCTTTACCGCGTTTGCTCAGGTAGCGGGTTACGTGGCGCGCAGCCGCCTCGGTCAGGGAAACTGCCATATCAGTTCAGGTGTTTCTTTTTGTAGTCGTCCACGGCTGCTTTGATGGCGTCTTCTGCCAGGATGGAGCAGTGGATTTTGACCGGCGGCAGCGCCAGTTCTTCAGCAATCTGGCTGTTTTTCAGGGCGGCGGCCTCGTCCAGCGTCTTGCCCTTGACCCATTCGGTCACCAAGGAGCTCGATGCAATGGCCGAACCACAGCCGTAGGTTTTAAAGCGCGCATCTTCAATAACGCCGGTAAGCGGGTTGACCTTGATTTGCAGCTTCATCACATCGCCGCAGGCGGGCGCGCCCACCATGCCGGTGCCCACCGTGTCGTCGCCCTTTTCAAAGCTGCCCACGTTGCGGGGGTTTTCATAGTGGTCGACCACTTTGTCGGAATAAGCCATGGATTGATTACCTCGTCAAAAATTCAATACGTTCCAGCCAAGGGGCGCTTTAGTGCGCGGCCCATTGGATGGTGGAAATGTCGATGCCTTCTTGGTACATATCCCACAGAGGGCTTAGATCGCGCAGCTTGGCGACGTGGAATTTGATGGTTTCCACGGCATAGTCAATTTCAGCTTCGGTCGTCCAGCGGCCAATCGTCATGCGCAGGCTGCTGTGGGCTAACTCGTCGCTGCGGCCCAGGGCACGCAGCACATAGCTGGGCTCCAGGCTGGCCGAGGTACAGGCCGAACCGCTGCTCACCGCCAGGCCTTTAATGCCCATCATCAGCGACTCGCCCTCCACATAGTTGAAACTCATGTTCAGGTTGTGCGGCACCCGTTTTTCCAAATTGCCATTGATAAACACCTGCTCCACGTCTTTGAGGCCGGCCAGCATGCGCTCGTGCAGGGCACGGATGCGGATGTTCTCAGACGCCATTTCTTCTTTGGCAATGCGGTAGGCCTCGCCCATGCCCACGATCTGGTGGGTGGGCAGTGTGCCGCTGCGCATGCCGCGCTCGTGGCCGCCGCCGTGCATTTGGGCTTCCAGGCGGATGCGCGGCTTGCGTCGCACAAACAAGGCGCCTATGCCTTTGGGGCCGTAGGTTTTATGCGAGGTCAGGCTCATCAAATCGACCGGCATCTCAGCCAGATTGAATTCCACACGCCCGGTGGCCTGGGCTGCGTCCACATGAAAAATCACGCCTTTTTCACGGCAAATGGCGCCAATGGCGGCGATGTCTTGAATCACGCCGATTTCATTGTTGACAAACATCACGCTGGCCAAAATCGTGTCTGGGCGAATCGCCGCTTTGAACACGTCCAAATCCAGCAAGCCGTCTTCCTGGACGTCCAGGTAAGTCACTTCGAAGCCTTGGCGCTCCAACTCGCGGCAGGTGTCGAGCACCGCTTTGTGCTCGGTTTTCACGGTAATCAGGTGCTTGCCCTTGCCTTGGTAAAAATGGGCAGCGCCCTTGATGGCCAGGTTATTGGACTCGGTGGCGCCAGAAGTCCAGACGATTTCGCGCGGGTCGGCGCCAATCAAGGCGGCCACCTGAGCGCGGGCGGTCTCCACCGCCTCTTCTGCTTCCCAGCCCCAGGCGTGGCTGCGCGAAGCGGGGTTACCAAAGTGCGCGCGCAACCAGGGCACCATGGCGTCCACCACCCGCTCGTCGCAGGGGTTGGTGGCGCTGTAGTCCATGTAAATCGGGAAATGGGGAGTGGAATCCATACAAATCAAACCTTGGAGAAAGCATTGCCGAGCGCAAAAACCGAATTAGGCCCGCTGACACGCACCGTCTGGGACACCGGAATGGCCGAAATCGCCCGCTTGATGCTGGGCTTTTCCTCCACATGCAGGCCTTTGGCGACCTGGTCGTCCACCAGCTTTTGCAAGGTCACGGAGTTGAGAAACTCGACCATGCGCGAATTGAGCGAGCTCCACAGGTCGTGCGTCATGCAGCGCGAGCCGTCGTTTTGGCAGTTTTCTTTGCCGCCGCAGTGCGTGGCGTCAATGGGCTCGTCCACCGACAAGATGATGTCGGCCACCGTGATGGCGCTGGCTTCCCGCGCCAAGGTATAGCCGCCGCCGGGGCCGCGGGTCGATTCGACCAACTCATTGCGGCGCAGCTTGCCAAAAAGCTGCTCTAAATAGGACAGCGAGATCTGTTGCCGTTGGCTGATGGCAGCCAGGGTCACCGGGCCGCTGGCCTGGCGCAAACCCAGGTCGATCATGGCCGTGACAGCAAACCGGCCTTTGGTGGTGAGACGCATCGCAAACTCCTGAAGTCGTGTTAAGTTGACTAACAGACTCAAGTATAGCAAACAACCAACCATTTTGCTCGGGTAAGTAGACTGGGCGGTCACAAAACCGCTTTTCAGGCCCGAAGCGGCAAGATCGCCAGGTTGTCGTGCCCACCGGCGCCAAAGGCCTGCTCCTTGAGGATGCCCAATTGGTCGCGCACCCGGGCGGCTTTTTCGAACTCGAGGTTGCGGGCGTGTTCCATCATGAGTTTTTCCAGGCGCTTGATCTCGCGGGCTACGTCTTTTTCGCTCATGTCCTCCACCTGGGCGCGCTGCATCGCGTCGCGCTCGAGGCGGTCGGCCTCTTTGCCGGCTTTTTCGCTGTACACACCGTCGATCAGGTCGCGCACTTCTTTGACGATGCTGCGCGGGGTGATGCCGTGCTCTAGGTTGTAGGCCACTTGGCGGGTGCGCCGCCGCTTGGTCTCACCGATAGCGCGGGCCATAGAGTCGGTGATGCGGTCGGCATACAAAATCGCCCGGCCATGCAAATTGCGGGCGGCCCGGCCAATGGTTTGGATGAGCGAGCGCTCTGAGCGCAAAAAGCCTTCTTTGTCCGCATCCAAAATCGCCACCAGCGAGACTTCGGGCAAGTCAATGCCCTCGCGCAGCAGGTTGATACCTACCAGCACATCAAACGCGCCCAGGCGCAAATCGCGCAGTATTTCCACCCGCTCCACCGTGTCCACGTCGCTGTGCAAGTAGCGCACTTTCACGCCGTTGTCGGTGAGGTAATCGGTTAGCTGCTCGGCCATGCGCTTGGTGAGCGTGGTGATCAGCACGCGCTCGTTTTTGTCTACGCGAATACGGATTTCCTGCAACACATCGTCAACCTGCGAGCTGGCCGGACGCACTTCCACTTCCGGGTCCACCAAGCCGGTGGGACGCACCAATTGCTCCACCACCTGGCCGGTATGGTCCTTTTCCCATTGCGCGGGCGTGGCCGACACAAACACCGCCTGGCGCATCTTGCGCTCGAACTCTTCAAACTTTAAAGGCCGGTTGTCCAGTGCGCTGGGCAGGCGAAAGCCATATTCCACCAGGGTCGTTTTGCGGGACCGGTCGCCGTTGTACATCGCACCCAGTTGGCCGATCAGCACATGGCTCTCGTCCAAAAACATGATGGCGTCTTTGGGCAGATAGTCTGTGAGTGTGGCCGGTGGCTCACCCGGCGCGGCGCCCGACAAATGGCGCGAGTAGTTTTCGATGCCTTTGCAATGCCCGACTTCGCTGAGCATCTCCAGGTCAAAGCGGGTGCGCTGCTCCAGGCGCTGGGCCTCGACCAGCTTGCCCATGCCGACCAGTTCCTTGAGCCGGTCCGACAACTCAGTCTTGATCGTTTCCACCGCCATCAACACCTGCTCGCGCGGCGTCACATAGTGGCTACTGGGATACACGGTAAAGCGCGGTATCTTTTGGCGAATGCGCCCGGTCAGTGGGTCAAAGAGTTGTAGCGACTCGATCTCGTCGTCAAACAACTCCACACGGATCGCCATTTCGCTGTGCTCTGCCGGGAAGATGTCAATGGTGTCGCCGCGCACTCGAAAAGTGCCGCGCGAAAAATCCATGTCATTACGCTGATATTGCATGCGCACGAGTTGCATGATCATGTCGCGCTGGCCCATTTTGTCGCCCGCGCGCAGCGTCATCACCATCTGGTGGTAGGCCTCGGGTTGGCCTATGCCGTAAATCGCCGACACCGTGGCCACGATGATCACATCGCGCCGCTCGAGTACGCTTTTAGTGCAGGACAAGCGCATTTGTTCGATGTGCTCGTTAATCGCCGAGTCCTTCTCGATAAACAAATCGCGCTGCGGCACATAGGCCTCGGGCTGGTAGTAGTCGTAATAACTGACGAAATACTCCACCGCGTTATTGGGGAAAAACTCCCGGAACTCGCTGTACAGCTGGGCCGCCAGGGTTTTGTTGGGCGCAAAAATAATGGCGGGGCGGCCCAGGCGGGCTATCACATTGGCCATGGTGAAGGTCTTGCCCGAGCCGGTTACGCCCAGCAGGGTCTGAAACACTTCACCATCGCGCACGCCCTCGACCAACTGCGCAATGGCCGTGGGCTGGTCGCCTGCCGGGGGATAAGGCTGGTACAGCTCAAAGGGCGAGTCGGGGAAGCGCACAAATTCGCCGGGGCGGGCGGGCGCTACAACTTCCAAAGGTTCAGACATAGGTGGGGGGCGTGCGGACAATCCGATAGCTTATCGCAGTCCCTGCGAGCGCCCCCCTCCTGAGGCCTGCTGCGGTCAGGCAAGGGGCAGGTGCCCCGCTAAAATGCGCGGCTTTCGCCCTTGGCAAGCGCTGCGACAGCGCTGCGCCCTATTTCCCAACCTGATCCAGGACGCCTTCATGTCTCTTTTCTCCGCCGTCGAAATGGCCCCCCGCGACCCGATTTTGGGCCTGAACGAACAATTCAACGCCGATCCCAACCCGAACAAAGTCAACCTCGGCGTCGGCGTTTATTTCGACGACCAGGGCAAATTGCCCTTGCTGCACTGCGTACAGGCCGCCGAAAAAACCATGATGGACAAGCCCAGCGCACGCGGCTACTTGCCGATTGACGGCATTGCCGCCTATGACAGCGCCGTCAAAAGTCTGGTCTTTGGTGCCGACTCTGAGCCCGTCCAGTCCGGCCGTGTGGCAACGGTGCAGGCCGTGGGTGGCACCGGCGGTCTGAAAATCGGCGCCGACTTTCTGCGCCACCTCAGCCCCGCCGCCAAAGTGCTGATTTCGGATCCCAGCTGGGAAAACCACCGCGCCTTGTTCAGCCACGCCGGCTTTGAGGTCGGCACCTATGCGTATTACGACAGCCAGGCGCACGCGGTGAACTTTGCCGGCATGCTGGCCTCGCTGCAAGCCGCTGCCGCAGGCACCGTGGTCGTGCTGCACGCCTGCTGCCACAACCCTACCGGCTACGACCTGACCCCCGCCCAGTGGGACCAAGTGGTCGCGGTTATCCAGGCGCGCGGCCTGACCGCCTTTTTGGACATGGCCTACCAAGGCTTTGGCCACGGCATCGCCCAAGACGGCGCGGTGATTGCCAAGTTTGTGGCCGCCGGCCTGAATTTCTTTGTGTCCACCTCGTTTTCCAAGAGCTTTAGCCTGTACGGCGAGCGCGTAGGCGCCTTGAGCGTGGTCTGCGCCGACAAAGAGGAATGCGCAAGGGTGCTCAGCCAGCTCAAGATCGTCATCCGCACCAACTACTCCAACCCGCCCATCCACGGCGGCGCGGTGGTGGCCGCCGTCCTGAACGATCCGAGCCTGCGCGCCCAATGGGAAGAAGAGCTGGCCGGCATGCGCGAGCGCATCAAAACCATGCGCCAACAGCTGGTCGAGGGCCTGAAGGCGGCCGGCGTGCAGCGCGATATGGGCTTTATCACCAGTCAAATCGGCATGTTCAGCTACTCGGGCCTGAGCAAGGACCAAATGGTGCGCCTGCGCAACGAATTTGGCGTCTACGGCACCGACACCGGACGCATGTGCGTGGCCGCGCTCAACAGCAAAAACCTGGCCTACGTCTGCGCGTCCATCGCCAAGGTGGTGTAAACCGGACGGTGCGCTGGCAGAACCGTCGCATGGTTTACACAATGTAAGGCTCTGACAGCGCGATTGCTGTTATATTGCACTGCAACATTTTCTAAAGGACAGCGGCATGCTTTACGAGCTTTACGAGACCCAGCGCGCATTGATGGAGCCTTTTTCCGATTTGGCCAATTTCGCGGCCAAATCGCTCTCCAACCCGGTCTCGCCCCTGGCCCAAAGCCCGTTTTCCCAGCGCATGGCCGCCAGCTATGAGCTCATGCACCGCCTGGCCAAGGACTACGAAAAGCCCGAATTTGGCCTGCGCTCGGTCGAGGTCAACGGCGTCGAGGTCGCGATCCACGAGCGCACCGAGTGGAGCCGTCCGTTTTGCAATCTTCTGCGCTTTAAGCGCCTGACGGACGACACGGACACCCTGGTCGCCATCAAAGACCAGCCGGTGGTGCTGATCGTCGCGCCGCTCTCGGGCCACTACGCCACACTGCTGCGTGACACCGTCAAAACCATGCTCAAAGACCACAAGGTCTACATCACTGACTGGGTGAACGCCCGCCTGGTGCCGCTGTCGGAGGGCCATTTCACGCTGGACGACTACGTCAACTACGTGCAGGAATGCATACGCCATGTGCAGGGTCGGTACGGCAATTGCCACGTCATGAGCGTGTGCCAGCCCACGGTGCCGGTGCTGGCCGCCGTCTCATTGATGGCCGGTCGCGGCGAAAAAACACCGCTGTCCATGACCATGATGGGCGGCCCGATTGACGCCCGCAAATCGCCCACGGCAGTCAACAACCTGGCGATGAACAAGAGCTACAGCTGGTTCGAAAACAACGTGATTTACAAAGTGCCCGCCAAATTCCCGGGCGCCGGACGCCGCGTCTACCCCGGCTTTTTGCAGCATTCGGGCTTTGTGGCCATGAACCCAGACCACCACGCCAAGAGCCATTACGACTATTTCAAAGACCTCATCAAAGGCGATGACGTCAGCACCGAGGCCCACCGCAAGTTCTACGACGAGTACAACGCCGTGCTGGACATGGACGCCGACTACTACCTGGATACCATCAAAGTCGTTTTCCAAGACTTCAGTCTGGTCAATGGTACCTGGGACGTTACCTCGCCCGACGGCGTTGTGGAGCGCGTGCGCCCCGCAGCGATCAAAACCACGGGCCTGCTGTCAGTCGAAGGCGAGCTGGACGACATCTCCGGCTCGGGCCAAACGCGCGCTGTGCACGAGATCTGCACCGGCGTTTCCAACGCGCATAAGCGCCATTTTGAAGCCATGGGTGCGGGCCACTACGGCATTTTCTCGGGCCGGCGCTGGCGCGAGACGGTGTACCCGGAAGTCAAGGCCTTTATCGCCAGCTACCAGCCCGCAGGCGCCATGAAAACCACGGTGGCCCGTGCCACGCCTGCCGCCAAAGCGCCAGCGAAAAAAGCGGCGGCCAAGGCCAAGCGCGGCGTCTAAACCGGCCATGGCGCCAGCGCAGTCGACGCCCACCGACGCGTTGGCTGCGCGCATCCTTGATGCGCTACCCCAAACCCAGTGCACGCGCTGCGGTTACCCCGATTGCGCCGCTTACGCCCAGGCTATAGCCAGCGAAGAAGCCCCCATCAACCAATGCCCGCCCGGCGGCGCACAAGGTATAGCGCGCTTGGCCGCGATCACCGGCGCGCCGGTGGCGCCTTTGAACCCCGACTTCGGCCTAGAGGGACCGCGCAGCCTGGCCTTTATTGATGAAGACTGGTGCATCGGTTGCACCTTGTGCATCGAGGCTTGCCCCACGGATGCGATTTTCGGCACCAACAAACGCATGCACGGCGTGGTCGAGGCCTTTTGCACCGGCTGCGAGTTGTGCCTGCCGGTGTGCCCGGTCGACTGCATCGTGCTGGAGCCCGCCAGCCCCGCAAGCAACGGGAAAGCGGCACCCACCGGATGGGATGCCTGGTCTGCCGCGCAAGCCGACCTGGCCCGCCAGCGCTACGCAACCGCCCAAAGCCGTCGGATCGCCATGCACAACGCCAAAAAAGAGGCTAAGGCCCGCCAAGCGCAGGCCAAACTGGCTGACCTGGCGGCCTATTCACGCATCAGCGACAGCGAAGCGTTGGCCCGCAAAAAAGCTTTTATCGAGGCGGCCATGGCCCGCGCTCGCGAGCGCAAGCGCTAGCGAATTAGGCGCTGGCGCCTTGCGCCAAGCGGCCAAATGCGCTGACCACCTCAGGCGGCGCTTGAACCAATTCAATCAACACCCCCTCGCCCGAAATCGGGAATTCGTCATTGCCTTTGGGGTGCAAAAAACAAATATCAAAACCGGCTGCGCCCGCGCGGATCCCACCGGGCGCAAAGCGCACGCCCTGGGCGCTCAACCACTGCACGGCGGCCGGCAAATCATCAATCCACAGGCCCACGTGGTTGAGCGGCGTGGTGTGCACGGCAGGCTTTTTGTCCGGGTCTATGGGCTGCATCAAGTCCACTTCCACCTTGTAGGGGCCGCTGCCGATGGCGCAAATATCTTCATCGACGTTTTCGCGTTCGCTTTGGAAGGTTCCAGTGACCTCTAAACCCAGCATGTCCACCCACAGCGTTTTGAGGCGCTGCTTGTCGGGAGCGCCGATGGCGATTTGCTGGATACCCAGTACTTTAAAAGGCCGGGCACTCATGCAAACTCCACAATCGGCTGGTCCACCGACAGGCTTTCGCCCTGCGCTGCAAGCACTTTGCTGACGACGCCGTCGGCCTGGGCAAAAAGCACGTTTTCCATCTTCATCGCCTCGATCACCGCCACGCGCTCGCCCGCTTGCACTTTTTGGCCGGGAACGACTACCACCTGCGCCAGCAAACCAGGCATGGGCGAGAGCACAAAGCGGCTCATGTCTGGCGGTGACTTGAAGGGCATCAGGCGGTGCAAAGCCGCCATGCGCGGCGAGACCACCAGCGCGTCAATGCGCGTGCCGTTGTGCTGCACCCGCAGCGCCAGCGGGTTCTTGGGCGTGCCGCGCTCGATTTGCGCGGTAAAGGCTTTGCCATTAACCGTGCCGGTAATCGCAATGTCATTGAGCCGGGACTGGCTACGGATTTCGTAGGTCGTACCGTCCACCTGCACCCGCGCTGAGCCGGTCTCGCCGACAAACTCGTCCACATGCACCTGCGTATAAGCATGTGTGCCTGTGTCTGACAGCGCGATGACCACATAGTCTTTGCCCGCCTCGACAGCGTAGCCGGGCAACTGCCCGCTAAGCGCAGCAGTGCGCTCGCGCGACTTGCGGCGCACAAACGCGGCCAATGCTGTCAGAAAATGCGGATCGCTGTGCGGCACGTCTTCAGCCTTGAAACCGTGGGCATAGTTTTCAGCGATAAAACCGGTGTTGAAGTCACCTGCCACAAACTTGGGATGCGCCAGCAGCGCTGATTGGAAAGGAATATTGCTCGAGACACCCCGGATCACAAAGCCATTGAGCGCTTCGCGCATCTTGGCGATCGCATCCATGCGGTCGCTGCCGTGCACGATCAGCTTGGCAATCATGGAGTCGTAGTACATCGGGATCTCGCCGCCGTCGCGCACGCCGGTGTCGACGCGCACGCCCAGTAACTCGGTCGTGTTGCCCTGAAACATGCTTTGCGCCGGCGGCGCAAAGCGCACCAGGCGGCCGGTGGAAGGCAAAAAGTTGCGGAAAGGGTCTTCGGCGTTGATGCGGCACTCGATAGCCCAGCCCTTGCGCTGCACCTGCGCTTGCGTGAGCGGCAGCTTTTCGCCAGCGGCCACGCGAATCATCAACTCGACCAAATCGAGGCCGGTAATGGCCTCGGTGACCGGATGCTCCACTTGCAAGCGGGTGTTCATTTCCAGAAAGTAAAAGCTCTGGTCTTTGCCGACCACAAATTCCACCGTGCCTGCGCTTTGGTAACTCACCGCCTTGGCCAAAGCCACGGCCTGCTCGCCCATGGCTTTGCGGGTAGCGTCAGAGATAAAGGGCGATGGCGCCTCTTCAATCACTTTTTGGTGGCGGCGCTGAATAGAGCATTCGCGTTCGTTGAGATAGAGCACATTGCCATGGGCATCGCCAATGAGCTGGATTTCGATGTGGCGGGGCTCTTCCACGAATTTTTCGATGAACACGCGGTCATCGCCAAAGCTGTTGCGCGCTTCGTTGCGGCAGCTGCTAAAGCCCTCGAAGGCCTCTTTGTCGTTGTAGGCCACACGCAAGCCCTTGCCGCCGCCGCCCGCGCTGGCCTTGATCATCACCGGGTAGCCAATGCCTTTGGCAACCTCCACTGCCTTTTCGGGCGCCTCGATGGCGTCGTTCACGCCAGGAATACAGTTCACGCCTGCTTTGCCGGCCAGTTTTTTGGACTCGATCTTGTCGCCCATGGCAGCAATCGAATAGTGCTTGGGGCCAATGAAGGCAATGCCCTCTTCCTCGCAGCGCTTGGAAAATTCGGCGTTCTCGCTCAAAAAGCCGTAGCCAGGGTGAATGGCCTGTGCGCCGGTGGACTTGGCGGCAGCGATGATCACGTCAGCCAGCAAATAGCTTTCGCGGCTGGGCGCCGGCCCGATGCACACGGCTTCATCGGCCAGGGCTACGTGGCGCGCCTCTTTGTCCGCATCCGAACACACGGCCACGGTGGCAATGCCCATTTTGCGGGCGGTGGTGATAACGCGGCAGGCAATTTCGCCCCGGTTGGCAATCAGAATTTTGGTAAACATTTTTTATTTCCTTACCGGCTTAGAGTGGAATATTGCCGTGCTTGCGCCACGGGTTTTCCAGTTTTTTGTCTTTGAGCATCACCAGCGAGCGGCAAATGCGCTTGCGCGTTTCGGCGGGCAGGATGACATCGTCGATAAACCCACGGGCACCGGCGACAAACGGGTTGGCAAAACGCGCTTTGTATTCGGCTTCCTTGGCCGCCAGCTTTTCCGGATCGCCCTTGTCCTCGCGGAAAATAATTTCCACCGCGCCCTTGGCGCCCATCACCGCAATCTCGGCATTGGGCCAGGCGAAGTTGACATCGCCGCGCAAATGTTTAGAGGCCATCACGTCATACGCACCGCCATACGCTTTGCGCGTAATGACGGTGATTTTGGGCACCGTGCATTCGGCATAGGCATAGAGCAACTTAGCACCATGCTTGATGATGCCGCCGTACTCTTGGCTGGTGCCAGGCATAAAGCCGGGCACATCTACAAAAGTGATGACCGGGATGTTGAAAGCATCGCAAAAACGCACAAAGCGCGCGGCTTTGATACTGCTCTTGATGTCCAGGCAACCAGCCAGCACCAAGGGCTGATTGGCCACGATGCCCACGGTCTGCCCGTCCATGCGCGCGAAGCCGATCAAGATGTTTTTGGCGTACTCGGGTTGAATTTCAAAGAAGTCGCCATCGTCCACGGTTTTGACGATCAGCTCCTTCATGTCATAGGCTTTGTTGGGGTTTTCCGGCACGAGGGTGTTGAGGCTGATGTCCATACGATGCGCCGGGTCGCCGCTGGGGCGCACCGGGGCTTTTTCGCGGTTGGACAAAGGCAAATAGTTGTAGAGGCGGCGCAGCATTAAGAGCGCTTCTACGTCGTTGTCAAACGCCAAATCGGCCACGCCACTTTTGGTGGTGTGGGTAATCGCACCGCCCAACTCCTCGGCGCTGACTTCTTCGTGCGTCACCGTCTTCACGACTTCAGGGCCGGTGACAAACATATACGAGCTGTCTTTGACCATGAAGATGAAATCCGTCATGGCCGGTGAATACACCGCGCCACCGGCGGACGGCCCCATGATCATGCTGATTTGCGGAATCACGCCGCTGGCCATGACATTGCGCTGGAACACATCGGCATAGCCGCCTAGCGAGGACACGCCTTCTTGGATGCGCGCGCCACCCGAGTCGTTCAGGCCGATTACTGGTGCGCCCACTTTCATGGCCTGGTCCATGATTTTGCAAATCTTCTCAGCGTGCGATTCACTCAAAGCGCCGCCAAACACCGTGAAGTCTTGGCTGAACACAAACACCAAGCGGCCATTGATCATGCCGTAGCCAGTGACCACGCCGTCGCCGGGAATTTTGTTGTCCTGCATGCCAAAGTCGGTGCAGCGGTGCTCAACAAACATGTCCCATTCTTCAAACGTGCCTTCGTCCAGCAGCACTTCAAGGCGCTCGCGCGCTGTGAGTTTTCCTTTGCCGTGCTGCGCGCCAATGCGCTTTTCGCCGCCACCCATGCGCGCTGCGGCGCGCTTGGCTTCTAGTTGCTCCAAGATGTCTTGCATGCTTACTTCTCCGTGCTGGTAATCGATGCCCTAAGGCTATTGCCGTAGGAGTGTAAAAGTTGTCGTGCGGCGGTCGATGCCGCCAGCGAACCCGCGGCTACTTGGGCGCTGAGCTCGGGTAGCAAAGCACCAATTGCCGACTGGGTTTTGAAGCTTTGTTTCAGGCCCGCATCAATACGCTCCCACATCCACGCCAGCGCCTGACTTTGGCGCCGCGTGGCAAAGCGACCGCTGTCGGCTTGCAAGGTGCGAAAGGCGCTTACAGCCTCCCAAAACTCGCTAATACCGGTGCCCTGCAAAGCGCTGATAGGCACTACTTGCGGGCTCCAGCCCAGACGGTCTGGGTTGCCGTGCAAACCTAATAAACGCAAAGCGCTCGTGATCTGCGCTTGCGCGCGCGTGGCGGCATCCGGGTCGATATCTGCTTTGTTGATGACGACCAGATCGGCCAACTCCATCACCCCTTTTTTGATGGCTTGCAAATCGTCACCGGCATTGGGTAGTTGCAAAAGACAAAACATATCGGTCATGCCGCTGACCGCGGTTTCGGATTGGCCTACACCCACGGTTTCGACCAGCACCACGTCATAGCCTGCCGCTTCGCAAACCAACATGCATTCGCGGGTTTTTTCGGCCACGCCACCCAAGGTGCCGCTGGCCGGGCTGGGGCGGATAAAGGCCTGCGGATGCACCGACAACTGCTCCATACGCGTCTTGTCGCCCAAGATAGAGCCGCCCGACACGCTGCTCGACGGGTCCACCGCCAACACCGCCACGCGGTGGCCTTGGGCAATCAAATGCAAACCCAGGCCTTCGATAAATGTTGATTTGCCCACGCCCGGCACGCCGCTAATCCCTATGCGTATGGATTGGCCGGTGTAGGGCAACAATTCCGTGAGCAAAACATCGGCCTGCCCCCGATGGTCAGCGCGCGTGGACTCCAGCAGCGTAATGGCTTTGGCCATGGCGCGGCGCTGCACTGCGGGCGTGTCACTGCGCAGTTCGTTCACGGTAGGGGACTTGCCAAGCGCCATCAAAGAATCTCAAAAGCCCGGCCATCGGCCAAGCGATAGCGCGAGAAATCGCGTACGTCCAAGGTCATGATGCGGTTCACCCCCGTATCCGAGGCCAAATACACCAAGGACGCATCGCCAAAATCCATCTCGCTGCGCGGAGATTCGGTATAGCGGCGCATCAATTCGGCCATGCCTTCTAGGGTGCTCTGGTCAAAAGGGAAGATGGATACGCCATCAGCCGCTACCCAGCGCATAAACGCATAGCGCTGCGGCAAGCCCAGTAAGTAGCTAGCTTCGGTGATGCAAGGCCAGGTACTGGTCAGCGACCACTGCTCCTGTGCGGCCCGCGCAAACAACTGGTTGTAATGCGCAGCGCTGGGCTGGTCGCGACCAAACAAGGCCACCATGGCGCTGGCGTCAACGATCGCTGCGAATGCCATGTTTATCTTGCAATTTGGCCACCAGCTGCGCGCGCGATGCTTCGGTGTCATAGGGCTGCTCATAGCCCTCGAAAGCCTGGGCTACCGCGGCTTCTGCTGGGTTGGCGTTGGGGCCATAAGCGCGCTGCTCTTCTTCGGCCTTCAAAGCCAGCATCAGCTCATAGGGGTTTTTGCGGCCCAGAGAACGCTCCACCGCGTCGATGATGAATTGCGATTTGGTAATGCCCTGGCGTTTGGCAGCTTGCTCTAGCTGCTTTTCCAGCAAAGGGTCCATACGCACAGAAACGGCCATGATCCACTCCTTTTGAAATACGGTATTACAGTATAACGAAAGAACTTCAGGCCTGCAAAGACTTGCTGATCTGGTCCAGCACATCGCGGGCGCTGACGGGGATGGGGGTGCCGGGGCCGTAAATGCCTTTGACCCCTGCCGCGTACAAAAAGTCGTAGTCCTGGCGCGGAATCACGCCTCCCACAAACACGATGATGCCTTCGCCACCCTGCTTTTTTAGCTCCTCAATGATGGCCGGCACCAGGGTTTTATGCCCTGCGGCCAACGTAGAGACGCCCACGGCGTGCACATCGTTTTCAATCGCTTGGCGGGCACATTCTTCGGGGGTTTGGAACAGCGGGCCAATGTCCACGTCAAAGCCCAGGTCGGCAAACGCCGTGGCCACCACTTTGGCGCCTCGGTCGTGGCCGTCCTGGCCGAGCTTGGAAATCATCACCCGCGGGCGGCGGCCTTGCGCGTCGGCAAAGGTGGCGATATCGGTTTTGAGGGCGTTCCAGTATTCCATAGTGTCTACGTGGCTGTGCTCGGCATCGTAAGCGGCGGCATAGACGCCGGATACTTTGTGCGTGTCTGCGCGGTGGCGCCCGAAGGCTTTTTCCAGCGCGTCACTCACCTCGCCCACCGTGGCGCGCAAGCGCATGGCGGCGATGCTGAGCTCCAGCAAATTGCCTTCATGCCCCGCTGCAAACGTCAGCGCATCTAGCGCCGCTTGCACCGCAGCCTGGTCGCGCCCTGCGCGCACTTGCTTGAGGCGTGCGATTTGGCCTTCACGCACCGCCACGTTGTCGATGTCGCGCGCTTCAATCGCGTCTTCGGTTTTGAGCTTGTATTTGTTCACGCCCACGATCACGTCCTGGCCGCTGTCGATGCGGGCTTGTTTTTCGGCAGCCGCCGCTTCAATCTTGAGCTTGGCCCAACCACTATCGACCGCCTTGACCATGCCGCCCATGGCATCGACTTCTTCGATAATTTTCCAGGCCGCATCGGCCATGTCTTGCGTCAGCTTTTCCATCATGTAGCTACCAGCCCAAGGGTCGATCACGCTGGTAATGTGCGTCTCTTCCTGGATTATGAGTTGCGTATTGCGCGCAATGCGCGAAGAGAACTCGGTGGGCAGCGCAATGGCTTCGTCAAAGCTATTGGTGTGCAGGCTTTGCGTGCCGCCAAACACGGCCGCCATGGCCTCGATGGTGGTGCGCACCACGTTGTTGTACGGGTCTTGCTCGGTCAGGCTCCAGCCGCTGGTTTGGCAGTGGGTGCGCAGCATCAGGCTCTTGGGCGATTGGGCCTTAAAGCCTTGCATGATGCGGCACCACAGCAGGCGCGCAGCGCGCATCTTGGCCACTTCTAAATAGAAGTTCATGCCAATGGCCCAGAAGAAGGACAAGCGGCCTGCAAATTCATCTACGTCCAGACCGGTGGCAATCGCAGTTTTGACGTATTCCTTGCCGTCGGCCAAGGTAAAGGCCAGTTCCAAAGCCTGGTTGGCCCCAGCTTCTTGCATGTGATAACCCGATATGGAAATCGAGTTGAACTTGGGCATGTTTTTGGCCGTGTAGCCAATGATGTCGCCGATGATGCGCATAGAGGGCGCGGGCGGGTAGATATAGGTGTTGCGCACCATGAACTCTTTGAGGATGTCGTTTTGTATGGTGCCGCTCAGTTGCGCTTGCGATACGCCCTGCTCTTCGGCGGCCACGATATAACCCGCCAGCACGGGCAACACCGCGCCGTTCATCGTCATCGACACGCTGACTTTGTCCAGCGGAATCTGGTTGAACAAAATCTTCATGTCCTCCACCGAGTCGATGGCGACACCGGCCTTGCCCACGTCGCCAGTCACGCGCGGGTGGTCTGAGTCGTAGCCGCGGTGCGTGGCCAAATCAAAAGCCACCGACACGCCCTGCCCGCCTGCGGCCAGCGCTTGGCGGTAAAAGGCGTTGCTTTCTTCGGCAGTCGAAAAACCGGCGTATTGGCGGATGGTCCAGGGCCGCACCGCGTACATGGTGGCTTGCGGGCCGCGCACATAGGGCGCAAAACCGGGCAGTGTGTTGGCATACGGCAAGTGCGCCGTGTCCGCTGAGGTGTACAGCGGCTTGACGACGATGCCGTCCGGCGTGGTCCAGTTCAGCGCATCGACATGGCCGCCAGGCGCGGACTTGGCGGCGGCGCGCAGCCAGGCGGCGTGGTCGCCCTGCTCAAAAGCGGGCCAGTCGCTGGAAATGGGAGATGTTGCGGGCGGCTTGGAGCTCATAGCGCGTACTTTCGAGGTCAGAATTTTGGAGTGAAAGCATTCTATCATTCATAATTATTAATTCAAAACTGAATTAGGCCTTACAATTTCCGCCATGCAAAGCCTCACCCTGACCCCGCGCGCGCTCTACCAAGAGGTAGCGGAGTTGCTGCGCGAGCGCATTTTTTCTAACACCTTGCCGCCGGGCAGCTGGATCGACGAAATGGCGCTGGCCGAGGAATATGGCATCAGCCGCACGCCTTTGCGTGAGGCCATCAAGGTACTGGCCACTGAAGGCCTGGTGACCATGAAAGTGCGGCGCGGCGCCTACGTGACCGAGGTCAATGCCAAAGACCAGGCCGATGTGTACCACCTGCTCTCGCTGCTCGAATCGGACGCCGCGGGCGTCGTAGCGCAGCGCGCCACGCCCGCGCAATTGGCCGATTTACAAGCCATCCACGCCGACCTAGAGGCCGCGTGCGCCGATACCGAGGCGTTTTTTGCGGTCAATGAGCGCTTTCATATGCGCCTGCTGGAGATTGCCGACAACCGCTGGCGCGACCAGCTGTGTGCGGACTTGCGCAAAGTGATGAAGCTCAACCGGCACAACTCCTTGCTCAAAACCGGGCGTATTGCCGAATCTTTGACCGAGCACCAATCGCTCATGCAGGCGCTTTTGGCGCGTGACAGTGCGCTGGCGGCGCAGCGCATGCGCGAGCATTTCGCCAACGGCTTAGAGGCTGCGGGCTAGGCCTCTTCGCCGGTGTCCGGCCGTTTTGCCGCTACCACCAGCCCCACCCCCGACAAAATGAGCGCGCCGCCGATCAGGTGGTGCAGCTCCAGCGCCTCCCCCAAAAACAGCCACGCGACCACTGCCGCATACAAAGGGCCCAGGTACATGGTCATGGCTACCGGTCCAGGGCCCAGGATGGATTGTGTCCAGCCGTAAATCCAGTAGGCCAGCACCCCGGGCACCACCGCTGCCACGCCCATCAGCGCCAGCGCCTGCCACCCCAAAGCGGGCGCGCCGCTGTACTGCTCCCAGAGCGCAAAAGGAATGAGCACCAGCACGCCGCCCGCACTGATCACCGCCAATTGCGCGCTGGCACTTAAAGGGCTGCCCCAGTGTTTTTGCAGCATGCAATACGCCGCCCAGGCCGTGGCCGCTGCGGCAATCCATAAATCACCAGGCACAAACGCGACCTGCGCCAGCAGCAACCACTGCCCTTGCACAACCACATGCACCACACCGGCCAAGGACAGCACCACGCCCAAGACCTGTTTGGCAGAAAAAGGCTCGCGCAGCCACAGCACCGAGCCCAGCGCGATCATCACCGGCGAGGCGGCGTAAATCAGCGAAATATTCATCATGCTGGTGGTTTGGCCGGCAAAGTAGACCGCCGCGCCGCAAATCCACATGCCGCAGGCGCCCAGCACGATGTAGCGGCCCGCGTGCAGGCGCACTTCCTCGCGCTGGCGCCACAGTTCGGCGCGGTTGGCCATGCCCAGGATCAGCGCCGCCAGCGTCCAACGCCCCAGCGCCAACACGTGCGGCGTGATGACACCCGGCGCACGCCGGGCAATCACCGAATTGACGATCCACAGCAGCGGAATGACCCAGATCAGCAACTTGGCCAGGCGCACCGCCGCCGCGCCGGGTGCTTCAGGCTGCATGGTCGGCCACGGCGGCCGCTTGGGCCATGGCGGCGCGGGCGCGCTGCAGCACCTCGCGCGGGGCCAGCGGTTTTAGGCGGTGGTCGCTCCAGACCTGGCGCCACAGGCGTGCACCGCGCCGCCCGTGGTACAGGCCCAGCATGTGGCGGGCAATCGCATACCAAGGGCAGCCGTCGTCGGCGTAAGCGCGCTCCATGTACAACACCATGGCCTCTTCGACCTCTTCAGGTGTGGGCTGGGCATGGTGGTCGCCAAAGAATTGGGCATCCCAGCCGCTCATGGGCCAGGGGCGGTAATAGGCCTCGCGCCCGAGCATGACGCCGTCGACTTGCTGCAAATGGCTTTGTATTTGCGCTGCGTCGGTAATGCCACCGTTGACCACAATCTGTAGCGCCGGAAAGTCTTGCTTGAGTTGGTAGGCCATGTCGTAACGCAGTGGCGGGATTTCGCGGTTTTCTTTGGGCGAGAGACCCTGCAGCCAGGCGTTGCGCGCGTGCACGATAAACACCGCGCAACCGGCCTGCGCCACCGTGCCGACAAAGTCGCGCACAAAGCCATAGTCTTCGTTTTTATCGATACCAATACGGTGCTTGACGGTGACCGGCACATCGACCACATCGACCATGGCTTTGACGCAGTCGGCCACCAGCGCGGGCTCGTTCATCAGGCAAGCGCCAAAGGCCCCACGCTGTACGCGTTCGCTGGGGCAGCCGCAGTTCAGATTAATCTCGTCGTAGCCCCATTGCGCGCCCAGACGGGCGGCCACCGCCAAGTCGGACGGCTCGCTGCCACCCAACTGCAAGGCCAACGGATGCTCCTCGGCGTTAAAGCGCAAATGCCGGTTGACATCACCGTGCACGAGCGCGCCGGTGGTCACCATTTCGGTATACAGGCGGGTGTGGCGGGTGAGGAGGCGGTGCAGATAGCGGCAATGGCGGTCGGTCCAGTCCATCATGGGGGCGACGGACAGGCGCCAAGGGCTCAGCGCTTGATTTTTATCGAAGCTCATGGGCGGCATTCTCGCAGGTAGCAGTCGGACGCCAGCAGCCGCGCTGGATTTGTGTATCCTGCGGCCCAAGCCTTGCTCAAGCCAAAGGAATCCCATGGCCACCGCCCTGTACCCGCTGCCCCCTGACGACGCACAACGCCGTGAACTTCATGACGAGGTGCATGCGCGCCCACCTGCCAAGCTGCAATTGCCCGCGCTGGTGACTTTCGTCGCGGTCTTGAACGCCGGCGTGAGCCGCACGCAAGAGGGATTGCACCTGCGCCAGCTGCCCGGACAGGCCGATTTGCCCCTGGAGAGTTTGGAAGCTAACTTTCTGCGCCTGCGTTTGCCTGGCTATACGCTCAAGTGGGAGCGGCACACTGAATTTACCCGCTACTCCGTCGTGCAGACGCTGGACAGTGCACAAAGTGTGCGCGACCCTGGCGCGGTGGCAGCCACCATTGCCGTCTCTACCGACTGGCTGCGCGGCATTCCGGGCACTACAGTAGCGGCAGTGCAATTGGCGATGGTGCATGGCGACCTGGACCATCCCCACGCCAACCTGGAATTGGCCCAAAGCTGGCTGGGCGGCACCGAGGTGGTGGGCTCTGCGCTGGGCTTTGGCCACTCGGCCGCGTATACCGAGTTCAAAATTGGCAATGATGGCTTTGAACGGGTGCTGGTGTTGGCGCCGGTTTCCGCCAGCGAGGCCCGCGCAGGCCGCATTTCGCAGCGCATTTTGGAATTAGAAACCTACCGGCTAATGGCCTTGCGCGGACTGCCTGTTGCCAAGGCCCTGGCCCCCGAACTAGGACTTGCAGAAAACGCTTTGGCAGAAATCACAGCCCGTTTGGAGCACAAAACCGCCAGCGACCAAGAGCTGCTGGACCAACTGGTAGCCCTGGCAGCCAAGGTGGAACGCCACATTGCCGAACACAGCTACCGTTTTGCAGCGACCCAGGCCTACCATGCGCTGGTGGTCCAGCGTATCGCTGATTTGCGTGAGAAAGTGATTCCCGGCATGCAAACCATGGGCGAATTTATGCAGCGGCGCCTCTCGCCGGCCATGGCCACGGTAGCGGCCACCTCCCAGCGCATGGTCAGCTTGTCTGAACGGGTGTCGCGCACCAGCGCCCTGCTGCGCACCCGTGTCGATATCGCCACCGAATTGCAAAACCAACAGCTTTTGGAAAAACTAACGCGGGGGCAGGAATTGCAGCTGCGTTTGCAAGCCACGGTGGAAGGCCTGTCGATTGCCGCGATTTCTTATTACGTGGTAAGCCTGTGGCTTTACGCCACCAAAGCGCTCATTGCAGCGGGCGTGCCACTCAACCTCGAAATATCGGTGGGGCTGGCCGTACCCCTCACGCTGTGGGGTGTATGGCGCATCACGCGCGGCGTGCAAGCGACTTTACAAGGCAAATAAGCCCCAACGGTCACCAGGCCTTGGCGCCATCAATGGCGCTGAATTGGGACAAAACCCGGTCCGGCAGGCTGTTTTCTATGGGCTGGCCCATGTTGTAGCCATAGGTAAGCGCCCAAACCGCCACCCCGGCTTGGCGCGCGGTGGCCACGTCGATGCTGGAGTCGCCAACGAACAGCACTTCATTGGCGCCCAGTGCCCAGCGCGCCATGCACAGGCGTATGCCCTGGGGATCGGGTTTTTTGGTAGACAGCGTGTCGCCGCTGATCACCACGTCAAACAACGGGCTCAGGCCATGGGCGTCCAGGACGACCTCGGTGTAAGCGCCTTCTTTATTGGTCACCACCCCCAGGCGTATGCCTTGGGCGCGCAAGCGCAGCAGCGTGTCTTTGACGCCGGGATAACAACGGCTGCGCGTGCCGCAGCGGGCGCGGTAATGCAGCTTGAACTCAGCGGCGATGGCCGGCAAGCCATCCGAGGCGCGAACTACCTCCACCGGCTGGCCCTGCACGCTGGCCAAGGCCTGGATCAGCAGTTCCAGGGTGCCGTGGCCAATCCAGTCATTGACCTGCTGCTGGCTTACTGCGGGCAGCCCAAAGTGGCGCAATGTGTCATTGACCGCGTCGGCAATTTCCGGCGCGGTTTCCACCAAAGTGCCGTCCAGGTCAAAAAGAATGAGGGCAAAGCGGCTCATGCGGCGCGCCTTTTGCGTTCCATCATGCGCCAGATAAAGGGCGTAAATATCAGTTGCATGGCCAATTCCATCTTGCCGCCCGGGACGACGATGGTGTTAGCGCGGCTCATGAAGCTGCCGTCAATCATGCTGCGCAGGTACTGGAAATCGATGCCTTTGGGCTTGGCAAAGCGAATCACCACCATGCTCTCGTCGGGCGAGGGAATGTCGCGGGAGATAAACGGGTTGCTGGTATCGACCATGGGGACGCGCTGGAAATTGACGTGCGTGTGCACAAACTGGGGACAAATGTAATTCACATAGTCGGGCATACGGCGCAAAATCGTGTCGGTCACCGCCTCGGTGCTGTAGCCGCGCTTGGACTTGTCACGCCAGAGCTTTTGAATCCATTCCAGGTTGATGACAGGTACCACGCCAATCAGCAGGTCGGGGTGCTTGGCAATATTGACCTCCGGCGTCAGCACAGCGCCATGCAGGCCTTCGTAAAACAAAAGGTCGGTGCCCGCCGGTACATCCGCCCACGGGGTGAAGGTGCCGGGCTCTTGTTGGAATGGGGCAGCCTCCTCGTGGTCGTGCAAGTACTTGCGCTGCTTGCCCGTGCCGGTCTGCGCGTAATTGGCAAACAAGGCCTCCAAGTCGGCAAACAAATTATTCTCCGGCCCAAAATGGCTGAAATTTTTGTTGCCCTGGGCTTCGGCCTCGGCCAGGCGCAGCTTCATTTCGGTGCGGTCGTAGCGATGAAAGCTATCGCCCTCGACAATGGCTGCATGCACGCCCTCGCGACGGAAAATATTCTCAAAGGTGCGCGTCACCGAGGTGGTGCCCGCGCCGCTGGAGCCGGTAATGGCGATGATGGGGTGCTTCTCTGACATGGGAATTTCCTACTTCAAAAGTCTTTAAAACCGGAACAGGCTGCGCTCGGCGAACAAGGGGTTGTGCTCCTCGGTGGGGGCCGGCTCGCGGTGGTAGCGTTCGATGCGCTCGACCTCGTGGCGCGAGCCAAACACCAGTCCGATGCGCTGGTGCAAAGCCGTGGGCGCCACCTCCAATACCGGCTTCTCCCCGGTGCTGGCGCGCCCGCCGGCCTGCTCCATCAGCATGCCCACCGGGTTGGCCTCGTACAGCAGGCGCAGACGCCCGGCTTTGCCCGGGTCTTTGGTGTCGCGCGGGTACATGAAGACGCCGCCGCGCATCAGGATACGGTGCGCCTCGGCCACCATGCTGGCAATCCAGCGCATATTGAAATCTTTGCCGCGCGGCCCGGTTTTGCCGGCCAGGCATTCATCGACATAGCGCTTGACCGGCGCTTCCCAGAAGCGGCTGTTGGAGGCATTAATAGCAAATTCGTTGGTGTCAGGCGGCACGCGGATGTCGCGGTGGGTGAGCATGAATTCACCCAGATTGGGATCGAGCGTAAATCCCTGAACGCCGTTGCCCAAGGTCAGCACCAACATGGTGCTGGGCCCATAAATGGCGTAGCCGGCGGCCACCTGGCGAGTGCCGCTTTGCAAAAAATCAGCTTCCTGCACATCGCGGCCATCCTCGGGGCCGCGCAGCACCGAAAAAATACTACCCACCGCGACATTCACGTCGATATTGCTGGAGCCATCTAGCGGGTCAAATACCAAGAGATATTTGCCGCGCGGGTACTTGGCGGGGATTTGGTACGGCATGTCCATTTCCTCGGAGGCCAGACCCGCCAAATTGCCCGCCCACTCGGTACGCCGGATAAACGCTTCATTGCTCAGAACGTCCAAGGCTTTTTGCTGCTCGCCCTGCACGTTGACGGTACCGGCCCCGTCTTTGGCATGGTCGCCAAGCACCTGGCCCAACTCGCCAAATGCAACGCCGCGTGCGATGGCCTTGCAGGCCAGGGCAATATCCAAAATCAGCGCATTGAAGTCGCCGCTGGCGCCGGGGTATTTGCGGCGTTCTTCAATCAAGAACTGGGTTAGGGTGGAGTGCTGGGAACGGGCGGACAAGGGCATGGCGAACTTTCAAACAAGCAATCAGGAAGCCGTGGCCAGCGCATGCCAGATCCGCAGATCGGCCACCGTGGTACCCGCCAGGTCGGGCAAGACCCGCATGGCGCCGGCAAAATCATGGTGCTGGGTAAATCGGTTGGGCGTGATAAGCGTGGGCAGTCCGGCGGCCAGGGCCGCTTTGAGGCCATTGCCCGAGTCCTCCAAGGCGATGCAGCGCGCAGCGTCCATGCCCATGCGCTTGAGGGTTTGCTGGTACACCTGGGGATGGGGCTTTTTGATGGGCGCGGTCGAGGCGTCTTCCACCACGCCAAACAACGCGCGCCATTGTGGCCCGATGGCTTTGCGCAACAAGGCACCAATATTGACCGGCGAAGTGGTGGTGGCAATGGCCAGGCCCAGGCCTTGCGCATGGGCCGACTCGATCAAAGACAGCACGCCAGGCCGCAAGCCTACCTCGCCGTCATTGACCATGCCTTCGTAGGCCGCGGTTTTGAGCTCGTGCAATCGGGCAATCGTGTCTTGCAAGGCATGGGCATCAATGCCCACGATGCCGCCGCGCGTGCGCCGCCAATAAGCAGCAATGCGCTCCTTGCCGCCGGAAATTTCCAGCAGCTCGGTGTACAAGGCCTCGTCCCAGACCCAGTCCAGGCCCTCTTGGGCAAAAGCATGGTTAAAGGCCGCGCGGTGCGTGGACTCGGTGTCGGCTAAGGTGCCGTCCACATCGAAAATCAGGGCTTGGAGCATGGTGCGGTCCTAGGGTTCAGGAGGTTTGGAAGACCCGGCTGGCAAGAATGTCAACCGCTTCGATCGTCGTCAAGTCATCGGCGCTCAGAATGCGCTGGCGGTCGGCAAACAGGCGGCTGGCCTGGCGCAGGCGGGCCCTGTCTAGCGCATTGCGCACGCTGCGGGCATTAGCAAAGTGGGGTTGCGCGATGCGTAGGCCCAGGTACTGCTCAAAAGCTTCTTGCGCGCCCGGTCCAAAACGGTAGTTTTGCTGTGCCAGCGTCATCCCCGCGATGTGCAGCAGCTCGTCCACCGCGTAATCGGGAAAGTCCAGGTGGTGCGCAATGCGCGAGCTCATGCCGGGGTTGGACTGGAAAAACGTATCCATGCGGTCTTTGTAGCCCGCCAGTATCACCACCAAATCGTCGCGCTGGTTCTCCATCACCTGTAGCAGGATTTCGATAGCCTCTTGGCCATAGTCGCGCTCGTTTTCAGGGCGGTACAGGTAATAGGCCTCGTCGACAAACAGCACGCCACCCATGGCGCGCTGGAGCACTTCTTTGGTTTTGGGCGCAGTGTGGCCAATGTACTGGCCCACCAGGTCGTCGCGCGTCACCGAGACCAGATGCCCTTTACGAACAAAGCCCAGCCGGTGCAGGATTTGCGCCATACGGCTGGCCACTGTGGTTTTGCCGGTGCCGGGGTTGCCACTAAAGCACATATGCAGACTTGGCGCTTGGCTGGTCAGGCCCAGGTTCACGCGCAGCTTGTCGATGACTAGCAGCGCAGCAATATCTCGGATACGCGCTTTGACCGGCACCAGGCCCACCAAATCGCGGTCCAGCTCCTTTAGCACCGCTTCCACCTGCGAGCCCTCCAACACCTCGGCCACCGAGCGCGCAGCGGCCGTGTTGTCACGAGATTGTTCCGGCGCCGCTGGCGTGGCGCTGCTGCTGGCCGGCGCAGGAGTGCTGCCAGGAATGGAATACGCAGGGGCGTTCATGGAATGCGAGGTGGTAGGTGCGGCTGGGCGTGGCGATGGTTAGCCTTTGTAACGCTCGCCTTCGGGCTGATTAGCCGCATAGCCGCGTGTGCTGTAGCGCAGCGAGCGGCCATTGACCTCTTGGCGCTCCAGCATAAAGCCCGGCTCGTTCTTCGGGCGGTTCACGATAAAACTCATGGCAATCGTTTCAACCCCGCGTGTGGAGTCAAAGGCCATCATGCGGATGTAGTGGTTTGGGAAAGCGGCGCGGCAGGCCTTGAGCTCCTGCATCACACCGGCGGCGTCGTGCAGGTCGAACATCGGGTTGCCGTACATATCCCAATAGGTGTTGCGCGGGTGGGGGTCGTCGGTGTACTCCACGCTCCAGGCGTAGCCTTTGCGCAGTCCGTATTCGATTTGCAGTGTGATTTCGGCATCCGTCAGGTCGGGCAGAAAACTGAATTGGCCTTGCGTCAAACGGCCGGTCGGGTTGGTCATCATGGTGTGTTTCTCCTTGCAGCGTGTGGGTCTTAGGCGGTGGCAGGCGTGGCGGTGTAGTCGCTCGAATCGGTGCTTTGGTAGTTGAAGCTGATCTCGCCCCAGGTATCCAAAGCCGCTTTGAGCGGCGTGCAGCTTTGCGCTGCCTGCTTGAGGATGGTCGGGCCTTCCTCCAGAATATTGCGCCCTTCGTTGCGCGCTTTCACCATGGATTCGAGGGCCACGCGGTTGGCCACTGCACCGGCCTGAATACCCATGGGGTGGCCGATCGTGCCGCCGCCAAATTGCAGCACCACATCGTCGCCAAACAAGTCGATCAGCTGGTGCATTTGCCCGGCGTGGATACCGCCCGATGCGACTGGCATCACTTTTTTCAGATCGGCCCAGTCCTGGTCAAAGAACAAGCCGCGCGGCAGGTCAGTCTTGGTATAGCTGTCGCGGCAGACGTTGTAGTAGCCTTGTACGGTGAGCGGGTCGCCCTCGAGCTTGCCCACGGCGGTGCCGGTGTGCAAATGGTCGCAACCGGCCAGACGCAGCCACTTGGCGATGACGCGGAAACTTACGCCGTGGTTTTTTTGGCGGGTGTAAGTGCCATGCCCTGCGCGGTGCATGTGCATGATCATGTCGTTCTTGCGGCACCAGTTGGCCATGGACTGGATGGCGGTATAGCCAATCACCAGGTCCACCATGATGATGACCGAGCCCAGGTCTTTGGCAAACTCGGCGCGCTCGTACATGTCTTCCATCGTGGCGCCGGTCACGTTCAGGTAGCTGCCCTTGACTTCGCCGGTGACGGCGCTGGCTTTGTTCACCGCGTCCATCACAAACAAAAAGCGGTCACGCCAGTGCATAAAGGGCTGGCTGTTGATGTTTTCGTCGTCTTTCATGAAGTCCAGGCCGCCTTTGAGGCCTTCATAAACCACGCGTCCGTAGTTGCGGCCCGACAAGCCCAACTTGGGCTTGGTGGTGGCGCCCAGCAGGGGGCGGCCAAACTTGTCCAGACGCTCTCGTTCCACGATCAATCCCGTGGGCGGACCTTTGAAGGTTTTCACATAGGCCACCGGGATGCGGATGTCTTCCAGGCGCGCCGCTTTGAGCGGCTTGAACGAAAACACATTGCCGATCAGGCTGGCCGTCATATTGGCGATGGAGCCTTCTTCAAACAAGATCAGGTCATAGGCCACATAAGCGAAATATTGGCCCGGGTTGTTGGGCACGGGAATCACTTTGTAGGCCTTGGCGCGGTAGCTGTCGCAGGCGGTCAGGCGGTCAGTCCACACCACGGTCCAAGTGGCGGTGGAGGACTCGCCGGCCACGGCCGCAGCAGCCTCCTCCGGGTCCACGCCGTCTTGCGGGGTAATGCGAAACAGACACAAGGTATCGGTGTCCTTGGGCACGTAATCGGGCATCCAATAGCCCATTTGCTTGTACTTCAACACGCCGGCGCTGTAGCGCTTTTTGGCGTCGGTGATTTGGCCTGCGCCGGTGTCGGTGTCGCTCATCGATATCTCCTGTGGGTTTGGGGTGGCGTGGAGCGCAATGTAAAAGTCCTCCGAAATAAAGTAAATTCATATATATTTACTTTTCAGTTAAGCTATTACTTAATGAAGAACGCCACTTTTCGCCAATTGCGGGTTTTTAGCGAGGTTGCGCGGCAATTGAGCTTTACCGCTGCGGCGCAAACCCTCAACCTCACGCCACCAGCCGTGACCATGCAGGTGCGCGAGTTGGAAAAGCACATCGGCATGCCCTTGTTTGACCGTAGCGGGCGCAAGGTGTCGCTGACCACGGTGGGCGAGTACATGCTGGTCTACGCCCGCAAGATGCTGGCCACGCTCAAAGACGCCGAAGATGCGGCAGCGCGGCTGCAAAAGCTGGAAGTGGGCCTGCTCACCATCGGCATGGTCAGCACAGCCAAGTATTTTTTGCCCCATTTGCTGGCCCGTTTTCACCAAGAACACCAAGGCATTGATATCAAGCTGGTGGTGGGCAACCGCGAGCAGCTGGTCAAAATGCTGTACGCCAATGAGGTGGACATCGCCATCATGGGCCGCCCACCGACCGAAATGGCCACGCGCGCCGAGCCTTTTGCCGCCCATCCGCATGTGTTTGTGGCGCCGGTAGACCATCCACTGGCGCGCGGCGAGCTGGTGTTGCCGCACGATTTGCAGCCCCAGCCCTTTATCCTGCGCGAGCCGGGCTCGGGGACGCGTGCCGCCTTGGAGCGCTTTTTGGAGAAAGCCCGGATCGCGCCGCGTGTGACCATGGAAATGGCCAGCAACGAGACCATAAAGCAAGCGGTCATGGCCGGCATGGGCCTGAGTTTTCTGTCCCTGCACACGCTGGGCCTGGAGCTGGACAACCGGCTGATCGCCGTCCTGGACGTCCAGGGCGCGCCGGTCGTGCGTGCCTGGAACGTGGTGCATATGCTCTCCAAGCTGCTTTCACCAGCGGCCGAAGCCTTCCGCTACTTTGTGCTCGAACATGGCGAAGATTACCTGGCGCAGCATTTTTCGCGGCATGTCAGGCTTGGGCCCTTGCAGGCCGAACCGCTGCCTTCAGGCTTGCTGGCGAAAGCGCCGACGTAAATCGGCACCATGCGCCAGACCGGCGGCAATCAAAAACACCCCCATACCCGGCCAACCGTCTGGCGCTAGAGCGCAGCGCAGCGCCAGCATCAGAAAAAGCCCTGAGAGCACCGTCAGGCCATACTCCGATGGCGCCAGCCCCCAACCCCGCAGGACGTAGAGTAAGCAGAGCAGCAAAGACTCCACCACGATAAAGCCAATCGCGATATCGGCGACCAGCGGACCGGCATAAAGGCTTTGTAAATTCACACTTTGGCCAGGCCGAGCAAATGCGCCATGTCCTTGAAAAAGATGCGCACGTGGGCCATGGGCTTTTTGCGCACCAATTGCTTGTTCATGTAGGACTCGAAGGTGAGTTGCTGCACATCGCGGTCTTCACAGATTTTGACGAAGCGCTCGCGCCGCTTTTCGCTGCGATACCAAAACCACTGCATGATGCCCAGCACCGTGAAGACGGTGCGGTGGGCTTTCATAAACTCTTTGCGCGCCAGTAGCAGGCTTTTGACCTCGCCAGTATGCAAGAGCTTTTCGACCGCATGGGCCGCCAGTTCGCCGCCGTACATGGCGTAGTAAATGCCCTCCCCCGAGGCCGGCGCCACCACACCGGCGGCGTCACCGGCCAGTACCACGTCGCGCCCGTTGTCCCAGCGCTTGAGCGGTTTCATGGGCAAGGGCGCACCTTCGCGGCGCAGCACCTCAGCCTGGCCCAAACCCGAGGTATCGCGCAGCACACCCACGGCGTTGCGCAGCGAAAAGCCTTTGTCGGCGCTACCTGTACCAATGCTCAAGGTCTCGCCGTGGGGGAACACCCAGCCGTAAAAATCTGGCGACAGTTTGCCTTGGTAATACACGTCACACCGCGTGCCGTCGTAGCCCGCGGGCTTGATGGCGGGTGCTTTGACAATCTCGTGGTAAGCGAAGACATATTGCGTGTCCACCGCGCCTGGCACACCCGCTTGGCGCGCCACCTGCGATTTGGCGCCGTCTGCACCAATAATGGTACGCGCCCGTACGCTGGCAGGCGTGCCCTCGCCGCGTTGCGAGTGTGCACGCGCCTGGTAATGCACCACGCTGACACCATCGGCATCGCGGCTGAGCTTTTCAAAGGTGCCGATGCGCCGCACCGCACCGGCATCGGCGGCCCGCACGCGCAGCCACTCATCAAAGTCTGCGCGGTCCACCATGCCCACAAAGCCGTTGTCGATGGGAATATCGACCGCGTGTGCGCTCGGTGCAATCATGCGCGCCGAGCGGGCCTTGGCGACGAGCAAGTGATCGGGAATGGCGTAGTCCTTGATCAGGCGCGGCGGGATCGCACCGCCGCAGGGTTTGATACGCCCAGCCCGGTCCAGCAACAGCACCGAATGCCCCCGCTGGGCCAACGTGTGGGCTGCGGTGGCGCCGGCGGGGCCGCCGCCCACGACCACCACGTCAAAAGTTTCGCTTGTGTGCATCGAAAGACCTCACTGGTTTTCACATCCAACAAAAAACGGTCGGCAGGTCATACAGCAGCCCCGGCCAGACCGCGCAAGGCAAAAGCGCTGACCATCATCCCTGCCACAAAAAACGGCACGCCAAAGCCGCTGTACCACAGCGCCCGCTGAGAGACCCGCGCCAAAAAATGGTCCATCATCAGCAACTGAATACCCAGCAAGACCGCCACCGCCAAGCCCTGCCCCGGCTGGCCCCAGGCGAACAGCCATAGAATGACCACTATTTGTGGCAAAGCCATGAACCAGCAGGCCACGCCCGCGGCGCGCTGCTCGCCCAGTTGCACCGGCAGAGAGCGCACGCCCATAGCTCGGTCGCCCTGCACGGCTTTGAAGTCATTGAGCGTCATGATGCCGTGGGTGCCTATGCTGTAGAGCAGCGCCAACCACAGTGAACGCCCATCGGGCATCTGGCCGCCCGCCATGACGGCCGCGCCGGTCGTCCAGGCAATGCCTTCATAGCTGATGCCGCAGGCGGCGTTGCCCCACCAGCCGTTCTCCTTGAGCCGAAACGGCGGCGCGCTATAGGCCCAGGCCAGCACCAAGCCCAGCAGCGCCGCGCCAAAACCCCAGGGCCCCAGCACACTGGCTACCGCCAGCGAAACCAAAGTCCACACGATGGCGATGTACAAACCCCATCGCCCGGGCATGCGGCCCGAAGGAATCGGCCGTTGCGGCTCGTTGATGGCATCGACGTGGCGGTCAAACCAGTCGTTCACCGCCTGGCTGGTAGCGCATACAAAAGGCCCAGCCAGCGCAACGCCCACGATGGCCAGCACCCATTTACCTTGCATCGGCACGCCCGAGGCCACCACGCCACAGGCAAACGCCCACATCGGCGGGAACCAGGTTATGGGCTTAAATAGCTCAGTGACGGCGGAAAGTTGGGGCAAAGACATGCCCACTGGTTTTACAGTTGACACATTAAAGTGTCAAGGAAAATTTACACTTCCCATGGTTTCCCCTAGTGCCCGCTGTGCGCGGGCCCCACAGTGGCCTCAGGCCTCGCCTTCGCCGCCCGCGTCTCCCATGCCAAAACGACGCAGTTTGACGTACAGGCTTTGGCGCGACAGGCCGAGCATTTCGGCGGCCGAAGCACGGTTGTCACCGGTGAGTTCCAACGCCGCCTCGATGCACAGCTGCTCGATCAGGTCGGTGGTTTCGCGCACAATATCTTTGAGCGGGACACGGCCCACCAACTCGGTCATTTGGCCGGTGGAGCGTGGCAGCTCGCGGCTGGGCTTGGCTTCGTTGTTCAGGCGCAGGCCCACGTCGCGGATGGTAAAGCCCAGGCAGCGCTGCTCGCCGGTGGTCACGGCCACGGCAGAAATCTCTACATCGGTGGTGGAGCCGTAGTCGCCGCGCATGCGCGTGGCAAACAGGCGCACCACGTCGCGCTGGCGCAAATTGGAAATGAGTACGCTCAAATCGACCCCGGCGCGGCCCAGCCAGCGCTCCAGGGATTCGCCGCGCACCAAAGCCTCGTTGCTGACCTGGGCCAGCTGCAAGAACGCACGGTTGGCGGTGAGCACATTGCCGCTGAGGTCGGTCACGACAAATGCGTCAGGCGCGCTCTCCATGACGTCAGTCAGCACCTGCTTGGTCGCGGCCACCCCGGTGGCGTCTGCCAGCTGGTGCTTGGGGGCCAAACGCAGCAGAAAATGGGAAGACTGCTCCTGGCGGAACAAAGACACCGACACACGCACCTCGGTATTGCTAGGCACCAGGCGCACATCGATAGGCACCGACTGGCCGCTGGAGCGCAGCCCTGAAAACACCTCGCTCAGGGCCGTGTTGCTGCGCTTGTCCAGGCTGTGGGCCGGGCTCCAGCCTGACTTAGCCAAGGTCTCGCCAAACAGCGCCTGGGCCGCCGGGTTGCTGTCCTCGAGTTTCTCGGTCGTGGCGTCCAGGATCAGCAAGGCCTCGGAGGACACTTGGAACAAGAGCCGGTAGCGCGTCTCCACGTGTTTGAGCTGCCAGTAATCACGCTCCATCGATCGCTGCGCCGTCACCAGTTTTTGCTGTAGGGCCGCCTGGGGCCGCAGGTCGCGCCCAAAGGCAATGGCGTGGGCCGCCTGGTTGGCACCGGCCGCCGGCACCGGAATGACCGAGTAGGACAGCGGCAACTCGGTGCCATCGCCCGCTTGCTGATTGAGGTGGCGCCACTTCGGGCCTTTGCCCGTTCCCAGGTCGCGCAGCATGGCAGCGACCTTGGGCCGGCTCTCCTCGGTGACTGTTTGGCTCCAGGTCTTGCCCAGCCAATGGCTGTAGCCGTGGCTCAGCAGCTCTTCATTACCAAAAGCGGCATCCTGGATCACACCCTGTGCATCCATTACCAAGACCACGTCCGCTGCTGCCGTAACCAAACGCGAGACCGTATCGGCATCCAAACGGTCGAAAAAACGCTGCGCTTGGTCAAAACGCCCCGCTTGCTGAGTCGGTGCAGTTTCGAGAGGCTGGGTCATAAAAATTCCATTAATTGAAGGAGGCTGTCAGCTTATTGAAGCGGCGTGCCAGAGGCCAAATGCAGGCGAACCAGGGAGGGTGCCTGGTGGGCATCGCTGGTCACCAAATCGGCGCCAAGGACAGAAACATACTCCGGATGCAACGCAAAAAGCGGACCGCCCACCATTATGCACACCGCTTTATTCTTAGAAGCTTGGCGAACTGCCGCAATCGCGTCGGTGAGATTGGGCAAATTGATCGAGGTCGCAAGCGAAAAACCAACCACATCAAAGGCCCGCTGCGCCACCATGGCCTGGGGCGAATCGCCCAAATCATAGGGCCCGCCGACCACCTCCCAGCCTTGTTTTCTGAAAAGTTCGGCCACCATGGCCAGCCCAAAAGTGTGCTGCTCGCCCGGCGTGGGCACCAACAAAATTCGCAGGCCGTTGGGCGTTGGATGCCTGGACTGCTCCACTTCGGCGTTCAGATCGCGCAGCATTTTTTGCAGGCCGCCCAGGCCGATGGTGACGTCGGTGAAGTCACATAAATCGTTTTCCCAAAGCTCGCCCAAATAGCGCGCCGCCGGGGCCAGCAAGTCCAGGTAAATGACCTCGACCGGGGCGCCAGCGGCCCGCATGCGGGTAATAAATTCCACCGCCTGCTTTTCCTGGTGCGCCAAGATCAGTTGCCCAAAACTGGCCACCTCCTGCGCCGACACCTCTACGGTGGCGACCGCCGGGGGCACATCGCACTCGATGGGCATGCGGTGCGCCAGCATCAGCCGGGGGATGATTTCGTGCTCAATGGCCTGCGCCAGCACCGCCACCGTATGGTCCGATTCGGCCAAAGTCTGTGCCGGCGTACTCGCGTCCGCGCCCCGCCAATCGTCGGCCTGCCGTCCGTCGCCAAAACCAACGTTATTTACAAAGGTGCTCCGATTGGATGAACCCATGCTTGTCTCCTAACTCTCAAAGGATTTGTCTTGTCTCGTTATTGGGATCTGCCCGCGCCCGGCAAGAAAAACCCGTTTGTCAGCCGCTGCACTGCGCCGCGGCGGCTGACGAAATTTCTTGACTCGCATTACTGTCTAATTAGTTTTACGCTGCAATTTGATCCAGGTCAAAGTAAATTTGAAATCCGACTAAATTACTCAGGTTAATTTGAGTGTCTAATTTATCTGACGTAACAAATTGTTGACATTTCTGGCAATGGGGGATAAATTGGCTCCCATGCCCGACACACGCACACCTTTTGCCGGCCCCAGCGCCTCAGCAAGAAAGTCTCGCCCTCCCCTGTACACGCCGCAGGAACGGGCCCGGCGCGACGGTACGTACTGGACTTTTGTCCAAGGCATCTTGGCGCCCATCCAGTTTCTGGTTTTCCTGGGCAGCCTAGGTTTTGTCCTGCGCTACCTGGCGACGGGCGAGGGTTTAGAGACCGCCAATAACTCGGTGATTGCCAAAACGCTGGTCCTGTACACCATCATGATCACCGGCTGCATTTGGGAAAAAGTCGTCTTCGGGCGCTACCTTTTTGCCCCCGCGTTCTTCTGGGAAGACGTTTTCAGCATGCTGGTACTGGCCCTGCACACCGCCTACTTGGCCGCCCTCTCCCAGGGATGGCTGAGCAGCCGGGAGCTGATGTACCTGGCGCTGACGGCCTACGCCACCTACGCCATCAACGCCGGCCAGTTCATCCTGAAGTTGCGCGCCGCCCGCCTAGACCACGAGGAAAAGCTGCGCGAAGCATCTGCCGCGCCCCAGGGCGCCGACATGGGAGCAGCTTGCGCATGAGCACCGCCGCCTTCCCCATCCCGGTGAAAGCGGCAGGCGGCTGCAGCGATGCGCCCGTGCTGCGTGAGCGCGGCCAGCACGAGGTGTTTTGTGGCCTGACCGGCATTATTTGGCTGCACCGCAAGATCCAGGACGCATTTTTCCTGGTGGTCGGTTCGCGCACCTGCGCCCATCTCATCCAATCGGCCGCCGGCGTCATGATTTTTGCCGAGCCGCGCTTTGCCACTGCCATCATCGACGAGCGCGACCTGGCCGGCCTGGCCGATGCCAACACCGAACTCGATCGCGTGGTGGGCCAACTGCTGGCGCGCCGTCCCGAGATCAAGCTGCTGTTTCTGGTGGGTTCTTGCCCCTCCGAGGTCATCAAGCTGGACCTGTCACGGGCCGCCTCGCGCCTGTCGGCGCAGCATTCCCCCGCAGTGCGGGTGCTCAATTATTCGGGAAGCGGCATCGAGACAACGTTTACCCAAGGCGAAGACGCCTGCCTGGCTTCCATGGTGCCCGAGCTCCCGAGCGCGCCAGCCGACAGCGCCCCGGAGTTACTGGTGGTTGGCACCCTGGCGGATGTGGTGGAAGACCAGTTCATGCGCCTATTTGCGCACATGGGCATCGAACGTGTGCGCTTTTTCCCGCCGCGCCGTGCCGCCGACCAGGCGCCCGTCGGGCCCAACACCCGTTTGTTACTGGCGCAGCCCTTTTTGGCCGACACCGCCCGCGCGCTGCAGGCACGCGGCGCGCAATTGCTGGCAGCGCCATTTCCCCTGGGCATTGAGGGCACACGTGCCTGGTTACAGGCGGCGGCCACCGCTTTTGCGGTTCCGGCCCACGCTTTGGAGGCTGCCGTAGCCGCGCCCACGGCACGCGCCACCGCTGCGCTGGCGCGTGCCAAGCTGCATTTGGAAGGCAAGAGCATCTTTTTCTTCCCCGACTCGCAGCTTGAGATCCCGCTGGCGCGCTTTTTGGCCCGCGAACTGGGAATGCGCCTGCTCGAAGTGGGCACGCCTTATTTGCACCGCCAGCACATGGCCCAAGAGTTGGCGCTTTTGCCCGAAGGCACCTTTCTCTCCGAGGGCCAGCATGTGGAAAACCAGCTCGACCGTTGCCGTGCCGCGCACCCGGACCTGGTGGTCTGCGGCCTGGGCCTGGCCAACCCGCTGGAGTCCGAGGGCATGACGACCAAATGGGCCATCGAACTGGTGTTCACCCCCATTCAAGGCTTTGACCAGGCCGGTGATCTGGCCGAACTTTTCACCCGCCCGCTGGTGCGCCGTCTGCGCCTGGCAGCCTAAAGAAAGCAGCAGCATGCAACTGACCTTGTGGACTTACGAAGGACCGCCCCATGTAGGCGCCATGCGTATTGCCACGGCCATGGAAGGCGTGCATTACGTGCTGCATGCGCCCCAGGGCGACACCTATGCAGACCTGCTCTTTACGATGATTGAGCGCCTGCAAAAGCGCCCGCCGGTGACCTACACCACTTTCCAAGCGCGCGATCTGGGCGGCGATACCGCCGAACTCTTCAAAAATGCAGCCCGCCAGGCCTTCGAGCGCTTTGCGCCACAAGCCATGCTGGTGGGTTCGTCCTGCACCGCCGAGCTGATTCAGGACGACCCGGGCGGCCTGTGCAAAGCCCTGGACCTGCCCGTGCCAGTGGTGGCGCTGGAGCTGCCGTCCTACCAGCGCAAAGAAAACTGGGGCGCCTCCGAGACTTTTTACCAGCTGGTACGCCACCTGTCGGCGCCCTCGCAGTGCAGCCCGGCACAGCGGCAAGCGCGCAAACCGCTGTGCAATATCTTGGGCCCCACCGCGCTGGGCTTTCGCCACCGCGACGATGTGGCCGAAATCCGCAAATTGCTCACGGACATGGGCGTAGCCATCAACGTCGTGGCGCCCCAGAGCGCCAGCCCCGCCGATCTGGCCCGCTTGGCCGATGCCGATTTCAACGTGGTGCTCTACCCCGAGATCGCCAATCTGAGCGCCCAATGGCTGCAGCGCACCTACGGGCAGGCCTTTACCAAAACCATCCCGATCGGCGTCGGCGCCACGCGCGCCTTTGTCCGCGAAGTGGCAGCGCTGGCAGGCCTAGACCCTGAGGCAGCTTTGGCCCAAGCGGTATCACGCGCGCAGTGGTACGCCCGCTCGGTCGACTCCACCTACCTCACTGGCAAGCGCGTGTTTGTGTTTGGCGATGCCACGCACGCCGTCGCAGCGGCCAAAGTGGCAGCCGAGGAAATGGGCTTTGCAGTGGTCGGTATCGGCAGCTACAGCCGCGAATTTGCGCGCGAAGTGCGCGAGGCGGCCAAGCTCTACGGCGTAGAAGCCTTGATCAGCGACGACTACCTGGAAATCGAGGCGCGCATCGCCGAACTGCAGCCCGAACTGGTGCTGGGGACCCAAATGGAGCGCCACATCGCCAAGCGCCTGGGCGTGCCCTGCGCAGTGATTTCCGCGCCGGTGCATGTGCAGGACTTCCCGGCCCGCTATTCGCCGCAAATGGGCTTTGAGGGCGCCAATGTTTTGTTTGACACCTGGGTGCATCCGCTCATGATGGGGCTGGAAGAGCACCTGATCGGCATGTTCCGAGGTGACGCCGAATTCCATGAAGACGCCGCGCCCTCGCACCTGGGTGGTGCCGCACGCCTGCAGACCGCACCGCAGGCGGTCGTGGTGACCTCAGAGCCCTTGCCCGAAGCGGCGCACGATGCCGTCACGCTCACCGTCGCCGGAGATCAAAACAGCCAAGGCGGGGCGTGCACCTGGGACCTTCCGGCCGAGAAAGAATTAAAAAAAATACCGTTCTTCGTGCGCGGCAAAGCCCGGCGAAATACCGAACGCTACGCATCCGAGCGCGGCCTATCGGTCATCACGGTGGAGACACTCTATGACGCTAAAGCTTACTTCGCCCGGTAAGGCTGCAGCATCCCGCAACACCACCCCAATCAAGGTGGTGATTGTGACCATGGACACGCATCTGGCCAGCGCCGTCAGCCGCGCCCAGCACAGCCTGGCACGCGAATTCCCCGGCCTGTCCGTGCACCTGCACGCAGCCTCCGAATACGCGGGCGACGAAGTGCTCATCGGCCGGTGCAAAGCCGATATCGCCCAAGCCGACATCGTGATTGCCGGCATGCTGTTTCTGGAAGACCATTTCCTGCCCATCTTGGAGGACTTGCGCGCCCGCCGCATGCAGTGCGACGCCATGATTTGCATGGCCAGTGCCACCGAAGTCGTCCAACTCACCCGCCTGGGCCAGTTCGACATGGGCAAGCCCGCCAGCGGCCCCATGGCCTTGCTGAAAAAACTCCGGGGCAACAAAGAAAAGGCAGCCACCGGAGGCGCCGCGCAGATGAAGATGCTGCGCCGCATTCCGCAAATGCTACGTTTTATTCCCGGCACAGCCCAAGACGTGCGCGCCTACTTTTTGACCATGCAATATTGGATGGGCGGCTCGGACGACAACGTGCTCAATATGCTGCGCCATGTGGTGGACCGCTGCGCTGACGGTCCGCGCAAAGCGCTGCGCGGCACCGTCAAAGTGGCCCCGCCGCTGGAATACCCACAAGTAGGCCTGTACCACCCGCGCATGGCGGGCCGTTTTAGCGAAGACAGCCGCACCCTTCCTCTGCCCGAAGGCGTCGCCGTGCGCGGCACCGTGGGCATTTTGTTGATGCGTTCGTACCTGCTTGCGGGCAATGCCGGCCACTACGATGGCGTGATCGCCGCCCTCGAGGCGCAAGGCCTGCGCGTGATTCCCGCCTTTGCCTCCGGCCTGGATTCGCGCCCCGCAATCGAGGCATTTTTCATGCACAACGGCCAGGTGTGTATTGACGCACTGGTCTCGCTCACCGGCTTTTCTTTGGTCGGCGGACCGGCCTACAACGATGCCAAAGGCGCCGAAGAGGTGCTGGCCCAGCTCGATGTGCCCTATCTTGCTGCGCACCCGGTCGAGTTTCAAACCCTGGACCAGTGGGGCGCCTCCGAGCGCGGCTTGCTGCCGGTGGAAAGCACCATCATGGTGGCCATCCCCGAACTCGATGGCTCCACCAGCCCCATGGTCTTTGGCGGGCGCCCCGGTGCTGCGGGCACCACCTGCACTGGCTGTCACCACGCCTGCCATTTTGGCCCCAGCACCACCGCGCAGGACATGCACTCCTGCCCCGAGCGCGCCACCATGCTGGCCGCGCGGGTGAGTAAACAAGTAGCCTTAAAGCGCAGCCAGCGCAAAGAGCGCAAAGTGGCCATCGTGCTGTTTAACTTTCCGCCCAATGCCGGCAATATTGGCAGCGCCGCCCACCTGAGCGTTTTTGAGTCGCTCTGGCACACGCTCTCGGCCATGAAGGCCCAGGGCTACCAGGTGGAGATGCCAGACTCCATCGACAGCCTGCGCCAAGCCCTGCTCGAAGGCAATGCGGCGCAACACGGTGCCGACGCTAATGTGCATACGCTCATCAGCACCGATGACCATGTCAAGCGCGAACGCTGGCTGCATGACATCGAGGCCCAATGGGGCCCGGCGCCCGGCCGCCAACTGAGCAACGGCAACGCGATTTTTGTGCTGGGCAAGCAATGGGGCAATGTGCTCATCTGCGTGCAGCCCTCCATGGGCTACGAGGGCGACCCCATGCGCCTGCTGTTTGAGAAGGGGCATACCCCCACCCACGCGTTTTCAGCGTTTTACCGCTATCTGCGCGAAGACTTCCAAGCCCATGCGGTGCTGCACTTTGGTACCCACGGCGCGCTGGAATTCATGCCCGGCAAGCAAACCGGGATGAGTGGCAGCTGCTGGCCCGACCGCCTCATGGACAACCTGCCCAACATTTACCTGTACGCGGCCAACAACCCCTCCGAAGGGGCGATCGCCAAGCGCCGCAGTGGCGCAACCTTGGTGAGCTACCTGACGCCGCCCGTTACCCAGGCCGGCCTCTACAAAGGCCTGAACGAACTCAAATCATCTTTGGAGCGCTGGCGCACCTTGCAAGGCAATAGCGGCGAGCAAGCCTGCCTGGCCGCCCTGATCCAGGCCCAGGCCGCTGAGCTGGACCTGGTGGCCGCAGAGCCTACCTGGAGCACCGCCATGGGCGAGGCATTGGAGGCCCAGATTGTGCGTCTGGCAGAGGAAGTGCTGGCGCTGGAATACACCTTGATTCCCCATGGGCTGCATGTGGCCGGACGCGCGCCCAGCCTGCCCCAGCGCGTCGATATGCTGATGGCGATGGCCGACGCGCACCACGGGGTCCAACTGGACCGCCAAGCCGCTGAAGCCCTGGCCATGGGACAAACCCCTGAGCGCGCACTGGCTGCGGCCGGGCTGCCGCGCACCCACCCCAGCCTGGCGGCGCTGCGTGACCTGGTCCAGGCCCAAGCCCAGATGGCACAAGACAGCGAGGTGCCGGCCTTGCTACATGCGCTAGACGCCGGTTACATCCGCCCGGCGCCCGGTGGCGATATTTTGCGCACCTTGGAGGTGTTACCCAGCGGGCGCAATATCCATGGCTTTGATCCCTTCCGCATCCCCAGCGCCATCGCCGTGCGTGACGGCAAAGCGCAGGCAGACTTGCTCATTGCCCGCCACTGCGCGCAGGGCAACCCCTTGCCCGAATCCATCGCCATGGTGCTGTGGGGCAGCGACAACCTGAAAAACGAAGGCGCACCCATCGCCCAGGCGCTGGCCTTGATGGGCGCCCTGCCCCGTTTTGACAGCTACGGGCGCATTGCCGGGGCGAGCCTGATCCCCTTGGCCGAGCTGGGGCGCCCGCGCATCGATGTCGTCATCACGCTCTCGGGCATCTTTCGCGACCTGTTGCCGCTGCAAATCAAACTCTTGGCCGAAGCCGCCTTTTTGGCTGCATCAGCCGACGAACCGGTGGAAATGAACTGGATTCGCAAGCACAGCCTGGCCTACCAGCAAGAGCACGGCTGCACGCTGGAGACCGCCGCACTGCGGGTCTACGGTAATGCCGAAGGCGCTTATGGCTCCAATGTCAACAACCTGGTCGAGAGCAGCCGCTGGGATGACGAAGGCGAATTGGCCGAAACCTACAAACGCCGCAAAGGCTTTGCCTACGGTCGCAGCGGCCGCGCCGTGCAACATACGGCCTTGCTGCAAACCGCACTGGCTGATGTGCAGCTCACCTACCAAAACCTGGACTCGCTCGAGTTGGGTGTCACCACGGTGGACAACTACTTTGACACACTGGGCGGCATCACGCAGGCCGTCAAAGTGGCCCAAGGCGGCAAGACGCCACCGGTCTATATCGGCGATCAAACCAAAGGCAACGCCACGGTACGCACACTGCGCGAGCAAGTGGCCATCGAAACCCGTACCCGCATGCTCAACCCCAAATGGTTCGAAGGCATGCTGGAACATGGCTATGAGGGCGTGCGCCAGATCGAAGTGCATGTGACCAACACCATGGGCTGGTCGGCCACCACTGGCCAGGTTCAGCCCTGGGTCTACAAACAACTGTCTGAGACTTTTATGCTGGACCCGGCCATGCGTGAACGTCTTGCCAAACTCAATCCGACTGCCTCGGCCCGCGTGGCCAACCGACTGCTGGAAGCCTCCGAGCGCAACTATTGGCAACCGGATGCCCACACTTTGCAGGCCTTGCGAGATGCCAGTGAAGAACTAGAAGACCGCCTTGAGGGCGTATACGAAGGAGCCAGTGCATGACTGTAGAAACATTGCCATTCCCCACGGTAAAGCGCAACACGCGCTTGGACGGCGAGGGCAGCCTACAAGTGCAGCTCGACCCGAGCGTGAAGATCGGTAACGCCAAAGTTTTTGCCATTTATGGCAAAGGCGGTATCGGCAAAAGTACCACCTCCTCCAACCTGTCTGCTGCGTTTTCCAAAATGGGCAAGCGGGTGCTGCAAATTGGCTGCGATCCTAAACACGACAGCACTTTTACGCTCACCAAAAAAATGCTGCCCACAGTGATCGACGTGCTTGAGACCGTGGACTTTCATGCCGAAGAACTGCGCGTCGAGGACTTTGTGTTTGAAGGCTACAACGGCGTGATGTGTGTGGAAGCCGGTGGCCCACCGGCGGGCACCGGATGCGGCGGCTATGTGGTGGGGCAAACCGTCAAGCTGCTCAAAGAACACCATCTGCTCGAGGACACCGATGTCGTGATTTTTGATGTGCTGGGCGACGTAGTCTGCGGCGGCTTTGCAGCGCCACTACAGCATGCCGACCGCGCCATGATCGTCACGGCCAACGACTTTGATTCCATCTTCGCCATGAACCGCATCGTGCAGGCGATTGGCGCCAAGGCCAAGAACTACAACGTCCGTTTGGGCGGCGTCATTGCCAACCGCAGCGCTGCTACCGACCAGATCGACAAATACAACGACCGCATTGGTCTGAAGCTGGCCGCGCACTTTCCAGACCTGGACGTGATACGGCGCAGCCGCCTCAAAAAATCCACGCTATTTGAGATGGAGCACTCACCCGAACTGGAGGCCGTGCAAAAGGAATACATGCGCCTGGCGGCCAATTTGTGGCTGGGCGGGGAAAGCTACAACGCCGTGCCCATGAAGGACCGCGACATATTTGACCTGCTGGGCTTTGACTGAGGCACACCCCCCATGAATAACGCAAGCTACCAGGAACGCCGCGGCCAGATCGAAAACTATTTCGATCGCACAGCGGTGGCCGCGTGGGAAAAGCTCACCTCCGACGCGCCGGTAGGCCGCATCCGCGCGACGGTGCGTGCCGGCCGGGACCGCATGCGCGCCACCTTGCTGTCCTGGCTGGGTGAGGATTTGCGGGGCAAACGCATTCTGGACGCAGGCTGTGGCACGGGTGCCTTGGCCGTAGAGGCAGCGCGCCGGGGTGCGCAGGTGGTGGCGATCGACCTCTCACCCACACTGGTCAACTTGGCACGGGCGCGCATCCCTGCAGATGTTGCGCATTTGGTCGAGTTTCACAGTGGCGATATGTTGGCACCCGCACTAGGGCATTTCGACCACGTCGTCGCCATGGACTCCATCATCCACTACCAGACCGAAGACGCGGTGCAGGCGCTGGCCCAGCTGGCTGATCGCACCAGCGGCTCTATCGTATTTACCTTTGCACCGCGCACGCCATTTTTGGCGGCCATGATTTCGGTAGGCCGCCTCTTTCCGCGTGGCGATCGGGCTCCCTGGCTCGAGCCCATGGCGGAGGAGCGCATTGCACGATTGATGAAGGCCCATGGCGCGCTGGACGATTGGCGCTGCGTGCGCACGCAGCGGGTGTCGAGCGGCTTTTACAAGTCCCAGGCCATGGAGTGGCTGCGCGCATGAGAGTCAAAACTTTCACCCGGTTCGCCAAGCAAATGCCGGCCAGCTGGCTGCCCTTTGCCGACGTGTCCAGCGCTGGCCTGCCCTGGCCGCGCCTGCTGCGCCTGACGCTCTTCAAATTCACCATGGGCATGACGACCGCCCTGATGATCGGCACGCTCAACCGCGTCATGATCGTAGAGCTGGGCGTGCCGGCGTGGTTGGTGTCCTTGATGTTGGCCCTGCCCCTGTTGGTTGCGCCGTTTCGCGCCATCACGGGTTTTCAGTCCGATGTACATGTATCGGCCTTTGGCTGGCGGCGCGTTCCGTATATGTGGGGCGGCACCTTGATTCAGTTTCTCGGCTTGGCCGTCATGCCATTTGCACTGTTGGTACTGTCTGGGCGCGGACAAGTTCCGGTGCCCGACTTTGTAGGACAAGCAGCGGCCGGCATGGCATTTTTGCTGGTCGGCGCCGGTCTGCAAACCTCGCAAACCGCCGGTTTGGCCCTGGCCACCGACCAGGCCAGCGAAGAGACACGGCCGCGTGTGGTTGCGCTTCTCTACACCATGCTGCTGGTAGGGGCCGTCAGCGGCAGCTTGATCTTTAGCCTGTTGCTTGCCAATTTCACGCCCGAACATTTGGTACAAGTGGTGCAAGGCAGTGCGCTGGTGGTGCTGGTACTTAACGCGATCGCGCTTTGGAAGCAAGAGCCGCGCAATCCCCAGCGGGCCGCTGCGCTGAAGTTGTCCGTGCAGCCCCAATTTAGGGACGTTTGGGCGCAATTCATCGCCCTGCCCCAGGCTCGCCGGTTTTTATGGGCGACCGCGCTGGGCACCACCGCTTTCAATATGCAGGACATTGTCTTAGAGCCCTATGGCGGCGAGATTTTGAAGCTCAGCGTCGGCGCCACCAGTGCACTGACGGCCATGCTGGCAGCGGGCGGCCTCCTGGGTTTTTATTTTTCCGGACGGCAACTGGCCAAGGGCATTGACCCGATGCGTCTGGCTGCCTACGGGGCGCTGGCCGGGCTGCCGGCTTTCTCCGCGGTGATTTTCTCCGCTCCGCTCGATGCTGGCTGGTTGTTCCGCGCGGGCGCGCTGGGCATCGGTTTTGGCGGCGGCCTGTTCGCTGTTGGCACCTTGTTTACCGCGATGCGCATGGAGGGGCAGTTTGTCGGATTGGCCCTGGGCGCATGGGGCGCTGTGCAATCGGCTGCCGCTGGTATTGCGATGTTCTTTGGTGGATCCTTGCGCGACATCGTCAGCGGCTTGACCACCCAAGGATTGTGGGGCCCGGCCCTGACCGACCCCTCTGTCGCCTACAGCATGGTCTACCACGTGGAAATGTTGTTTTTGTTTATCACCCTGATCGCGATTGGCCCCCTGGTCAAGCGGCACGCTGTTTTTTCACCCACTGTCCCGTCAACCCTCGGCCTGGCCGAGCTACGCACCTAGTCTTCAAGAAGGAGAAGTCGCCATGCAAACCATTGGAAACATCACCGGCTATGTGGATCTAGCCCAAATACTGCTTTATGTGTTTTGGCTATTTTTCGCTGGCCTGATTTATTACCTCGTCCAAGAAAACCACCGCGAGGGCTACCCGATGGAGTCGGGCAGCAACGGACGGGCTGTGATCAAGGGCTTCCCGATTCCCGAGCCCAAGACCTTTTTGCTCGAGGGCGGCCATAGCGTGACCGTCCCCGACCTCAGCCGCAAAGAGCCACCCATCCACGGCGCAGCTACCGGCTCGGCCTCGGGTTCCCCCATAGAGCCCACCGGCGACGCCATGACCTCGGGTGTGGGCGCAGGCGCCTGGTCCAACCGCGCCGACGTTCCCGAGCGCAGCACCGACGGCGCCCCGCTCATTCAGCCGCTGCGCGTTGCCACGGCTTTCAGCGTGGCCCCGCAGGACGTGGATCCGCGCGGCCTGCCCGTCATGGGTGGCGACGGCAAGCAAGGCGGAACGGTCAAAGACATCTGGGTCGACTCAGCAGAAATGATGTTCCGCTACCTGGAAGTCGAAATCGCCGGCGGGCGTTCCGTGTTGCTGCCAACACCATTTGCTTTGGTGCGGCGCAATCAGGTGGAAGTGCATGCTATTTATGCCCGCCATTTCGCCGCCGTTCCCACGCTTGCCAACCCGAACCAAATCACCAAGCTCGAGGAGGAAAAGATCAGCGCCTACTACGGCGGTGGCACCTTGTATGCCGATGCGGCACGCAGTGAGCCTCTGATCTAAACCAGCCACGTATCGGCCACGACAGCGAAGGAATGACCATGTCAGTAGAGAACCTCGGTCACGAGTATGAATTCGAGCCGCAGTACGGCCTGCCCGAGCGTCTGCCGGCCAATGAGTACATCCTGTGGCAGGGCTCGCCGGACGCAGCGGCCCTGGCCGTATCGGCCTTCCACTTGCGCAAACTGGTGCTGTACTTCGGGCTGTTGGTGCTGGCCTGTGCCTGGCAGGCATTGGTCTCGGGCGCAGGCGTGTTGGCCGTGCTGCAGTCTGTGAAGTGGATCGGCCCCTTGGCCGTGGTCGCGCTAGCATCGGTCTGGACCCTGGCCTGGATGACCGCCCGCACCACGGTGTACACGCTAACCAACAAGCGCATGGTGCTGCGCCTGGGCATTGTGCTGACCGTGGCCTTCAATTTGCCGCTGCGCCGCATTGCAGCGGCCGATATCCGGGCGCTGGACGAAGGCTTTGGCGACATCACCTTGGCCTTGCAAGGCGAAGACCGCATTGCCTGGGTGCATCTTTGGCCCAGTGTGCGGCCCTGGCGCATCCAAAAACCCGAACCGACCTTGCGCGCCATTGCCGATGTGCACACCGTTGCCGACCAGCTGCGTAGTGCATGGTCCCAGGCCACAGGTCTGGAGGGCACGCCTTCCAGCCAAGCGTCTGTCGGCCGCAGCAAAGTCCCTCCATTGCAAGTGAGCCCCGCATGAGCACCTATGCCGTGGCCGACAAGACTGCCAGCGCAGCTTCGGACAGCTTTCCCAAATGGGTGCTGTACTGCGCGGGCGGCATTCTTGCGTTCTCTTTGGTGTCGGTCGGCCTGGTACGCATCACCGGTAACGGCCCGGACCAACGTGCGGCAGCAGTGACCTTGCAGCGCTCCTTGCAGTTCCAGGACCTGCCCGATGGCGGCGTGCTGGTAGCCGATGGCAAGACCGGCGAGACGCTCACCACCCTTTACGGTGAACAAGGTTTTGTGCGCGGCGCGCTGCGGGCCCTCACCCGCGAGCGCCATGCGCGCGGCATCGGCGCCGTTCCGCCATTTGAGCTGCGGGCCCATATCGATGGCAGCATCACCCTGGCCGACCCCAGCACCGGCCAACGCGTCGACCTGGAATCTTTCGGCCCCACCAACACTGCTGAATTTGCCCGCTTTTTGGCAATGCAGCCGCAGTAAAACTCATTTTTCCCTATCCGGAGCACCCCATGCAAGCGAACCCCACCATCGACTCCGCAGAAAAAGCGTCGCAAAAAGCGGTAGAGAGCACCTTGCTGAGCCCGCGCTTTTACACCACGGACTTTGCAGCCATGGACCGGATTGATGTCTCGGCGGTGCGCAGCGAGTGGGATGCCATGATGGCCGAATACGAAGGGGACAACAACCATGACCACTTCCAGCGCACGCCCGAGTTTTCCAAAGAAGTGGCAGAGCGGTTTTCGCAGGTCAGCCCCGAAATGCGCCAGGAGTTTCTGGACTTTTTGATCTCATCGCTCACGTCCGAGTTTTCGGGCTGTATTTTGTACAACGAGATTTTCAAAAACATTGAGAACCCCGACATCAAACAGCTGATGCGCTTTATGGCGCGTGACGAATCGCGCCACGCCAGCTTTATCAACCAGTCGCTCAAAGATTTTGGCCTGGGTATTGATCTGGGCGATCTCAAGCGCACCAAGGCGTATACCTACTTCAAGCCCAAGTACATTTTCTACGCTACGTATCTCTCAGAAAAAATTGGGTATGCCCGGTACATCACGATATACCGGCAGCTTGAAAGAAACCCCGACAAGCGCTTTCACCCTATTTTTCGCTGGTTCGAGCGCTGGTGCAATGACGAGTTTCGCCACGGCGAGTCCTTTGCGCTCATCATGCGGGCCAATCCCCATTTGCTGCGCGGCGGCAATATTTACTGGATCCGCTTCTTTTTGCTGGCGGTGTATGCCACCATGTATGTGCGCGACCACACGCGCCCCATGCTGCACCAGGAAATGGGGCTGGAGTCCGCCAGCTACGACTATGAAGTGTTTCGCATTACCAACGAAATCACGCGCCAAGTCTTCCCGGTCAGCCTGGACATCGACAACCCGGCATTTCGCGAAGGCCTGGCACACCTCTTTCATGTGCAAACGCAGATGGATAAGGCCCAGGCACGCGGCGGCCTGATCGGCGCATTGCAGCGCGCGCGGTGGGCGGTTTCTGGCTTGGGCACCTTTGTGCGCTTGTATTTCCTGCCGGTCAAGCACCATCGACTGCCCGAGCAGATCCGCATGGTGCCGGCCTGGTAAGGTCTGGGCCCGCACGCAAAGGCCACGGATGAACGATGCCACTGTCGCGCTAGGGTTTGCCGTATTTATCTGGTGGTTTAGCACCGGCATCGTCATCCTGCTCAATCGTATGTCGCGCTCGGCGGTGGCGCTGAGCCTGGCCTTGTCGTCTCTGCTTGGTCTGGCCGCCTTGGTGGGCTTGGCCCATACCGCACAACAAACCGGCGTAGCCGGCGCCTACTGCGCCTTTACCTGCGCCCTGCTGGCCTGGGGATGGAATGAGCTGAGCTTTCTGACCGGCTGGATCACCGGCCCACGCACCACTGCGCTGGCGGTAGGCACGGTTGGCTGGCCCCGCTTTGTGCAGTCCTTGCGCGCCGTGCTCTGGCATGAGCTGGCCATTTTGCTGGTGGGCAGCGCCATTGTGGCCATTACCTGGGACGCACCCAACCAGGTGGGCACGGGTACCTATTTGGTGCTTTGGGCCATGCGCACCAGTGCCAAGCTCAACCTGTTTTTTGGGGTACGCAATCTAAGTGAAGAGTTTTTGCCCGGCCATCTGGCCTATTTGCAAAGCTTCTTCCGGCGGCGCCGTCTCAATGCTTTTTACCCTTTTGCGCTGGTGCTGGCGGGCCTGTGCCTGTGGTGGCTGGTGGGCTATGCATCCAGCCCGCTCAACAGCCAAGCCCAAGTGGTTGGCGCGGTGCTGGTAGGCACCATGCTGGCGCTGGCCATCGTAGAGCACCTGATGCTCGTCTTGCCCCTCGATACCACCGCCCTGTGGCGCTGGGCCTTGCGCCATAAAAGCGCTGCCACCCCCCAGGGATAAGCATGACACTGTTATTCAAATCCATTGACTGTCTGGGCGACGGCGGCGCAGACAGCGGCCAGGGCGGCCCTGGGCTGACCAGCGGGCGCCGGGCACCCGCAGCCGTAGTGATTGGCACCGGCTTTGGCGGCCTGGCCGCAGCCATTCGCTTGTCGGTCAAAGGCTACCGCGTGCAGATGCTGGAAAAACTGGACGCACCCGGCGGCCGCGCCTATGTGCACCAGCAAGACGGCTTTACCTTTGATGCGGGCCCCACCATAATCACCTTGCCGCACCTGATTGAAGAGCTCTTTACCCTGTGCGGCAAGCGCATGCAAGACCACGTGGACCTGCGATTGATGGCGCCCTTTTACCGCATCCGCTTTGACGACGGCACCCACTTTGACTACAGCAACGATGACGACGCCATGCTGGAGCAAATCGGCCGCTTAAGCCCGCAAGACGTACAAGGCTTTAAAGACTTGATGCAAGCCTCGGACCGCTGCTTTCAGCTCGGTTTTCAAGAGCTGGGCATGATTCCTTTTGAGACCCTGAGCGACGTCATCAAAGCCCTGCCCAACTTGGCCCGCATGCAGGCCTGGCGCTCTATTTACAGCCTGGTGGCCCAGCACATCACGCACCCCAAGCTGCGTATCGTCATGAGTTTTCATCCGCTGCTGATCGGCGGCAATCCGTACTCGGTCACTTGCGTGTATGCGCTCATTCACGCGCTGGAGCGGCGCTGGGGCGTGCACTCGGCCATGGGCGGCACGGGCGCCATCGTGCGGGAGTTGGTCAATCTGCTCGAAGGGCGTGGTGTGCCCCTCCGCTACAACACGCCGGTCACCCGCATCCGCGTGCAAGACGGGCGTGCCCGTGGCGTGGAACTGGCCAACGGCGAATTCATTGCGGCCGATATCGTCGTCAGCAATGGCGATGCCGCCTGGACCTACCGGCACTTGGTGGAGCCGCAGCACCGAAAACATTGGACGGATAAACGCATCGCCAAAGGCAAGTATTCCTCAGGCCTCTTTGTTTGGTACTTTGGCACCGACCGCCAGTACACCGACGTGCCTCACCACATGATGGTGCTGGGCCCGCGCTACAAAGGCTTGCTGCAAGACATTTTTAAAAATCACACGCTGTCCAAAGATTTCAGCCTGTATTTGTATCGGCCCACCGCTACCGACCCGTCTTTGGCGCCACCGGGTTGCGACAGTTTTTATGCACTCTCGGTCGTGCCCAACCTGAGCAGCGGCACGGACTGGCCGGCGGTTGCCGAGCAGTACCGCGACGCGATTGCCACCGCTTTGCAAGAAAGCGTACTGCCCGACCTGAAGCGGCATGTAGTCTCCTCCAAAGTGACCACGCCACAAGATTTTCAAGACCGTTTATGGTCCTACAAAGGCGCGGGCTTTGGCTTGGAGCCCATCCTGGTGCAAAGCGCCTGGTTCAGGCCGCACAACCGCTCAGAGGACGTGCAAGGCCTGTACATGGTGGGCGCCAGCAGCCAGCCTGGTGCGGGTGTGCCCAGCGTGCTGATGTCCGCAAAAATGCTCCAAGAGGTGGTACCTGATGTCACAAGCTTCGCCTGAGAACCCCGTGGCCACCCTGCCCCAGGCCTACGATTTGGACGCCTGCCGCGAGCTCATGCGCGGCGGCTCCAAGTCGTTCTTTGCCGCCTCCAAGCTGCTGCCCGTGCGCCTGCGCCCGCCGGCCACTGCGCTTTACGCCTACTGCCGACTGGCCGACGACGCCATCGACCTGGGCCAGGACGCCACGCTGGCCATGCAAGACCTGCAAAAGCGCCTGGACGACATCTACGAAGGCCGCCCAGGCACCCAAGATGCCGACCGTGCGCTGGCCCATGTGGTGCACCGCTACGGCATACCGCGTGGTTTGCTGGACGCTTTGCTGGACGGGTTTTTATGGGACTCGCAAGGCCGCCGTTACGAGACCCTGGCCGATGTCGAAGCCTATGGCGCCCGTGTAGCGGGCACGGTGGGCGCCATGATGTCCATCATCATGGGTGCATCCACTGACACGGCCATCGCCCGCGCCTGCGAAATGGGTGTGGCCATGCAGCTGACCAATATCGCCCGCGACGTGGGCGAGGACGCCCGCAACGGTCGCCTGTACCTGCCGCGCGCCTGGTTTCGCGAAATCGGCATGGATGCTGATGCGTGGCTGGCCAACCCGGTGTTTGACGCCCGCATCGCCGCCTTCACCCAGCGCCTGCTGTTGCGCGCCGATGTGCTGTACCGCCGTGGCGAATTTGGCCTGGCCGAGCTGCCCTGGGATTGCCGCCCCGCCATCCAGGCCGCGCGCCTGGTGTATGCCGAAATCGGCAAACAACTGGAGCGCGAGGGCCTCAACTCGGTGGACCGGCGCACGGTGGTATCTACCAGCCGCAAGCTGGCGCTGATTGCCCGCGCGGCCTCGGTGGCGCTGCGCGCGCCGTCTATGCCTGCCGTACCGATCAGCCCGGTGCCAGCCATCGTGTTTTTGGTCGATGTGGTCAGCCGCGACCGCCGACCGGCGGCCGAGCAAAGGCCCTGGACGCTACCCAAACGCAGCTTTGACGAGCGCGTGGAGTGGATGGTCGACCTGTTCGGCCGCCTGGAACAGCGCCAGCGCTCCAACCGCTAAGCTGCCGTGTCGCTCAAGGTGATTGAGGTTGCCGCCCTGCTGATCGCCGCAGGCCTGTTCGCGTGGTGGCAAATGCGAGACTTGCGCATCGCCCGCGAAAAAACCCGCCTGCAACGATTGGCCGAACAAGCCGAACGCGGCCAGTCAGCCGACGGAGGGCCGCATGCATCCTGAGCTCAAGGTCATCCACCTGGTGTGCGCCGCGCTGTTTTTGGGCAACGTCATCGTCAGCGGCGTATGGGCGCTGCTCGCCGAGCGCACGCGCAACCACGCCATCATCCAGTTCAGCAACACCATGGTGCTGATTACCGACGGCCTATTTACCCTGACCGGCGCAGTCGGCGTGGTCTGGACCGGCCACGGCATGGCGGTGCATTTTGATGGCGGCGCGGGCCACCCGTGGATACAGTGGTCGTATGGGCTGCTGAGTTTTTCGGGGCTGATATGGTTGCTGGTGCTGGTGCCTATCCAGTTCAAGCAACGCGCCTTGCTACGCGCCAGCGACACGGTGGGTGAGGACTACTGGCGCCTATCGCGCATCTGGCAAATTGCGGGCGCCATAGCTACCGTGCTGCCGCTGCCGATTGTGTATTTCATGGTCAATAAATCGGTATAGCGCTCCGCGTGCGGTATTTATGCCCTCTTCCACCTTGCACGGCCAAGTCGTCCTGATCACCGGCGCAGCCTCAGGCATTGGCGCGGCCACGGCCTTAGAAGTGGCGGCCCAAGGCGGCGTGCCGGTGCTGGTGGACTGCGATGCCGAACCCCTGGCCGCCGTGGCTGTGCGCTGCGGCGGCGCGGTTTTGCACCTGGTGGCCGATGTAACCGACTTGCCCGCCATGGAGCATGTGGCCGCGCAAACCCTGGCGCGCCATGGGCGCATCGATGTGGTGTTTGCCAATGCCGGTGTGGCCGCCTTCGGGCCGCTGGCGCTGGTGGACCCGCAGGCCTGGAAGCGCTGTGTGGAGGTCAATGTGTTTGGCGTGTTCAACACCGTACGCGCCGCGCTGCCTGCGGTAAAGCAAGCGCGCGGCTATGTGCTGATCAATGCATCGGTATCCTCGTTTGCGCACCCGCCGGTGATGTCGGCCTATGCGGCCAGCAAATCAGCGGTGGAGGCCATGGGCAACTCCTGGCGCATCGAGCTGGCTTCGCATGGGGTGGACGTTGGCGTGGTGCATGCCGGCTGGGTCAGCACGCCCTTGGTCACCGAAGGCGCGCTGCACCCCGGCTTTGTGCGCCTGCGCGCCACTATGCCCGGCCCGCTCAATAGCGAAACCTCGCCCCAAGACGCCGCCCGCGCTATCGTGCGCGGCATGCAAGCGCGCAAAGGCCGCATCTGGATACCCGGCTGGCTGCGCATCCTGTACGCGCTGCGCGCACTGCTACACCTGCCCTTAGCCGAACGCGAGTTACGGCGGGCTGCGCCGGATATTGAGGCAATTTATATCGAAGGACTGGAAGCTGAAGGTGCGCTGGCTTCGTCGTTTGGGCCTCGGGAGAGGGAGAGGACGTTGGCGCGGGGGGGGTGATTTAAGGACCGCTTTACGACCCATTGCTGACGGTGGTAGCGCTACTTTGAATGGCGGTGATGCAGCGCAAGCTGCCGACTATGAACGGCCGGTTGCCAGCTATCGAGCGAATCAACGTTCAGTTGCAGTTTGAGAAACTCATACTTGATACGGAGCCGATGTCTCGCGTCTGGACCTTGCCAAGTCTATATCCGGGCTTCTTACCGCCGGGCAAGGACTGGTTTTGGGGTTGTCTGAATCGATGGCAATAACTAAAAATTTGCGGACGTTGCATCCTTATCAATGGGTTTTCCTCGATACCACCTTCAAGGCAAAGCCTGCCAAAGCACCCGCGCTTTGTCAGCGTGACACAATTTAAAGCATGGCTGCCGAGGCTTTCGTACCTTCATTGGTTCCCTGAGCTACGGCGCTATGGGGAACGATCTCCCCTTTTCGGTCTGTGACTTTGAATAATTGATCACGCAATTTTTCAGGGGCATCGGGATCAATGCCAATCCATGCACCATTCGTTAGGGTGATATGAGCTGCCTCAAAGGCTCCAGCACCACCGCAAATAATCATTCGAATGGGTGCATCCTCAGACGCCAGAACAAGCACCGCTGGAGTCACATATTCTGGTCTGAACGCTTGAAGAACTTCTTCACTCCAGAGTCCATCGGTCATCTGCGTAGCAGCAGTTGGCGCGAGACAATTGATCCGGATGTTGCTATTTTCACCTTCGATTGCCAATGTTTGCATGAGCCCCACGAGGGCCATCTTTGCCGCGCTGTAATTGGCTTGGCCAAAATTTCCGTACAAACCGGATGAGGAAGTAGTCATGATAACGCGGCCATATTTTTGTGCACGCATGATGTCCCAAACTGCCTTGGTACAAATAGCTGCACCTATAACATGAACCTCCATGACGAGTCTAAAGTCACTCATAGACATCTTTGCAAAACTTTTGTCGCGCAATACACCAGCGTTATTGACCAGGATGTCGATTCGACCCCATCTATCCATAACGGTTTTGACCATGGAATTCATGGCTACTTCGTCCGTAACGGATGCATTGCTTGCAATAGCAACACCGCCAGCGCCGATAATTTCCTTTACCACGGCGTCGGCCGCGCTTAACTCGTCGCCAATTGCGCTGGAGCGCCCGAAATCATTGACTACGACCTTAGCACCTCTCGCAGCCAAGGCTAAGGCGTGCTCTCGACCTAGACCTCCGCCTGCGCCAGTCACAATCGCAACTCTGCCACTAAATTCTATTTTTTTCTTTTGTGTCATTTTTTTCCTAGTAATTTTTTAGTAAATCCTTATCCAACAACATTGGCAGTCCAGGACTCGCGCAATTCACGTTTCAAGACCTTGCCGATAGCGCTGCGAGGCAGTTCATCTGTAAACCGAAGGCCCTTCAATCTTTGTGTTTTGCCGAGTCGTTGATTAGCCCACGACAAGATTTCCGCTGCGCTGGTTCTACTTTCCACGTGGCGCACCACAAAGGCAACCGGTATTTCCCCCCACTCGGTGGATGGAACCCCTACAACTGCAGCACTAGCAACCGATGGGTGTTGGTCTAGTACTGCTTCCAGGTCGCTGGGGTATATATTGAACCCGCCACTGATAACCATGTCCTTGCGGCGATCAATGAGGATTAAAAAACCATCCTCGTCAAATCGACCTACGTCACCAGTCCGAATAAATCGATTGCCCTGTTTGTCGAACCACTCTGTATCAGAGGTCTTGCTTGGCTGGTTGTGATATCCGGTCATCATTGTGGCGGAACGTCCAACAACTTCGCCAACTTGTCCTGCCGACACTTCAACGCCTTCCTCGTCGATAATTCGAATGTCATGGCCAGGCACTGGTTGACCCACCGTATGAAGCTTGTTCGGGTAAAGGTTGGCGACCAACATGCAGGTACCGCCACCCTCTGTCATACCGTAATATTCGATCAGGACGCCAGGCCAGCGAGACACAACATCAGCTTTTACTGTGGCACTTAAGGGGGAACTGGTGCAAAACTTTGAGCGAAATGACTTAAGGTCAAATTCACCAAAATCTTCACGAGACATCAAGCGCTGATATTGGACCGGAACCAGCATTGCGTGCGTGACGCGCTCATCCTGTGCTAGTTTCAAATACGCTGCAGCATCGAATTTAGCCATGAGTACCAGACAACCACCAAACGCCAGTGTGGGTAGCACCGTGGTCATGGTGGTATTGCTGTAGAGGGGCGTTGCGACCAAATTCACGGTGCTAGGGCAGAAGCCGAGCAAGGGCGCATATTGCACCTGCAGCCAACGCATGAAATGGGATTGCACAATACCTTTTGGAGTTCCAGTCGTACCGGATGAATAGATGATGTTGAACGGCCAATCCATCTCGATTACAACTTGGGTCGAGTGGACATGCTCGGGCACCAACCAGCTTGGAAATGATTGGTGTCCATCGGCGTCCAAAAGGGATACAGCTAAGCCGCTTGGCAGTTTGACAGCAGCTGATTTCAATTCTGCGCCTACCGTCCTATCTACAAAAAAACGTTGTACATTGGCATCCTGCAACACGTCAATTAATTGATTGGCTGTAGCACTTGGAGCCAGTGGTACAACTGCCACACCGGCTCTTAAAGAACCCAGGAACACAGCAATGTACTCTGCGCTGGTTGCGGCGCAAATTGCAATCGCTTGCTTTGGCATGACACCATCCCGCTGCAAAGAGGCTGCAACTCGATCAACCATCATTTCCAGAGCCGCATAATTTATACGACGCTTCCCGTCAACTATTGCAATCGATTCCGGTCGAATCAGCGCACTTTGTTTAACTAGAGTTGGCAGATCACAAAATAACACTGCCGACGGTATGACCTGCGCTACTTCCGGATTTGGTGATGAGCCATATTCGCCAAACGACATCACGCCACCTCAAACAGCCCAGCCGCGCCCATACCACCGCCAACGCACATGGTGATGACGACGTATTTAATTCCCCGGCGTTTACCCTCGATCAGGGCATGCCCTACCATTCGCGCACCCGACATACCGTAGGGGTGGCCCATAGCAATGGCTCCGCCGTTGACGTTTAACCTCTCATCAGGGATACCCAGTTTGTCGCGGCAATACAGTACTTGAACAGCGAAGGCCTCGTTCAATTCCCATAGCCCGATATCGTCCATCTTGAGACCTGCGCGCTTCAGTAACCGAAGGATGGCAAAGACCGGTCCAATTCCCATTTCGTCGGGCTCGCAGCCTGCACTCGCAAAGCCCCGGAAGATCCCCAACGGTGCTAGGCCCCGTTTCTCCGCAAACTTGCTGTTGATCACCACGACTGCTGAGGCTCCATCAGCAAATTGACTAGCATTGCCTGCAGTAATAACACCGCCAGGCATGGCGGAACGGATCTTTGCCACACCTTCGAGCGTCGTGTCGAGCCGGATGCCCTCGTCCTCACTGACTGTGACTTCTTTGGTGCCCATACCCATGGCAGTGGCTGCACCCATGGTTACCGTGATCGGCGCGATCTCTTGGGTGAAGAATCCAGCCGCCCGTGCGGCGGCAGCTCGCTGCTGGCTGCGTACTCCATATTCGTCCTGTACGTCTTTGGCAATACCGTAGCGTTTGGCCACAATTTCAGCGGTCTCGAGCATGGAGAGAAAGTAGCTTGGGCGATGCTCTTTGACCCATTCGTCTACCAGGTATTGCGTATTCATCGTTCCTTGCACGCAAGAGATCGACTCTACGCCACCGGCCACCATCACAGGAACCGCGTCCACGATGACCCGCTGGGCGGCAACTGCAATTGCCTGAAGTCCTGAGGCACACTGTCGATCAATGGTGGTGCCACCAGCCGTTACCGGTAAGCCTGCGCGCAAAGCAGCATAGCGGCCCATGTTGTGGCCAGTTGCGCCTTGTTGCAGTGCGCAACCCATCACCACGTCCTCAACTTCAGCCGGGTCAATACCTGCCCGCTGGACAGCATGCGTAATGGCATGCCCTGCCAGCGTCGCACCATGTGTCATGTTGAAACTTCCACGCCATGACTTTCCCAATGGCGTGCGGGCTGTAGAAACAATTACTGCATCGGTCATATACGTCTTTTTTATGTATTCAGTTAAAGGTCTTGCCTGCGGACGCAAGACTTGCCAGCAATGGCGCTACTACCCAAACATCGCTATCCACTCGGTCGTTACGCGCAAAGCCTTCCATGGCACGCTGCACCGCAAGCAACCCTAAGTGATCGGCGTACAACATAGGACCGCCGCGGTATGGTGGGAATCCATATCCAAAGATGTAGACGATGTCAATGTCTGAGGCGCGCTGGGCGATACCTTCCTCAAGAATCTTTGCCCCCTCGTTGACCAATGCAAATATGCAGCGCTGCACAATCTCTTCATTACTGATCTTGCGCGCGGTGAACCCATGTTCCTTGCGATGCGCTTCAACTAGCGCTCCCACAACAGGATCAACCAGCGCTTCACGCTTACCCTTTGCGTAGCTGTACCAACCCGCACCTGTTTTTTGGCCAAAGCGGCCGAGTTCACAGAGTTTGTCTGCAAGCAGTTCAGAGCTGGGCCACTTATAGTATGGATGCTGCTGACTAATGCCTTTGCGAATGGACCAGCCAATGTCATTGCCCGCCAAGTCACCCATGCGAAACGGTCCCATGGCCATGCCCCATTTTTCAAGTGCCTTGTCAACTTGCTGGACGGTTGCACCTTCCTCAAGCATCTTGCCCGCCTCGGCGCTGTAACGGGCAATCATGCGGTTACCAATGAAACCATCGCAAACGCCAGAGACTACGGCGGCCTTTTTAATTTTCTTGGCCAACTGCATGATGGTCAAGAGAACATCATCAGCCGTCTTCACACCGCGAACCACTTCCAAAAGCTTCATAATATTTGCTGGACTAAAAAAGTGAGCGCCAACCACATCCTGTGGACGTTTGGTGAAGCTGGCGATCTTATTAAGGTCTAGCGTAGAAGTGTTAGAAGCAAGAATGGCATCGGGTTTGCAGATGCTGTCGAGTCTTTCGAAGACGGCCTTCTTGACGTCCATGTTTTCGAACACGGCTTCAATCACAAGGTCGACTTGAGACAAATCGTTGTAACTAAGCGTGGGCTTGAGCAGCGCCCCCAAGGCTTGCGCTTTTTCAGGTTTCATTTTGCGTTTCGTGACCCGCTCGGCAAAGTAGTCAGCGATTTGTTTTGCACCTCGATCCAAAGCGTCTTGTTTGGTCTCCAGCAGCGTCACCGGAATTCCTGCCAACAGGAAATTGATGGCGATGCCGCTACCCATGGTACCTGCACCAATGATCCCGACGCTTGCAATGGTGCGTGGCTTTGCTTCAGGTGAAACACCTTCCACCTTCGCCGTATTTTTCTCAGACAGAAACAGATGCCGCAAAGCTTTTGATTCGCTACTCAGGCATAGCTCTCCAAAAAATCGAGCCTCAGTTTGCATACCTTCATCAAAGGACTGCGTAAGGCTGGCTTCCACTGCCTCTACACACTTGAGTGGCGCTGGTAAATTCTTGGACATGGCGCCGACGCTATTGCGCACGAACATGAAGAAGGCATCCGGTTTTGAATGGCTGACTTTGAGGTCTCGAACACGCTTGAGGGGGCGCTTCTCAGCAACCACTTTGTTGGCAAATGCTATGGCACCAGCAAGTAGGTCACCTTCTACAAATTCATCAAAAAGAGGAGTCGCAATGAGCAGATCCGATAAGACGGTTTCACCCGATACGATCATGTTCAATGCCGCTTCCAGTCCAATAAGGCGTGGTAGTCGCTGTGTGCCACCTGCTCCCGGAATTAGGCCAATTTTCACCTCAGGTAGAGCAAGTTGGACAGCTGGTGCGACAACCCTATAGTGGCAACCAAGCGCCAACTCCAGTCCTCCTCCCATACAGGTTCCACCAATGGCGGCAACGACCGGTTTTGTGGATGTCTCCACGATGCCAATCAAGTTGCGCAGGTTGGGCTCAGCGATAACTGCGCCCGTTCCAAACTCTCGCATGTCTGCGCCGCCGGAGAAAATGCTTTGAGAACCGATGATGACAATGGCATAGACCGAAGAATCTGCCTCGGCCTGACGGATTCCATCGACTACGCCTTTGCGCACCGCATGACTTAAGCCATTCACAGGCGCATTGTCCAGACGGATGACAGCTATTTTTTGGTAAGTTTCGTAGTGGGTATGGTTCATATCGGTTAATAACCTCGCTGTTGGGCGAGTAGGTTCAATTGGTAATTGGAGTCGCCAAACAATTCCTGCAAAACACGAGCGCGTTTCATAAAGAAGCCAATGTCGAATTCATCTGTCATTCCCATACCACCATGCATTTGCACTGCTTCCTGGACAGCCAAGGTGGCGGTACGCCCAGCACGTGCCTTGGCGATCGCCACGGATTCAGAAGCTGTAGATGGGTTTTCATCGAGATTTGCGAGCGCAGTCGCTACTGCGGAGCGGGTAATTTCAAGTTCACAGTACAAATTTGCGGCGCGATGCTGCAAACCCTGAAACTCTCCGATTAAGCGACCAAACTGTTTGCGCTCTTTTAGGTATTGCACTGTGCGGCTAAAGACTTCGTCAGCGACTCCTAACAGCTCGGCAGATACTGCTGCTCGGCCTGCGCTCAAGGCCGCTGTCAATGGCGCCCAACCTCCATCAACTTGACCTAGTACTGCTTCAGAATGAACGGTGACCTGATCGAATCGAATTCGCCCTGCGTTGTGCGAATCGACCATGGTGGTACGTTCAATGTAGATACCCTCTGACTTTGGATCCACAAAGAACAGCGTAATGCCTTCGAGATCGCCGGGGTCGCCCGCGCGTCGTGCGGCGACTATCAGCAAGTCAGCAACATGGCTCTCCAGAACGAACGTTTTGATACCATTGAGGACGAATCCGTGGACTGTCGGTGTTGCACTCAGGGCAACGTGTGACGGTCTATGTTTGGCTGTTTCGTCGACAGCCAAGGTCGCAATTGCATCTCCGGTTGCTAATCGTGGAAGCCAGAAGGCTCTCTGGGTTGTGTTTGCCGCGTTAATGATTGCTGTGGTGGCCACTACATTGGAAGCCAGAAACGGGGAAGCAGTCAGGTTGCGCCCGATTTGCTCCATGACAATGCCTGCTTCGACATAGCCCAGTCCCATTCCGCCTTGGGCTTCAGGCACCAGAACACCACTAAAGCCCATCTGTGCAAATTGTTTCCACAAGGGTAACCAGAAGCCGGTTGCATCTGAAGAGTCACGCAATCCGCGCAACTGTGCGACCGGACCTTCGGAATTGAGGAAGTCGCGTGCACTGTCATGCAGCATGTTCTGCTCTTTAGTGAGGATGAGGGACACTTTTAAGCTCCTGGGAGTTCAAGAATGCGTTTGGCAATAACGTTCAGTTGCACTTCGCTCGTACCACCCTCAATAGAATTTCCCTTGGTGCGCAGCCAGCACCGAGCTAGTTCACCGTGGCTCGACCTCGCGCTCTCCCACTCCAGCGCATGGCTACCGGCGGCCGACATGATCAATTCCCAGCGGCGCTTGTTGAGTTCAGCGCCGTAGTACTTCAGTAAGGATGACATGGCCGGGTGTGCCTGTCGCGACTTGGTCAGTTCTGCAAAGCGCGCCAACGTGGCATGGAACGAGGCCTCGTCCATATCGAATTCCGCGATCTGTGATCGCAATTGGGGATCAGCAAGTCGACCTTGGTCATCCAATCCAGCCGCCTCGATAGCCATTTGCAGTAGGGTTTTCGGCAATGCGCCTTCTCCCATCGCTCCAATCATTTCGCGCTCATGGGTCAGCAGGTACTTGGCAACATCCCACCCTTCGTTTAAGCTGCCAACGAGGTTGGACTTTTCCACACGAACGTTGTCAAAAAAGGTTTCGCAGAATGGTGATTTACCGGAAATAAGTTGAATAGGCTTGGTCCGCACGCCAGGCGCTGTCATGTCAAAAAGTACAAAGCTAATCCCTGTATGCTTCTTGGCAGTGTCAGTGCGTACAAGGCAAAAGATCCAGTCGGCCTTATCACCGTAGCTGGTCCAGATTTTTTGGCCGTTTACGATAAAGTGGTCGCCTCGGTCTTCGGCGCGACTGGCAAGCGACGCGAGATCTGAGCCTGCATTGGGCTCGGAATATCCTTGGCACCAACGAATCTCGCCACGAGCTATTTTGGGGAGGTGTTCGAGTTTCTGGGCTTCCGTGCCAAACTTCAGCAAGGCGGGACCCAGCATCCAGATACCAAAGCTTTGCAACGCAGGTCGGCAGCACAGCGCTTTCATTTCCTCACCCAGTATCCTAGCTTCCTCTTGGCTCAAGCCAGCGCCGCCATATTCCTTAGGCCAGGTCGGAACTGTCCAGCCTCGATCGACCATTTTCTCAAGCCATTCCTTCTGGTAGTCTGATGCAAATTCCCAATTTCGACCACCCCAGCAATAGTCGCCGTCGTTTTTGTACGGCGTGCGCATCTCGAGCGGGCAATTTGCCTCAAGCCATGCGCGAGTCTGAGAGCGGAAAGCGGTTGATTCTTTAATATTGGTCATTCGCGTCACCCGTGTCTTCCGCCACGGCGTCGTTAAATAATTTGTCTTAAAACTGCGAAAACGCTTTAACGTTTGAACAACTACCGTGCAGCGGTGCCTTGCTCACGTCTTTTAGCTATAACGGCAAGATTTTCGGCATGACGGGCGCGTGTTACTTTGAAAGACCTGGCACAAAAAATTACTGCAGCATTGAGGATGATGAAGGCTCCTATGAAGTATTTGATTAAGAGCGTTATTACCGGCTCGGGTACAGACCCTGGAATAGCCTTTTCAGGAAAGCCAGCTAATGTCAGCAGTGCTGATGTCAAGAGAATGCCAAGACCAGTTGCACATTTCCTGACAAAAATGTTCGCCGCAAAGAATGTGCCTTCGTCGCGCCGACCGGTTTTAACCTCGTTTTCTTCCACTACATCAGCTGTCATCGAGTAGTAAAGAGTGGTTTGAATGATCAGGAAAGTTGCTCCTACTGCACCTAAAGTAAAAAGTATGGGAATCAACGAAGGAGAACTTGACGCTGGAAGCAACCCGAGCAATTGGAGCGCGGCTGCAATTGGTGTCGTTAGAACTGCCGCAATGGTGACTCCCATGAGTGCTTGACGTTTCTCAAGCCAACGCGAAAGTAAATGCGTGCAAATCAATGCGGCAAAAGCAGACAAGAAAGCTGAGCCATATAGCACTGAAATTTGTTGCGGTTTGAGCCCAAAAAAGTAACTATAGATATATGGTGTAACACCACCAAGCAAAGCAAGAGCCAGCATCACCAGCGCGCCAGTTAGCAAGATAATGACTGCGGACTGGGATGACAAAGTACGCCTAACGTCTTGAAAGAAACCGTCGAAGCCCCGTGACTCTGAAAGAGATGGCGGACGATATAGTGAGGGAATCGTGTGATGCGTGCCAAGTGCTGATGCCATGCTCGCCGTAAACATAATGACTGCTGCCGCAACTCCATAAAAATGGTAATTCGCTGGAATCTGGGTTCCTGGTGTATTCCCGACTCCCTTTGCTAAAAAAACTCCGAATGCCGCAACGGACATTGTCAGCCCAGCCATCCAGCCAAAGAACACGCGCCAATTCAGGTAGCTGGTACGTTCTTCATAATTTTGAGTGAACTCCGCGATAAGAGCTGAATTCGGGATTTCAAAGAAGGCGATACAAACTCTGACCAGAATTGCCGTAATGAGGAGATAAGAAAAGAGACTAGTTTGACTAAGGCCATCAGGTGGGGAAAACAAAAAGTAGTAGCTGAGCGCAGCAGGTACTGTTGCGGCGTACATGAAAGGATGGCGCCTCCCCCAGCGAGTATTCGAACGATCGGATACGTACCCAATCAGTGGATCTACGAAAGCGTCTACAACTAGCGCAATTGCAATTGCCAGTCCTGCAAGACGCGCATCTAGTCCGAGAGCCTGGTTGTAAAACAGAAGGAGTAAAGCGCCAAAGCCATTGTCTTTGATGCCGAATGCGACTGACCCGATACCATAGGAAAGCTTCGTTCCGATACCGAAAGGTGCTTTTGTTGCTTCTGCTGTCAATTGGGACCTCTTTGACTTTTAATCTCTGTTGGCGTGGTGCCATCAAAACCAAATTTATTGAAGTGGATGCGCTTTACATATATGTAAAGATTTTTTGTCTCTCAAGGTCCTCGAATGCCAGCGTGCTAATCCAGCATTCGAGAGCCCTTATGTTCAAAACGTTTGAGTTAGTTTGATGCCATATTGGCGCGGTGGTCCAGCGAAATCCAGATTACCTGAACTAACTAGCCAATGTGCAGCAACGTATTGTTGGTTAGTTAAGTTGGTACCGTAAACCGTTACTGAAGTGCCGCCCTTCTGGTAAGTCATTTGCGCGCCTAAAATCTTCCTCTCGGTCAATCGATCTCCATACAAAGCATTTTGAAAAAGTGAAGCCCATTGCTCTGCAACATAACCAAAATTGACTATTGTTGATAGCTTGCCATCCCATGCCGCCATGTCATATTTAGCCGAAAAGTTGTATGTAAGGGAAGGTGAATAGGTAAGTTGTCTACCTTGTAAATTGATACATGACGAGCTGGATGGACCTGTATTTTGATTACAAGCTGGCACATTCAGGAACCGCTGATCAACGGCATAGAACTGGCCCAACGAGCTATCGACGATACTTATTCCGCCATCAAGCGTTAAGGCGCCTAACTTGTAGTCTATTTCTGCCTCAAAACCTGAAACTCGAGTGTTACCAGTGGCATTTCCGATAACAGGGAAGGTTGGAGCCAAAGGATAGGCAACGCTTACTTGGAAGCCTTTGTAGTCGTTGTAAAAGCCGGTCATCGTCAGGTGTCCTTTGCCATCGGCAAAGTTTGATTTCCAGCCTACTTCTGTCGATTCAATGGTCTCCCGTTCAAATGGATCAGCGGGCAGGCCAGGTGCAACCATCAAATTAATTCCACCTGGCTTAAAGCCGGTCGATTTGAGTGCGTACAGATAATTGTTGGGACTTACCTTCCAGCCTAACGATACTTTGTACGAGGTATTTCTTTCCTCAGCAGTCTGGTTTTGCACGATCGCCGTGCCTACCTGATTGATGGTAAGACTGTTGCTTGAACTACTGGTTGTAGAACGGGCCCCAAGGTCAAGTTTTAGATCAGGCGTGAGCGCAAATCCGATTTGACCGAAGAGAGCTTGCGATTGTTGCGGTACGCTTCCGTTAAATTGATATTTGAAATAGGGAGCGTAGGGTCCTACTGCTAGAGCCGTGTCGTAATTTATCTCGAACGTGCCATCCGGGGATGGAAAGTCATAAACATTTCGAATCGAGAACGCGCCCAACAGCCACGTGATGGGTTGGTTGTCTGGTGAGATGATGTTGAATTCTTGACTGGTTTGAGTTTCATCGGCTTTGACATACCAAGTCTTGTTTCCAGGTACTGCTACCCAAGGTCCCCGCGCTGGAAGCCCATCTGCCGTTGCATCGAAATCTGCAGCCCATTTGGAAGTACCCTTCGCGTAACCGGTAACTGAGCGAAGCTTTACTCCATTATCCAAAGCAAAATCAATCTTCAGGATCGATCTAGTGAATTTGTCGCGAGCCTCCTGCGGTGCATTCGCAGAAACACTGAATAGATCGCTATAGGATGGATTCGGGTTGCTTGTACCTGGAATTGTTGCGAAGGCATTTTGCGGTTTGGACGCAACATAGGCACCCATGTCAAGATCGGCAGAGTCCGTTTTCCATAATACGCTCAGATTGTCAGTAGGCTCCCACAGAAGGCTAACACGAGCTGCTTGCTGGCGGACATTGCCAGGATTACCTACGTAGGATGTACCGTTGGGGCCGGTGATGCTGTAGAAGCTGTCGCGGCGCTCGTTGAAGATCGAGACGCGCGCCGCGAATGTATCGCTAACGGGCAGATTTAAGGCGCCCTGAAAACCGACATCGCTGTAATTACCGTAGCTCGCAGTTGCAAAACCGTTGTAACCTCCGCCAATTACTGGGTTATTCGTGTTAACGAATACTGCGCCCCCAGTCGAATTTTGGCCAACGACTGTTCCTTGCGGACCGCGCAGGATCTGAATGTTGGAAACGTCGTAATAGGGCTCCCCCTGAAAAAATCCAGGGAACGAAGGAACACTGTCGCGATAGGTTATGACACCGGTGGTAGTAAAGGCGCTGGTCTCCGCCTTTCCGATGCCACGGATGTTGAATTCCATGCCCTCCCCAAAATTATTAACGACAATGGACGGGCTGACAAATTGGAGAGCGTCCGCATTGACTACTCCCTTTTCGGCCAACTCAGAACCCGACAGGACGGTTGCTGCAATCGGTGCCTGTGACAATATTTCGCTTCGCCTCTGGGCCGTTACAACTACTTGCCCAAGCGTTGTGCTCTGAGTGTTTTGCGTTACTGCGCTGCTAGCAGTTGGCGGCGTTTCCGATTGCGCCATTGCCACTGTACCAAAGCCAAGCCCGAAAGCAATGGCTACCCTTTTGAACTTGTACGTTCTCATCTATTGCACTCCTTCATGTATCTATTTGTGCCAAACATCTTTGGACCCTTCCTTCAATCCAAAGGGGAATCCTGTTCCGCCTCGTCTACGAGTCCTAAGACCAGTCCACAAGGGCTGGATCGTGTGACTCACCCAGACGACCTAAAGGCCGGTCAGTCAATTAATCATATATTGAGAATGTTGCATTGTAATCAGGGTATTCCCTTAGATTTAGTTCGCCGAAGCTCGGAGGCAGATGTGATAAAACCAGAAATCTCATTGGCGAATCAGAAAATTTGAAGACTAATGGCCTATCACGCCCTAACAGATGACTACCGAGAAATTTTGACGAAAGGCATCACGAGGGACATGCCCGCGGGCGCATTTCATCACCGACCATTGGCCGCGCCTATGCTCCATAGCGGCTCTTTGCGTGGATTAGAAATGTATATTTCAGCTTAAATATCCAGGTAGATGCCGAAGCAAGCACCGTACGATAGATGAATAAGAATGCCTTTGAACACAATAAAAAATCGCCATCGCGTATCGCATACCTTATTTATGAATAAACATTCTTTGTAGTAAAATTTGAATTTTTACGCGTACTACCAGCACACTCGTAGTGCTACTGCATGAAAGAACTTTTAGAACAATGCCTTGTAGGAAAAGCGGCGTTTATGCTCTCAGCGGTACCACCAGCAGAGTGGCGGGGACACTGTGATGCTTACGCGGCGATGATCGCGTGCAGGGACCTTTGAGAAGGCGCGAATTGGAGACGCACAAAAGATGGCAAAAGCAGGTCGAACAAATAAGCGTTATGCAGAGAGTAAAGCGGCAGTCGTAGCAGCTGCGATTTCCATTCTTAACCGACGTGGCGTCAGCCGCATGACTCTTGCTGACGTTGCCGCGCGCCTTGGATATTCGACGCCCACTATCCAGTACTACTTTAGAAAGAAGGAGGACCTGGCGGCCGCCTGCCTTCAACAGGGGCTTTCTCGTATCAGTAGCTTTCTTTTGTTCGCCGAAACAGGAAAGGGCGCTCGAGCGCGGCTAAAGTTATTCTTGTCAGCCTACTTCGATTTCAGAGCACGTTCGGCCAGTGAAGAAGTCGAAGAAATACCCTCCTTTAGTGATGCGCGTGGTCTTAATCTTGCGCCTGTGAACGAGGCTTATAGCGGCATGTATCGCCAGCTGCGTAGACTTCTAAGTGGCTCTGAAGCGGCTCTACCGAGGGGGGCAGCCCTAAACTCAGCGGCACACCTTGTCCTTGGCGAGTTGCACTGGACACCTGTTTGGTACAGGAGGATACATCCCGAGGACTGCGTGCGCTTCGGTGAGCGTATTTTTAACATCCTTGTTGATGGCATCGCTGCGCCAGGCGCCGATTGCTCACTGCTATCAATCTCAGTTGAACTCCCGGAATTGGAATCATCGGAAGGTGCCAATTTCGACGTTTTTCTGCGCGCCGCGACTGCTCAAATCAATGAGCAGGGCTACCGCGGTACGTCAGTAGACAGTATTACCGCACGCATAAACCTTACGAAGGGGGCGTTCTATCACCACATTAAAACCAAGGATGAAGTTGTCCTTGCCTGCTTCAAACGTACATTTGACATCATGCGACTCACGATCATTGCTGCTGAAGCAATGGGAGGAACGGGGCTACAGACGCTTGCCACTGTGGCTGCAACGCTTGTCGAGCACCAGATTACTGGTGATGCGCCATTGCTGAGAGTCTCAGCAGTTGACACCATGATCGAATCAAATCAAGCGGCAATCATGGCCGGCATAGATCAGGTTGTGACCCGCATCGCTTCTGTTATCAGTGATGGCATCGCAGATGGGTCGGTTCGTAGTATTGACGCAAACATTGGTGCTCACATGATTTTGGGCTTAATCAATAGCGCAGATGAATTGCATCATTTTGTGCACAGAATTTCTCCTTCCGAGGCTACGGAGCATTATGTCCGTCCTCTATTTAGAGGGCTGCTGCCGGCTGACCAAGAAAAGATATCAGATCAGCAGCAAATGGCAACTAGTGTTTAGGACATTCATATCGATTTGATTTGAAGCTTTATCGCATTTGACGCGGGCAAAGTGCTTGGTTTGGCTTAAACATTACTTCGGGCTAAGGGCCGAAGCGTAAGGTTTTAGCAGAAATCATGCATTTGGTTGGACGGGGTTCATACCCTACAGAGGTTGATCGACATCTATAGAGGTTTTCTAACCTAAGAAGCGATCAAAGGAATTTTTTATGTGCGGTCGACTTGGCCGAGAAAGGCATTCATTCATGAGCGATCATCTTGTGGACCCAGAACTTAGGCCTTTGCTTGAGTTAATTCCAACTATTTCGCTGACGCCGGAAATACTACCTGCCATCCGAGCAGGTGGAATCCCATTTCCCTCCGATCCGCAGGCGGTCGAAGCGGTAATTACTCAGGTTCGTAAGATACCGGGGCCAAAGGCAGCCCCGGACATCGGCATTTCAATTTACACACCACGCAGCCGCAATGGGCACCTACCCTGCGTTTTTCACATTCATGGCGGCGGCTTTGTAAGGGGTTCTTCCGCAGAATTAAGTCCAGTACATCAAAGGCTTGCATACCAAGCGAACTGTGTCATCGTCTCGGTTGATTACCGATTGGCACCTGAAACTCGGTTCCCGGGCGCCATAGAAGACTGCTATGCCGCGCTAGGCTGGGTGATTGCTAATTCGGATGAGCTGGCCATAGATAGTAGCCGTATAGGCGTTATGGGTGAAAGCGCAGGAGGTGGACTTGCAGCAGCACTAGCCCTGCTTGTTCGCGACCGCAGCGAGTACTCGTTGAGTTTCCAGCATTTAATCTACCCTATGCTTGATGATCGGACCTGTGTGGCTGACAACCCACACCCCTATGCAGGTCATTTCATCTGGAACCCCCAGAGCAATGCATTTGGCTGGTCATCGCTTCTTGGCGTACCACCTGGCTCCCCGGGCGTTTCTCCGTATGCTGCTGCTGCGAGGGCCAACGACCTTGCAGGCTTACCGCCAACCTATATCGCGACAGGCGGACTTGATCTTTTTCTGGAAGAAGACATGGAATATGCGAGGCGTCTGATGCGACACGGCGTCCCTGTAGAACTGCACGTTTATCCTGGTGCCTACCATGTGTTCAATATCGCACCCGAAGCCCAAGTAGCGATAAACGCTCGCAGGGACAGTATCGCCGCCCTTAAGCGCGCACTACATCCTGCCAGTTTAACAATTGAAAGTTCTTCAAAATGAACACAGAAGGTTTTGCTAAGGATACCTTTTCAGCACCTGCAAACAAACCCAGCCTAGGCATTTCCGCAAAGGTAGGTGCTTGGCTCTTCGTTCTGTGGGGCATTCTTCACATCTGGGTCGGCTATGAGGGAATTCACCAATTCCTCACCAATGGCACTCCAGGGCTATGGAATATTGTGGTGGGTGGTGCCAATGCCCCTCGTGCATCCTATGTGCACGCTACAAATGGCATTACAGCGTTTGCACAAGGCCAGTTACTTCTGAACTTTTGCATTGACGTTGGTGGATATGGAATATTAGGATTAGCCGTTGCATGGCTCATTTTGAATCGTGCGTCGTGGGCTGCCTATTTCATAGGGCTTATAGTCATTGGTATTGCCGACCTTACTTTTCTCTTTGCTATGGTTACTTCAGGCGTCATAGAGCTGACGGCTGGGACTGTTGGGGGACCCGTGATTTGGATTCTGGCAATTGTCTTAACCCCATTTGGATTGCCATCACTGCGGAAACAATAGTTATCCGAACGATGTAGGCATCTTAAAGTCTGCAAAAGGCACTACGATGAGCCTACCAAGCGGTTTTTAACTGGTGAAAAATTGGATGCCAGCTGGCCTAAACCGGCAAATACTACATAGCAGGACGCCTTGCTGACGAAAGTGAGATCCGTTTTATCGCTAACTTATCTGTGACTTCTTTTCACACTTAGAGTTTCGTCAAAGACGAATTTTTGATGTTTCAAACTTTCGCTTGAAAAGGCCGGTTACGGCCCACCGAAGGTGTTTGATTTTGATGAATAAATGGTTACATAGCGGCCATCGACATGATAGGTCCGAATGACTCCTGCAAGGCATGCAAATTACAAGCTGCTATGCTAGCTTTGTGCCTGTAGCAGCTTCATAAAAAGATTAGGTCAATGACGGCTTCTGGTCCATACCGGACAATTCAAGGTGCAACAAATTATCAGATTTTTCTGGCTAAGCTTGCTCTACCTATTGTTTCCTCACCCACTGATTAGCCCGCACATTCCCCTCTGCCAAGGCCGCCGTCTCCCCCACGCGCTTAGCCCGCGTCGCCTCGGTTTTGGCATTGCCGATCCACTCCAAAATGGCCCGTTTGCTAGAGCGGGGAAAGGCCTCGAAATGGCCCTGAGCGCCGGGGTGGGCCTTGAATGCCTCGATCAAATCGGGCGGTATCTCCAGCGCTTCCACGCTGTCTAGTTTGACCCAGCTTCCGTCTTGCTTGGCCTCTTCGATTTTTGCCAGGCCTGATGCATGCATCAGGTTTGCGCGCAGCAGTTGCTCCACCCGTTTTTTGTTGTTTTTGCTCCAGGCACTGCCTTTTTTTCGGGGTGCAAACCACAGCATGGAGCGCCCCTCGTCCAGCGCGCGCGGCTTGCTGTCTATCCAGCCAAAGCACAGCGCCGCCGCCACCGCCTCGTCATACGCCATGCGCGGTTTGCCGGTGGCTACTTTGTAGCTAATCAGCCAAACGCCCTGGCCCCGCGCATGGTGGCGCTCCAGCCACTTGCGCCAGGCCAGCGCGGACGTGGGGTGGACGGAGTCGGTGGGAGCTTCGGGCATGGTTGAGGGTCGGTGCTGCTTGGAATTAGCTGGCGCTCCAATCGGCCCGGCTCGCCTGCTTGAGCGCCGCCCAATCATCGGGCGGCTGACCGCGTTCGAGCATGCGTTGAAAGACGACGTAAGGGTCGCTTTTGCTGCCTGATGCACGCAGGGTGTTCTCGTCATTAACCCAGGCAAAAATGATGATGCGGGTTTTGGTGTCAAACCGGAAAAAAAGCCGAAAACGGCGCCCGATTTTTGCGCGCCGCCAGTGGCGAAATTCGGGGCCCATGGTGTTGCCCTGACGATACTCTTGACGGTGCGGGTCGCTGGGTACCGCTTCCCATATCAGCTTGGACAAAGCCGCAAACAGCCTGACGTTGGCATGGGTCGCGAAGCCTTTGGGGTCTTGTTGCTCCGCCCGCTGCGCGGCGGCACGCAGTTTTTGTAGCTGCTCTATTAGGCACGCATGAAACAGCAGCGTCCATCCATGACTTTGCATCACAGAGCGACGTCGCCCTCAATATCCGCTGCTATATCGGTCGCTTGTTCCAGCGTGGCCTGCATGGCTTGCACCAAGTCGTCCGGCAGGCTGCCCACATGGCGGCCTGCGCGGATGTCCGACTCCAGCAAGGCCAAGAAAGCGCCAATTGCCGGGTCCTCATGGTCCGCCGTATCCGCACGTGTCACGACGACTTTGGAGCCCCGCAATTGAAACGCCACTTTGCCGCCATAGTCCACGCCCAGCGCCTGACGGATCGCCTTGGGCAGGGTAATCTGGCCCTTTGACGTAATGGTGGCCACTTCTTGGATATGGGACATTTTTTCCTCCGGTCAATGTGGCAAATAGTAAGGTTAATTCCTTACCTTGTCAAATCAGTGGCCCCTCACCCCCGCCTGGGCATCCGCCAAGGCAACATCATCCGCACCGGCAGCGACACCAGGCGCGGCACGTCTAGCGACTCATGGACTGCGGTTACATCCTCGCCTAGCAATCGTGTGCGCAGCAGGGAGCGGACATAAAACGGGGTGTCCTCCAAGGTGCTGACCAGTTGCGGTGCGCTGCCTGCTTCGCTGCTCATGGCCCGAGGGATGCGCCAGCCCGATGCAGGCAGGGCGTGACGCGGTGGTGCGTCGAAGGCAGTGGTTTCGCCATTGCGCGCAAAGCGTTGTGCCACCACGCGGCCTGGGCCGTCTAGGGGGCGTACGTCATAGACCACGGCGGTGTCGCCGTTGGCCATTTCGGCGCGCGCCCAGTCCCAGTCGCGAAAGCCTTTTTCTACCGGCTCGTCGCCTTCGTTGGAGTCCATATAGGCGTGTCCGCTCCAGCGCGCGCCGGGCTTGTCTAGCTCCACCTCCACGCGCGAGCAAGGCGCGATCGGCCCCCAGCGGTGGCGGCCCTCGTTGTCCAGCGCGGTAACAAAGCGGCATAAGCCTTCGGGCCGCACAGTGACGCGACCGCGCACACGCATAGGGATGGGCACGTTGATTTCATCAAATTCGATATGCAGGGCTTGGCCGTCCCAGTGCAGGCTGCTCGGGCCGATGCGGTAGTGGTCTGCGCTGCGCTCAATGTGGCTGCGGCCCCGCTCGGTCATGGTCCAGCGTTTGCCGGCTTTGCCATACAGAGCGACGTTGAGCGCGCAATAGTTTTCGGCCTCGGCCACGCCGCCGCCCAGCTTGCGCGCCAGCGCGTAGTAGGGCGAAAACACGCTGCCTACAAAAGCGATGATGGACAGGCCATGCTGCCCGTCGTCGCTTAGCGCGTCGACATACCACCAGAGATAAGCACCCGGCGCGACCGGCTGGTCGAATCGTGGTGCGCCATCAGCGTGGCGGCCGCCAGTCGGCCCGACATGGCCGCCATCGGCACGCCCGGCCCCGGATGCACGCTGCCCCCCGCTAAGTACAGGCCCGGCACCGGGGTGCGCGCCGAGTGCCGCGCAAAGGCCGACATCCAGCCGTGGGTCGCCTGTCCATACAGCGCGCCCCCGCTGCCCGGGAAAAGACGCGCAAAGTCCTGCGGCAAGGTGCGTACCCGTTGATGCGGCTGCCAAAGCACCTCCAGGCCACAGTGGCGCATCAAGTCCAGGCTGTTCGATTCGCATCTGTCTATCTCCCCTGCATCAAAACTATGGGTGTCGCCGTCCGCCGGTGCATTGACCAGGCACAACAAGCGCTCCGGGCCGCTGTGCGCCAGACCATTGTCTTGCCGGTCTTGTGCGCACACATACACCGTGCCTTGGCGTGGCAGTTGGCGGTGCTGAAAAATATCTTTAAACTCGCTGCGGTAGTCATTGTCAAAAAACACGTTGTGCCGCACCAGCGGGAAACCGCTGGCGGTCGCGTGCATGGCCATGGTAAAGGCCGATAGCGAACGGGATGCAGCTGGCACCGGCTTGAACGCGGGACGTAACGCGTCGCCCAACAGGCCTTGGCCCAGCGCCGCCACATCGCCGTTAAACACCACATCGTCTGCCGGGATGACTTCGCCGCTGGCCAGTTGCACGCCGCTGACGCGGCCTTTGCTTAATAGGATTTGCGTGCAAGCCTGGCCGTAGCGCGACTGCACGCCATGTTTTTCTCCTAAGCTGGCTAAGGCCTGCGCTACCGCGAACATACCGCCTTGCACCGACCACACGCCATCGAGCTCCACTTGCGCGACCAGCATCAAGGTAGCGGGCGCAGACCAGGGCGAAGAGCCACAGTAGGTGGCGTAGCGGCCAAAGAGTTGCTGCAGTCGTGGGTCATGAAAATGCCGACCCAAACTGCGCCATAGGCTGGCAAACGGCCCCAGCCCGGCCAGCGTGGTCATGCCGCCAATACCCAGGTCGCCGACCATGCTGAGCAGGTTCGGGCGTTCGCTGCGGATATACGGTTTTTCCAGCGCGTCATACAGCGCACGGGTTTCGCGACAAAAGCCTAAAAAGCGTTTGGCCTCTTGCGGGCTGCTAAAGCGGGCGATGGCATCGGCGCTAGCCTGGGTATCGGCCAGCAAATCCAGACGCTGCGCACTGCCGCGCCAGGCATGGCGGGCCAGTACGCCGATGGGCGCTAAGGTCAGGATATCTTGCAAAGAAGTGCCGACCTCGGCCAGCATCTGCTCCAGCACCCAGCGCATGGTGAACACCGTGGGCCCGGCGTCCACACCTACGCCATCGACCAAAGTCTGGCGTATCTTGCCGCCGGGTGTGGCCGCGGCTTCCACCAAGGTCACGTCCAAGCCCCGGTGCGCCAACACCAAGGCGCTGCACAAGCCGCCGATGCCCGCGCCCACGACCACCACGCGGCGCGTACGCAGAGGGTCAGCCATAGTCACGGTCTTTCCAGCGGCCCTCTATCGACAGTGGCACAAAGCGCGCAAACATCGATTCCGAGAAATACTGGTGCTGTGCAGCGGCCTTGATGGCTTCCAAATGCGGGCCGCTGCGGGCGTAGGCGTCCATGGCGTCCACACTGTCCCACACGGTAAAGGTCGCTTGACGCAAAAACGGCGCCTCGCCCAGGCCGACGGCCAGTTGAATGCCTTTCACGCCGTCCAGCGCCGATTGCGAAGGCGGCGCGTGTTGCCAGAACGCGGACGCCTTGCGCACTTGGATGGACGCGCGGGTCAGCGCCGCAATGGGGCCAACTAGCGGCTTGTCGGCAGCCAGGTCCAGCGCGGTGCCGTCCCAGCTGCCCCGGCAAGACCAGGTGCGCAGCATGACCAAACACAGCTCGCGCGAGCGCTCCCGATAGGACTTCAGCAGCGTCGAGTGCGCCACAAAATCATGGGCGGCCAGAGCGGTATGAAATACCAGGAACAATCCTTGGCGCGAGCTACTGGGCTTAAGCCCAAAGCCTCCCTCGTAGCCACTGCCCAGGACCTTGGCAAAGCGCACGCCGTCCATGGCCATCAGGGACTGCGGGCCTATGACAATGCGCGCCCAACCCCACATGCACGAAGCCGGCGCGATGTCGGCCAAGACCACTACGATGGTCTGGTCACTGCGGTGCATCGCGGACGCCGCTGTCATGGGCTGACTCCAAAAAAAAAGGCCCCCACCCCGATGTGTGGAGGCCTTTGGGTTTTACGCAAACTTAGGGTTTGGCCAGAGATTGCAATTCAGGATAGTCCTTGGCCATAGCGGCGCCATACAAAGGCTTGTAAGCGCCTTGGTGGCAGGTAGTGCAATTGACCTTGGCCACATCGCCCTTGGGACCCAGGCGCTCGGCCGGGAACTTGTCGGTGAGTGGGCCCATGTAGTCGTTGTTCAGGTCACGCGCCATGCGGATGCCATGCCACGCTGTAACGCGCTGCGGACGCGATTGCTCCCAAGACTGGAAGTTGCGCGTGTTGTGGCAGTAGGTGCAGTTCACCCCCAGAGATTCCGACATATGCACCATGAGCGAGTAGGTATGCTCGGTTTGCTTGAGCGATGCCCGATTGGCGTAATTACCAATACCGGCCATGGCTTCATTGCCGTTCACACGGATGGGCGCTGCGTCCTTCAAGTAGGGCGTGAAGGGATCAAAGGGCAACGATGTCAAGCCAGCTTCTTTAGAGGCCAGGTTTTGGCCTGCCAGATCGCCCATCGCACTGTTGGCGTACTTGCGGTCTTTAGGCGCAAACCACACATTGGTCGGGATATGGTTGCCCCGATGGCAGGTGTAGCAGGTCACGCCGGTCTCGGCCACGTGGGCCTTCCAGTCCTGATTGACACGCTGCGTCATCTGAATCATGCGCCGCGCCACCACTTTGGTGTATTTGCCGTCGTCCGCAAAGTTCTCGGTGTTATGGCAATACGCACAACCGACATCAGGTGCCACCCATTGGGTGATGGACGCCATATGGCGATTGAATTGCGAGACGCTCAAATCGCCTAACACTTGTACGTTTTGGTACACCTGGCTGGCTTTAGGGCCGTCCGCCGCAGCGGCATCGGCAGGCGCGGGCGCCTGGTTCAGCGAGGCTTGTTTGAGCAAAGTGCGTGGGTTGTAGATTTGCTCCATACCCGTACCCCGATAGCCGGTTTGCACCGTGTCAATCGGCGGGCGCTCGCAACCCGCCAAGAGGCCTAAGAGCAGCGGGGCCAGCAGTGATAGCCCAAGTTTGGTTGTCAGTTTCATGGCTTTGCTCCCAGAAGTGCCGGATCCACAACCACCGGGTTGCCCAGCGGGTACGCGGGCACCACATGGTGCTTGACCGACCACAGATACCAGTTGTCCACCACAGTGCCGGTCAGCAAGATACCAATGCCACCGACCAGAGGGCAGAGCACCGCAAACCACCAGGCCCAGCGATGGATGGACTCCATCGTGGCGTTAAAGCCCATCGTCCAGCGCCAGAATAAGGCGGCGCGTTCGGAAGCGGTTCCACGATCGACAATTTGCTCAATCTCGCGCTCTCCGCCGTAACGGCTGACCGCCAAAATCGTCGCGCCGTGCATGGCAAACAGAAGCACCGAGCCATACAAGAACACAATGGACAAGGCGTGGAAGGGGTTGTAGAACAAATTGCCGTAGCGCAATGACAGCGCAGACACCCAGTCAAGGTGCGGGAAGATACCAAACGGCACCGCCTCGGACCAGCTGCCCATCATGATGGGGCGGAAAAATCCGCACACCAGATACAGCCATATCGCCGCAGCAAAAGCCCAGGCCACATGCGTGCCCAGCCCCAGCTGGCGCGCGCGCCGATAGGTACGGACCCACCACAGCAAGATGGATACGGTCAGCATAAAGCCGACCAGCAGCCACCAGCCACCTTGGGCCAGCGGCGGAATGCCCAGGCCGTAGGCCGGCGCTGGCGGCTCCAAGGCCAGCCAGAACAGCTGGCGCACGAGCTGGATCGGGTTCCAGTCCACCGAGGCCAGCATATTGAACCCGATGATATTGAACGCCGCCATGCCAAAGACCAGCGAGGCTACGCCCAGCGATCCCAGGTACACGGGGCCGATTTGTGCGTTGCCTATGCGGCCAAGCAGATGCAGGAAGAAGGGAGTGCCAGTGCGCTTATCGTCGCCGCGTGGCAAATCGACTCCGTGGTGTGCCGGACCGACCGGCTGCACAGAGGTAAACAGGTTTTGGTATTGGGCCATCTCAGTATCCTCCGTCTAATCAGCTGCGCCAGATAGGCATATTCAGCCACCAGCTCCACCACTCGGGCCAGGCGCCTGTCCAAAATGGCCCGCTCACGACGATGCAGACGATGCCAAACCACACACCGGCTAATGCGAGAAACAAGCCCAGGCGGTGAATGCCCAAGGTGCCCACGGAGTAGCCGATGAAGTCGCGAAAGAACGTGTCTTCATGCTCAGGCGTCTTGACCACTTCGCCCTTGCCGGGGTTGGTGGCCGACAGCACCAGGCCGCCGTGCATCGACAAGGCCAGTACCGTCGCGAAGAACAGGCTCGCCGCAATCATGTGCCAGGGGTTGTAGTGAAAATGCAGGTACTGGTAGGCGGTGTTACTCACCCAGTCCAGATGGCTGTAAATGCCGTATGGAAAAGCATGGCCCCAGGCGCCCATCAATACAGGACGTATCACCTGCAAGCTGACATAAGCCAAGATGGCCATGCCGAAGGCGACGGGCACGTGCAAGCCCATGCCCAGCTTGCGGCAAATCTCGACCTCACGCAACGCCCAGGACACAAAGGCCCCGATCGCGCAGATAGTGATCAGCTGCCACAGGCCACCCTCCATCATGGGTGCAAAACGCAGGCCGTACGAAATGTCCGGCGGTGCGATATTGATTTGCCAGAGATTCCAGGTAGGGCCCATGGCGGCGCCCCACAAAATCATCATGGTGCCTAAAGCGGCAAAGAAAATCGTCGTGATTCCGAAGAAACCGACATAAAACGGACCGACCCAAAAATCAAAAAGGTCGCCGCCAAAAAGCGTTCCACCGCGCACGCGGTATTTACGTTCAAAACTGAGCATGGACATAGTTGCACTCTCCGACCGACTTGCGGTCTAACGGTTCCAGCGCGGTGAGGTCAATGGTTTAAAAAAGACAGACGCAGCGTTCACATACATGAGCCACATGCGCCTGCCCGAGCAAAGACCTAAGGCCTTTATTTTTGCGGCAGAGCCGCGTTCTGTGCAGCCTTCACGGCCTTGGCCGTATCGGGATGCCAGCTGTTGATGTTGTAACGATCGCCACTGATTTGAATCAGGTGAATCGTTGTAGACACAAACGCGATCAGCAGTCCGGTTAAGACGACTGCTTTGCGCGGGTCTATTACACGCCAAATGCGCCACATAGGAATTTCCTTTCGTTAACTCAATCCAGAAATGACGGTATACACGGCAGATTTCACGCCGACCAAAGTGGTCGCCGATCCTTCCGCGCCAGGTAGCCAGGTGCGCCAATTCAATGCCAGCAACTGTCCAACCACAGCGAGCGCCATGAAAACACAAAAGACCAGCACAAACATCAGCCGATCGCCGTTAAGACGGCTATCCGAGATGAAAGACGGGTTAGTTTCGTTTGCTTGGGCCATACATACCTCCGTTTTTTGGTTCTTTTAGAACCAGGGACGCCAGATCCACACCAGGCTGTGAGCGAAGAAAGCGCCCACAGCCCACAACAGGTAACCCTGTATGTAGTACTGGTGGAACTCTTGGGCTTCTTCGTCTGTCAGCCCTGAGGGGTTAGCTGCATCAGTCATAGT
>CANGNS010000007.1 GCA_947455465.1 Comamonadaceae bacterium | reverse complement strand
TAACTGAATCTGGAGTCCTAACATGGCAGCAAAAGACGTAATTTTCGGCGGCGAAGCCCGCGCACGCATGGTCGAGGGTGTGAACATCCTGGCCAACGCAGTCAAAGTAACCCTGGGCCCTAAAGGCCGTAATGTGGTGCTGGAGCGCTCCTTCGGCGCCCCCACCGTGACCAAGGACGGCGTGTCCGTGGCCAAGGAAATCGAACTCAAAGACAAGCTGCAAAACATGGGCGCGCAGATGGTCAAGGAAGTCGCTTCCAAGACCTCTGACAACGCGGGCGACGGCACCACCACCGCTACCGTGTTGGCCCAAGCCATCGTGCGCGAAGGCATGAAATACGTGGCCGCCGGCATGAACCCCATGGACTTGAAGCGCGGTATCGACAAGGCCGTGACGGCCCTGATCGCCGAGCTGCAAAAAGCCTCTAAAGCCACCACCACCACCAAAGAAATCGCCCAAGTCGGTTCCATCTCGGCGAACAGCGATTCCAGCATTGGCGACATCATCGCCAAGGCCATGGACAAAGTGGGCAAAGAAGGCGTGATCACCGTGGAAGACGGCAAATCGCTGGACAACGAACTCGACATCGTTGAAGGCATGCAGTTTGACCGCGGCTACCTGTCGCCCTACTTCATCAACAACCCCGAAAAGCAAGCCGCTTTGCTGGACAACCCCTTCGTGCTCTTGTACGACAAGAAAATCAGCAACATCCGCGACCTGCTGCCTACGCTGGAGCAAGTGGCCAAAGCTGGCCGTCCGCTGCTGATCATCGCTGAAGACGTCGAAGGCGAAGCCCTGGCAACTTTGGTGGTCAACACCATTCGCGGCATCTTGAAAGTGGTTGCCGTCAAAGCCCCTGGCTTTGGTGACCGCCGCAAAGCTATGCTCGAAGACATCGCCATCCTGACTGGCGGCAAAGTCATCGCCGAAGAAATCGGCCTGACCCTGGAAAAAGTCACCCTGGCTGATCTGGGCTCTGCCAAGCGCATCGAAGTGGGCAAAGAAAACACCATCATCATCGACGGCGCAGGCGCTGCTGCGGACATCGAAGCCCGCGTCAAGCAAATCCGCGTGCAAATCGAAGAAGCCACCAGCGACTACGACCGCGAAAAACTGCAAGAGCGCGTGGCCAAGTTGGCTGGCGGTGTGGCAGTGATCAAGGTTGGCGCTGCCACCGAAGTCGAAATGAAAGAGAAAAAAGCCCGCGTAGAAGACGCCCTGCACGCGACCCGCGCCGCAGTGGAAGAAGGCATCGTGGCTGGTGGCGGCGTAGCTTTGCTGCGCGCCCGTCAAGCCGCTGGCGTCATCAAAGGCGACAACGCCGACCAAGAAGCCGGTATCAAACTGGTGCTCAAGGCCGTTGAGTCTCCCTTGCGCGAGATTGTTTACAACGCCGGTGGCGAGCCTTCCGTTGTGGTCAATGCGGTGATGGCTGGCAAAGGTAACTACGGCTTCAACGCCGCCAATGACACCTATGGCGACATGATCGAAATGGGTATCCTGGACCCCACCAAAGTGACCCGCACTGCTTTGCAAAACGCAGCCTCGGTGGCCTCTTTGATGCTGACGACTGAAGCCATGATTGCTGAAGCCCCGAAAGAAGACGCTCCTATGGGCGGCGGCATGGGCGGCGGCGATATGGGCGGCATGGGTGGAATGGGCGGCATGGGTATGTAATCCCCAGCCGGTCTGGCGCGGCCTGCAAGGGCTGCGCTGCCCCAAAAAACAAAAACCCCGCAGGATGCGCGTCCTGCGGGGTTTTTTTGATGTCTGCGGGCTTAACGCGCCAATGCCTTGAGCGCCAATTTAATCCCCTCGCTTACGCCCACATCGGCGGGCAACGCCTTGAGCGCCAGCGCGGCCTCTTTGTCGTTGTAGCCCAGGGCCAGCAGCGCTTGCAAGATGTCGGACTGCGCCTCACTGCCCGCGCCCGAGGGCATGCCGATGTCAGCGCCGAGCTTGCCTTTGAGCTCAAGCAGCAGGCGCTCGGCGGTTTTATTGCCGATGCCCGGCACCTTGGTCAGGCGCCCGGCCTCTTGCAGCGTCACCGCCTGCGCCAACTCGCCCACCGCCATGCCCGAGAGCACCGACAGGGCCGTGCGCGGCCCCACGCCAGAAATCTTCACCAGCTCCCGAAAGGCGGCACGCTCGGCCTGCGAGCCAAAGCCGTACAAAATTTGTGCGTCCTCGCGCACCACAAAATGCGTCAGCAGGCTCACTTTTTCGCCGGTGGCCGGCAGGTTGTAAAACGTGCTCATGGGAACCTGCACCTCATAGCCCACGCCGCCGCAGTCCACCAGCACCTGGGGCGGGTTTTTGTCGCAGAGGATTCCGGTCAGCTTTCCAATCATCGGGTGCCTTTTGTGTAAATGCCTATCATCGGGGCCTGGCTGCGCCATCTTGCGCATGCGTACCAGACTTCACACGGAATTATCAGCTTGATTCTCAGACACCTTTTTTCACCGCTCAATAACAGCCGCCTGGGCCATTTATGCGGCCCTACCGACGCACATTTGCGCAGCATCGAGGCCGCGCTGGAGGTACGTATCGCGCACCGGCATGAGCAGTTCAAGGTGGACGGCCCCAAGGCCAAAGCCCAGCGCGCCATGGACATGCTGCAAGCGCTTTACGAGATGGCCGCCAAACCCATTCCTGACGAGGTAGTGCGCTTGATGCTCGCGGGCGATGCCGCCCCCGATGCCGGCCCTGGCCCGGCCCTGGCGACCCGGCGCGCCGACCTCAAACCCCGCAGCGTCAACCAGGCGGTGTATTTGGACAATATCGCCCAGTACGACATCACCATCGGCATCGGCCCTGCGGGTACGGGTAAAACCTATCTGGCGGTAGCCGCAGCCGTGGACGCCTTGCACCGCAGCGCGGTGCAGCGCATCGTGCTCACGCGCCCAGCGGTGGAGGCGGGCGAGCGCCTGGGCTTTCTGCCCGGTGACCTGAACCAAAAGGTCGACCCGTACTTGCGCCCGCTGTACGACGCGCTCTACGACCTGATGGGTTTCGAGCAAGTGCAAAAAGCTTTTGAGCGCCAGGCGCTGGAAATCGCGCCGCTGGCGTTTATGCGCGGGCGCACCCTGAACAATGCCTTTGTCATCCTAGACGAAGCGCAAAACACCACGCCCGAGCAAATGAAGATGTTCCTGACCCGCGTGGGCTTTGGCACCAAGGCGGTGATTACCGGCGACGTCAGTCAGATCGACCTGCCCAAAGCCCAACTCAGCGGTCTGGTGGACGCCGAGCGCACGCTGCGCCGGGTGGAAGGCATCGCCATCACGCGCCTGACCAGTGCCGACATCGTGCGCCATCCGCTGGTCGCGCGTATCGTGGATGCCTATGACGCGGCCCGCCGGGCTGAAGAGTTGGCCGCTGCCGCCTTGGGGGGTCTGCCTGCGCTGGCGGCCGAAGCGCCGGCCGCGCCTTTGCCCAAAACCCGGGTGCCCAAGCGCGCCATCCGCCCCTGAGCAGCCCGGAGCCCGCCATGCTGCACCCACTTACGCTGTCACTGCAATTTGCCCGCTTTGCCGACGCCAACGCGCACCGCCTGGCTCTGCCGCGCCACAAAGTGGTCCGCTGGATCCGCCATGCGCTGGCCACCGAAGCGGATATCACGGTACGCATCGTCGACGCGCCCGAGGCCCAGGACTTAAACCGCAGCTACCGGGGTAAAGACTACGCCACCAATGTGCTCACTTTTGATTACGCGATGGAACCGCTAGTCCACGCCGATCTGGTCTTGTGCGCTCCAGTGATCGCCCGGGAGGCGTTAGAGCAGGGCAAGTCGCTGCAAGCGCATTACGCGCACCTGATCGTGCACGGCGCCCTGCATGCCCAAGGCTGGGACCACGAAACCTCGAAGGCCGATGCGCGGGCCATGGAGGCGCGCGAGGTGGCTTTGCTAAACGAGCTTGGGTTTGGAAGTCCGTATTAAGCAAAAAATATACGCCAATGGCGTATAAAATTCGGCTATGGAATTCATTGAAACGCCGACCTTTACCCGCTTGGTGATTGAATTGCTTTCGGACGATGAGTACAGCGATCTTCAATTCGTCTTGGCCGACAACCCAGAGCGCGGTGATGTCCTAAAAGGTGGCGGTGGAATCAGAAAGCTGCGTTACGCCTTATCCGGGCGCGGTAAGAGCGGTGGGGTGCGGGTTATTTACTACTGGCTTCGCACTGACGGGCAGATTTATATGCTGCTCATTTATCCAAAGTCAAAAAAAGATTCGCTGACGGACCGCGAAACCGCCTTGCTACGCGACTATGTGAAGGACCTATAAAAATGGAAAAAGCCTTGTTTGACGATCTATTGCAAAGCCTGAAAGAGGCTAATACGATTGCGCGTGAGCAAAAACCAGCTTCGCGTCGTTTTGTGGTGAAGTCTCCCAACGTAAAAGCAGTTCGCGAGCAAATCGGTTTATCGCAAAGCGAGTTCGCGCAGTTGATGCGCGTGAGTATCAAAACACTGCAAAACTGGGAGCAGAACCGTCGCCACCCCAGCGGGCCGGCATCCGCATTACTTCAAATCGTCTCTGTGGCGCCGGAGGTGGCGCTTAAGACTTTGCATGCGTAGTTGGTAATGCAAGGCGGATTTCTTTTGATTGCGGCTGATCCCATATGTGCGCATTTGGCTCTATACGCTGGCGCGCATTATTAATACGAACCAAATATATCTGAACCACTTATGCAAGTAATTCCTAGCTCACGCTCTTTCTTCCTCATGGCGTTGGGGCTTATGGTGATATTGCTTCTGCTTGTAATAGCGATGGCGTTTGGGGGGCCGAAAACACCCGCTCCTTTGGCCGCTATCAACACGCCGTTCAAATCCGTTGACTTCTCAGACTTGCCGCCTTTGAAATACTTTAAGGCAGGCGACGAACCCTTACTTGCCTTCCGTCAATATTCTCCTATCGGAACCAAGCTAAGGGGCAGTGTGGTTTTGGTGCACGGGTCGTCTGCCAGCAGCGAAAGCATGCATATCCTGGCAAAGGCATTTGCTCATTCTGGCTATTCGACATTTGCGGTGGATATTCGCGGGCATGGCCACTCAGGTCCAAAGGGGGTCATTCACTATGTGGGGCAACTTGAGGATGACCTAAAAGCCTTCACCCAAAGTGTCGCTCTAGCGAAGCCGGCGACCTTGGCAGGATTTTCATCTGGGGGCGGTTTTGTTCTCCGAATCGCAGGCAGTAATCTACAAAAGGTATTTCAAAATTATCTCCTGCTGTCACCTTATTTGGGCTATGACGCGCCTAATTACAAGCCCAACAGCGGCGGATGGGTAAACGTCGGAATTCCTCGCTTCCTTGCGCTGTCTTACTTAAATGCGCTTGGTATTCAGAAATTTAATTATTTGCCTGTCTCGCGATTCGCACTTAACGAAGAGGCGAAGAAATTCCTGACTCCTGAATACTCGTTCGCTCTTGCCTCAAATTTTCAGGCAAAGCGCGATTACCAAGAGAACATTCGCGCTGCGCATCAAGCGTGCGCTATTGTGGCGGGGACGCAAGACGAAGTGTTTTACACAGATCGACTGGACGCAATATTCCAAAGTTTAGGTAAAAACTGGCCAGTTACCCTGGTTCCGGGTATCGGACATATCCCCTTAATTTTAGAAACCAAAGCGGTTAATGCGGCAGTTAACGCTGTGGAGGCGATGAACAGTCGTACTGTTGCTGCTAAATGATGCTTCACCGATGCCCCTATTCCGGCCTTTCAATTATTGAACATAAAGTAAAAATCTGCGTCAATATTCATCCCAGTGCCACCCGCATCGGGATCGTCACCGGCCCGTCATTGACCAGCTCCACCTGCATATCGGCCGCAAACACGCCGGTTGCCACCTCGCTGTGCAGGGCGCGCGCCTGCTGCACAAAATAGTCGTACAGCGTGTGCCCAAGCACCGGCGCGGCTGCTTGGGTGAAGCTAGGGCGGTTGCCGCCCGAGGTGTCTGCTGCCAAGGTGAACTGGCTTACCACCAGCAGGCCGCCGTGCAGGCCGGCGTCGTCCAGGTCTTGCACGCAGCGGTTCATCTTGCCTTGGGTGTCGCTGAAGATGCGCAGCTTCAATATTTTGGCGAGAAGTTTGTCGACTTGCGCGGGCGTATCGCCTTGCTCGGCGCAAACCAACACCAAGAGGCCCGGGCCGATAGCGCCCACGACCGCGCCCTCAATGCTGACGCTGGCGCGGCGCACCCGCTGGATCAGCGCGAGCATACGGGCTCAGGCCAAGGTCACGCGCATGAATTTGCGCTTGCCCACTTGCAGCACATAGCTGCCCGCGCCCAGTTTCAGGCCTTTGTCGCTGACGACGTTGCTGTCCACGCGCACGCCGCCGCCGTCGATCAGGCGGTTGCCTTCGCCGCTGGAGGCGGCCAGGCCGGTGGCTTTGAGCAGGGCGGCAATGCCCCAAGGCGCGCCGTCAGCCAGCGCCAGTTGGCGCTCTTCGATCTGGTCGGGAATGCCGCCCTGGCTTCGGTTGATGAAGTCTTGCTCGGCCGCATCAGCCGCCGCCGCCGAGTGAAAGCGAGCGGTAATTTCCTTGGCCAGCGCCACTTTGGCGTCTTTGGGGTTGCGCCCGGCGTCCACTTGGGCCTTGAGGGCGGCAATTTGCGCCTCGCTTTGGAAGCTCAAAAGCGTGTACCAGCGCCACATCAGCACGTCCGAGATGCTCAGCACCTTGGCGAACATGGTGTTGGCATCCTCGGAAATGCCAATGTAGTTGTTCTTGCTCTTGGACATTTTGTCCACGCCGTCCAGGCCTTCGAGCAGGGGCATGGTCAGAATGCACTGCGGCTCCTGGCCATATTCGGCTTGCAGGTGGCGGCCCACCAGCAGGTTGAATTTTTGGTCGGTACCGCCCAGCTCCAGGTCGCTCTTCAGCGCCACGCTGTCGTAGCCCTGCATCAGCGGGTAGAGGAACTCGTGCACGCTGATGGACTGGCCGCTTTTAAACCGGTCATGAAAGTCGTTGCGCTCCATCATGCGCGCCACCGTATAGCGGCTGGCCAGTTGGATCATGCCGCGCGCGCCCAGCGGGTCGCTCCACTCGCTGTTGTAGCGGATCTCGGTTTTGGCCGGGTCCAGCACCAAAGAGGCCTGCTTGTAATAAGTCTGGGCGTTGGCCTCGATCTGCTCGCGGGTCAGCGGCGGGCGGGTGCTGTTGCGGCCCGACGGGTCACCGATCATGGTGGTGAAGTCGCCGATCAGGAAAATCACCTGGTGCCCCAGGTCTTGCAGCTGGCGCATTTTGTTGAGCACCACCGTGTGGCCTACGTGGATGTCAGGCGCAGTCGGGTCCAAGCCCAGTTTGATGCGCAGCGGGGTGCCGGTCGCCTCGGAACGGACCAGTTTTTTGACCCAGTCCTCCTGCGGGATCAGCTCTTCGCAGCCGCGCAGGGTGACGGCCAGCGCCTCGCGGACATGGTCGGATAGAGGGCTGCTGGGCGGGTTGGCGGGGGGCGGGGCTTGGGTCATACAACAATTCTTGGGGGTGGGGCGCGCGGCCCGATATACTGTGCGTCCCATTTCGCGCTGGGGTCGGGGACGGCTTATTTTAGTCCCGGGCCCTTTTCGCAGCGGCGCAGGGCCCCTCAGGCCGCCGCGCATTCCAACGGAGTTCTTGCTTGAATCAAACGGCCCTGTCCACCGCCCAGGAAGCAGCTTTTGCGCTGCTGGCGGTCCTGCGCCGCCATCCCAAGCGGGTTTTGGGCGCGGTCGCCGCCGTTTTGCTGGTGGCCACGGGCGGCAGCTTTGCGGTGGTCAGCTTGAGCCCGGAGCTGCCTTTGGCGCCCGTGCACACCGTGATTGAGGCGGTGCAACCCTTGCCCATCGACGACCAACGCGACGCCTTGGCAAGCCTGGCGCTGCGTCTGTACCGCAGCGACGTCAGCCGCAGCACCGACACCGCCGACACCTTGCTCAAGCGCTTGGGCGTCAACGACCTGGCTGCAGCCGCCTTTTTGCGGTCTGACCGGGCTACCCAGCTTAACCTGATCGGCCGCGCTGGCCGCAGCATCAGCGCCGAAGTCGATGCCCAGGGCCGTTTGCAGGCGCTGCAAGCGCGCTGGAGCCCTGAGGACGACGGCCACTTCAAGCGCCTGAGCATCAGCCACAGCGACCAGGGCTTCACCTCCAGCCTGCAAACCCTGCCCCTGACGGCCAGCACCCGCATGGCCAGCGGCAGCATCCAAAGCTCTTTGTTTGCCGCCACCGACGAGGCGCGCATCCCCGATGCCATTGCCAGCCAAATGGCCGAGGTGTTCTCGGGCGACATTGATTTCCACCGCGCTTTGCGCAAGGGCGACCGTTTCGTGGTCGTCTACGAAACCCTGGAAGGCGACGGCGAGCCGCTGCGCACCGGCCGCGTGCTGAGCACCGAGTTTGTGAATGCCGGCAAGGCCTACCAGGCCGTTTGGTTCCAAGACCCCGTGGCCAGCGCGCAGAGCAAGCCAGGCGCAGGCAAGGGCGCGTATTACAACCTGCGTGGCGAGAGCCTGCGCCGGGCGTTTTTGGCCTCGCCCGTGGCGTTTTCTCGCGTGACCAGCGGTTTTGCGATGCGCTTTCACCCGATTTTGCAAACCTGGCGCGCCCATTTGGGCGTGGACTACGGCGCCAGCACCGGCACCCCGGTGCGCTCGGTGGCCGATGGCGTGGTCGAGTTTGCCGGCGTGCAAAACGGCTACGGCAACGCGGTCATGGTGCGCCACGGCGGCAGCACGACGACTTTGTATGCCCATTTGAGCCGCATCAACGTGCGCAACGGCCAGCGCATCGCCCAGGGCGAGAACGTGGGCTTGGTCGGCGCCACCGGCTGGGCGACCGGCCCGCACCTGCATTTTGAGTTCCGTGTCAACGGCGTGCACAAAGACCCGCTGACCATTGCCCGCCAGTCGGACGCCGTACCCCTGACCGCCTCGCTGCGCCCGGCCTTCGACAAAACAGCCGCCCTGGCCCGCGAGCAGCTTGCCGCGGCCGCCCAAGTGCGCATAGGCAGCGTGCAATAGCCGCTGCGCAGCGCGCATGCCCGGCTTCTATATCGGTTTGATGTCGGGCACGTCGCTCGATGGGGTGGACGGCGTACTGGCCCAACTGGGTGAAGCGCCATTTTCTGCCCAGGTGATCGCCCGGGGCAGCCTGGACATGCCGCCGGCGCTGCGCCAGGAGCTGCTGGCACTCAATGCGCCCACCGACAACGAAATCCACCGCGCAGCGCTGGCCGCCAATGCCTTGGTGCGCCTGTACGCGCAGCTGGTCGAGCGCCTGCTGCATACCGCCCAGGTGCCGGCCGCGCAGGTGCGTGCGATTGGCGCCCATGGGCAGACGGTGCGCCACCAGCCCGGCGCATTTGATGGTGTGGGCTACACCGTCCAGCTCAACCAGGGCGCGTTGCTGGCCGAGCTGACAGGCATTGACGTGGTAGCCGACTTTCGCAGCCGCGATGTCGCCGCAGGCGGGCAGGGCGCGCCTTTGGTGCCGCCTTTTCACCAAGCCGTTTTTGGCGATGCGCAGCAGGGGCGGGCGGTGCTCAATATTGGCGGGATTTCCAACATCACCTTTTTGCCCGCGCAAACAGACCAGCCCACCGGGGCGGACCTCCTGGGCTTTGACTGCGGCCCAGGCAACGCGCTGATAGACGCCTGGTGCGAGCAGCACACCGGCGCACGTTTCGATGCCCAAGGCCAGTGGGCCGCGCAAGGCCAGGTGCATGTCGGCCTGCTGGCGGCCCTGCTGGACGAGGCATTTTTCACCCAAACACCGCCTAAAAGCACTGGACGGGATCTCTTTAACCGCGCCTGGCTGGACGGCAAACTGGCCCTGTTCGCCCCGTTGGTGCCGGTCGATGTGCAGGCAACGCTGACCGAGCTGACGGCCCAGTCCTGCGCGCAGAGCTTGCATTGGGCGCCAGGGCCGTGCCTACGCTGGCTTGTGTGCGGTGGTGGCGCGCGCAATCTGTTTTTGATGCAGCGCCTGCAAGCGCTGCTACCGGCGGTGCAGCTGAGTACGACGCAAGTTCTGGGAATCGGCCCCCAGGATGTGGAGGCGCTGGCTTTTGCCTGGCTGGCGCAGCAAGCGCTGCGGGCCCAGCCGGCCAGCCTGCCCAGCGTGACGGGTGCGCACGGCGCGCGCATTTTGGGTGCGATTTACCGGGCCTGAGCCCGTTGGCCGAGGGCCGTTTTCAGGTCGAGAAAGATGAGCCGCAACCGCAAGTGGTCGTAGCGTTGGGGTTTTTGATGACGAACTGGGCCCCTTGCAGGTCTTCTTTGTAGTCGATTTCAGCGCCCACCAGGTACTGGTAGCTCATGGCGTCGATCAGCAGGGACACGCCATTTTTGGTCATGGTGGTGTCGTCTTCGTTGGTGATTTCGTCAAACGTAAAGCCGTACTGAAAGCCCGAGCAACCGCCGCCTTGCACGAAAACACGCAGTTTCAAGTCGAGGTTGCCCTCTTCGGCGATCAGGTCGGCCACCTTGGCGGCGGCGCTGTCGGTAAACAGGATCGGAGCGGGCATCTCTGTAGTGAGGGCTTCGGCGACTGCGTTCATAGAGGATCCAAGAAGAAAAAGATGACAGGGCAATAGTACAGCGTTTTGCTCGGGATTGCATTTAGGCCGGATATGCCTCCGTTGCCAGTGGGGCTTTTTCCGCCTCGGGCAGGATGGGCGTGAGGCGCCCGGCAATCAGTGCGCCTTGGTGCATCTCTAAGGCGCCGTAGGCCACGTCGCCGGTGATGCGGGCGTTGGGCTGCAATTCGAGCATCAGGCGGGCGGTCACCATGCCGGTGACCGAGCCATTGATGATGATGTGGTCCGCTGTCACGTCGCCGGTCACCGCAGCCGATTCCGCAATCACCAAAATGCTGGCGTTGTGGTCTACCGGGCTGATATTGCCGGTGATCTCGCATTCGACCCGAATGCCGTCGGCGAAAAAAATATGGCCTGTGACCCGCGCACCTTGGGCGATCAGACTCTTGAGCGGCGGTTGTTTTTTCTTATTAAACATAAAGATCCTCCAAAAAAGGGGCTGCAACAGTGCGTCACAGCTTGGTCGTCTGGCTCGCCTTGACGGTGGAGCCGTCGATGACTTTAGCGGCCAAACCTTTGAGGCTCACCTGCGCCGGAATGTCAGCGGCGCCCTCAAAACGCCCATATTGCTGCACTTTGATCGGCAAGGTAGTCACCGGCCCGCTCCAAGGTTTGCCGTTAAGGACGCCATTGAACGCGATTTCCAGACGGCCTTGCAACTCCGGTGCGTTCTTTTTGTTCTGAATGACCAGAACCTGCCAGCGCACTTTGCCATTGTCAAAAGTATCGGCTTGAAGGCCGCGAATTGCAACCGCATCGGTGGAATCTGCGGGAATCAGCTTCTCAAAAAAGCCTAAATCGTCCTTGAGCTTGCGGTTTTCGGCCTCGAGTTGTTTCACTTGCAGGGCCACATGCTCGCTGGAGGCCTTTTCTGCGGCGACCAGGGTGCCCGCGGTATTGGCGATGGACTGGGCCTGGTCGCGCTGCTCGCGGGCTGCCTCCACCTCGGCCTTGAGCGCAATCGCTTGCGCGCGCAACTGGAGCAATTCGCCTTGGGAGCCGTTTTCTAAGCCGGCAATATCACGCCCGAACTCAAAGGCCCATAGCGCGATGGCTGCACAAAAGCCCAGCATGATGGCCGCAACCGCCCAGCGCACCGGCCAGGGCATTGCGCTGCGCACCGCCATACGCGGCGCGCTGATAGTGAGTCTGCGTCTTAATAATCTGAATCGCATACTGATGACCTCCCACAAACACAAAGACCGCCCGAGGGCGGCCATTGTGGTAAATCCAAAAAGGATTAACGCTTGGAGAACTGCTTGCGACGGCGAGCGCCGTGGAAGCCGACCTTCTTACGTTCCACTTCGCGCGCATCACGCGTCACGAAGCCTGCTTGGCTGAGCATAGGCTTGAGCGTTGCATCGTAATCGATCAGCGCGCGCGTAATGCCGTGGCGAGTTGCACCGGCCTGGCCGGACTCACCGCCGCCGGCGACGTTGACCATGATGTCAAACGTTTCAGCGTGGTTAGTCAGCAACAGGGGTTGCTTGCAAATCATGATGGAAGTGGCGCGGCCAAAGAATTGATCAATGGGCTTGCCGTTCACGACGATTTGTCCAGAGCCTTTTTTCAGGAAAACACGGGCAACGCTGGATTTGCGGCGACCGGTTCCGTTGTTCCAATCACCGATCATTTTGCGACTCCTGCGATTTCAAGCACTTTGGGCTGCTGTGCGGTGTGGGGATGCTCGGCACCGCCGTACACCTTGAGCTTTTTGATCATGGCGTAGCCAAGCGGCCCTTTGGGCAGCATGCCCTTGACGGCTTTTTCCAAAGCGCGGCCAGGGTGTTTGGCTTGCATATCGCGGAAATTGGTGGCTGTGATACCGCCGGGATAACCCGAGTGGCGGTAGTACACCTTGTCCAGGGACTTGGCGCCCGTGACACGCAGCTGGGCTGCATTGATGACGACAATATAGTCGCCGGTATCGACGTGAGGCGTGTAAATGGCCTTGTGTTTGCCGCGCAAACGGAGAGCAACTTCGCTGGCTACTCGTCCGAGGACCTTATCGGTCGCGTCAAGCACAAACCACTCGTGCACGACCTCAGCGGGTTTTGCGCTGAAAGTTGACATGAGTTTTCTCTTTAAAAAGAAGGTTTGTAGGGCTCTTTTCCACGGTCGGCGCTCCACTATCGGGAGCCTCTTAGGTGGGGTTTTCAAGCTTCGCCGCGGAACCACTCAATCGCTGCGAAGCCTTCCATTATAGGATACGAGGGCTTGTTTGGGGCCTGGCGGCGTAAGTTTGCTAGAGTGCGGCACCCAGACCGGCCCCTAACGACGCCCTGAGCATGCCCCCAGAACCCACGCTTTCCGTGATTTTGATCACCCGCAACGAGGCCCACAACCTCGAGGACTGCCTGCAATCGGTGCGTGCTTTGGCGGGGGAAATCGTCATTGTGGACAGCGCCAGCACCGACGCCACCTTGGACATTGCCCGCCGATACGGCGCTGTGCTGGCCAGTCCGTCCGATTGGCCCGGATTTGGCCCCCAGAAAAACCGCGCTTTGGACCTGGCGACCGGCAAATGGGTGCTTTCTATTGACGCTGACGAGCGTGTGCCGACCGATTTGGCCCGTGAGATTGCCGCCGTTTTGGCTGCCGATGCGCCCGACATAGCATACAAAATGCCCCGTCTTTCCTGGTACTGCGGGCGCTTTATCCGCCATTCTGGTTGGCGGCCAGACTACGTGGTCCGGCTTTTCCGGCGCGGGCAGGCACGGTTTTCGGACGATTTGGTCCATGAACAACTGTTGCCCACCGTGCCGGTCAAGGCTTTGCGCAACTCCCTGCTGCATTACAGTTACCTGGACTTTTCGCAGGTTTTGCGCAAAACCGATGCTTACTCGACCGCTGCAGCGCAGCAAGCCTTCGCCAACGGCAAGCGCTCTGGTTTGGGCAAGGCCTTAGGGCATGGCCTGTGGGCCTTCGTGCGCACATACCTGCTTCGGGCGGGGTTTTTGGACGGTGCTCACGGCGTGGCGCTGGCGATTTCCAACGCGCAGGCCAGTTATTACAAGTACCTCAAGCTGTGGCACCTGGGCCAAGCGCCCATGAAAAAACCACCCGAAGGTGGTTTTTGAGATGTCTCTGGTGGCCTGGGGCGGAATCGAACCACCGACACAAGGATTTTCAATCCTCTGCTCTACCGACTGAGCTACCGGGCCAGAGCCGGAAATTGTAACATCACAGCCGAGGGCTGCGGGCAACAGCAGGCTGCCAGAGGGGCGCCATTGGGGGCGTATGACTGCTTGTTTCATGATTGGATTTGAAATTGTTAGCCCACACTTGCCCTAATTGCCAGCATGAAATGTCGCAATCCCATGCGCCATGGCATTTTCGTTGCCCTCAATGCGCTTACGAGCAATCCACTTTGCAGCCGGCCATCAATAGCAGCGCAAGGCGGGGATTGATTGACGAGTCGTCGCGAAAATCTGCTTTGCAGGCTATTCGGATTTCGAACTTTCAGAAAATTATTCAAAATCTCCAGCAACTACGGCCCAAAGGCGGCCATTTGCTGGAAGTTGGTTGCGCGCACGGATGGTTTCTGGGCTTGGCATCCCAATATTTTGGGGTTGTGGGCTTGGAGCCTGACAGGGGTATTTACCAGTCGTCCGATTACCAGGGAAACAGGGTGCAGATGGGGTATTTCCCTGATGCGCTGGCCGCCACCGAAATGTTCGATGTCATCGTATTTAATGACGTGATTGAACATATTCCTGATATTCAAAAAACGATTATCGATTGCCGGATGCACTTAACCCCAGGCGGCTTGCTCGCTTTGAATTTACCCAGTAGCCAGGGTATTTTTTACCGGTTATCTAAATGGCTCGCGAAGATGGGTTTTCCAGGTTCGTTTAACCGGATGTGGCAGGAGGGGCTGCCATCGCCCCACGTGCATTATTTAAATTTAGACAATACGCGCGCAATGCTGGAGCGCAACGGGTTTACCGTGCGGCTTCACCGAAACTTGCCCGCCCTTAGCTTGCGAGGTTTGTGGGGGCGGCTGACCTATACGGGCGACACGCACCCGATTATTTCGGCTGCCATGTTTGTTGCTATCGTGGCCGCTTATCCGGCTTTGCGGCTTTTGCCGGCCGACATCATGTTTGTCGTTGCCGAGCGCCAATAGCCGGGATTTAACCCAGCGTCGGCACCGATTGGCAGTGCTGGCGGATTAATACCGACAAGCTTTGCACGGCCTGGTCCAGGTGGCCGGCCTGGTTTTTCAGGTTTTCCACCATGGCGGCGCGCACGCCGGTGTTGCCAGCGCTGGCAGAGCTGCTTGGGGTCTGGGCTGTGCCTAGATTTGCGTTGAAGATTTGCATTGCCGTAGTCCGTTCTGAAAAATGCGCCAAAGACGCTATCTAACCGGGATGGACACGCTGTCTTTTTACCGACAGCGTTGCCGCTCACGGGAATAAAAGCAATATTCATGCCAAAAAATCCGGCAATGGCTTGCCGGTGCCGCTGACAGAGGGGCTGGGGGCTGGGGGCTAGGGGCTGGGCTGCCGCGTTGGTCCCGCCGACAGGAATCGAACCTGTATTTCACGCTTAGGAGGCATGCGCACTATCCATTGTGCTACGGCGAGGGGTGCGGCATTTTAGGAGCGCACTCGGTGCGCTGGCGGCGGGTGAAAAAGCCTATTTCGTCAGCATCCGCATCGCATCTTCCAGCCCTTTGAGGGTGAGCGGGTACATGCGCTGCTGCATCAGCTGTTGGATGACGCTGATGCTTTGGCGGTATTGCCAGACGCCGTGGGGTTCGGGGTTGATCCAGGCGAATTTGGGGAAGGCGCTGGTCAGGCGTTGCAGCCATTCGGCACCGGCTTCTTCGTTGTTGTATTCCACACTGCCGCCGGGCTGCAAGATCTCGTAGGGACTCATGGTGGCATCGCCCACGAAAATGAGTTTGTAGTCCTTGTTGTACTTGCGGATGATGTCCCAGGTGGCAAACTTTTCGGCAAAACGGCGCCGGTTGTTTTTCCACATAAAGTCGTACACGCAGTTGTGGAAGTAATAAAACTCCAGGTGCTTGAACTCGGTTTTGGTCGCGCTAAAGAGCTCTTCTACACGGGCGATATGGTCGTCCATGGTGCCGCCCACGTCCATGAGTAGCAGCACTTTGACGTTGTTATGCCGCTCCGGGCGCATTTTGATGTCCAGGTAGCCAGCGTTGGCGGCTGTTTTGCTGATGGTTTCGTCCAGGTCTAGCTCGTTTTCCTGGCCTTCGCGGGCGAATTTGCGCAGGCGGCGCAGCGCTACTTTGATGTTGCGCGTGCCCAGCTCCTGGGTGTCGTCGTAGTCTTTGTAGGCGCGCTGGTCCCACACTTTGACGGCGCTGCGGTTGCGGCTTTTGTCCTGGCCGATGCGTATGCCCTGCGGGTTTTGGCCGTAGGCGCCAAAGGGCGAGGTGCCGCCGGTGCCGATCCATTTGCTGCCGCCTTCGTGCCGCTCTTTTTGCTCTTCAAAGCGTTTGCGCAGCGTCTCCATCAGCTCGTCCCAGCCCATTTTTTCTATTTTTGCCAGCTCCTCGGGGCTGAGCTGCAATTCCAGGTTTTTGCGCAGCCACTCCAGCGGGATTTCTTTGGTGAAGTCGGCAATTTGCTCGACGCCCTTGAAATACGCGGCAAACGCGCGGTCAAATTTGTCGTAATGCTTTTCGTCCTTGACCAGCGTGGTACGGCTCAGGAAGTAAAAGTCGTCAATCGCGTAGCCGCTGGCCTCTTCTGCCGCGTCCGGCTGTGGCGTGTTGGGGCCGACCACGCCTTTTTGCAGCGCTTCCATCAGCGTCAGGTATTCCTTGACCGATACCGGCAGCTTGGCCGAGCGCAGGGTGTAAAAAAAGTCAATCAGCATAGGCGACCTCAGCGCGGCTTGCGCAGCGAATAAAGCAGTTGCGCCTTGACCTCGGGCCACTCGCCCGAGCGCAGGCTGTACATCACTGTGTCTCGGATCGTGCCGTCGCGGCGCAGCGCATGGCCGCGGATGACGCCGTCTTTGCGTGCACCCAGGCGTTCGATGGCCGCTTGCGAGGCGAAATTGAAATTATCGGTACGCCAGCCCACCACATGGCAGCCCAGGGTTTCGAAAGCGTGCGTCATTAACAGCAATTTGCAGGCGGTATTGACATGGCTGCGCTGCTTGCTTTTGGCGTACCAGGTGTAGCCAATCTCTACACGCTTTACCGCTGCAAGGATGTCGTGGTAGCTGCTGCTGCCGATCACCTGGCCGCCGGCTTGGTCTAGCACCGCAAAGGCAAAACGGTTGCCCGCAGCGCGCATAGCCAGCGCGTCTTGGATGTACTGGCGGGTGTTTTCCGGTTCTGGGACCGAGGTGACGCGCAAGTTCCAGAGTTCGCCGTCGGCCGCTGCCGCGCGCAGGCCTGCCTCGTGTTCCAGTGCGAGCGGGGTGATGGCTACGCCGTAGCCAGCCAGGTCCACAGGTTCAACAAATGCCACGGTGGTGTTCCTTATTCTTCGTGGTCGCGGCGGCCCTGCTGCCAGCGCCGCGCCCATTGCAGCCCCAGCCCGCCGCCCAGCCCGACCAGCACAATGCCACCCATACTGGCCTTGTCGTAGCCCGGCGCAAACACATCCAGCCCGATCAATTTGCCCAGCCAGTAAGCGATCAGGCAGCCTCCGACAAAGCCAATGGCGTCGGAAAAGCCGACGGCCAAGAAGTTAACGCGGCTTTTGCGTGCCATATCAGCGGTTGTTACGTTGCATGAACATCAGTTTTTCGAACAAGGTGACGTCTTGCTCGTTTTTCAGCAGCGCGCCCACCAGTGGCGGAACGGCCATCTTGTCGTCCTTGGACTGTAGCGCTGACAGCGGAATGTCCTCGGCCAGCAGCAGCTTGAGCCAGTCCAGCAGCTCGCTGGTGGAGGGCTTTTTCTTCAGGCCGGGCAGATTGCGTACTTCGTAAAAGGTTTTCATGGCCGCGCTGAGCAGCTCTTTTTTGAGGCCGGGAAAGTGCACATCTACAATGCTTTGCATGGTCGCCGGGTCCGGAAACTTGATGTAGTGGAAAAAGCAGCGGCGCAAAAACGCGTCGGGTAGCTCTTTTTCGTTGTTGGAGGTGATGAACACGAGCGGGCGGTGTTTGGCGCGGATGAGCTCGCGGGTTTCGTAGCAATAAAACTCCATCCGGTCGATCTCGCGCAGCAAATCGTTGGGAAACTCAATATCCGCTTTGTCGATCTCGTCAATCAGCAGCGCCACCGGCGTGTCCGAGGTAAAGGCCTGCCAGAGCACGCCTTTGACGATGTAGTTGTGGATGTTTTTCACCCGCTCGCCGCCGTCTATGTCCGAGAGCTGCGAGTCGCGCAGGCGGCTCACGGCGTCGTACTCGTACAGACCTTGCTGGGCTTTGGTGGTCGATTTGATGTGCCACTGCAGCAGCGGCAGATTCAGCGCCGTGGCCACTTCCTCGGCCAGCATGGTTTTGCCGGTGCCCGGCTCGCCTTTGACCAGCAGCGGGCGCTGCAAAGTGGCTGCCGCGTTGACCGAAAGCATCAAATCTTGGGTGGCGATGTAGTTTTGGGAGCCGGTAAATTTCATGGTCTCATTCATTTCAAGTGCGCCGTGCCAGGCCCTTGGGCCGGTTTGGCGCTTTGCCTGCGGCTTGTGCAGGCCGCCAAGCGCGATGGCCGGGGCACGGGAGTTGGGTCGATATAATTCGCGAATCGATTTATACCAATTTCCACCCGATTGTCCGCGCAAAATGAACCAATTGCTTCGCTCCTTCCTTGCTCTAGTTGTCGCTTCTGTGACCCTTGCACCCGCTTTTGCCCAGGACATCAAAGGTGATGCAAAGGCCGGTGAGAAGAAAAATGCAATGTGCCTGGGCTGCCACTCCATCGTTGGCTACCAAGCGAGCTTCCCCGAGGTGCATAAGGTGCCAAAAATCGCGGGTCAGGGTGAAAAGTACATTGTTTCGGCCCTCAATGCCTACAAAAAAGGCGAGCGCAAGCACCCCACCATGCGCGGTATTGCCGGCTCCATGTCGGACCAAGACATGGCTGATGTAGCCGCCTATTTCAGCGCCTTGGGCGTGGACGCTAATGCCAAACCCCTGGAAAAAATCAGTGGCGGTAGCGCCAAAGGCCAAGAACTGGTGACCAAAGGCGCTTGCGCCTCCTGCCATGGCGAGAGCCTGAGCAAGCCCATCGACCCCAGCTACCCGATGATTGCCGGCCAGTACAACGACTATCTGTATGTCGCCCTGAAGTCCTACAAAGCGGAGCCCAACGCCCAGGTCGGCCGTGGCAACGCCATCATGGGCGGCGTGGCCAAGCAGTTTTCGAACGCAGAGCTCAAAGAATTGGCCAATTACGTAGCCAGCATGCCCGGCGTGCTCAAGACGGTCCCGCAAGACCGTTTCCGCTAAGCCGACCATGTTTTGTCAAAAAAACCGCCCCCGAGGCGGTTTTTTTATGCCCGCTGCGTCTTAGTCGTGCGTGGCGTGGCGCTGGACGCAGGCGATGTAGGCGTTGCCGTCGGGCGGGCGCCCGGCGCGCTGGCTCTCCCAAAGCATGCGCCCCAGGCACTCCATGGCCGCGTGGTGCGCGGTGTGCAAGGACTGGTTTTTGTGCGCCAACAGTTCAATCGCCTGGCGGATGCCGCGCGGCTGGTCGATGCTGCTTTGCTCGCTAATGGACAAATGCATGGATAAATGCAAAAACGGATTGGTCTGACCGGTGTCGCTGGGGTAAATCCGGCTGATGGCGGCCGCCTCGTCCGCTAAATCGGCGTGGTACTCGGGGTGCTCTGCGATCCACTGGCCGGCCAGGGTTTCCATAGCGTCCATGGGCTGCTGATCGCGGGATTTGGCGTACACCGAACAGAAAAAACGGCGCACATCCTCTTGGGATGGGTTAAACATCGAGCAAGGTTACCATGGCCATTTTCGCCGCTGTGGCCGCTCTGGCTTGCACCATGAACGCTTCTTTGCCCCTGATAACCGACCCCTTTTTCTACCTGGTGGCCGTGCCCGCCGTGCTGCTTTTGGGGGTGAGCAAGAGCGGATTTGGTGCCGGTTTTGGCTCCTTGGCAGTGCCCATGATGGCCATGGCCGTCAGCGTGGGCGAGGCCGCTGCGATCCTGATGCCCCTGCTTTTCGTGATGGATGTACTGGGCATGGCGGCGTTTCGCAAAGATTTTGACCCGGTGCTGCTGCGCCGCATCCTGCCCTTTGGGATCGCCGGCATCGGGTTGGGGGCGCTGATGTTTCGGCTGGTGCCGGCCCCGGTGGTTTCGGCCACTGTGGGCGCGCTCACCCTGGTCTTTCTGGCCCAGAGGCTGCGGCCGGTTCAAGCCACGGACGCGCCGCCGCCCCATTGGTTGGGACGTATTTTGGCCACAGCCTCGGGCTTTACCAGCTTTGTGGCGCACGCGGGCGGCCCACCGATCAATGCCTATTTCATTGGCTTGCGGCTCGCGCCGGTCCGGTTTGCCGCGACCATGTCGTTCTTCTTTTTTGCGCTCAACTTGTGCAAATGGCTGCCCTATGGCTACCTGGGTTTGCTGGACATGCGCAATATGGCCACCGCCTTGGTGCTGCTACCGTTGGCCCCGGTCGGCGTGTGGCTGGGCGTGCGCCTGGCCCGGCGCGTGAGTCCGCAGCTGTTTTACCGGCTGGTCTACGTCGGCATGCTGCTGACCGGACTCAAGCTGCTGTGGGACGGGCTGGCCTGAAATTTTCTGGCCGGCGCAGGTCCGGGCGCCGCCGGGCAATCCGATAATGGCGATTCCCAGGCCCCTCCTTTCTACCAGTCAGAGGAAACCGCATATGACACGCTTTGCCATAGCCAACCCCAAGGGCGGGGTCGGAAAATCCACCCTGTCTACGCACGTGGCCGCTTATTTCGCTAACCAGGGTCACAGCGTGATGCTGGGCGACGCCGATGTGCAGCAGTCCTCGCGCCTGTGGCTGTCGCTGCGCCCGCCCGGCGCTGCGGCCATCGCCCACTGGGAGGTCGACCCGCAGGAATTTAGCAAGCCGCCCAAAGGCGCAGACCATTACGTGCTGGACACGCCCGCCGGCTTGTCCGGGCGCCAGTTGAAAGACGTGATGAAGTGGGCGGACAAAATTTTGGTGCCTCTGCAAGCCAGTATTTTTGATATTTACGCCACCCGCAGCTTTTTGGACGAGCTGGCCCAAAGCCGCCACGCCGAGAGTGTCCAAGTGGGCATCGTCGGCATGCGCGTGGACGAGCGCACGCTGGCCGCTGACCAGCTGAGCGCCTTTGTGCAGTCCCTGGAATTGCCCACGGTCGGCATCTTGCGCGACACCCAAAACTACGTCCAGGTGGCGGCCAATGGCCTGACTGTGTTCGATGTGCACACCGCGCGCATGGAGCGCGACCTGGAGCAGTGGAAATCCATCGCTAAATGGCTTAAGGCCTGAGCACTAACCCCGACTTTGCACGAGACCACTTGATGAAAAACTTCGAAACCCTGCAAGAACTTGCCGCCCTGGTCGGCCAGGCCGTATCCACCAGCGACTGGGTGCTCGTCACGCAAGAGCACATCAAACAATTTGCCCAGGCCACGGGCGATCACCAGTGGATCCATGTGGACGTCGAGCGCGCCAAGGCCGGGCCGTTTGGCGCGCCGATTGCGCATGGGTTTTTGACTTTGTCGCTCATCCCCACGTTTTTTGCCTCGGCGGTGCATATTGCCCAGGTGCGCATGGGCGTCAATTACGGGCTCAACCGGGTGCGTTTCATGGGCCCGGTGCCGGTCAATAGCCGCCTGCGCGCCAGCATCAAGTTGCTCCAAGCCGAGCCGATCGACAACGGGGGCATGCAGTTCACCTGGGAGGTCACCACCGAGCGCGAGGGCGTGGCCAAGCCGGTGTGTATTGCCGAGTCGATCTCGCGCCTGTACCCCTAAGTCTGCACAAACCCGAGCTGGCGCCAGGCCTCAAACACCGTTACTGCCACGGCATTGGACAGGTTGAGGCTGCGCTGGCCCTCGCGCATGGGTAGGCGCAGGCACTGCGCTGGCGCAAACTGCGCGCGAATAGCGGGGGGCAGGCCCTGGGTTTCCGAGCCAAAAACCAGGCAATCGCCCGGCATAAAGCGCACCCCGTAGGGGCTTTGCGTGCCGCGCGTAGTCAGTGCAAACATGCGTTCGGGCGCAACCGGCACGCTCGCTAAAAAGTCGGCCCATTGGGCGTGCAATTGCACGCTGGCGTACTCGTGGTAATCCAGGCCGGCGCGGCGCATGTGTTTATCGTCCATAGAAAACCCCAGCGGGGCGATCAGGTGCAAAGTGCAGCCGGTATTGGCCGCCAGGCGGATGACATTGCCGGTGTTGGGCGGAATTTCGGGGTGGACCAGAACGATATGCAGCATCCCCTGATTGTCGCGTGGCATCGGGTAAGCAGGCCTAGGTGTCTTCCTCGGCCCGGGCAAATACCAGCGCGGTGATGTGGCGCACCGCGGCCTGGCGCAGGGGCGCTGCCGCAGCGCGCAGCGAGGCGCCGCTGGTCATGACATCGTCTACCAATACCACGCGCCGACCTTGCAGGCGCGTTTGGCACAGCGGATCTATTGCAAAAGCCTGCGCCACATTAGAGAGGCGCTCGTGCCGGGGCAGGCCGCTTTGGGCCGGCGTATCGCGCAGGCGCAGCAGCCAATTTGCCTGCGCTTTGTGCGGTGCCAAAGCCTTGGCCAGCAGCCAGGCCTGGTTGTAGCCGCGGCATTGCAAGCGTTCGCGCGACAGCGGCATAGGCAGCACCAAATCCGCCGCCTCCAGGGCGGGCTCCACCCAGGGCGCGCTGCGCATAAGCAAGGCCAAGCTGCGGGCCCAAGCCGGGTTTTCGTGAAATTTGAAGTCCTGCACCACCCGCGCCCAGGGGTAGCCATAACTCACGGCGGCCAGCGCCGCGTCCCACGGCCCCGGGTTTTGGCGACAGGCGTTGCACAGTACGCCACCGGGCGTGGACAAAGCGCAGCGCGGACAACGCGGCAGGGGCTGGGCAAATAAAGCGACGCAGGCCTCGCACAAGGGTGCGCTCGGCCAGGCGTGGCAGACCGCACATTGACTCGGCAGGCGCCGCACCAAGGCGCGCAGCAAGGGCGCAAACATGCTGCCAATATACTTGTCCGGCGCGCTTGGCTCCAGGCTTTTGTGCTCGCGCGCCACGCAAATTTCCCCCATGAACACCCAACGCCCGCCCACCATCGACCCATTGGCCGCCGACCGCTGGGCCGCCCTGGCCGGCAGTGCCTCTGAAGGCGGTGCAGCCATGACCTCACCTTGGCTGCACGAAGAGGTGGCCCGGCGCATGGAAGAGCGCTTGCAGTGGATCGTCAAAGAGCCACGCCATTGGCTGCACTGGCAGGCGCTGCGCGGCGGTTTGCAGGGCCACCAGTTGTTGCGCAGGCGCTACCCCAAGGCGCTGTGCTATCTCCTCCAAGAGCCGCCCGCCACCGCGCCTGCCCTGCGCCAGGCACTCGCGCAGCCCTGGTGGTCGCCCGCGCGCTGGAAAAACCTGCCGCGCCTGCACGCCCCGCCTGAACCGGTTGACTTGGTCTGGGCCAATATGGCCTTGCATATGGCGGCCGATCCGCAGGCCTTGATCAACCGTTGGTATGAATTACTGCAAACCGATGGTTTTTTGATGTTTTCTTGCTTGGGTCCTGACACTTTGGTAGAAGTTCGCACCTTGTACGCCCAGCAGGGCTGGGGTGCGCCGTCCCATGAATTCACCGATATGCACGACTGGGGCGACATGCTGGTGCAGGCCGGTTTTGCCGAACCGGTCATGGACATGGAGCGCATTACGCTCAATTTTTCATCACCGCAGACGCTTTTGGCCGAATTGCGCACCCTGGGCCGCAATTTGCACCCGCAGCGCTTTGCCGGACTGCGGGGTCGGGCCTGGCGGAGGGGGCTTGAGGAGGCGCTGGCCCGAACCCAGGCCGATCCGAGCAGCCCGGGGCGCCTGCGCCTGCGCTTTGAAATCATCTACGGCCACGCCTTTAAGCCGCCGCCGCGCGTCCCAGTGCAGGCGCAGACCACCATTTCTTTGGACCAGATGCGCGACAGCTTGCGCCAGCACCGCGCGCCCTGAGCGCCCGCCCAATGGGCCAAGGCACTACCCAGCGGAGGGTTTACCCTCAGGTCCACTGGGGTTGTTCGGCTACAATCTGTGGCTTTAATTGATCTGATTTTTACCCCTGTGCGGGCCCCCATTGGGGCGTTGTTCGAAGCCTTTTAATTCGCGTGAATCCCAATCATCTCAGCCCGTCTAGCGCCCAAGAGCCCCGTTTGGAGTGGGTCTTGCGTCGCACCTGCCCGATCACACCGGCGCAAATGCTGGTGTTGTTCGGGTGTTTGAGTATGGTTTCCTTGTGTGTGGGCTTGTTTTTTTGGCTGCAAGGCGCGTTGTTGGTGCTGCCCTTTGCGGTTTTGGAGACCTTGGTGGTGGGCGTGTGCTTTCTGGTTTTTGCCAAACATGTGCTGGACCAAGAGCGCATCGTGGTCGACGGCATGCAGGTGGTGGTGGAGCATGAGCAGGGCGGTGTTCGCGAGCGTGCGCAGTTCCGCCGGGAATGGGTCAGGATTGAACCTTTGGGCGGCGAGCGCTCCTTGATTGCGGTGTCCGGACAGGGCCAGTCAATCCAAGTGGGCCGCTACGTGCGTCCAGAGTCGCGCGAAGCCCTGGCCCGGGCATTGCGCAGAGCGGTGCAGCTGGCCTGAAAAGGCTTTTTGCGGCGGTACAAGTTATTTTGCAAACTTTGAGGCATTGAAAGTGAAAACGATGAAGAGCATTTGGAACAAATTGGCTTCACTGTTGGCAACAGCAGGTTTGTGGCTGGGTGTCGGCGCATGGAGCTGGGCGCAAGCGGTTCACGACCTCCCCGGCGGCCCTGCGGTGCGTCAGCTCAATCTGCCGCCAGCGGTCACGGCGATTGCCCGTGAGCAGCAATGGTTGCACTGGTTCATGCTCATTATTTGCGTGGTTATTTTTGTGGGCGTGTTTGCCGTGATGTTTTATTCCATCTTGAAACACCGTAAGTCCAAAGGGCATGTGCCCGCCAGCTTCCACGACTCGGTGACGGTGGAGATCATCTGGACGGTGATTCCTTTCATCATCGTCATTTTGATGGCCTTGCCTGCTACCAAGGTGGTTGTGGCCATGAAGGACACCAGTAATGCCGACCTGACTATTAAAGCCACTGGCATGCAGTGGAAATGGGGTTATGACTACCTCAAGGGCGAGGGCGAGGGCATCGGCTTTCTCTCTACCTTGGATGCTGAGCAGCGCGAAATGTCCAATAACGGTGGCCCCAAAAAGGGCGAGGCCGTGGACGATTACCTGTTCAAGGTGGACAACCCGCTGGTGGTGCCGGTGGACAAAAAAATCCGCATCATTACCACCGCCAATGACGTGATTCACGCTTTTGCAGTGCCTGCTTTCGGAATCAAGCAAGACGCGATTCCTGGTTTTGTACGCGACACCTGGTTTCGCGCCGAAAAAGTGGGTGACTACCACGGCCAGTGCCAGGAACTGTGTGGCAAAGAGCATGCTTACATGCCGATCCACGTGAAAGTGCTCTCCGCCGAAGACTACAGCAAATGGGTCGAGGAGCAGAAAAAGAAAATGGCTGCCTTGGCCGATGACCCTTCCAAAGTGTGGACCTTGGCCGAAATTACCCAGCGTGGTGAAAAGGTGTACGCCCAAAACTGCGTGGCTTGCCACCAAGCCCACGGCAAGGGCGGCGGTGCAATCAAGCCTTTGGACGGCGCCGCTGTGGTGCTCGATGCCGACAAGACCAAGCAAATCAAGGTCTTGCTCAATGGCCAAAACAATGGAGCCATGCCCTCGTGGAAGGCGCTGAGCGATACCGATATCGCCGCCGTGATCAGCTTTACGAAAAACCACTGGTCCAACAAGACTGAGCAAGTGGTGCAGCCCGCTGATGTGGCGGCCCTGCGCAAATAAGCGCGGCCCCGATAGATCAAAAATATTGAAGTATTGAGAAGGAAATCCGTATGAGCGCAGTTTTAGACCACCATGATCACGCCCATGACGATCACCACGAGCATGCGCCCACCGGCTGGCGCCGCTGGGTCTACGCGACCAACCACAAGGATATCGGCACCTTGTATTTGTTGTTCAGCTTCACGATGTTCATCATCGGCGGCATATTGGCGCTCCTGATCCGCGCGGAGTTGTTCCAGCCAGGCTTGCAAATTGTCAACCCGGAGCTGTTCAACTCCCTGACCACCATGCACGGACTGATCATGGTGTTTGGCGCCATCATGCCCGGCTTTGTCGGCTTTGCGAACTGGATGATTCCTTTGCAAATTGGCGCGGCCGATATGGCTTTTGCCCGTATGAATAACTTCAGCTTCTGGCTGTTGATTCCTGCAGGCGCTATGCTGGCAGGCTCCTTCTTTATGCCGGGCGGCGCGCCCGCAGCAGGCTGGACGCTGTACGCGCCCCTCACCTTGCAGCAAGGTCCCAGCATGGACGCCGGTATTTTCGCGATGCACATTTTGGGCGCGTCCTCGATCATGGGTTCGATCAACATCATCGTGACCATTCTCAATATGCGCGCGCCTGGCATGACGCTCATGAAGATGCCGATGTTTGCCTGGACCTGGTTGATTACCGCCTATTTGCTGATCGCTGTGATGCCGGTTTTGGCCGGGGCGATCACCATGACGCTGACCGACCGCCACTTTGGCACCAGTTTCTTCAACCCCGCCGGCGGCGGTGACCCGGTGTTGTACCAGCACATTTTCTGGTTCTTTGGGCACCCTGAGGTCTACATCATGATCTTGCCGGCTTTTGGCATCATCAGCCAAATCGTCCCGGCCTTTGCCCGTAAACGCTTGTTTGGCTACACCTCTATGGTGTATGCAACGTCGTCCATTGCCATCTTGTCCTTTATCGTGTGGGCGCATCACATGTTTACCACCGGCATGCCGGTGACCGGTCAGTTGTTCTTCATGTACGCCACCATGCTGATCGCGGTTCCTACCGCCGTGAAGGTGTTTAACTGGATTGCCACCATGTGGCAAGGCTCCATGACTTTTGAGACGCCGATGCTGTTTGCGGTCGGCTTTATCTTTGTGTTCACCATGGGTGGTTTCACGGGTCTCATTTTGGCCATGGCGCCCATCGACATTCAGTTGCAGGACACTTACTATGTCGTGGCCCACTTCCACTACGTATTGGTCGCGGGCTCTTTGTACGCCATGTTTGCCGGCTACTACTACTGGGCGCCCAAGTGGACCGGTGTCATGTACAACGAAACACGCGGCAAGATCCACTTCTGGTGGTCGCTGATTGCGTTTAACGTCACTTTCTTCCCTATGCACTTCTTGGGTCTGGCCGGTATGCCGCGTCGTTATGCCGACTACCCCATGCAGTTTGCGGACTTCAATGCGGTCGCTAGCGTCGGTGGGTTTGCCTTTGGTTTGGCGCAGGTGTATTTCTTCTTCTTTATCGTGTTACCCACCATGCTGGGCCATGGCGAAAAAGCCCCCCAGCGCCCCTGGGAAGCGGCAGAAGGCCTGGAGTGGGAAGTCCCTTCGCCCGCGCCTTTCCATACCTTTGAGACGCCGCCCAAGCTCAATGCGGCAGCCAATAAGGTGATTGCGTAAGCACTATGACGCCTGAACAAAAGAAAGCCAACCTGCGCCTGGCCCTGAGCCTGGCGTCGGTGGCCGTGGTGTTTTTTGTGGGTTTCATGATCAAAATGGTCGTGCTCGGCCACTGAATCTGCAATGAACCTGAGTCACTCCAACGCGCAGATGTTTGGCAAGCTGGCCGTGGTTGCCGCGGCTATGTTCGCCTTTGGCTACGCTTTGGTGCCGATTTACAAGACGATTTGCGAGATGACGGGCGTGAACATCTTGGCCCTCGGCGAGCAGGCGGTACCTGGGGAGCGCGCTACTTTGGCGGCAAATACCCAGGTCGATTTGTCGCGCACAGTCACGGTGGAGTTTGACGCGAACACCAGTGGTCCCTGGCATTTCAAGCCTGAGCAGCGTTCGGTGCAAGTGCACCCCGGTGAGCTCACCACGGTGGTGTATGAGTTCCAAAACACCCAGAATCGCCGCATGTCTGCACAGGCCTTTCCCAGCTATGCACCCCAGCAAGCGGCCGCGCATTTCAACAAGCTGGAATGTTTTTGCTTTAATCAATACACGCTCAATCCGGGAGAAAAAAAGTCCTGGCCTGTGGCGTTTGTGATTGATTCGAAATTATCGAAAGACGTAAAGACCATCACCTTGTCCTACACGTTCTTCGAAGTGGGTGGCCAAACCCCGCCTGCCCCTGTGGCAAACACAACGCTGCCAAGGGTGGGCGTATGAGCAACACGCCCGAGACCAGCGCAGTTGCATCCAAGCCCACGCTGGGCGGCAGCCTCAAGGCGGTGGCATGGTCGTTTATAGGAATTCGTAGCCGCGCCGGCTTTCAGGAAGACGCGGTCAAGGTCAACCCATTGCATGTGCTTTTGGCAGGTGCTTTGGGCGTTGTGGTACTGGTGGGCAGTCTTATTGCACTGGCCACCTGGGTTGTCGGTAAGTGAGCGCGCAGCAATGCGCAGCGATCTTGGACTGGAATTTGGAAAACTGGAGCTGAAATGAGTAGCACTGCACACGGCGCAAAACCGTATTATTTTGTTCCCCACGCTTCGCGTCACCCGGTCATGGCCTCTTTGGCTTTGTTCTTTGTGATTTTGGGCGCCGGGCAATGGATTAACGATGCCCAATGGGGCAAGTATTCCTTGGCCTTTGGGATGCTGTTTCTGTCTTATGTGCTGTTTCAGTGGTTCGGCGATGCCATCGCAGAGAGCGAAGGCGGGCAGTACAGCCGCAAGATCGACCTGTCGTTCCGCTGGAGCATGAGCTGGTTCATTTTTTCGGAAGTGATGTTCTTTGGCGCATTTTTCAGCGCACTGTGGTGGGCGCGTTCACACTCAGTGCCTGCGCTGGGCAGCCTGGACAATGCCCTGCTGTGGCCTGATTTCAAGGCGGTCTGGCCCACTTTGGCAGCTGGTGCGACGGCGTCGCCTGCGGGCATCATTGAGCCTTTCACCACCATGGGCCCGTTCTGGTTGCCCACCATCAATACGGCGCTGCTGCTGAGCTCGGGCCTGACACTGACGATTGCCCACCATGCTTTGGTGGATGGCAACCGCAGCAAAACCATCAGCTTTATGTGGCTGACGGTGCTCTTGGGCGTCACCTTCCTGATTGTTCAGGGCTATGAGTACCACCATGCCTACACCGAGTACAACCTGAAGCTGACCTCTGGCATTTACGGCTCGACTTTCTTTATGTTGACGGGTTTCCACGGATTCCACGTATTTGTCGGCATGCTGATGCTTTTGTTCATCACCTTGCGTTTGCAAAAAGGCCATTTCAAACCCGATAGCCATTTTGGCTTTGAGGGCGCGGCATGGTATTGGCATTTCGTGGATGTGGTGTGGCTTGGTTTGTACTTCCTGGTGTATTGGATGTAAGAGCCCTGTGCGCACAACAAAAAGGCACCGCGAGGTGCCTTTTTCATTGTCCTGGACGCAAGCTTTGCGCCTAAGCGCCCGCAGGGATGCCGGTAGGCTGTATCCAGCCCGCTTTCCATGACAGCAAAAGACAGGCGAATAAAAAAATGGATATTCCCACCCGCGCGCCCAAGGCCCGTGCCATGCGACGGGATTTGGCTGATCCCCCTTCACCGCCGCGCAGCATAAAAAACAAGGCCGCCGCCAGGCAGGCCAAAATGGCCAGAAAACCCAAACTTACCAAATAGCTCATGCCAAGGATTATCTTGTGAATACTGGCCGAAAACGCCTGCTCAGTACCCTGGCTGCTATCTTTTTCGCGGCCTTGGGTTTGTTTCTGGGCAACTGGCAACTCAACCGTGCAGCGCAAAAAGAGGCTTTGCAATCGGCCATGCATGCCCAGGCGAATCAAACGCCGCTCAACAACCCACAGGTGCGGGATTTGGCCGCCGCCGGGCGCATGCAGGCGCCTGATGTGCTCTACCGCCCCGCCCGCTTGCACGGACGCTGGCTGCCAGAGCACACGGTTTACCTGGATAACCGTCAAATGCAGGCCCAGGTCGGTTTTTTTGTGCTGACCCCTTTGCGTTTACAACCCGAAGGCTTGGTCATCATGGTGCAGCGAGGCTGGGTGGGACGCAACTTTACGCACCGCGAGGAATTGCCCGCTATCCAAACGCCTTCGGGCGAGGTGGACATTGACGGTGACATTGCCCTTGCACCTTCCAAGCTCTATGAGCCCGGCCAGGCGGGCGCAGGGGTGATACGGCAAAATCTAGACCTCGATCAGTACCGTGCGCAAACCGGTCTGCCCTTGGAGGCGTTCACGGTGCGTGAGTTGGGTGCGCCGTCCCAGGGCTTGCGCAGGCAATGGCCACAGATCAACTTCGGTACCGAGAAGCACTACGGCTATGCGTTTCAGTGGTTTGCACTGTCAGCATTGATCGTCGCGCTCTACGTGTGGTTTGAGTTTTTTCGCCGGCCTTCGGCACCCTCCCAGGACAATGCACCTCATGGCACCCAGTGACCCCTCTCAAGACCATGTGCTCGGGCTGACCGTGCACAGCATGCCCGCGCCGCAGGATCTGGATCCGTCGGTCACCCGCAGCGGGCGCTGGAAGATGCTCATGGTCTTGCTCTTGTGCGCCGCACCCGTGGTGGCCTCTTACGTCACCTACTACTTTGTGCGCCCGCAGGCCCGGCAAAATTTTGGGACCTTGATAGACCCGCAGCGGCCTTTGCCCGATATGCCAGTGCGCGACCTGACTGGCGCGAGCAGCAATTTGCGCGCGCTCAAGGGCCAGTGGCTGCTCATCAGCGTGGCGGGCGGCGCCTGCGACGCTTTGTGCCAAAAACATCTGTATTTGCAACGCCAATTACGCGAAGGCCTGGGCAAGGAAAAAGATCGGCTCGATTGGGTCTGGCTCGTCAGCGATGAGGCGCCCGTACCGGCTGCATTGACGCCTGCGCTGGCCAGCGCAACCGTCCTTCGTCTGCCCGAGTCCCAACTGCAAACCTGGCTGCAAGCCGATGGTGCACTGCCCTTACAAAGCTATTTGTACTTGGTCGACCCGCTGGGCAACTGGATGATGCGATTCCCCCCGGGAACCGACCTCGACCAGGCACCCAAAATCAAGCGCGACTTAGAGCGCCTGCTGCGCGCCTCTGCCTTCTGGGACACCGCGGGCCGTTAAGCCCCTTAGTTGCACAGCGCCATGCAAACTCCGCTTTGGAACCTTTCGCCGGTAGGCAGCGTGCTGCTGATCGGTATGGCTGTGGCAGCGCTTCCCCTGCTGGCCCTGTTGCGTCAAGGCCGTGCGGGCAGTTCAGGCGCGCTGGTTTCTGCGCTGACGCTGACCACCTTGTTTTTGACTTTTGATTTGGTGCTCTTTGGCGCCTTTACCCGCCTGACCGACAGCGGTCTGGGTTGCCCGGATTGGCCGGGTTGCTATGGTCAAGCCAGCCCGCTGGGTGCGCACGATGACATCACGCAGGCCGTGCAGCGCATGCCCGAGGGCCCTGTCACCCACAGCAAAGCCTGGATCGAGATGGTGCACCGGTACCTGGCCACCGGCGTGGGCTTTTTGATACTGGTGCTCGCCTTTGCTGCGTGGCGTGCGCACCGCCAGGCCCGAAGCGGGCAGGGCGGCCTCGTGCCGCATCCGGCCTGGGCAGGCGCTAGCTTGGTGTGGGTTTGTGTTCAAGGATTGTTCGGCGCCTTGACGGTCACGATGAAGTTGTTTCCTGCCATTGTTAGTTTGCATTTGCTTGGCGGTTACACCCTGCTGGCGCTGTTGACGGTGCAGGCTGCGCAGTGGGCGCGCCTGCGCACTGCGGCGCCTTTGCAAGCGCTGCCCCTGCGCGCGAACACAGTGCTGTTTTGTGCATTGCTGCTGGTGCTGGTGCAGGCCGCTTGCGGCGCGTGGGTGAGTACCAATTACGCCGTTCTGGCATGCATGGAGTTCCCGACCTGCCAAGGCAGTTATTGGCCAACAATGGATTTTGCGGGTGGTTTTTCGCTGTGGCGCCCATTGGGCCTCCAAGCGGACGGCAGCCCCATCAGTTTTGCGGCACTGACAGCGATTCACATGGTGCACCGCTGGGGCGCAGGTTTGCTCACCGTGGCCTTGATCGCGGTAGTCTGGTATTTGCGCGCGCTTCCCGGGCTGAGGACGGCACGGCGCGTGCTGGCGCTTTTGCTGCTTGTGCAACTGGCCACGGGCTTGTCCAATGTCGTGCTGGGCTGGCCGCTGGCCGGGGCCGTGCTACACACTGGCGGCGCTGGCGCGATGGTCGCCACCCTGGTCTGGATGCTGGTGCATGGACAGGCCCACCCCTCTTTGCATCTGCCCGCGCACACAACCCTGAGAGAAGCGACGTGAACCAAGAAGCCATTCCCGCCTCCCTGCTGCCCACGATGTCGGTGGTGCGTCAGTTCCACGCGCTGACCAAACCGCGCGTCATACAGCTTATTGTTTTTTGCGCGCTGATCGGCATGGTGTTGGCAGTGCCCGGCATGCCCAGCTTGGCGCAGGTCGGGCTGGCAGCGATCGCTTGTCTGGGCATTTGGCTGGTTTCGGCAGCGGCGGCGGCGTTTAACTGCATCGTCGAGCAACACATCGACGCCAAGATGAAGCGCACCGCCTGGCGCCCCACGGCGCGCGGGCAGCTCAGCAATTTGCAGACCCTGGTGTTTTCCGCACTCTTATGCGCAGCCGGTTCGGCTATTTTGTATATCTGGGTGAACCCGCTGACCATGTGGCTGACCTTTGCCACCTTTGTCGGCTATGCCGTCATTTACACCGTCATCCTCAAGCCGCTCACGCCCCAAAACATCGTGATCGGTGGCGCATCGGGCGCCATGCCGCCGGTGCTCGGTTGGGCGGCCATGACGGGCGATGTCGGCCCTGAAGCGCTGATTTTGTTTTTGATTATTTTTCTGTGGACGCCGCCACATTTTTGGGCCCTGGCGCTTTACCGCGTCGAGGATTACCGCAAGTCCGGCCTGCCTATGCTGCCCGTCACCCACGGCAGTGAATTTACACGCCTGCAAATCCTGCTTTATACCGGCGTGCTGTTTGCTGCGTGCCTGCTGCCCTTTGTGTACGGCATGAGCTCATGGCTGTATCTGCTGACGGCCATGGTGCTGAGCCTGTGGTTTTGCGCGTACGCCTGGCGCTTGCTGCGCAATTACTCAGATGCCTTGGCGCGGGCGACTTTCCGGTTTTCGCTGATTCATTTGAGTGTTTTGTTTGCCGCATTGCTTTTAGACCATTACCTCTTATGAGCATGCACCCCGCCTTGGCCTTCATGTCCGCGCGGCGCCGCGTCTTGCAGCTGGTGGGCGCAGCAGGCATCTTCTGCGTGGCTGGCTGCGGGCAGAACAAGCCACATTTCAATTCGGTGGACATCACTGGCGCTGATTACGGCCAGGGTTTTGCACTCGCAGACCACAACGGTCAGCAACGCACGCTGGGCGATTTTGCTGGCAAGGTGGTGGTGCTGTTTTTTGGCTATACGCAATGCCCCGACGTATGCCCCAGCACCATGCTGGAGTTGGTGGAAGTCAAAAAGCTGCTGGGCGCTGATGGCGATAAGCTCCAAGCCCTGTTCGTCACCCTGGACCCCGAGCGCGATACGCCCGAGTTGCTCCGAGCCTACATGACGAACTTTGACCCCACTTTTGTCGCCTTGCGGCCAACGCCCGAACAGCTGCCGACTTTAACCAAAGCGTTCAAAATCTATTTCAAAAAAGTGCCAGGCGCAGGTGCCAATAACTACACGCTAGACCATTCGGCCGGCAGCTATGTATTTGATACCCAGGGGCATTTGCGCTTGTTTACCCGCTACGGCAGCGGTGCGGCGGTGCTGGCCGCCGATTTGGCGCAGCTGATGCGCTAGCGCGCATCGGGCCTGCTGCGCAGCAGGCTCTGGTGGCTCAGGTGTATTGGGCCAGTGCGGTTTTCATTTTTTTCATGGCCGCCACTTCGATTTGGCGGATGCGTTCGGCGCTGACGCCGTATTCGGCAGCCAAATCATGCAGCGTCATGCCGCCGCTGTTGTCGTCATTGACCTTGAGCCAGCGTTCTTCGACGATGCGCCTGCTGCGTGGGTCGAGCACCTCTAACGCGCTGGCAATGCCGTCCGAGGCCAGCACATCGCGCCGGTGCGCTTCGATCATGGCCAGGGGCTCATGCTTGCTGTCGGTCAGGTAGGAGATCGGGCCGTAGACTTCTTCGCCGTCGTCCGAGGCCATGGGGTCGAGCATCACGTCGCCGCCCGAGAGCCGTGTTTCCATTTCCAGTACATCTTGGGTGTCCACGTGCAGCGCATCGGCCATGGCGCGCACCTGTGCCGGGCTGAGCGTGTCGCGGTGCGTGGCCAGGTCGGCGGCCGCGTCTTCCGATTTGAAGCGCTGCTTCATGGAGCGCAGATTGAAAAATAGCTTGCGCTGGGCCTTGGTCGTGGCGACCTTGACCATACGCCAGTTCTTGAGGATGTACTCGTGGATTTCGGCCTTGATCCAATGTAGCGCGTAACTTACCAAGCGTACGCCCTGGTCCGGGTCAAAGCGCTTGACTGCTTTCATCAGTCCGACATTGCCTTCTTGAATCAAGTCGCCATGGGGCAGGCCGTAACCCAGATATTGGCGCGCTACAGACACGACCAGACGCAGGTGCGAGAGCACCAGCTTCCCGGCTGCCTCTAGGTCGTTGTCGTTCTTGTATTGGCGGGCGAACAGCTGCTCTTCTTCCAGCGTGAGCATGGGCAGGCGGTTGGCCGCCGAGATGTAGGCGTCCAGGTTGCCAAGCGGGGGCACCAAAGACCAGGGATTGGCCGGGGCCAGGGCGGTATTCGAAGCGATTGCAAATGACATAGTGGAACTCCTTGGGTCCGATGGAGCAATATTAGCACTCAACGACGGAGAGTGCTAACGAATGAGCGATTTCTCCCTCGGTCGCCCCCAGCGCGTATAGTCTGCCCATGACTGAATTCGCTCAAATGTTGCAAGAAAGCAACGGAAATGCCTGGTGGTTCCTCCCCAGCGCCATCGCCCTGGGGGCGCTGCACGGCTTGGAGCCGGGCCACTCCAAGACCATGATGGCTGCCTTCATCATCGCTGTGCGGGGCACGGTGGGGCAGGCGGTGCTGCTGGGCTTGTCGGCCACCCTGTCGCACACGGCCGTGGTTTGGGCCGTGGCCATGGGCGGCTTGTATTTCGGCGACCAGTGGGACCTGGCGCAAAGCGGGTCTTGGCTGCAGCTGATTTCTGCGGTCTTGATCGCTGCCACCGCACTGTGGATGGCGCAGCGCACTTGGCGCCAGGCGCACCCGCACCACCATCACCATCATCATCATCATGGGCACGACCACGATCACGACCATGGTCACCATCATGACCATCACCACGATGACGGCGTACCGATGGACGACCATGCGCGCGCGCATGCCCAAGAAATTCAGGAGCGCTTCCACGACGGGAAAGCCAGCACCGGCCAAATTGTGGTGTTTGGCCTGACCGGTGGGCTGATTCCGTGCCCGGCGTCTATTACCGTTTTGCTTTTGTGCCTGCAACTCAAGCAGGTGGCCTTGGGGGCGACGCTGGTGCTGGGGTTTAGTGTGGGCTTGGCGCTGACCATGGTGGCCTCGGGGGTGCTGGCCGCGTGGAGTGTGCGCCAGGTGCAAGCGCGCTGGTCCGGATGGGGCCATTGGGCCGGGCGGGCGCCTTATCTCTCTAGTGCTTTGATGCTGGTGTTGGCCGCTTCCATGGCCTGGGACGCCTGGCGTGGCTGGGGTGTGCCGCTGCACTAAGGCCGCGTACTTTCTATGGCCGCTGATCATTCGTCGTCTGGCGATGCGCCGCCCGCGATGGCGCTTAGCGACATCGTGATGCTCTTGGTCGTGGTGGTCGTTTGGGGGCTGAACTTTGCCGCTATCAAAGTAGGCGTCGCCGGTATGCCGCCGCTTTTGCTGGGGGCATTGCGCTTTGCGCTGGCCGCCTTTCCGGCGGTACTTTTCTTTCGCCGGCCGGCCGTTCCGCTGCGCTGGTTTTTGCTCTATAGCATGACGATCTCGGTCGGGCAGTTTGCGTTTTTGTTCAGCGCTATCCATGTCGGCATGCCTTCGGGCCTGGCTTCGCTGGTCTTGCAATCGCAAGCATTTTTCACCATGTTTTTTGCCGCGCTGTGGCTGCAAGAGCGTTGGCAGCTACACCAACTGGCCGGTTTAGTTTTGGCCGCTTGCGGACTGGCGCTGATTGGCAGCGCCCATGGCGTGCAGATGCCGCTGGCCGGTTTTGCGCTGACGGTGGCCGCTGCCAGCATGTGGGCTGCCGGCAATATCGTGACCCGCGCCCTGGGCCGCTTTGGCCCGATGGACCAGCAGGCCTTCGTGGTCTGGGCCTGCCTGGTGCCGCCCTTGCCGTTTTTGGCTTTGTCCTACGCCATCGAAGGGCCGCAGGCCATGGAGGCGGCTTTGCGCAATTTTCACTGGCCCTCTTTGGCGGCGCTCGCTTATCTGGCCTGGGCGGCCACTTTGTTTGGTTACGGCGTGTGGACGCGCATGCTCTCGCGCTATCCGGCCAACCGCGTTGCCCCTTTTAGCCTGCTGGTGCCGCTGGTGGGTTTGAGCAGCGGCTGGCTGGTGTTTGGCGAGGCCATGCAAGCGGTGCACTTTGCCGGCGGCGCATTGCTCATGGCCGGCTTGCTGCTCAATGTGCTGGGTGCGCCTTTGTTTGCACGCAAACGGCCCAGCGACTTGCCTGGGCAGTCTTGAACGCGTCAGGCTCCTACAGGTGCGCAGGTTCCCGCATGTTCCAATAGCGGGTTAATCCTCACTCTGAACCCTTCATGAATCCTGATGCCCAATCCTTGTGGCGCCTTCCCCAATGGGCTTTTGCGGTGCTCTTGGCCCTGTTGGGCATGCTGGGGCCTTTTTCCATTGATACGTATTTGCCCGCGTTTGCCGATATTTCGGCCTCTTTGCAGACCACGCCGGTACATATGCAGCAGACTTTGTCGGCCTACCTTTTTGGGTTTGCCTTTATGTCCTTGTTCCACGGCGCTATTTCGGACAGTTTTGGGCGCCGGCCGGTAGTCTTGTGGGGTTTGGCGGTTTTTACCCTGGCTTCGGTAGGCTGCGCGTTGTCGCAAAGCATTGGGCAGCTGATATTTTTCCGCGCCATGCAGGGCTTCTCGACGGGCGCGGGCATCGTGGTGGCCCGTGCGGTGGTGCGCGATATGTACCCGCCCTCGCAAGCGCAAAAAGTGATGAGCCAGATCACGATTTACTTTGGCGTGGCGCCCGCTGTCGCGCCCCTGATGGGCGGGCAGTTGCTGCTTTTGGGGAGCTGGCACCTGATCTTTTGGTTTCTAACCGGTATTGGCGTACTGTTGTGGCTGGCCAATTACCGCCTGCTGCCCGAGACGCTGCACATCAGCCAGCGCCAGCCCTTTCAGGTGCGCCATCTTTTGGCGGGCTACTGGCAATTGGGCGCAGACCCCCGGTTTTTGTTGCTCTCGCTGGCCAGCGGCATTCCGTTTAACGGTATGTTTTTGTACGTGCTGAGCGCACCGGTGTTTCTGGGCGAGGTACTGCATTTGCAGCCGCAGCAGTTTTTCTGGTTTTTCTTGTTCACCATCGGCGGCATCATGGCCGGGGCTTGGGTGAGCGGGCGCGTGGCCGGGCGCATCACGCCCAAGCGGCAGATTCGCAATGGCTTTGTCATCATGCTGTGTATCGGGGTGCTCAATCTGGCGGCCAATGTGCTGTTTACGGCGCACGTCAGTTGGGCCTTGTTTCCGCTGGGCATTTTTGCCTTTGGCTGGGCCATGATGGTGCCCGTAGTGACCTTGCTGGTGCTGGACCTCTACCCCGAGCGCCGGGGCATGGCCTCGTCTTTGCAAAGCTTTATTGGCTCGGTGGCCAATGGCATCGTGGCCGGTGCGATATCGCCTTTGGTAATGCACTCGGCCGTCGCCCTGGCCGCAAGCTCGATCTGCATGATGGCGATCGGTCTGGTGGCTTGGATGTACATGCGCCGGCGCTGGCCTGCCATTGGCAACGAGATTCTTAAGACCTAATCCCGGCGCCCAGCGGCCATTCAAGCGCTCGCCAAACGCGCTGCGCAAGGCGCAATATACTGTACATAAATACAGTATATTGCGCCTCTATGTCCGCCTTGCCCCACCTGCCAGAAGCTGCTGCCGCGCCCCTGGATAGCTTGCGCGCCGACGTTTGGCGCGCCGCCAGTTTGGCCGCCGCCCCGGCACCGACGGTGCCCACGGGCGATACCTTGCTGGACGCCCAACTGCCCGGCGGCGGTTGGCCGCGCGGGGCTTTAACCGAGCTTTTGCAAGACCCTGGTGTGCACAACGAGTGGCGCTTGCTTCTGCCTGCGCTGGTGCAGTGCGGCAGCGGACCGGTGGCGCTGGTGGCAGCGCCGCACCGGCCGTTTGCCCCGGCGTTGCAGGCCCAGGGCCTGGCCGCGCAGCGTCTGCTGTGGCTGTGCGCCACCAGCGCCAGCCCGGCCGATGCACTGTGGGCCAGCGAGCAGGCCTTGCGCTGCGCTGCCATAGACGCCGTGCTGGCCTGGCTGCCCCAGGCGCGCCCCGAGCAACTGCGCCGCCTGCACAGCGCTGCGGCCGAGAACAACAAGCTTTTGTTTGTACTGCGCGAGGCACGGGCCCAGGCGCAGGCCTCGCCCGCTGTTCTGCGCCTGCGTATCGCGCCCGATGCGGATGCGGCGCTGTGCGTGCACATCGTCAAGCGCAGGGGCCCAGCGCTGGAGACGCCGCTGCGCCTGGCCGCCCGCCCGGCGGTCCTGCTGCGCCTGCTCGCGGCCCAAGGGCCCAACCAGGGGCTGCCCCCAGTACCGATCGCGCAACCGGTGATGCAACACCACACCGGACCGACTGCGCCGCCGGTCCGGCGTTTTGCGGCATGAACCCGGGCATCAACCCCTGCTGGCTGGCGCTGGGTGTGCCCGTAGGCACGGCTGCGACCGGCTTGACCGCACCTTTGCTGGCGCTGGGCTGGTGGTCTTTGCAATTTACGCCCTGGGTGGCGCAGATCGAGGACGCGCTGGTGCTCGAAATCTCGGCCAGCGAGCGCCTCTTTGGCGGACGGCAGGCTTTGTTGCAGGTGCTTCTGGATCCGGCGCATGCGCCATTGGCGGCCCAGTATGCCCACGGCGACAGCGCTTTGCTGGCCTTGGCGCGTTTGCGCATTGCGCCGCTGCGCACCCCTGAGGCGCTGGCAGCGCCGGTGTTGGCGCCTGACGACTTGCCAGTGCACGCCCTAGCAGCCGCGCAGGCGCACCTGCCCACGTTAGAGCGCTTGGGTTGCCGCACTTGGGGGCAGCTGCGCGCTTTGCCGCGCGGCGGCGTGGCCCGGCGCTTTGGCGCAGGCGTGCTGAGTACTTTGGACCAGGCCTACGGCAGCGCGCCCGAGACCTACGCCTGGCTGCGCCTGCCCGAGGTGTTTGAGGCCTCCCTAGAGCTGGCCGCCCAGGTGGAGTCGGCCCCGGCGCTGCTCTTTGGCGCACGCCGCTTGCTGGCGCAGCTGCAGGTTTGGCTGCGCGCCCGCCAGCATGGCGTGCAGGCCCTGGAGCTGCGCTGGCAGCTCGATGCGCGCCGCGCCAATGCCCAACACCACGACGCACACCATAGCGGCGCGGGCTACGGCCGTCTGGAAATCCGCACCGCCCAGGCCACCCCGGACCCGCGCCACCTGGAGCGGCTGTTGGCCGAGCGTCTGGCCCACGTCAAGCTGCCCGCCCCGGTGCTGGTGCTGGCACTGCGCTCGCTGCAGACCTGCGCTTTGCCAGGGCAAAGCCAGAGCCTGCTGCCCGATACGCTGCACGTCGGTGACAGCCTGCAGCAATTGCTGGAGCGGGTGGTGGCGCGCCTGGGCCCGGCCAGCGTGCTGCTTGCGCAATTGCAGTGCGACCACCGCCCCGAGTGCATGCAGCGCTGGTACAGCCCTGCCAAGGCGCAGCGGCCAGCGTCGGCCAGTGATGCGCTACCCGCCGCCGCTGCGCTTTACCCCAGCTGGCTGCTGGCCGCACCGCAGGGTCTGGGGCTGGCCCAGAACGGCGCGCCTTTGTGGCATGGCCCACTGGATCTGCTGGCCGGCCCCCAGCGCCTCGAACTGCAAGCCTGGGACGCCGGGCCGGACGTGCAGCGCGACTACTACATCGCCCGCAGCCAAGCGCATGGCCTGCTGTGGGTCTATTGCGAGCGCCTGGCTGGCGTCCAAGCGCCGCAGCCGCAGTGGTATTTGCATGGGGTTTTCGGCTAAATCCGCTTAATTTTGCGTAAATCCCCTTTAAATCAAGGCTCTAGGTACATGTGCTAATGTCAAAGGCCACAGATTTGTATAGAGTCGGGGACACATTTATTTATAAGAGGAGACACCATGAAGCGACGTGATGTATTGCAATCTGCTGCTGCCCTGGGATTGGGTGCTTTGCCTTTTGGGGCTGCGCAGGCCCAATCGACCACTCTGAAAATTTCCCATCAATTCCCCGGTGGCACGATTAAAGAAGGTGATTTCCGCGACCGCCTGGTGCGTGTTTTTGCCGCCGAAGTGGAAAAGCGCAGCAAAGGCGCGCTTAAGTTTGATATTTACCCCGGCTCTTCGCTGATGAAGACGCTGGCCCAGTTTTCCTCCATGCGCAAAGGCGCGCTCGACATGGCGCTGGTGCCTTTGTCCTACGCCGGGGGCGAAATTCCCGAGGTCAATATCGGTCTGATGCCCGGTTTGGTTACCTCTTACGCCCAGGCCTATGGCTGGAAAAACAAGCCCGTCGGCCAGGAACTGACCCGCCTCTTGCAGGAAAAAGGCATTGTGCTCATCACCTGGATCTGGCAGGCCGGTGGTGTGGCCTCGCGCAATAAGCCCATCATCAACCCCGAAGACGCCAAGGGACTGAAGGTGCGCGGCGGCTCGGCCGAGATGGACATGATTCTTAAAGAAGCTGGCGCCTCGGTGGTGACGCTGCCGTCCAACGAAATTTACGCCGGCATGCAAACCGGCGCCATGGACGCGGCTATGACCTCGTCCACCTCGCTGATTTCCTTCCGCCTCGAAGAAGTGGCTAAAGCCCTGACCACCGGCCGCACCGGTGCGTACTGGTTTATGTTTGAGCCGCTCATGATGTCTAAGCAGGTGTTTGACGCCTTGCCGCAGGCCCAGCGCGACTTGCTGATGCAAGTGGGCGCCGAGATGGAAGCCTTTGCCCTCGAAGAAGCCAAGAAAGACGATATCGAAGTCGGTAAGGTCTACAAAAAAGACGGCGACCTGGTGGTCGATCTGACACCTGCGTCCATCAAAAAGTGGCAGGACCTGGCGCGTGAGACCGCCTGGAAGCACTACGCCGCGAAAAACGCCGGCAGCGCGCACCTGCTCAAGCTGGCGGAACAGACCCTGTGAGCCACGGTTTCGAATTGGACCCGGGTGCGCCGGTGGGTGCACTTGTGCCCCGCAACCGGCTCCTGGCCATCCTCCACCAGATCCTGCTGGCGATTAACCGGGGGGTGCTGACGCTGTCCATGATTGCGCTTTTGCTGGGCGCGGCGGTGCTCACCTCGTCGGTGGCCACGCGCTATTTCCTGCACTGGTCCACCGATTGGCAGGACGAGGTGGCGGTGTTTTTGCTGGTGGGCTCGGTGTTCATGTGCTGCGCTTACGTGCAGTCGCTGCGCGGCCATGTCGGCATCGAGGCCTTGGCCGGCTTGTTGCCGGACGCGCTTAACAGTGCGCGTTTGCTGCTGGTCGATGTGGCATCTATGCTGTTTTGTGCATTTTTTACCTGGAAGTCCTGGTCGCTGCTGCATGAAGCCTGGGTTGAGGGCCAGACCACCTCCAGCAGTTTTGCGCCACCTCTGTGGATTCCTTATGGCCTGATGACTGCGGGCATGGGTTTGCTGGTTCTGCAGTTGTTTTTGCAATCGGCCGTGCGCATAGTGGGCGGCGAACAGCGCCAAGGAGACGCGGCATGAGTGCCTTACAACTGGGCCTGGCCTACGGCGGCGTGACTTTGCTGGTGATGTTCTCAGGCATGCCGATAGCTTTCGCGCTGGGCAGCGTGGCGGTGTCTTTTATGTATTTTTTGATGCCGGCCTCTTCCCTGGAGACGGTGGCGCAAAACGTCTATGAGGAAATGGCCTCGATCACGCTCTTGTCCATTCCCTTGTTCATCCTCAAGGGCGCGGCCATCGGCAAGTCGCGCGCGGGGCAGGACTTGTATTCCGCCATCCATGCCTGGCTGCACAAAGTGCCGGGCGGCTTGGGCATCGCCAATGTGTTTGCCTGCGCGCTGTTTGCCGCTATGGCCGGTTCTAGCCCCGCGACCTGCTCGGCCATCGGCTCGGCGGGCATTCCGGAAATGCGCCGGCGCGGTTACTCACCGGGTTTTGCCGCGGGCATCATCGCCGCGGGTGGCACGCTGGGTATTTTGCTGCCGCCGTCTATCGTGATGATTTTGTATGCCGTGGCCGCCGAGCAGTCGCTGGGGCGTTTGTTCCTGGCCGGTATTGGGCCAGGGGTGTTGTTGGTAGCCTTGTTTGCCGCCTATGCATCCCTGCGCGCACGCAAGGAGTACCGCATGGCCTTGGCGGTGTACGAGGCCGGTGGGCCCAAGTCGGCCTACCTGGAGGTCGAGCATTTCACCATGGCGCAAAAAGTAGAAATGCTGCCGCGTGTCGTTCCGTTTTTGGTGCTGCTGATTGGCGTGATGGTGGCCCTCTACGGTGGCTACGCCACGCCTTCGGAGACCGCCGGCCTGGGCGGCTTGCTGGCGCTGGCGCTGGTGGCTGTTGTCTATGGCCTGTGGCGCCCGCGTGATGTGGCGCCGCTGCTCACTAGCACGCTCAAAGAATCCACCATGCTGATGCTCATCATCGGCATGTCGTTGCTCTACAGCTATGTCATGAGCCACCTGCACATCAGCCAAAGCGCAGCGCAGTCCATCGTGGCGATGCAGCTGAGCAAATGGGTGCTGTTGTCGGTGATTTTGGCCATGGTCATCGTGCTGGGCTTTTTTCTGCCGCCGGTATCCATTATTTTGATGACCGCGCCCATCATCCTGCCACCGCTCAAGGCCGCTGGTTTTGACCTGATCTGGTTCGGCGTGGTCATGACCATCGTCATGGAAATGGGCCTGATTCACCCGCCAGTGGGCCTGAACATTTTTGTCATTAAAAATGTGGCACCCGATATCCCGCTCAAAGACGTCATCTGGGGCGTCATGCCCTTTGTGGGGCTGATGTTTGTGGCGGTGTTTTTGCTCTGCTTCTTCCCGGAAATTGCGACCGGCTTGCCCAACTGGGTGATGGGGCATAAATAGAGCATGCGGGGACAGAGGTTTTAAGCCAGTGCCGAGAAAGCCCAGCCCGCCAGCGCACAGGCTGCAATCACTTGCACCACGGGCCGCTTAAAGCGGATTAAAGCCAGTGCGGCGGCTGTGGCGATGACGGCAGCGGCGATGTCAAATCGCCCGTCCATGCCTTGCGGCCACAACACGTGCTGGCCGAAGAACAGCGCCAGGCTGACGATGACACCGACCACGGCGGCGGTAATGGCAGTCAGCGGCGCGCTGAGGCGCAAATCCTGGTGCGTCGATTCGATGAAAGGCCCACCGGCCAGGATGAACACAAATGAAGGCAAAAAGGTGAACCAGGTCACCACCGTGGCGGCCAGCGCGCCCGCCAAAAAAAGATGGTCCGGGCCGAGCAAAGCTTTGGTGTGCCCGCCCACATAGCCCACAAAAGCCACCACCATGATCAGCGGCCCCGGAGTCGTCTCGCCCAGCGCCAGGCCATCGATCATCTGCGCCGCCGTCACCCAGCCAAACTGCTCCACGCCGCCTTGGTACACATAAGGCAGCACTGCATAGGCGCCGCCGAAAGTCAGCAGCGCTGCCTTGGTAAAGAACCAGGCCATTTGGGTGAGTGTGTGCGTCCAGCCCTGCGTCAGCATGAGCAGCGCCATGGGCGCAAGCCACAAAATAACTCCCCAAACCAGCACCTTGACCAAACCAGCCAGCGTAAAGCGCGCATGCGCCGGTGGGGGTGTGTTGTCGTCAATCAAAGCTGGTGCATGCGGCCCGGCCTGGGCGGCGTGGCCGCCGCCTGCTTGAAACACCTGTGGCGCCAAGCGTCCGCCGATGGCACCTACCAGCCCCGCACCCAGCACGATGGCCGGAAAGGGCGCTTGCAAGACATACAGCGCAAACCAGGACAAGGCCGCCAGCGCCCACAACAAACGATGGCGCAGCGTGCGCGTGCCGATGCGCCAAGCCGCTTGCAGCACGATCGCCGTCACGGCAGGCTTGATACCCGTAAACAACCCCACTACCAGCGCCGTATTGCCAAACACCATGTAGACCCAAGATAGGCCGATCAGTATGAACAGCGAAGGCAGCACAAACAAAACCCCCGCCACGATGCCGCCCCAAGTACGGTGCATCAGCCAGCCCAGGTAAGTGGCCAGCTGCTGCGCCTCCGGGCCGGGTAGCACCATGCAGTAATTGAGCGCATGCAAAAAGCGCGCATCCGAAATCCAGCGCCGCCGCTCTACCAGCTCTTCGTGCAGCAGAGCAATTTGCCCGGCCGGGCCGCCAAAGCTGATAAAGCCGACTTTGAGCCAGAACGGCCAGGCTTGGCGCAGGGTGATGGGCGCGGGGGCGGCGGGGGGCGTTTCAGGGGGAGCAGAGGATGGGGTCACAGAAAGCTTGGGGTGTTGGAGGCTCATCCTAAAGGGACATTGGGTTTCCTAAGTAATTTGTTTTGGCGCTGGTGCCGGCATAGGTCCGAGCTACTAATGCATATATTGAAAAAATAGGGTTCCCCCGTGCATGCGGGGATAGGCCGATGATGTCTGCACGCTCAAAAGCCTGCCTGAGTTGTCTTTGCCCGTACGGGCCTCGTGTATCGCGGCGCTAATGGCTTTGTACGGCTCCCAGGCTTTGCCAGCGGGGTCTGTCTTGCCGTTAAAGCGGTCTCGGATATTGGTCTCAAGCTTTTGGCCAATGTTGATCATCATCGGCGTGGTGTCGGTGATCTCTTGCGCGGCGCGGCTCAGTGCTTGGGCGATGACGGCGCTGTTGGATTCGATGATCAGTTGCATGGTGCCCCCTTATACTTGCATCAAGCTTGACGCGGAATGCACACTGCCATGTGCCCACCGAACTCTGCCAAGGCCTACAACCCGGCGTTGCAGCGCCGGGTTTCCTTTTTGCACATCACGACCGCACATACACACGGGTGCCCCAGCGCTGTAGGTCCAGCATCTGCCGGGCTTTGGCCTCGTCTGCGGCCTGGAATGCGGTGATGCCGCTCCAGCCGTCTGGCCCCCACTCAAACACGCCAATGACCGGCTGGTCATAGCCAACAATGCTCACGCGCGCTATGTACCGGCGACGCATGACGGGCTTGCCCTTTTTGCCGTGCAGTTCTTGGCGCTCCCAGATTTCGTCCGGCTCGGCAATGGCTCGTGCCAGCAGGCGCATGTAGGGCGCACGGCCTTGTTCTTCAATCTTGTAGCCATGCGCCTCGGGTGGGCCTTTACGGCTCCAAAACAGCTCTTTGTCCAGCACCAGCTGCTGCCCCGTCACGTCAGTAAACACTTTGGGACCCAGCTCGGGGCCTGGGCCAAATCCGCGCATAAATGCGGCGATGTAGTCATTGACCGCAAGCCCCTTGGGCAGCAGCACATCGGCTGATACTGGCGTGGGCAGTGGCAAGCGCGGCAGTGGGGCCAGACTGGTGGGTGGTGTGGGCGGCAAGGGCATGTCCACAAACATCTTTACGGGCCTGGTAGTTTGGGATGGTATTCTTTGGATAAAATGTACAGAATACGGTACATCAAAATTCGATTTGATAATGCTTCCTGCATGCTGCTATCGAGCTAAACAATATGAACATCCTTTCCTTTACAGAAGCGCGCGCCGGTTTGAAGTCGGTAATGGACAGTGTTTGCAAAGACCACGAGCCCACTGTCATTACGCGTGTGGGCGGCGACCACATTGTGATGTTGTCGCTGGAAGACTTCAACAGCATGCAGGAAACCATGTACTTGCTCAGTTCGGCCAAGAACGCCACCAGGTTGATGGAGTCCATCGCGCAACTTCGTGCGGGTAAGGTCAAGCCGCGCGCGCTTGTGAAAGGCGTCATTTCTTAGCCAAAGTCGTGACAGTCTCATAGCCACCAAACGACACACTCGGATTGAAGATGGCCAACCGTAAAGCGAAGAACAAACAGCAGGCCAAAGATGTGGCCGTGTCCTGGACAGACCACGGGTGGGACGACTACCTGTGGTGGCAAAAGGCCGATCCCAAAATCGTGGATGAAATCAACGGTTTGATAGAAGAGTGCAGGCGCGACCCATTCAAAGGTACCGGCAAGCCCGAGCCACTCAAGGGCAATTTCACCGGTTTATGGTCGCGGCGGATTACGAAAGAACACCGCCTTGTGTACTTACCTGAAGACGGCACCATTTATGTGGTGCAGTGCAGGTTTCATTATTGACCTTTACTAGCTTGACTTTGAGGCCAAACTTGGTGCTACAGGTTAAGCCTGCCAAAGCTTAGACGCCGGGGTGTTGGTCGGGGATGCTGATTGACGTAATGCCTGTGTTTATACTGTATATAAAAACAGTATTTTCCAAGAAGTCTCTGTGCCCACCGCCGCCCCGTCCCCCGCCTATGCCGAGCTGTACGCCATTAGTGCGTTCAGCTTTCAGCATGGCGCGTCCCTGCCGCAGGAGTTGGTGGTGCGGGCCAAGGCTTTGGGCTATGCGGCGTTGGCGCTGACCGACGAGTGCTCTGTGGCGGGCGTGGTGCGCGCGCACGAGGCGGCGCGTGCGGCGGGCTTGCAATTCTTGCCGGGCGCTGAGTTTGGCGTGCGTGCGGTGGTGGGGGAGGCGCTGTTTCGCTTCGTCGCCTTGCCACACGATTTGCAGGGCTGGGGCCATTTATGTGAATTCATCAGCAGCGCGCGCCGCGCTGCGCCCAAGGGGCAGTACGCGCTGCATTGGCTGCCAGTGCAGGGCGGCTGGACGGCTTGGCCGAGCTTGGCGGGCAATGAGATTATTTTGCTGTTTCCGCATGGTTTGCCAGTGGAAAAAGCGTGTGCAATTGCAGCGGCTGCCCGCGCGCACTATGGATCGCAGGTGTGGTTAGGCATTACGCGCAGCCTGGGCGCACAGGACGCGCTGCACAACGTGCGCCTGCGCCAGATCGCGCACTTGTGTGGCCTGCCGGTGGTGGCCGTGGGCGCGGTACAAATGCATGTGCGCTCGCGCAAGCCTTTGCATGATGTGCTCACCGCCGTGCGCCTGGGTCTGCCGGTGGCGCAGTGCGGGCGCGGTTTGCAGGCCAATGCGGAGCGGCACTTGCGCAGTCGCGCGCGTTTGGTAACCCTGTTTGACGCAGAGCATCTGGCCAACACCTTGGAGATTGCCCGTCGGTGCCATTTTTCGCTGGACAGCTTGCGCTACCACTACCCGCTGGAAGCCGTGTTGCCGGGCCAGACGCCAGCGCAAACGCTACGCCATTACACCGAAGAGGGCGCGCGGGTTCGCTACCCCGCAGGCATGCCCGAGAACGTGCGCGTACAGGTGGAGCACGAGCTGGCGCTGATCGCCGAGCTGAAGTACGAGATGTATTTTCTTACGGTGCATGACATCGTGCGCTTTGCGCGCAGCCGCAGCATTTTGTGCCAGGGGCGTGGCTCGGCGGCCAACTCGGCGGTGTGTTACTGCCTGGGCGTGACCGAGGTAGACCCGTCGCGCATGAGCGTGTTGTTTGAACGCTTCATATCGCGCGAACGTGACGAGCCGCCCGATATCGATGTGGACTTTGAGCACCAGCGGCGCGAAGAAGTTATCCAATACATCTACGCCAAATATGGCCGCGAGCGCGCCGCCATTACCGCTGTGGTAACACGCTACCGGCCGCGCAGCGCGCTGCGCGATGTAGGGCGCGCACTGCAAATTCCTGACGCTTTGGTGGCCGCTTTGTCCAAAGAGCATCCGGGGATGCACGCACGCGCCGTGCTCGACGAGCGACTGCAATCGGCCATCGAGCGCGTGCAGCAATCGCATGGCGATGCGCTAACCATCCCGGCGCCTGCGCGCTTGGCGCAGTGGCTTGCATTGGCGCACCAACTGCAGCGCTTTCCGCGCCACCTCAGCCAGCATGTGGGTGGTTTTGTGCTGACGCAAGGCCCGCTCACACGCATCGTGCCAGTGGAAAATGCGGCTATGCCTGAGCGCAGCATCATCCAGTGGGACAAAGACGACCTGGACGCGGTGGGCCTGCTCAAAGTCGACGTGCTGGCCCTGGGCATGCTCAGCGCTATCCACCGTTGTTTGGATTTGATAGGCCAGTGGCGCGGCAAGCCGCTGCGCCTGCAAGACATTCCGCCTGAGGACCCAGCCACGTACGACATGGTGTGCCGGGCTGATACGGTGGGTGTATTCCAGATCGAGAGCCGTGCGCAAATGAGCATGCTGCCACGCCTCAAACCGCGCTGCTTTTACGACCTGGTGGTGCAAGTGGCCATCGTGCGGCCCGGCCCCATCCAAGGCGGCATGGTGCATCCTTACCTGAAAGCGCGTGCCAATCCGCACGCAGTGCAATACGCGAGTGCGGCTTTGCAAGAGGTACTCAAGCGCACCTTGGGCGTACCGATTTTTCAGGAGCAGGTGATGCAAGTGGCCATGGCGGCGGCCAACTTTAGCGGCGACGAGGCCGATAGCCTGCGCCGTTCTATGGCGGCCTGGAAGCGCCAGGGCGGCGTACAGCATTTTTATGACCGCCTGGTTGGCGCCATGGTCGCCAACGGCTACACCCAGGACTACGCCGATACCTTGTTCAAGCAAATCGAAGGCTTTGGTGAATATGGTTTTCCCGAGAGCCATGCCGCCAGCTTTGCGCTGCTGGTTTATGTCAGTTGCTGGTTGAAATGCCACGAGCCGGCCTGTTTTTTGGCGGCCATGCTCAACAGCCAGCCACTGGGTTTTTATAGTGCCAACCAGCTGGTGCAAGACGCCCGTCGCCATGGTCTTATGGTGCTGCCCGTGGATGTGAGCTTCAGCGAATGGGATTGCAGCCTAGAGGCGCCCGCCGATGGCGCTCAAAAGAATGGATATGCCCTGCCGCAGGCGGCTATCCGCTTAGGTTTGCGCATGGTCAGTGGATTGAAAGAGCATGTCGGCTTGCACATTGCCGACCAGCGGCGGCACGCGCCATTTGCCAGTACCGAGGCGCTGGCCCTACGCTGCGCGCTGGATGCGGGTGATCTCAAGGCCCTGGCCAGTGCAGACGCTTTGCGCTCCCTCAGCGGCCACCGGCGCCAGCAGGTGTGGGATGCCTCTGCCCTGCACCAGGCCCCCGCGCTTCTACGTGGTGTGCCGGTCCATGAACCTTCGCTGCATCTGCCGCCTGCACATGAGGCCCAAGAGGTGGTGTTTGACTATGCCGCCACAGGTCTGAGCCTGCGCAGCCATCCGCTGCATTTTTTGCGGGCGCAGTTGGCGGCGCAAAGACTCAGCACCGCAGCGCAACTGCGCGACTTGCCGCACGGTCGCTTGGTGCGCAGCTGCGGCATCGTCACCATGCGCCAGCAACCGCAGACCGCCAAGGGCGTAGTCTTCGTAACCTTGGAGGACGAGACTGGCAACACCAATGTCATCGTCTGGAAAAGCCTGAAAGAAAAGCAGCGCCCGGTGCTGCTGCGTGCGCGGCTGTTAGCCGTGTATGGCGTATGGCAGCGCGACAGCGACAACGGGGGACAGGTGTGTCACTTGATTGCCAAGCATTTGGTAGATATGACGCATCTGCTGGGCAGCCTCAGCGCCGAGAGTCGCGATTTTCGCTAGTGCCTATCGCCTATCTTGCACACTTATCCTGTAGCACAATGCACTATTGGCTGGCTACGACAAAGGCATTCACCGTGAAAAAAGCATTTTTGTATCTCACCGCGCTGGCGCTTGTACTTGGTGCGGGCATTCAGGTCAGCGGCCACGGCTATATCTGGAAAGCTATCAGTGGCACTTATTTCCGTGGCCATAGTACGGCCTATATTGATGACGCGGACAACTTTGCCCAGCGCACCATCGCCAAAGGCACCGAGCAAGTCTGGCCCCGCGATGCACGTTACAACCAAAAACCACTGGATCCGGCCATGCAGGATTACCACCAACGGTACCGCAGTGCGTCCTTTTTGGTGGCGCAAAAAGGCGCATTGGTACATGAGTCGTATTTCGGCGCTTACAACGCACAAAGCCGGACCAACTCCTTCTCTATGGCCAAAACCATTACCACGTTGCAGGTGCAAATGGCTGTGCAGCAAGGCTACATCAGCAGTTTTGATGCCCCGCTGACCGAACAGATAGGCGAATACGCCAAAGACCCGCGCGGTAGCAAGGCAAGGATTTCGCAACTCTCGAGTATGAAATCAGGCCACAACTGGACCGAAAACTACTACCTGCCATTTAACGTAACCACCAACCTGTACTTCGGCCAAGATGCACAGGCACTGGTATTGCGCCAGGGCTTCGAGCGCGAACCAGGCAGTGCGTATGAGTACAGCAGCGGCAGCACGCAGTTATTGGGCGTTTTTCTCAAGCGCGCATTGCAGGCCAAGGAGCCAGATTTGACTATCAGCGCGCACCTGTCACGCAGTTTATGGGTGCCCATGGGGATGGGCAGCGATGCGATTTACACGCTCGACCGGGAAGGGAGCGAAGGCGGCATGGAGCGCACCTACTGCTGTATTTTCGCGACGGCCCAGGACTTTGCCAAATTGGGGCAGTTACTACTGCAAGACGGTCAGTGGGCTGGCAAGCAATTGCTAGACAAAGAATTTGTGCAGCGCATTCGTCAGCCAGACCTGGAGCCGTTTTATGGCTATTCGCTTTGGATGGATTGGGACTACAAGTATCCGTTTTATGCAATGCAAGGGCACCAAGGTCAGTATGTGATTGTGGTGCCCTCGCAGTCGCTGGTCATTGTGCGCACCGGACAGACACGCAACAAGATGGATAAAGGGCCTAATGGGAAAATTCCAGCCGAGGTCTACCGCTTTGTGGACCAAGCTGCAGCTTTGGTGCAGTAGCCGAAAAATACGCTGTTTACTGCTTGGGCGCCTCCAAATTGGGCGATGGTTTGGGCAGCGTTTGGAGTGATTGCAGCATGGCTTGGGTCGATTGCTGCGTGTGCTCTAGCACCAGCAAAGCCCCTGGCTTGCCTTGGAGCTTGGCTGCAATGATGCCATTTAATTCTGCGATCGATTGAATCGAGTTTTGTAGCTCCGTATGTGCGTAGTCGATTAAGTGGGTGCGGGTTGCCTCTCGCTGTGTTAACTGCTCGCTTTTGGTTTGAAGTTGGTTCTGGCGATCCAGGAGATCTGCAAAAGCTTTCTCATCAAATTGGTAGTAAAAAACCATGACTAGGGTGACGGATATAAACGCCAAAGACTGGTCGACCAGCGTAATGACACCCTGGTCCGGGGCTAGCCCTTGCACCATAGGCGCCACATCCCACAAGGATGGCAAAAATGCCATGGCACTCCATACCAATAAGTTGATGAATGCCCACACCAGTGCGACGCTTCGCCCGAGCAAAAAGTAGGTGCCCACGACTAAGACCGGCAACCAAGCCAGCGCACTGGCGTACACCCCCCCGGAGAACCATGAGCGCAGAACTATTTGCATCAATGCAATGGCGGTTCCCCAGTGGCATATTTTCGTGATGGACACGCCATGGTGTAGCGCAACGAGCAATGCCATCCACAACAGCGCTGCAAGGGTATTGGTTTGCTTCAGATAGGGGTGCTCGGTACTCAGGGCGACGAGTACCGTGGTCATCAGCGCAAAAAACAATACGATGTAAGCAAAAAATTGTTGCGCGTTTGCACCAGGACCAGCACGTGCGGCCCAGAATTGGAGAAGGCGATGCACTAGATGCATAGGCTGGATTCTTTGGTGAGGTGGGCCGTAATAGCGGCGAAAAATGTGTCAGCCTCCAAAGGCTTAAAAAGTACCCATTGCATTTCGCTGGCGAGGCAGCGATGGCGCTCGTTAAGCTGTGCCCTGCTGGCCAGTCCTATCACCGGTGTCGTTCGAACGGCTGGCAGTGCATGCGTTCGTATCTGCCGTGTTGCCTCAAAGCCGTCTGTCTGTGGTAGCGCTAAATTGATAAGCACCATGTCGTAGCGGGAAAACTCCATTTGTAGCAAGGCATTGTGTGCGCTCTCGGCCAGGCCGACATGGCATTGCGGCCAGCGGTTTTTGAGCAACGATTGAATTTCCAATTGACTCGACAGCACATGTTCGATGACCAGAAAGCGCTTGCTTGCAGGCGCGGTAATGGCGTCTGGTAGGGGATGCGATACCGCCATGGCTTGCAGACTTAGCGGCCACTCTAACCAAAGCAGCAACCGGGTAGGACTACGCCGATAGACGCAAAACTGCCCACCCGCCTCTGTCGCAAGGCGTTCGCAAACGGTGAGACTGAGGTCGGGGCTCAGGTGTTGCACTGCTTGGGCTGCATTGCTGATCATGTGGCTGGGGACAGCTGTTGCCCTTGCGTTATGCGGTGAAAACTGAACCTCAATGCTTACGCGTGTATCGGTAAAACGGGCGCTGACCTCCATGTTCCCGGCCTCCGCTTGCTGCTTGGCACAAGCTAACAAGCGCGAGACGGCTTGCGTCAAACGCGCTTTGTCGCCGTGCACCCACACTTGCGCCGAAGAATCTAGTTGTATTTGGACGGGCAATCGACCGGTCAACGTCTCATGCGTGACGGCATCGGCGGCGCACTGCAGAGCATCGGGTAAGAAAAAGGATGACAAAGAAAATGCGTGGCGCCGTATCTCCAGGTTGGCCAGGTCAAGGACATCGTTGACGGACTGCAATAAGGTGCTTGTATCGGCCCTCAGTTGCAGCGCCACATCGCTGTGCCCCGGTATGTTCGCCAGTTCTGCCGCAAGAATTGGATTGAGCCGCAGCTGCATCTCTACCGGTGTACGAATCTGGTGGGTGATGCAATCGGTAAATGCGCCGATATCCGTGCTTGCCTTCTGTAAATCCGCCTCGATACGATTTAATTCTTGGTTGTCATTAGTGAGTTTGTGTATTTTCCTGCGATAGGTCCAGTCGTACAAACTCAGTGCCAGTAACAAGAAAAAAAGCGAATTGATTTTGACAAACAGGATGGTATTTAAAGAAACTGTTTGCGGGTTGACTGCTCCGTCTATCCAGGCCCGGTGCACTGCTAGGTATTGAAAATAATTATGAATTGAAATAATCAACATCCACACCAGCGCCCAGCGCATATTCAAAAGTAGCATTGCCGTTATTGGCAACAAGGGCATGCAGGCGATAAAGGGCGAATTGATGCCGCCGCTGTGTGCAGACAACGCGGCTATTTGCGCAAACTGCAGCAGGAGTAAGCCATGGATACTCCAACGCAATGCACCAGCCCAAGTCACCAGCATGAGTAGCAAGCCATAGCCCACCATGGCCCCGACAATCCAGTGCATATCAAAGCCGGGTGCACACAAGAGGGCAAATATCCCCGCATTGGCAATAGCAAACCAGAGGCCCGCCTGCACGAGCGTGCGTTCGTCCAGAGTTGGCCCTTTGCCCAATGCGATGAACAGTCGCTCGGTGAGACTCGATAAGACGAACATGGACCACGACCTTCGATGCTTGTGGGTACGGTGCAACGCAGGGCACCAGGGTGCTCGGCGGCTAACTCAAAGCATTCTATATTCAATTATTAATTTAAACATAATAATTGAAATAGCAATTAAAAAATCAAGAAGTCCGCTGCCCTGGAGTGAGCAGGCCGTCAGATCGCTCGCGGCGGTGGTGGTCTTATAAGGGCGCGCAGGCCCGCTCTAGAAAATCGCGCTCCTGCCCTTGCAAATGGGGGCCGAGTTGGTCTAAGACAGTCGCGTGGTAGGCGTTGAGGTAGGCAGTTTCCTCGGCGCCCAAGAGGTCTTTGATCACCGCTTGGGTGTCAATGGGGCAAAGGGTTAGCGCCTCGAAGCGGTAAAAGTTACCGTGTTCAGTGCTTTGGTGCGGCTGGCACAGCAGGATGTTTTCGATACGAATACCGTAGCGTCCAGGCAGGTAAACGCCAGGCTCGTTGGTAACCACCATGCCCGGCAAAATGGGCTGGTCAACCAAGGCCGTACTAATGCTGTGCGGGCCTTCGTGCACATTGTTGAAATAGCCCACGCCATGGCCGGTGCCGCAGGCATAGTTAATCCCCTCATTCCAGAGTGCCTGGCGGGCCAAAATGTCGAGCTGTAAGCCGCGCGTGCCATGCATAAAAATAGCTGCCGACAGGCGCAACATGCCTTTGAGCACCAAGGTGTAATGCCTTTTTTGCTCCAGCGTCGTCTCGCCGCACACCAGGGTTCGGGTAATGTCGGTCGTGCCGTCGTCGTACTGACCGCCGGAGTCCAAAAGGAAAAAGCCTTGCGGCGACACGGGCGTCTCTATCCCGTCTTTCAGGCCGTAATGCATCATGGCCGCGTTAGGACCGTAGCCAGGAATCGAAGTAAAGCTCAGTCCCCGAAACAGGGGCAGTTTGGCACGTTCGCCGTCTATGCGGTCCGAGACGCTGCGCTCGGTGAGCGCGCCGCCGCCCACCTGCGCATAAAACCAGTGCAAAAAGCGCACCATGGCCAGCCCGTCGCGCACAAAGCAGTTCTTCCAATGGGCGATCTCGGTCTCGTTCTTGATGGCTTTGAGCGCTACTGAAGGTGCCCGTTGCTCCACCAATGTGCAGCCGTGTTGGCGTAGGGTTTGGAAAGTCAATATATTGCTTTGCGCCGGATCGACCAGCACGTGCTGACCCGCCAGTTCGGCCAGACCGGCGAAAAATTCGGTGTACGGCCGCAGCGCCACGCCTTGTTCCTGCAGCTGTGTTGTCAGTGCGGCATCAAAGCGCTCCTGGTGGGCGTACAGGTAGGCGTCTTCCAAAGTGACTACCAGATAGGCGTGAAAGTAAGGCGAGGTGGGCACGTCGGTGCCGCGTAGATTGAGCAGGTAGCCTATGTCGTCCAGTGCATTGAGCACATGGGCGCTGGCTTCGCTCTTGCGCATCTGGGCGCGTACTTTGTCCAGTTTGCGGGCCGCCGTCTCACCCGCATACTGCAGGTCATGGGCGAAAACAGGCTCCATCGGGTAGCCGGGGCGGTCCAGCCAAACGGCGTCGACCAGGTCGTGCGCGGTGTGCACGCTCACGCCCTTTTTCTGCAGCAGGGGCTCGATGTCTGCCAGGGCCTTGACCATCATGGTGGCGCCGTAAAAACCCAAGCGTGCACCCGCCGGTAGTTGCTCGGCCAGCCAATGGTTCCACTGCGGTACATCGGGTTTGCCGAAGTAAATGATCTCGATGCCGCTACCGGCCAACTCGCGCTCGGCCTGCAGCCAGTAGCGTCCGTCCGCCCAGACATAGGCTTTATCCCGCATGACCACCATGGTCGAGACCGAAGCGCTAAAACCCGAAAGGTATTGGCGCACTTTCCAGCGCGCCGGTACATATTCGGAGTTATGCGGGTCCGAGGAGGGCAGGACCCAGGCATCTAAATGGTGCAGCGCCATCTGGGCGCGCAAGGTGGCGAGGCGTTGGGCAATGATGGTCATAAGAATGCGTGCCAGACTGGCGGGCCCAATACTTAGGGCGCCTTCTTTTTGGCGCCGTCAAAGTCACCGGCGTGGATATGCAGCAATTTGCTGTAGTCCACATACTTGCGCAGCGCGGCATTGACCTGGTCCAAGCTGGTGTTTTGGATTTGCTCCAGGCGTGCGGCGGTAAAGGCCATGGTACGGCCTGTATGCAGCTGGCCAGCCAGCGTGCCGCTGAGCGCCGCGTCCTGGGCCAGGCTGATTTTGGACTCTTCCAACAAGCCTTTTTTCGCGTCTGCCAGTTCTTGGGCGCTAACACCATCTTTAACGATACGCAGCACTTCCTCGCGCACGCCGGTTTGCAGTTTTTCCAGGTTTTGCGGCGCATGAATGGCCACCAGTGTCATTTCGCCTACCGGTTCAAAGCTGCTGGCCGAGAACTGGCTGCCAGCGTAGTAGCTGATGCCCTCTTTCTGGCGCAGGCGCTCGACCAGGCGGTTGTTCACTCCGCCGCCTAATATTTTGTTACCCAAGGCTAGTGCAACATAGTCGGCGTCGTCATCGCGCAGCGGGACGGACAACACCGCCATGAACATCGCATTGGGTTTGTCCGGTGCCTGCAAAGTCTTGCTGGAAGGCGCAAATGCATAGGCGTTGCGGGTCAGGCGGGCATAAGGGCTAGCGCTCTTCCAGTCGCCAAACAAAGCATTGAGCTGGGTTTGCGTCTGCGCCGAGTCCAGGTCGCCCACCAGAGCCAGCTTGCCGTGGTTGGCGCCATAAAAGCGCTGGTAAAAAGACTGTAAGTCTTGCAACTTGGTGCTTTGCAATAGCGCGATACGCTCATCAAAGCTCAGGAAGGCGCGCACATCGCCCTTGGGGTAGGTGTCCAGCGCTTTGCTCAATTCCTGCGACGCCATGGCCTGGGGGTCGTTGCGTTGCGACTCAATTTGCGTCGTCAATTCTTTGGCCAGCGTGGCGAACTCGCTGGCCGAGAAGGTGGGTGCACGCAGCACATCGCGGGCCAAGTCCAGCACGGCGGGCAGGTGCTTGCGCACCGTGTCAAAGGACAGCGTCACCGTCGATCCGCTGCCGCTTACGCGCATCTTGGCTTTGAGCTCGTCCAGACGGGCGGCCAGCTCAGCGCGGCTGAGTTGGCCTGCACCGCGCATCAGCATGGAAGCGGTCATTTGCGCGACCATGGCCTGGTTTTGCAGGCTTGCAGCATCGCCAAAGTCCAGGCGAATCTGGCCGTTCACCGTTTCGCCCCGGGTTTTCTTGGCAGTGAGCGCCATTTGCATGCCGTTGGGCAGGCTGGCGCGCACGGTGCGCTTTTCGATATTGGCTGGGCTGGGGTCAAAGTTCTCGCCTTCGCTCACCGCAGCGCGCCCTTTGTAGCCTTGCAGCAGTGCCGCCACATCGACGGGCTCGGGCAGCGTGATGCGCTCCGGCGCAGCGGTCGGAATGAACTGGCCAAAGGTGCGGTTGCTTTCTTTGAAGTAGTTTTCGGCCACTTTTTGCACTGCTTGCACCGTCAGGGCGTCAATACGATCGCGCTCCAGGAAGAATAGGCGCCAGTCGCCCGAAGCAATGCTCTCCGAAAGTTGCACTGCTAGGCTTTGCGGGTCGTTCAGGGTTTTTTCGATATCTGCCTGCATGCTGGCCTTGGCGCGTTTGAGTTCGGCCTCGGTGATGGGTGCTTTGCGGATGTTTTCCAAAATGTCCAAAAGGCTTTGGCGCACCGGGGCTGCGGGCTGGTCTTTGCCCAGCTCCACCATGAACAAGATGTAGCCCGGCTCGGCCAGGGCGAAGTTCCAGGGCGCGACAGAGGTGGCTTTATTGGTATCGACCAAAGCTTTGTGCAGGCGCCCGTTAGGGGTGTCGGCCATGATTTCGGCCAAGGCCGCCATGGCAGTGGCGTCCGGGTGGCTAGCGGCGGCCGTGTGGTACAGCGCACCCACTAGCGTGGTGTCACCGACGCGCTGCAAAGTCAGTTCGCGTGGGCCTTGCTGCACCGGGTCGGCGGTATAGGTTTTGCCCAGGCTGCGCGCCGGGCGCGGCAGGGTACCAAAAACGCGCTCAATCAGCGCCAGCGTCTTGGCGCTGTCAAACTTGCCCGCCACCAGAAGCACAGCGTTGTCGGGCTGGTAATACTGGCGGTAAAAGGCCTGCAGGTTCTCGATCTTGACGTTTTCCACGTCGCTGCGCGCGCCAATGGTATTTTTGCCATAGTTGTGCCAGTCATAGGCAGCCGCAGCCATGTACTTCCACAGTGTGCGGCGGGGGTTGTTCTCGCCCATTTCCATTTCATTGCGCACCACGGAGAACTCGGTCTCCAGGTCTTTGCGGGCGATAAAGCTGTTGACCATGCGGTCCGCTTCCATCTCCAGCGCCCAGCTCAGGTTCTCTTCGCTGGCGGGGAAGGTCTCAAAATAATTGGTGCGGTCATAAAAAGTGGTGCCGTTAAAGCGCATGCCGCGCTTTCCCAGTTCCTGCATGATGTTGCCGCGCGAAGGCGTTCCCTTAAAGACCAGGTGCTCCAGCAAATGCGCCATGCCGGTTTCGCCGTAGTTTTCATGCCGGCTGCCCACCAAGTAAGTGATATTGACCGTGGTCGTGGGCTTGGAGGCGTCTGGGGCCAGCAATACCCGCAGTCCGTTGGGCAAGCGGTATTCGCTGATGCCTTCAACTTGGGTGTACAAACTGCTGCTTGGGCTGTTTTGGGCGCTGGCCGGAGCCAGAAAGCCTGCCGTGGTGATGGCCAAGGCGAGGATGGTGGCGCTGCGGATAAGACGCATACAAAATCCTTAGAGAGTGTGTGGCGCCTGGGGGCGCCTAAGCTGATAATTTTGGCATACAGTTTGTAGGCCTCGTGGCTGCAAGGCCTATCCAGCAGAGATTTAGGGCGCCGCAGCAGCGCTGGCCTAGAATCCGCGGCGCATTGCACTTCCTGCCATTTTTCACGCAGACGCCCCGGCTCCGGCTGACCACCAGCCAAGCCTTCTCCTTTGAGGTAGCCCCGCTATATGAACCGCGTCCTTCTAATTACTAGTCTTATTTTGGTTTTGGCTGCTTGCCACAAAGCGCCTGATCCGGCTGCTGCTGCCGGCGCAACGGCCGTCCCCTTGCTGGTGGCGCCCGAAGACATGCTGACGGTGGCCGACGGCGCGGCCGGCGGCGGCCCAGTAATTTCGGGCACGATTGCCGCCGAGCGCAAGGCCGACCTGCGCGCCGAGGCCTCGGCGGTGGTGCTTGAAGTGCTCAAAGACAATGGCGACGTGGTGCGCCGGGGTGATTTGCTGGTCCGGCTGGACGAAACCGCCATCCGCGACAACCTCAATGCAGCCGAAGAAAGCGCCCGCAACGCCGGCTTTCAGCTCGAGCAAGCCAAGCGCAACTTAGAACGCCTCAAAACCCTGCGCGCCAGCGGCATGGCCACCTTGCAAGCCATTGATGATGCTGAAATTCGCGCCAACTCCGCGCAAAATGAAGTATCTGCTGCCAACTCTCGCGCTGTTCTGGCCCGACAGCAGCTGCAGCGTACCCAGGTGCGGGCGCCATTTGACGGCGTGATCGGCGAGCGCAAGGCCTCGCCCGGCGACACCGCATCCATCGGCAAAGAGCTGCTCAAAGTGATTGACCCCAACAGTCTGCGCTTTGTCGGCCGCGTATCGGCCGACCAGGCCGGCCAGGTGCAATTGGGCCAAGGGGTCCGTTTTCGCGTCAATGGCTACGGTGACGAGAGTTTTGAAGGCAAGGTAACCCGCATCGACCCCAGTGCCAACGAAGCCACCCGCCAACTCGAGGTCCTGGTGGCCTTCACCGGCCCGGCGCGGCCGAGGGTGGCTGGTTTGTATGCCGAGGGCCAAATCCGCAGTGGGGCCAAAGCCCAAAGCGTTCCGGTGGTTGACGAATCGGCAGTGCAGCGCGCGGGCGACGCCAGCTTTGTCTGGCGGGTGGACGCTAGCGCGGTGCATAAAGTGGCCGTCACCCTGGGCGCGCGTGACGCCCGCAGCGGCCAGTTTGCCGTGCAGGCCGGCGTTCAAACAGGCGACCGTCTGTTGCGCAACCCCGGCGGCAATTTGAAAGACGGCCAAGCCATCAGCCTGGTGGCCACCCCTGCGCAGGCCAAGGCCAGCGCTGCGGCTTCGGGGCAATAAGCATGTTTTTATCGGATTTCAGCATCCGCCGCCCGATTGCTACGGTGGTGATTATTTTGGGCGTCATGGCCCTGGGGTTGATGGCGCTCAACAAATTGCGCGTCAACCAGTTTCCCGATATCGAAAACCCGGGCCTGTTTATTTCGATTGCTTATCCCGGTGCTTCGCCCGATACGGTGGAGCGTGAAATCGTCAACCGCCTCGAAAAATCGCTGCAAAGCGTCGCGGGCGCCCAAAAAGTCTGGTCCACCAGCGCCGAAGGCAATGCCCGCTTTGACATGCAGTTTGCCTTTAGCAAAAACATGATCGAAGCGGCTGACGAGGTGCGTGGAGTGATCGCCTCGGTGCGCTACAAACTGCCCGTCGAGATGCGCGAGCCGGTGATTCGCCGCTACGACCCGTCTGCCCAGCCCATCATCAACTTGGCCCTGTCTAGCAGCAGCCAAAGCCATGCCCAAATATCGCGCTTGGCCGAGGATGTGTTAGCCGACAAACTGCGCGCTTTGCCGGGCGTGGCTACCGTCAATGTTTCGGGTTCGCTGAAGCGTGAACTCTCGGTGTTGCTGCGCTCGGCCAAGCTGCGCGAGTACAACGTGTCCGTGGGTGAGGTGGTCAATGCCATTCGGGCCCAAAACGCCAACGCGCCCGTGGGCAAACTGCGCGGCCCCTATGAAAACGAGAGCATTCGCCTGGTGGGTCGCATCGCCGAGCCGCAAGACTTCACGCAAATTGTGGTCAAGCGCATGGGCGCCCAACTGGTGCGTCTGGGGCAATTAGGCACGGTGGAAGATGGTTTTGCCGAACTTGACGGCCTCAGCACCCGCAGCGGCAAGCCCAATGTCGGCATCTATGTGACGCGGGCGCGTGATGCCAGTACCGTGTCCGTCGCCAAAGCGGTGCGCGAGGCCACCAAAGCGTTCAACGCCCAATTGGCCAAAGACAGCCCCGGCACCGTTTTGGAGGTTACCCGCGACGGCGGCAAGGATGCGCAAAACAGCCTGAACAACGTGATCGACTCTCTGGTACTGGGCGCTGGCCTGACCATCGTCGTGGTCTACGCCTTCCTCAATTCCTGGCGTTCCACCTTGATTACCGGGCTGAGCTTGCCCACGTCGGTTATCGCCGCGTTTATCGGCGTGTGGCTATGTGGCTTTACGCTCAACTTCATGTCCTTGCTGGGCTTGTCGCTGGCCATTGGCGTGCTTATCGACGACGCCATCGTGGTGCGCGAAAACATCGTGCGCCACATGCAACGTGGCGCGGACCGCCGCACCGCCGCTTTGGAAGGCACGGCCGAGATCGGGCTGGCCGTGACGGCCACCACCATGTCCATCATTGCGGTGTTTTTGCCAGTGGCCTTCATGCCCGGTGGCGCCGGCGAATGGTTCCGGCCCTTCGCGCTCACGGTGGCTTGTTCGGTCCTGGTCAGCCTGGCGATTTCTTTCACGCTGGACCCCATGCTGTCGGCCTACTGGGGCGACCCGCCAGACCACCACAGCGCGCCCAAGGGCCCGGTGGGGCGCCGCCTGCAAGTTTTCAATGACTGGTTTGACCACCAGGCCGATCGCTATGCCGGCGTGATTGCCTGGGCGCTGCACCACCGCCGCGCCATGGGCCTGATTGCGCTGAGCACCTTGGTCGCGGCCTTGACGCTGCATGTGCGCTATGGTGGCTCGGCCTTTTTACCCGCTGCGGATTCGGGCAATCTGATGATCGATGTGCGCACACCCGCCTCATCGTCTTTGGAATACGCCCGCTTGAAGATGGAGCGTGCCGCCGAAATCGCCCGCACCCTGCCCGAAACGCGGGAGACCAATAGCAATATCGGCCCCAACGGCGGGCGCATTTATGTGGACATCGGCCCGCGCAAAGACCGCCGCCGCAGCGCCAAAGAGTTGGCGGCTGATCTGCGCGAGAAAATTCGCCCGCTCATTGGTGCCGAGTTCACCGTGTTTGACGATCTGGGCAATGGCGCGCGCAAGCCGGTACAAATCGAGTTTACCGGGCCGGACTCGCGCCGCTTGTTGGAAATTACTAACCGCTTTATGGAAAAACTGCGCCAGGTGCCCGGCGCCGTTGACGTCGGTCTGTCCGAGCAAGACCCGAGCAAAGAACTGCGCATCGAGCTCAACCGCGGCCTGGCCAACTCCATGGGCATCTCGGCCAATGATGCAGCCCAAGCCTTACGCATCGCATTTGCAGGCATCGAGGTGGGCGACTGGGTCGATCCGACGGGCGAGACGCGTGACGTGGCCGTGCGCCTTCATCCCCAGGACCGCCTTTCGCGCGAAAACATCGAACGCCTGCCCATCGCCGTCGCAGGCACCGGCGAGTTGGTGCCGCTGGAGCAAATTGCCACCATCACCATGGGCAAAGCGCCCTCGACGATTTCGCACAGCGAGGGCAAGCGCGTGGTCACTGTGGCCGCCAATGCGCAGGGGCGCTCCAACGGCGAAGTCACGGCCGATGCGCTCAAACTGGCCCAGGCCATGGACTACCCGCCCGGCTACGGCCTGGAGCTGGCGGGGGCCGGCCAGGATCAAAAAGAACTGTTTACCGAAATGTTGATCGCCCTGGTCAGCGGCATCGGACTGATGTACCTGATTTTGGTGATCCAATTTAGCTCCTTCACCGCGCCTTTGGGCGTGATGCTGTCCTTGCCCTTGTCGCTGATTGGCGTGGTCATTGCGCTTTTGCTGACCGGCGGAACACTCAACCTGATGAGTTTTATCGGCATCATCATGCTCATGGGCTTGGTCGCCAAAAATGCGATCTTGCTGCTCGACGCTGCGCGCAAGGAAGAGGCCGGTGGCATCAACCGGGAGGAAGCTCTGATGCACGCCGGCCGCGTGCGCTTGCGCCCGATTTTGATGACCACGTTTGCGCTCATTGCCGGCATGATTCCGGTGGCTCTGGGCCTGGGGGAGGGCGGCGAGTTTTACCAACCGCTGGCCGTCTCTATCATTGGCGGCACCATCACCTCCACAGTGTTGACTTTGCTCGTGGTACCCAGTTTTTACGACAGTATTGAGAGTGCCAGCGAGCGCATGCAGGCCAAAATCCGGGCGCGCAGCCAGCGCTACCACGCTTCGCTGGCGCTCTTGGTGACGCTCCTCGAAGCCCTGCTGACCTTGTTGTTGCTGCGTTTTGTGTGGCGCAGCCTGGCAGGCGGTTTAGCGTGGATGCGCCGACGCGCACATGCTTGATGCCGTTTGTCAGAATTTCTACTAGGATCGCCCACTCCATAACACCTCACTGCATTTGCCATGCTGCCTTCCTCTTTGTTTTGGAACCGCGTTTTGTGGGGCCTCTGGCTAGTTTTTGCGCTCTTGGGCTGGCCTGCAATCGCCGGTGCGTCTGACACTCCCGTCGCCGACCCTACCGTAGCGTGCCGAGTTGCGGGCATCAAAACCGAGGTGCGTTGTGGGCAGTTGCTGCGCGCGCTCGACCCGGCGCGCCCTGGCGGCCCACAGATCACAGTGCACTACGTCGTCCTGCGCTCGGTGGCGCGCAATCGCAAGCCCGACCCGGTGTTCATGCTCGCAGGCGGTCCGGGCCAAAGCGCCATCGGCTTGGCTGCGGCAGTCTTGCCGTGGTTTGAGCGTTTGCTCTTGCAGCGCGATCTGGTTTTGGTCGACCAGCGCGGCACCGGCAAGTCAGCCCCCCTGATGTGCCCGCCGCCGCCCCGTCTGCCCTTGGGTGCTGCCAGCGCCCAGGCGCAGGCCCAGGAACTGACCCAATGCCGCGCCGCCTTGGAGCGCTTGCCCTATATCAATCGGCCTTCAGACTTAGGCTTTTTCACCACGACCTTGGCCATGCAAGATCTGGATGCGGTGCGCCAGGCCCTGGGCGCTACACAGATCAATGTGGTGGGCGCCTCGTATGGCACGCGCGCTGCGCTGGAATATATGCGCCAGTTTGGCCACCATGTGCGCCGCAGCGTGCTCGATGGCGTCGCCCCCCCCGATATGGTGCTGCCCACGACGCTGGGCCCGGACAGCCAGGCGGCGCTCGATGCCTTGTGGGCTAGTTGCCGTGCTTCACGCCCTTGCCAGCAGGCTTTTCCCGCGCTGGCGGCCGAGTGGCAATCGCTTTGGCAAAGCTTGCCCCAATCGGTAACGCTGGCACATCCGTTGACGGGCCAGTTGCTGCAAGTCAGCGTCACGCGCGAAGCCGTTATGGGGACCGTTCGCGGCGCGCTATACACGCCGGCGATTGCGGCCGCCTTGCCCCAAGCAGTGCATGATGCCGCGCACGGCCGTTTTGAGGGCCTGGCTGGATTAGAAAGCGCGTTGCAAAATGGCGCACCCCATTTGCGTCTTGCCCTGGGCATGCATCTGGGTGTGGTGTGCGCCGAAGACTATCCGCGCATGCCAACGGCTGCGGGCACCCCGCCAGATAGCACCGACCCCCAAACCCAGTACCGCAGCGCATGCCGCGATTGGCCGCAAGGCGCAGTGCCGGCAGATTTCTACCGCATACCGCCAGCGCAGCATGCCACTTTGCTGCTCAGCGGCGGCATCGATCCGGTGACGCCTGCACGCCACGCGCAGCGGGCCCTGCAAGGGCTGGGGCCGCTGGCGCGCCATGTGCTGGTTCCGCAGGCGGGCCACGGAATCTTGTCGCACGCCTGTATGCACAAAGTGCTGACGGCTTTTATCCAGGCCAGCGACGACGCCCAAGCATTGGCAGTAGATGCCCGTTGCGCCCAATCGATTCCACGGCCCCTGGCGTTCGTACGGCCGACCGTTGCTGCAGCCCAGGGGGTACCATGATTTTTATCGACAAAGTATCTAAACGCTTTGCCGCCCAGGCCACTGGCGCGCGCTGGCAGCGCAGCGGCTGGCGCCTGCAACGCAAGGAGCAGCCCTGGGTGCAGGCCGTCAGTGACATTAGTTTGCATGCACCCAATGGGCAGATCACCGGTTTGCTAGGCCCCAACGGCGCTGGCAAAACCAGCACCTTGCGCATGCTGGCCGGGCTACTCGCCCCCGACAGCGGTCGCCTGGAGGTGGACGGTTTGTCTGTTACGCAAGAGCGTGCCAAGGCGCAGGCACGCATGGGCATTCTGGCCGATGCGCGCGGCCTGTACCCACGCCTTACTGCCCGGGAAAATATGGTGTACTTCGGCCGCTTGCACGGCTTGTCCGCTGCGGCGGCCCACGCCCGCGCCGAGCAATTGGCCGACCTACTAGAGCTGCGCCCCTTGCTGGACCGCGCCACCGAAGGCTTTAGCCAGGGCGAGCGCGTCAAAACCGCCCTGGCCCGTGCGCTGGTCCATGACCCGGACAACATCATTTTGGATGAGCCAACCAACGGGCTGGACGTGCTGGCCACCCGCGCGCTGCGCGATACATTGCGTCACTTGTGCTCGCCGGCAGGCGGGAGCAAATGCATTGTGTTTTCGACCCACATCATGCAAGAGGTGGAGCGCCTGTGTGACCAGGTGGTAGTGGTCGCCCACGGGCGCAATGTGGCCAGCGGTAGCGTTGCCGATTTGTTGGCGCAAACCGGCCAAAGCGATTTTGAGGATGCGTTTGTGCACCTGGCCTTCTCGGCCGCGCCGCCTCAGCCAGGAGCCGTGCTATGAGCCAACCGACACAGAGCAGCGCTCTGGCCCAATGGGTGGCGGTGTTCCTCAAGGAGCTCCGCGACGCTTGGCGCGACCGGCGCACGTTGCGCACGGTGTTGCTTCTGAGTTTGGTGCAGGGGCCGATCGTTTTGCTGCTGATTTCCACTTTGGCCAGTGAGAAAGAAAACCGCATCGACAAGCGCGAAATTTATGCCCAAGGCATGCAGTACGCGCCGGGTTTGCAAAACTTTATCGAGCGCCAGGCCTACACCATCAAGGCTGTGCCAGCCGACGCCATGGACAAGCTGGCGGCCGGCCAACTGGAAGATGCCATTGTGGTGGTGCCCGCCGATTTTGAGCAGCGCTTGCAGGCCTTAGAGATGCCAGCGGTAGAAATCTACGCGAACAGCAGCAGCCGGGGCTCGAGTACGGCGCGCGATGTCGCGCGCAACTTGTTGCAGTCCTACGCCCAGGAGCGTGTGGGCCTAACCCTCGCCTTGCGCGGGGTGGCCGTGGCCAGCCTCAAGCCGCTGGAGGTGCAAGAGCGTGATCTGGCCAATGCCAACTCGCGTGCGGCGCAGCTCACGGGTTCCATGATTCCTTTGTACGTCCTCATTGCCGTATTAACCGGCGCCATGGGCGCGGCCATGGACACCACGGCCGGTGAGCGCGAGCGCAGTTCGCTCGAACCTTTGATGATGAACCCGGTCTCACCCTGGGCCTTGGCCTTGGGCAAATGGGGGGCTGTTGCTGTGCTGGCTGCCGTGATTGCCTTGTTGACCAGTCTGAGCTTTATTCCGGCGCAGCTGCTTATACGCAGCGATGCCTTGCAAGCCCTGTTCCGTTATGGACTACCGGATGCCTTGCTTTTTGCCCTCATTTGCCTGCCTTTTGCGGGCGCGGTCGCTGCGCTCTTAATGGCCTCGTCCATTCGCGGCAAGAGCATTAAAGAAGCACAAGCGGGCAATTCGCTGGTGTTGATGGTGTTTATGTTGTTGCCGCTGGTGTCTTTACTCAATGATGCTGCTGAGCCCGATTGGTACTACCTGGTACCCTCCTTGGCGCAACAAACCCTGATGCTGCATGTTTTGCGCGCCGAGCCTATTGCGCCGTGGCAATGGTTACTTCCATGCGCGATCGGCTTGCTGCTGATGGTGGCCGGCCTGGCCTATGTGGGGCGGGCCATGCGCAGCAATGCGGTGCGTTAGCGCCCATTGCAAGCCGGGCAGTGGTCGGGTACTGATTTTGATGAAAAAGGGTTTTTTCCATGCTTGAACTGAGTCAGCTTTCGCACCGCTATGCCAACGGCACCCAGGCGCTTGACGGCGTGAACCTGCATATTCCTACCGGCATGTTTGGCTTGCTGGGCCCCAATGGCGCCGGCAAATCCACCTTGATGCGCTGCATTGCCAGCCTGCAAACTCCGAGCGAGGGCAGCATCCGCTTTGGCGATATTGACGTGGTACGCGAACCTGAAAAATTGCGCCAGGTGCTGGGCTATTTGCCACAAGACTTTGGCGTATACCCGCGCATCAGTGCCTATGCGCTGCTGGACCACTTGGCGGTACTCAAAGGCATTACTGGGCATGGCGCACGCAAAGACACGGTGGAGACCTTGCTGGCCAAAGTGAATTTATGGGACGTCCGCAAGAAAGCCGTCGCCGGTTTTTCGGGCGGTATGCGCCAACGCTTTGGCATTGCCCAGGCGCTCATTGGCAACCCCAAGCTGATTATTGTGGACGAGCCCACCGCCGGTCTGGACCCAGAGGAGCGCAACCGGTTTAACAACTTGCTGGTTGAAATTGGCGAGCAAGTGGTCGTAATTTTGTCCACCCACATCGTTGACGATGTGTCCGCCCTGTGCCCGCAAATGGCGGTCATGGTCGGCGGGCGCGTGCTGTTGCAAGGCGCGCCGGAGGTCTTGGTGCAAGGTTTGCAGGGCAGGGTGTGGCGCCGCGAAATCGCCATGGGCGCCTTGGACGAGTTTCGCAAGGAGCATCAGGTGATTGCCCACCGCTTGCGCGCAGGCAAGACCGTTGTGCATGTCTTGGCCGATAACGCACCCGACCCCCATTTTGAAGCGATTACCGGTTCCCTGGAGGATCTGTATTTTTCGATCGTCGTAGGCGCCCGCCATCGTGCCGCTGCGGCAGCCTCCGTCTGAGCCGCGCCATGTTTAGCGCTATCGCCCGGTTTGAGGCCCGCTACCAACTGCGTTCGCCCTTGTTTGTAGTGGCGTTTGCCCTGTTCTTTTTGTTTGCTTTTGGCAGCGTGGCGTCTGAAAACATACGTATCGGTGCGGGCGGCAATGTCCATGCCAACGCGCCTTACGCCATTGCGCAAACAATTGCGATCCTCAATTTGTTTGGCCTTTTTGTGGTGACGGCCTTTGTCGCCAACGTGGTCATACGCGACGACGAGACCGGTTTCGCACCCCTGGTGCGCAGTACACGGATTGGTAAATTTGACTATTTGGTAGGCCGCTTTTGTGGCGCCTTTGTGGCAGTTCTGGCCGTCATGGCGGCCGTGCCCTTGGGGATGCTCATCGGCAGCCAGATGCCCTGGATCGACCCGGAAACTTTGGGTCCCACCGTATTGCGGCACTACGGGCTAGCTTTTCTGTATTTCGGTGTCCCCACTTTGTTGCTTACCGCCGCCGCATTTTTTGCGTTGGCCACAGCGACGCGCTCGCTCATGTGGACATTTATAGGCGTTATTGCTTTCTTGGTGCTGTTTATCGGCTCGCGCATGATGCTGCGTGACCCGGCCTGGGATACGGTCTCGGCGTGGACCGATCCCTTTGGACTCAGTGCCTTCAACCAGCTGACCCGCTACTGGACCGCTGCCGAGCGCAACACCCAGTTGCCGGCGATGACGGGCCTGATTTTGTACAACCGCCTGCTCTGGGCAGGTATGGCTTTGGTATTTTTGGCGCTGGCCTATGCAGTGTTTCGCTTCGATGCATCGGCTGGCGCGTCGGCCCAGAAAGTGGACAAACTGGCCGACGATGGCGAGGCAGCGCCAACCCCGGGCCCGCTCCCGCAGGGCAGCACTGGCGCAGGGCGTGCGCTAGCGCAATGTTGGGCCTTGGTGCGGTTTGACCTGGCCTATGTGCTGCGCAGTCCGGCTTTTATTGTTTTGCTGGTGCTGGGCTTATTCAATGCCTTGGGCGCAATGACAGGCACGGTAGAGCAGCGTGGCGTGGAGTTTTTCCCGGTCACCCGCAATGTGATTGCTGCGCTCAATGGCGCATACACGCTGTTTACTTTCATCATCGCGGTCTTTTACGCTGGCGAGCTGGTCTGGCGTGACCGGGACCGCCGCATGCACGAAATCGTGGGTGCCAGTGCCGCCCCGGATTGGTCATTTATGCTGCCCAAGGTGCTGGCTATCGCTGGCGTGTTGCTGGCAACTTACCTTGCCGCGGTGCTCGGTGGTATCGCCTTTCAAATGGCCCATGGTTTTACCGACGTAGAGCTTGGCGCCTACGGCGCGTGGTTTATTGCGCCGCGTCTGGTAGAGGCTTTCTTGCTTGCCGTGCTGGCCATTTTTGTGCAGACCTTGGTGCCCAACAAGTTCAGCGGCTGGGCGGTCATGCTGGTCTACATCGTATCGACCATGGTGCTGGCCAACCTGGGCTTTGAACACAATTTATACAACTACGCCGGCAGTACGAGCGTGCCTTTGTCTGATATGAATGGATCAGGCCATTTTTGGGTAGGCCGGGCCTGGATGCAGTTGTACTGGTGCAGCTTTGCAGGCATTTTGCTGGTGTTGAGCCATCTGATGTGGCGCCGGGGCGTGGATACCGCATTACTGCCCCGCTGGCGGCGCCTAGCCGCGCGTTTGCACGGTTCGGTCATGGTGCTTTTGCTGGGTGCGGTAGTCACCTGGGCGGGCCTTGGCGCCTGGATTTTTTACAACACCAATGTGCTCAACCGCTACGAGATTCGTGACGAACGGGAAACCCTGGCAGCTGATATGGAGAAGCAGCTACTCGGCTTTGAGAGTTTGCCCCAGCCCACCATTGTTGAAGTCACCCTCGATGTGGCGCTGTATCCCCAGTCGCAACGGGCGACCACGCGCGGAAGCTACCTTCTGGAAAACCGCAGCGGGGCGACCTTGACCCAAGTGCATGTGCAATCGGACCCCGATGCCCAAGACCTGGCCTTGCAAATGCAAGGGGCGACCTTGGAGAAAGAGTACCCGCGCTTTGGCTACCGCATTTACCGACTGGACCAGCCACTGGCTGTAGGCGAGCAACGTGTCCTGCATTTCTCGAACACTTTGCAGCAGACAGGGTTCAGAAATGAAGACAACCAAACTCGCATCGTGGACAACGGGAGTTTTTTGAATAATTTTGAGCTTACCCCCCAGTTGGGAGTTAACCGCGCCGCGTTTTTGCAAGACCGGGCCAAACGGCGCAAATATGGATTGCCCGCCGAGTTGCGGCCTGCCAAGTTGGAGGATACGCAAGCCAGCGCCCACCATTACCTGCGCCACGATAGCGATTGGGTACAAGCCCATATCACGCTGAGCACCGATGCAGATCAGACGCCGGTCGCACCGGGCTATACCGTGAGCGACACGGTTGCCAATGGACGACGCACCGTGGTTACCCGCACCGAGGCGCCGATTCACAACTTTTTCTCCCTGCAGTCGGCCCGTTACGCTGTGCAAAAAGACCAATGGAAAAGCCCGCAGGGCTCGGCGGTGGAGTTGGCGGTGTACTTTCATCCACCCCATGGGCACAACGTTCAGCGCATGCTGGACGCCATGAAAGTGAGTCTGGATGTTTTTAGCGACAAATTCTCACCTTTTCAATTTCGCCAATTGCGTGTCCTGGAGTTTCCGGCCTATGCATCTTTTGCACAGTCCTTTGCAAACACGGTGCCCTATTCCGAGTCGATTGGCTTTATCCAAAATTTCAAGGATGCCTCGCGCGACAGCAAGATCGATCTGGTGACCTATGTCACCGCCCACGAAGTGGCCCACCAGTGGTGGGCGCACCAGATCATCGGTGCGGACAAGCAGGGCATGACCTTGCTCAGTGAGTCCTTTGCCCAGTACAGCGCACTTTTGGTGATGGAAAAGCTGTACGGACGCGAGCAAATTCGCAAGTTTTTGAAATACGAGCTAGATGGCTATTTGCGCAGCCGGGGTGGCGAAGTGCTGGAGGAGTTGCCGCTGTACCGTGTCGAGAATCAGGGCTACATCCATTACCAAAAGGGCGGGCTGGCCATGTACGCGCTCAAAGAGGAGGTTGGCGAAGCAGCGGTCAACCGCGCTTTGCAAAAGCTATTGGCGCAATTTGCCTTTAAAAGCGCACCTTATCCGGCGAGCACGGATTTCCTGCGGCTCTTGCGCGCCGAGGTGAATCCAGCGCAGCACGCACTGATTGCCGATTTGTTCGAAAAAATAACGCTCTATGATCTCAAGGCCAGTGCGCCTTCGGTACAAGTGCGCGCGGATGGCAAGTTTGACGTTCGGTTTACGGTGCAGGCCAACAAGTATTACGCTGACGGCAAAGGCAAGGAGACCGAGACGCCCTTAGCCGAATCGTTCGACATCGGCGCCTTCAGCGCAGAGCCCGCCAAAAAAGGCTATGGCCCCGAGGCGGTGCTGGCTTTGCAGCGCGTCGCATTGCGTTCGGGCAGCCAGGAAGTGCATATGGTGACGGACAAGCCACCGGCTTTTGTCGGCGTAGATCCTTTTAATGTGCGGATCGACCGCAACTCCAATGACAATCTGGTCAAAGTGGACCCGCCGGGTTCTGCGCCCTAGAAAGTAGAGTTTCTTCATGCAAAGCACGACCTGGGTCCGACGGGCCACCGCCGTTTGTTTGGCAAGTGTCGTCTGTCTGGGCTTTGCGGCCAATGCCTACGCCCAATTGCCCGAGGTCCCCGGTGCAGGCATGGCGCAGCGGGTGCGCAGTGTGGAGGGTATTAGCGAATACCAGCTACCCAATGGCCTGCGCGTGCTGCTCGCGCCCGATGACTCCAAGCCGACCACGACGGTCAATATCACCTACCTGGTCGGTAGCCGCCACGAGAACTATGGTGAAAGCGGCATGGCGCATCTGCTCGAGCACATGGTGTTTAAAGGCACGCCCAGCCAGGGCAATATCATGACCGCCCTGGGTAAGCGCGGCATGGATTTCAACGGCAGCACCTACACCGACCGCACCAACTACTTTGAGACCTTTGCCGCCTCGCCCGAGAACTTGCGCTGGGTGCTGGGCATGGAGGCGGACCGCATGGTCAACAGTTGGATTGCCCGCGCTGACCTAGACAAAGAGTTTTCGGTGGTCCGCAACGAAATGGAGTCCGGTGAAAACCGCCCCGAGTCGGTGCTCTACAAACAGATGCTGGCAGCGACTTTTGATTGGCACAACTACGGCAAAGACACTATCGGCGCCCGCAGCGACGTGGAGAACGTGCAGATCGAGCGCCTGCAAGCCTTCTACCGCAAGTACTACCAGCCCGATAACGCGGTTTTGGTGATTGCCGGTGCTTTCGAGTCTGCCCAAGCCCTAGCGATGGTGGAGCAAAGCTTTGGTCCTGTGCCCCGGCCCACCCGGGTGCTGGAGCCGACCTACACCCGCGAGGCGCCGCGCGATGGCGCCCGTGAGGTCACCGTCCACCGCGTCGCCGACAGTTACTACCTGGCTGCGCTGTATTTGATATCGGCCGGTGCCCACCCTGACACAGCCGCCTTGGCCGTAGTGGGCGAAATCTTGGCCTCGCCGCCTGCGGGCCGCTTGCATACGCAACTGGTCGAGCGCAAAATGGCTTCGCAAAGCTCGCTGTGGATGCTGGACTTTGCCGAGCCGGGCTGCATGATTTTCTGGCTGGAGCTGGACAAATCCCACTCCCTGTCCCAAGCGCGCCTGGCGATGTTGGAGCAGATCGAAGGCGTCGCGCGCAAGCCCATTACGGCGGCCGAGTTGGCGCGCGCCAAAGCGTCTTTGCTTAGTGATTTTGATAACACCATCAACAATGCGCAGGGCCTGGCTATTGCGCTGTCGGAGGCTATCGCCAAAGGCGACTGGCGCTTGTATTTTCTCCAACGCGATCGGATAGAGGCATTGACGCTGGCGGACGTGCAGCGCGTAGCTCTGCACTATTTACAAGCCAGTAACCGCACCCTGGGCCAGTTCGTGCCCGTTGCCAAGCCCCAACGCACCGAAATTCCCGCCACGCCCGCGGTGGCCGATATGCTCGCCGATTACCAGGGCAAGCCTGCCGTGGCCCAGGGCGAGGTCTTTGCGCTCACACCTACCGCGATCGAAGAACACACGCTGCGCAGCACCTTGCCCGGCGGAACGCGACTCTTATGGATTCCGAAAAAGACACGCGGGCAGACGGTGTCGGGCCAGATCCTGATCGAGCTCGGCGACGAAAAATCGCTGTCCGGGCGCGCCAGTGCGCTCGAGCTGATGGCCACTTTGCTGCCGCGTGGCGCGGGGCGACGCAGTCGCAGCGAGATCAGCACCGCGCTGGACGCACTCAAAACCAAGCTCTCGGTCAGCCAGCAAGCGCAAAGTCTGGTGCTGCAGTTTGAAACGGTGCGAGCCAGCCTGCCGGCGCTGATGCCCTTGCTGCGTGATATCTTGCGCGCGCCCACGTTTTCGGCCGCCGAGTTCGAACAGGCACGCAGCCAAGCGCTAACCTTCGTCAACGCCCAGCGCAGCGACCCCGAGGCGCTGGCAATCAACGCGTTGGCGCGTGGCCTGAACAATATCGGACGCCGCCAGGACATTCGCTACGCCCGCAGCTTGGAGGAACGCATTGCCGACCTCCAAGTGCTGCGCCTGCCGCAGGTCAAGGCCGCATATGCCGATTTGGCTGGCGCCGCGTCGGCGCATTTCGCCATGGCGGGCGACTTTGACCCGGCCTGGGCGCAAACGGCAGCGGGCACGCTGTTTGCCGGGTGGTCTAGCAAACAGCCTTTTGTGCGCTTGCACAGGGTGGCCGCTGAGCCCAAACCGTCTACCGTGCAATTGGAGACGCCTGACAAAGCCAACGCCCTGTACCTGGCCGCCCTACCTCTGAAGGTGCAAGACACCATGCCTGACTATGCAGCGCTTTTGCTCGCCAACGAAATTCTGGGCGGCGGCACACAGTCGCGTTTGCTAGAGCGCTTGCGCCAGCAGGAAGGTATCAGCTACGGCGCAGGAAGCGAAATAAGCGTGTCAGCCTATGAACCCGCGGGAAAACTGACTTTGTGGGCCATCTTCGCCCCTGAAAACCGTGCCAAAGTGGAGCAAGCGGTGGCCCAGGAACTTGCGCGTTTGCTGGCCAGTGGAATTACCGAGGCCGAATTGCAAGACGCCAAGAAAAGTCTGGACCAGCAACGCTTGACCCGTTGGTCTCAGGACGGCGCCTTGGCGCAAATGCAGTTGGACAATGGGCGCCTAGGGCGCACCATGGCCTTTGCTGACAAGTTATACGCACAGATAGCTGGCGCCACGGTGCAAGATGTCCATGCCGCCTTCGCCCGATGGATCGTGCCGGGGCAGCTGATGCACGTCTACGCGGGCGACTTCGCGGCCGCAAAAAACAAAGCCGCTACGGGCGCGCGGCCTTAAGCGCAGTGGTGGGCTGCGCTTAAGCGGCCGGGCGGAACTGCAAGCGCGGTGCGGCGGCCAGTAGCTGGCGGGTGTAATCGGACTGCGGCTGTGCGTACAAGGTGGCTGCATCGCCTTGCTCGAGCACCTGGCCTTGGTGCATGACCAGCAGCGTATCGGCCATGTGGCGCACCACGTCCAGGTCGTGCGAGATAAACAAATAGCTCAGTGCCAGTTCGGCCTGCAGGTCTTTGAGCAGATTGAGCACCTGCGCTTGCACCGACACGTCCAGCGCCGAGACCGCTTCGTCAAGCACCAGCACCTGCGGCGATAAGCTCAGGCTGCGCGCAATCGCGATACGCTGGCGCTGGCCGCCCGAGAACTCAAATGGATAGCGCCCCATGCTGCTGGCGGGCATGCCCACCTGGTCGAGCAGGCGCTGCGCAATGCGCTTGCGCCCTGCCGCATCGCCACCCAGACCGTGCAGTCGCATGGGCTCGTCCAATACCTCGGCTACGGTAAAGCGCGGGTTGAGCGAGGCATAGGGGTTCTGAAAAACAATCTGCAAATGCCGCTTATAGGGCGCAAATTCGGCTTTGGACAGCGCCAGTAGATTGCGTCCGCCCATCAGCACTTCGCCGCCGCTGGCCTGGTGCAGGCGCAGCATGGCCAAACCTACCGTGGTTTTGCCCGAGCCCGATTCGCCGACCAGGCCGACCGTCTTGCCCTTGAACATCGAAAAGCTGACGTCCTGCACCGCGACAAACTGCTTTTTGCCAAACCAAGCGCCTCCGACCTCAAACACTTTGCGCAAGTGCCGCACTTCCAACAAGGGTGCGTCGTTGGCCGCTTGCGTGCTGGGCGGGGCGACCTCTGCCGGCAGGGTCTGGGCCATGGCGCCGGAGGTGTCGGACTGCATCCAGTCGTCGATGGTTAAGAGGCGTTGGCCCAAGCGTTCGGGGCTGGGGCGGCAACTGAGCAAGGCCTTGGTGTAAGCGTCTTGTGCCTGAGTAAAAATCTGCTGCACCGGGCCTGCCTCGCGGACCTTGCCGTGGCGCATGACCACCACCTCGTCGGCGATCTCGCTCACCAAGCCCAGGTCATGGGTGATAAAGAGCATGGCCATTTTGCGACGCTGGCGCAGCTCGGCCAACAGCTGCATGATTTGGCGTTGCACCGTCACGTCCAGCGCGGTGGTGGGCTCGTCGGCGATCAGCAACTCGGGCTCGCAGGCCAGGGCCATAGCAATCATCACCCGCTGCTGCTGCCCACCCGAGAGCTCGTGCGGGTAGGCATCTAGGCGTCGCGCCGCCTCGGGGATGCCCACTTCCTCCAGCAAAGCCTGCGCCCGGGTGCGCGCTTGCTTGCGGCCCATGCCTTCGTGCATGCGCAGCATCTCGGCCAGTTGAAAGCCGATGGTGTAGACCGGGTTGAGCGAGCTCATCGGGTCCTGGAAAATCATGGACATGTGCTTGCCACGGATGCGCTGCCAATCGGCCACTCCCAGGCCAAGAAGCGATTGGCCCTGAAACTGCAGCCGGGTTTGTGCACCGATGCGCGCGTTGTGCCGGGGCAAGAGCCCCATCACCGCCAAGGCGCTGACCGATTTGCCGCTGCCGGACTCGCCCACCAGAGCCAGCGTGCTCTCGCTGCGCAGGCTAAAGCCCACGCCGTCGACCGCGCGCACCGGGGCGCGCGAGGCGCTGACAAAGTCCACCGTAAGTTGTTCGACCTGGAGCAAAGGTGTCATGGCAGGCCTCTTATTGAACGACTTTGGGGTCCAGCGCATCGCGCAGGGCGTCGGTGAGCAAGGACAGGGCGGTGACAAATATCGACATCGCCAACGTAGCGCATAGCAACTGCCACCATTTACCTACCAACAAATCGTTTTGCGCCTCGGTCAGCATGGTGCCCCAGGAGACGCCGTCCACCGGCACCCCAAAACCCAGGTACGACAAGATCACCTCCGCCTTGATACAGGCCACCGTGAGCAGTGAGTACTGCACCAAAATTACGTGGCTGACGTTGGGCAGGATATGCACAAACATGCGGCGCATGTGCGAGGCACCAATGGCGTCGGCGGCGCGCACATACTCGCGCTCCCGGTGTTTCATGAACTCGCCACGCATCAGGCGGTACACGCCGGTCCAACTGGTCGAGCCCAGAATTACCACCACCGCCGCGCTGCCCTTGGTGTTGAGCACTGCCGCAATCGCCAAAATCAGCAAAATCCCCGGGATGGCGTGAAACACGTTGTACAGCCAGTTACTCAGGTCATCGACCCAGCCGCCAAACCAGCCCGATACCGCGCCCAGCACTGCGCCGATCAAGGTGGCCATGAGCGCCGCAGCCAGGCCCACCAGCACACTGGTCTCTGCGCCTTTGATGGTTTTGTTCAGCACATCGCGTCCCCATTTGTCGGCACCCATAGGCAGATGGGTGGCCAGCACGTCGGGCTTTTCGCCCGCCGGTTTGACGGCCAGTTGCGCTTGCGCCCACTCTTTGGCAATCGGATCGATGACATCGGTAGGGCTGGGCGTGTAGTCCAACACCGGCGGCAGCGCCTGGGCGGCGCCGTCTTCGCCCTTGGCCAGCGGCGCCCAGCTAGGGGGGGCATGGCCGATGGCCACTTCTTTTTGCCAGTCCGAAGCAAGCAGTCCCATGGCCGTGAGCGCCACCAGCGCCAAAAAACACAGCACGATGATGGCGCTCCAAACGCCGATCCGGTCCGCGCCAAAGCGCTGCCATGCCAACTGCCAGGCACTGAGGCTGGTCTGGGCCAAAGAAGAGGGTTGCGTTATCGTGGTCATACGTGTTCTTTAGCGCAGCTGCACGCGGGGATCGGTCAAGCGATAGAGCAAATCGCCCACCAGGTTAAACACCATCGTGGCCAGCGCCACATACACCGTCACGGCCTTGATGACCGGGAAGTCGCTACGCTCCACGGCCAAAATAATTTCGCGCCCCACGCCTGGAATCCCAAAAAAGCGCTCCAGCAAAAACGCGCCCAATAGCAAGCCAGGGATGTTGGAGATGACAAAGGTGATGACCGGAATCAGCGCATTGCGCAGCACATGCACAAACATCACCCGCGCCTCGGACAGGCCTTTGGCGCGTGCGGTGCGCACATAGTCCTGGTCCACCTCGTCGAGCACAAAGGTGCGAAACAGCCGGGTGTGCGGCGCCACGCCCACCAAGAGGCCCAGCAAAATCGGCAAAGGCGCGTAGGTGCTGAGGTTTTTCCACAGCCCGTCGCCCCAGCCCTGTACCGGGAAAAGCCCCCAGCGGTAGGCCAGCAGGTACTGGCCCACGATGATAAATACCAAGATGCTGACCGACATCAGCAGTGTGAAAAACACCATCACACCCCGGTCCAGGCGCGAGCCGCGCATCCACGACAGGCCTACGGCCAGCACCAGACAAACCACCGTTTCGATCACCAGCAGCGGCACCATCAAGGTCAGCGAGGCCGGCAGCCGCGAAGCAAATAACTGCGCCACCGGCTCCCCCGTGGTCCAGCTGGCGCCAAAATTAAATGTCGCTACCTGTTTGACAAAAATCCACAGCTGCACATACAGAGGCTCGTTCAGCCCCAGCGCGGTGCGGATGCTGTCGATCTGTTCCTGGCTAGACATCAGGCCGGCCAGGACATAGGCTGGGTCTCCGCCCACCCAGTTGAACAAAAAGAACACCAGCAAAATGACCCCTGCCATGGTGGGCAGCATTTGCCACAGGCGCCGTGCGACGTAGGCATGCATACTTATTTCTCCCCGCCCGTGCTGGGGCGAATGTCCATGAACTGCCAGCCGTTGGTCACCAAGGGGTGGGCACGGTAGCCATCCACATGGGCATGGCTCAGGCGGGTACGAATGCGGGTCGAACTCAGGCCGAGCACGCCATAGACCTCCATGATGCGGTACAAATTGCGCAGCACCTGCGTGCGTTCAGGCCCGTCGGGAAGCACGCGCAGGCGTTCAAACTCGCGGTCGTACTCTGCGTTTTCAAAACAAGCGTAATTGCTCTGCCCGATGGCCTTAGACGACAAAAGCCCCATCACAAACTCAGCCTCCGAGGCGCCAATCCAGCCCAGACCCCAGGAGGAGAGGGCGCAGGCCTTTCCCTGTTTGAGCATCTCGGCGAACTTGTCTTTTTTGACCTGTAGGCGGATACCCAGGCGGTCCATGGATTTTTTCCACAGTTCATCGCGCTCGCGGTCCACCGAGGATGTCGACGATTGCATGGTGAACACCAGCGGTTTGCCGTCGGGGTGGGTGCGGTAGCCATGCGCATCTTTTTTGTAGCCGAATTGATCTAATAGCGCATTGGCTTGCAGCGGGCTAAAGCGCACGATGCTGCGGTAGTCCGGGTCATGGCCCGGAATGACGGGCGAGACCATTTGCTGCGCCCGAATTGCCTGGCCTTTGCGGATCACGCGGATTTCCTCATCCACGTCATAGCCCAAAATGATGGCCCGGCGCAGCGCAATCTTCTCGGGCGTGTAGCCACCGATGACCGGGTCGCGCATATTGAAAAACTGGTACACGATATCGGGCTCCACCGTGCGGTACATCTGCACCCCGCTATTGCGCAGGGCGGGCAACAGGTGGTTTTCGCGGTCCAGGGCTCTTTCGATAAAGCTGGGCGGCATTTCAACGGTATCGATCTCCTTGCCGCTAAAAGCCAGCCACATGGATTGCGGCTCTTCAATGATGCTGATTTCTACCCGCCCGATTTGCGGCATGCTGCGCCCTTGCAGACGCGCGGCGATCGCCATGTCCTGCGGGTGCTTGGGATCGGGCTGGAAATTCCAGGTAAAGCCGGGGTACGTGGGGTTGGCCCGCAGCGTGATCTTGGAGCCACGCACCCAGGTATCGAGCATGTAGGGCCCGGTGCCCACCGGATGCGCCATGATGCCCTCGGGCCCATAGGCCTCGACGACCTCACGCGCCATGCCGCCTGCGTAGGGGCTGGTCAGCAAGGTCAGGAAGTTGCGGTCCGCCCTTACCAAGCGGATATGCAGGGTATAGCGGTCGCTGGCATAAATGCCCGGGTGGCGCTGGTCGTAATTCATGCCGTCTTTGGCCGCCTGGCGGCGGGCGGCGGCAAAGCCTTCAATCTTGTCTTCCAGATCGGCGACGCGGGGTGACTTGTTCTTGGGGTCGATATGGCGCAACAAGGTGTAGACAAAATCCTGCGCCGTCAGCTCGCGCTTTTGGCCCTTGAAGACCGGGTCGGCCGAGAAGTACAGCCCTTTGCGGATCTTGAAGGTGTAGAGCTTGCCGTCCTCCGTGACCTCGGGCAGCGCCTCGGCTGCATCGGCCACGATGACGCTGGGCCGGGCCATCCAGTCGTAATTGACCAAGGGCTGAAAGATGCCTAAGTTCACGATATTCGAGTACAGGTCGCTCACCCGCACCGGATCGAATCCGGTTTCTGCTGCGGGAAAGGCCATGTGCAGCACCTTGGCCGGGTCGGCCGGATTGGCCGCAGCATGTGCGCTGCCCACCAGCACACTGGCGGTGCAGGCCAGCGCAGCGGCCCAGGTGCGGGGCGCAATACGGTGCACAGCGAGCAAAACCAAACGCAGCATGGGTGTCAGTCTCCAGTAGTGGGGGCCAGGGCAGCGGGCATCATAAAGTAAGCCTGCGCCCAAGGTTTTGGCGCGCGGGCCGGGGCGCGGACCACGCTATCTATTACAGTGGGACGATGACTGACACCTCCAATCCCTTACTGAGCGCATGGTCTACGCCCTTCCAGGTTCCGCCCTTTGCGTCTATTGCGCCGCAGCATTTTTTGCCGGCGTTTGACGCCGCTTTTGTCGCCCACCAAGCTGAAATCGAGGCCATCGCGGCCCATCCGGCACCGCCCGACTTTGACAACACCCTGCTGGCGCTGGAGTCGGCCGGGCAGTTGCTGGCACGGTGCCGCGCGGTGTTTTCCAATCTGGTGGCTTCCCAAAGTTCAGACGCTTTGCGCGCCGTAGAACGCGAGATTGCGCCCCGCTTGGCTGCCCACCAGGCTGCGTTTTATTTGCATGCGGGTCTGTTTGCGCGCATCGAGGCGGTGGCCCAGCGCAGCGCAGCGCTCGACGCGCAAAGCCAGCGTTTGCTCTCGCGTTACCTCTTGGACTTTGAGCGCGCTGGCGCCCGCTTAGCCCCCGCCCAGCGCGCCCAATTTGCTGCCAACGCCGAGCGCCTGGCCCGCTGCTTTACCCAGTTTTCGCAAAACGTGCTGGCCGACGAGTCGGCGTTCCAAATGGTGCTGCGCACGCCCGACGAGCTGGCCGGCCTACCGGCTTTTGTCGTCTCTGCGGCGCGCCAAGCGGCCACCGAGCGCGGCGTCCCGGGCGCCGATGCGCATGTCATCACGCTGTCGCGCTCCTCCATCACGCCCTTCATGATGTTTTCTGAGCGGCGCGATCTACGCCAACACATCTGGCAGGCCTGGTGCGCGCGCGGCGAAAACGAAGGTGCCCACGACAACCGGCCGCTGATGCGCGAGATACTACAGCTGCGACTGGCGCAGGCGCGCTTGCTGGGCTACGACCATTTCACCGACTTTGCTCTGGCAGACACCATGGCCGGCCACCACGGCGCCGTGCACGACTTGCTGATGCGCGCCTGGGCGCCGGCGCAGCGCAAAGCCTTGGGCGAGCGCGCCGATCTGGCGGCCCTGGCCAGCCAAGAAACCGGCCAGCCCTGGGCCAGCGAAGACATAAAGGCCTGGGACTGGCACTTCTGGACCGAGAAAGTGCGCCAACGCCAATACGCCCTCAACGAGGCCGAGATCAAACCGTTTTTGCAACTCGAGCGCCTGACCGAAGCCATGTTTTATGTCGCCGGGCGTCTCTTTGGGCTGGCCTTTGTGCCGCGCAGCGACATCGCCACCTACCACGACAGCGTCAAAGCCTGGGAAGTGTGCGATGCCGATGGCCGCCATGTGGGCGTGTTCCTGGGCGACAACTTTGCCCGCAGCGGCAAGCGCTCGGGCGCTTGGATGAGCACCTACCGCGACCAAAGCGAGCTGCCCGCCGCTGTGCGCCCCATCGTGGTGAACAACAATAATTTCTCGCAGGCCGCCGCGGGCGAGCCCACCTTGCTCAGCCTGGACGATGCGCGCACCTTATTCCACGAGTTTGGCCACGGCCTGCACGGCCTGCTCTCGCAATGCCGCTTTCGGCGCCTGGCTGGCACCAGCGTGCTGCGCGACTTTGTGGAGTTCCCCTCGCAGATTTTTGAGAACTGGCTGCTGCAACCCGAGATCCTGCAACGCTTTGCCACCCACAGCCACACTGGCCAGCCCATGGGCGAAGCGCTGCTGGAGAAAATTTTGGCTGCCCAGACCTTTAACCAGGGCTTTGCCACGGTCGAGTACCTGGCCTCAGCCCTGGTCGATCTGGACTTGCACCAGCGTACCGACCCGGACACGCTGGACTTGCAAGCCTTTGAGCACAGCACTTTGCAGGCCCTGGGCATGCCCTCGGGTATTGGCATGCGGCACCGGCTGCCCCATTTTTCGCATCTGTTTTCGTCGAACGCTTATGCCTCGGCCTATTACGTCTATATGTGGGCCGAAGTGCTGGACGCCGACGGCTTTGACGCCTTCTTAGAAAAAGGCGATGTCCTTGACCCGGCCCTGGGCCAATCGCTGCTGCGCCATGTGTACGCGGCGGGCAACCAGCAAGAGCCCATGCAAGCCTATGTCGCCTTTCGTGGCCGCCCGCCGGCGGTCGAACCCATGCTGCGCAAACGCGGCCTGCTCACCCCTGCCTGAAAGCCCTGTATGTCTGACAACGCCTACCAACGCGGCCGCCTGGATTTGCCTTTTGTCGGCCACTGCACTTTTGCCAAATCGCCGGCCTGCGTCGACTGGAACGCCATCGACGCCGATGTCGCCGTCATCGGCGTGCCCAACGACATGGGAACGCAATGGCGCCCGGGCGCCCGCTTTGGCCCGCGCGCCATCCGCGAGGCATCCACCTTGTTCTCGTTTGGCCACGCCGGCGCGTACGACCACGAGGACGATGCGATGTACCTCACGCGCGACCAGGCGCGTATCGTGGACGTGGGCGACGCTGACATCGTGCACACCGACATGCAAAAAAGCCATGCCAACACCGAGTACGCCATCCGCAAAATCCTGGCCGCTGGCGCCATGCCGGTGGTCTTGGGTGGCGACCATTCGGTGCATGCGCCAGTCATCAAGGCCTTTGACGGCATGGGCCCCATCCACATCGTGCACTTTGATGCGCACCTGGATTTTGTCGACGAGCGCCACGGCGTGCGCTACGGCCACGGCAACCCGCTGCGCCGCGCCTCCGAGATGGACCACATCAGCGGCATGACACAGCTGGGCATCCGCAATGTGTCCTCCTCCAACCGCGACGACTATGACGCGGCCCGTGCCGCCGGATCGCACATTTATTCGGTGCGCCAGGTGCGCCAGATGGGTACGGCCGGCGTGCTGGCCGCGATTCCTGATGCGCCGCGCTACTACTTCACCATCGACATCGACGGTTTCGACCCCTCGATCGCTCCGGGCACGGGCACGCCTAGCCATGGCGGCTTTTTGTACTACGAGGTGCTGGAAATCATCCAGGCGCTGGTGCAACGCAGCAAGGGCCAAATCGTCGGCATCGACCTGGTCGAGGTAGCGCCGGCCTACGACCCGGCCGGCATTACCGCCATCTTGGCCGCGCAATTGCTGCTCAATACCCTGGGCTTTGTGTTTCACGAACGCGCGCTGGCGCGGCAAGGCTAGGGACGCAAGCGATGGCCAGCCCGCTCATCATCACCGTTGCGCCCAACGGCGCCTACAAGCAAGCCAGCGACCACGCTGCCGTGCCCATCACGGCTGCCCAATTGGCGCAGACCGCTGCGCAATGCCGTGACGCCGGCGCAGCCATGCTGCACCTGCATATCCGCGACAGCCAAGGCCGCCACAGCCTGGACGTGCAGGGCTACCGCGACGCGCTGGCCCAGGTGCGCGCTGCCGTAGGGCGGGGCATGGTCTTGCAGGTCACCAGCGAGGCGGCGCGCGTTTACCCCCCGCAGGCCCAAATGGCCATGGTGCGCGCATTGCGCCCCGAGGCGGTCTCGGTCGGCCTGCGCGAGCTGGACCACGCGGACATCGGCGAGCACGGCCTGGCTGACTTCTTTGGCCTGCTGGCGCGCGAGCGCACCATGACGCAAGTCATCCTGTATGACGACAAAGACCTGCAGCGCTGGAACGATTTGCGCACCCGCGGCGTGATTGCCGATGCACCCTGGTTTTTGCTCTTTGTGCTGGGCCGCTACAGTGCTGGCCAACAGTCTGACGCCCGCGATCTGCTGCCTTTTTTGCAAGGCCACACCGGCGGCGAGCCCTGGGCGGTATGCGCTTTTGGCGCCACCGAACACCAATGTGTCAGCGCGGCCGCTTCGCTGGGCGGCCATGTCCGCGTGGGTTTCGAAAACAATTTGCTACTCAAAGACGGCCGCATGGCCCCGGACAATGCGGCCTTGGTGCGCCAGGCGGTCGAGGTGGCCCAGTGCCTGGGCCGCCCGCTTGCCACCGCCGACGATATCCGCGCGCTTTTTCATGGGGCCTGAGCCCCGCGCCACGACCAACAACCATAAGGAGACTTCGATGCACATCCGCACTTTTCTGAAAATCACGGGCCTGGCACTTGCTGCGTGGGCCGCCTTGTCGCCCAGCGCTGCCAGCGCGCAAGACGCTTACCCCAGCAAAAACATCCGTTTTGTGGTGCCTTACCCGCCGGGCGGCCCCACCGATCTCATGGCGCGTCTTTTGCAAACCGAGTTACAAACCCGCCTGGGCGTCTCGGTCATCATCGACAACAAGGGCGGCGCCGGCGGCAATATCGGTAGCGCCGACGTAGCCAAGCAGGCCCCGGCCGATGGTTACACCATCTTGCTGGCGGCCAGCGGCCCCATGGCGGTGAACAGCAGTTTGTACAAAACTATGATTTTCAATCCGCTGACCGACCTGGCCCCGGTGATCCAGATCTCCTCGTTTCCGCTGGTGTTGGAGGTCCACCCCAAAGTGGGCGTGAGCACGGTGAAAGAGTTTGTTGCCTTGGCCAAGTCCAAAAAATTGGAGCTCAGCTTTGCATCGGCAGGCAATGGCACGCCGCAGCATCTGGCCGGCGAGATTTTCAACACCCAGATGGATACCAATATCACGCATATTCCCTACCGCGGCGCAGGCCCGGCGCTGACCGACTTGGTGGGCGGTCAGGTCAATGTGATGTTTGATATTTTGGGCAGCTCTTTGCCCTACATCTCGGCGGGCAAACTGGTGCCCCTGGCCGTCACTTCGGCCAAGCGCAGTCCGCAGTTGCCCAACGTCCCCACCATGGCCGAGGCCGGGGCTGCGGGCGTGGAGTTCACGGCCTGGCACGGTATTGCAGTGCGCGCGGGCACGCCCCAGGCGATTGTGGACAAACTCAATACCACCTTGAATGCGATCTTTAAAGACCCCGAGTTCGCCAAGAAATGGGAGGCGATCGGCACGCCGGTGGTCGGCGGTACGGCAGCCCATTTTGGCGATCTGATCAAGCGCGAAACCGTGCGCCTGGGCAAGATCGTGAAGGACGCTGGCGTCACCCTGGACTGAGGGCGCCCAGCCTGGTACTAGAATCGCGCCGTCAGGAGAGAGTCGCAAGACCGCCGAAGGCTGAACGCTCAGGCAAAAGGACTGACTATTTCATTCTGTTGGAGAGAGGCGGCCAGCTTGGCTGCCCACCGAAGGGGCAATGCGCTGGCAGGTGCTGGCGTTGAATCTCTCAGGTAAAGCGGACAACAGGGTTCCCGGCTTGCGCCAGGCGCAGGCCGCTACCTTGGAGCCTGCTGATGTCTGACACCCCCGATACCCCCCCGCCCAACGCAGCCCACGTGCCCGCCGCGCTCCTGCGCACCCCTTTGTACGACTTGCACTTGGCTTTGGGTGCGCGCATAGTGCCTTTTGCAGGCTATAGCATGCCCGTCCAGTACCCGGCCGGCGTGCTGGCCGAGCATCTGCACACACGCAAACTGGCGGGGCTTTTTGATGTCTCGCACATGGGCCAACTGAGCTTGTCCGGGCCGCAGGCCGCGCAGGCTTTGGAGACCTTGGTGCCGGTGGACGTCATCGGCCTGGCCCCGGGCCGCCAGCGCTACGGCATGCTGCTCAATGAGGCCGGCGGCATCTTGGACGATTTGATGTTCAGCCGCCGCGCAGACGCTATTTTGGTGGTGGTCAACGGCGCCTGCAAAGTGGCCGATCTGGCCCACATCACCCAGCATATTGGGGCGCAGTGCACCGTGACGCCCTTGCCCCAGCAAGCTCTGCTGGCCCTGCAAGGCCCGGCCGCCGTCCATGCGCTAGAGCGCCTGGTGCCCGGCGTGGCCGCCATGGTGTTTATGGACGGCGCAGGCTTTGCCTGGCAAGGCCACCCCTTATTTATCACCCGCAGCGGCTACACCGGCGAGGACGGCTTTGAAATTTCGCTGCACCAGGACTGCGCCAGCGCTTTTGCCCAGGCTTTGCTGGCCCAGCCCGAGGTCATGCCCATCGGCCTGGGCGCGCGTAACTCGCTGCGCCTGGAGGCCGGTTTGTGCCTCTACGGCAATGACATGGACGCCCAAACCACCCCTGTCGAGGCCGCCCTGGACTGGGCTATCCAAAAAGTGCGCCGCAGTGGCGGCGCGCGGGCGGGCGGCTTTATCGGCGCAGACAAAGTGCTGACCCAGCTGCACACCGGCCCAGAGCGCTTGCGCGTGGGTCTGCGCGCCCTGGAGCGGGTACCGGTGCGCGAGCACACCGCCTTGCAAAACGCCAGCGGCCAGCCGGTGGGCGAGGTTTGCAGCGGCCTCTTGGCCCCCACGGCCGATGCGCCCATCGCCATGGCCTATGTGCGCGCCGATTGCGCCGCACCGGGCACCTTGCTCCAGGCCCTGGTGCGCGGCAAGCAGGTGCCGATGCAAGTCTGCCCCATGCCTTTTGTGCCCCACCGCTACCATCGCGGGGCTTAGTGTTCTATGTGTTCCTGTTTTCCTGACCTCCGCTCCACTTTCAAAGGATTTTTATGAGCCTCCTGTACACCGCTGACCACGAATGGGTAGACCAAGGCGCCGACAGCGCCACCGTGGGCATCACCCACCATGCGCAAGACGCGCTGGGCGATGTGGTCTTTGTCGAACTGCCCGAGGTGGGCAAGAGCTTCGCGCAGGGCGAGGTGGCCGGCGTGGTCGAGTCGGTCAAGGCTGCGGCCGACGTCTACATGCCCGTCTCGGGTGTGGTCACCGAGGTCAACGAAAGCCTGCGCGACAACCCCGCCCTGGCCAACACCGACCCGCTGGGGGCCGGTTGGTTCTTCAAGGTGCGCCTGAGCGAGCCTGCGCAACTCAGCGCCCTGATGGACGAGGCCGCCTACCAGGCCCTGACCCAGTAGCCGCAAGCGCAGGCCTGGCGCGCCTGCCAGCCTGCCCATCGGCCCGGACACTTTGCAAGGAACACCGCCATGAGCACACAAGCAAGCCCCACCTGGGGCACCCTGGAAAGCCCTGATGCGTTTATTGCCCGCCACATTGGCCTGACGGACGTGGATGAGGCGCATATGTTGTCGGTCATCGGCGAAGCCTCGCGCGCGAGCCTGATCGCCGGCATCGTGCCGGCCAACATCCTGCGCAGCGCGCCTATGGATTTGCCCCCGGCCATCGGCGAGGCCGCAGCCTTGGCCGAACTGCGCGCCATGGCGGCGCACAACCGGGTGCTCAAAAGCTTTATCGGCCAGGGCTATTACGGCACGCACACACCGGGCGTGATTCTGCGCAACATCCTGGAAAACCCGGCCTGGTACACCGCCTACACGCCTTACCAGGCCGAGATCAGCCAGGGCCGCATGGAAGCCCTGGTGAATTTTCAGACCATGGTCTGCGACCTGACGGCCATGCCAATCGCCAATGCCTCCATGCTGGACGAAGCCACCGCCGCTGCCGAGGCCATGACACTGGCCAAGCGCAGTGTGAAAAACAAGGGCAACACGTTCGTGGTGGGTGGCGATTGCCACCCGCAAACCATTGCCGTCATTCAAACCCGCGCTGCGCCTTTGGGTATCGCAGTGAAGGTGGCGAACTCGCCAGAGGCTTGGTACCAGGCGTTGGCCCAAGATGACTACTTCGCCGCCATCAACCAATACCCCGGCAGCACCGGCTGGCTGGACGACTGGCAGCGCGATGCAGACTTAGTGCATTCGAAAAACGCCGCCTTGATTTTGGCGGCAGATTTGCTGGCGTTGACCTTGCTCAAACCGCCCGGCGAAATGGGCACCGACATTGTGGTGGGCAGCACCCAGCGCTTTGGCATGCCCATGGGCGCCGGCGGTCCGCATGCCGCCTTCCTGGCCTGCCGCGACGAATTCAAACGCTCCATGCCGGGCCGCTTGGTGGGTGTGAGTGTGGATGTCCACGGCAAACCGGCTTACCGTTTGGCGCTGCAAACCCGCGAGCAACATATTCGCCGCGAGAAAGCCACCTCCAATATTTGCACCGCGCAGGTGCTGCCTGCGGTGGTGGCCAGCATGTACGCGGTCTACCACGGACCGCAAGGCCTCACGCGCATAGCGCAGCGCATTGCCGCCTATACCGCCGCACTGGCCGCCGGTCTGCGCGCGCTGGGCTGCCCGCCGATGTACGACACAGCCTTTGACACCCTAAGCATCGCCACCGGCAGCGCCAGCCAGGCCCAGGCCATTGCCGCCAAGGCCGTGGCATCCGGCGCCAATGTGCGCGTGCTGCGGCAAAGCTGCATCGGCATCTCGCTGGACGAGACCACCACGCGCGAGGACCTAGCGCTGCTGCTCGGCCTCTTTGCAGCCCCTGGTCAAGCCCCTGCCGAATTAACTGAAGCTTCGGCTGTGCCCGAGGCCCTGATCCCACCCGCGCTGCGCCGCACCAGCAAATTTTTGACGCACCCGGTATTTAACAGTTACCACTCCGAGACCGGCATGCTGCGTTACATACGCCGCTTGAGCGATAAAGACCTGGCGCTAGATCGCAGCATGATTCCGCTGGGCTCGTGCACCATGAAGCTCAACGCCACCAGCGAGATGATTCCCATCACCTGGCCCGAGTTTGCGCAGGTTCATCCGTTTGCGCCTGCAGACCAATTGCAGGGCTACGCCCTGCTGGACGAACAACTGCGCGCCTGGTTATGCCAGGCCACTGGCTATGCCGGTATTAGCCTGCAACCCAATGCCGGCAGCCAGGGCGAATACGCGGGCTTGCTGGTCATCCGCGCCTACCAGGCCGCGCACGGCCAAGGGCACCGCAATATTTGCCTGATTCCATCCTCCGCGCACGGCACCAACCCGGCCAGCGCGCAAATGGCGGGGCTGGAGGTGGTGGTGACCGCTTGCGACAGCCACGGCAATGTGGACATGGACGACTTGCGCAAGCACTGCGAAAAACACAGCGCCAATTTGGCCTGCGTCATGATCACCTACCCCAGCACCCACGGCGTGTTTGAAACCCAGGTAAAAGACTTGTGCGCCTTGGTACACAGCCACGGCGGGCGCGTGTACGTGGATGGTGCGAACATGAATGCGCTGGTCGGTGTGGCTGCGCCTGGCGAATTTGGCGGCGATGTCAGCCACCTTAATTTGCACAAAACCTTTTGCATCCCGCACGGCGGCGGCGGTCCCGGCGTCGGGCCGGTCTGCGTGGTGGAAGATTTGGTGCCCTATTTGCCCGGCCATGTCAGCGCCGGCGCGCTGGGTACGCATATTGGCAGTATTTCGGCAGCGCCTTTGGGCAATGCGGCGGTGCTGCCGATCAGCTGGATGTATTGCCGCATGATGGGCGAGGGCGGTTTGCGCCACGCCACCGAGGCGGCCATCTTGGCGGCCAACTACATCAGCCACCGCTTGCATGACCATTACCCCACGCTCTACGCCAGTGCCAACGGGCGGGTGGCGCATGAATGCATTTTGGATTTGCGCCCGCTCAAAGAAAGCTCGGGCATCAGCGCCGAAGATGTGGCCAAGCGCCTCATCGACTATGGGTTTCATGCGCCCACGCTCAGCTTTCCGGTGGCCGGTACGCTGATGGTCGAGCCGACCGAGAGCGAAACCCGCGAAGAGCTGGACCGCTTTATCGACGCCATGATCGCCATCCGCAAAGAAATCGCGCAGGTGGAACAAGGTCGCTGGCCGCGCGACAACAACCCGCTGGTGCGCGCACCCCACACCGCCACCAGCGTGGTGCACAGCGATTGGGACAGGCCTTACACCCGCGAGCTGGGCGCCTTCCCGCTGCCCGCTTTGCTCTTGCAAAAATACTGGCCCGCTGTAGGCCGCGTGGACAACGTCTACGGCGACCGCAACCTGTTTTGCAGCTGCGTGCCGGTGGCCGACTATGCCGCCTGAGGCCTAGCGGCTTGCGCATTTTGGGTGCGGGCGCCCCGCGCGCTTGCACTTTTTGCTCTGTGGCGGGGCCTGCGGCGGCAATTCTTCGGATTGCTTGCAGTGCCAAAGGCCTGTCGTGTGGTGACAATGGCGGGTCGCTAACCGGGTAGTCCTGCTGCAGGGCCAACCTTACATTCCGGTGCGCACCCCCTGACACAAACGGAGACCCCATGCTTTCAGACATCGAAATCGCACAAAAAGCCACCATGAAGCCGATCAGCCAGATTGCCGCCGGCCTGGGCATCCCGGACGAGGCGCTGGACCCCTATGGCCGCTACAAGGCCAAGGTCTCGCTGGAATATGTAGACAGCCTGAACGACCGTCCCGACGGCAAACTCATTTTGGTCACCGCCATCAGCCCCACCCCGGCCGGCGAGGGCAAGACCACCACCACCGTCGGCCTGGGCGATGCGCTCAACCGCATCGGCAAAAAAACCATTATTTGCCTGCGCGAGCCCAGCTTGGGCCCGGTGTTCGGCATGAAGGGCGGCGCGGCCGGCGGCGGTATGGCCCAAGTCGTGCCCATGGAAGACATCAACCTGCACTTCACCGGCGACTTCAACGCCATTGGCCTGGCCAACAATTTGTTGTCCGCGCTGATCGATAACCACATCCACCACGGCAATGCCCTGGGCATCGACGTGCGCCGCATCACCTGGAAGCGCGTGATGGACATGAACGACCGCGCGCTGCGGGACATCACCGTCTCCCTGGGCGGCCCCGGCAACGGTTACCCGCGCCAAGACGGTTTTGACATTGTGGTGGCCTCCGAAGTCATGGCCATCTTCTGCCTGGCCACGAGCATGAAGGACTTGAAAGAGCGCCTGGGCAATATCGTGATCGGCTACACCCGCGAACAAAAGCCAGTCTGCGCCCGCGACCTCAATGCCCACGGCGCGATGACAGTGCTGCTGCGCGAAGCGCTCAAGCCCAATCTGGTGCAAACCCTGGAGAACAACCCCGCCTTTATCCACGGCGGCCCGTTTGCCAATATCGCCCACGGTTGCAACTCGGTGCTGGCCACCAAGATGGCGCTCAAGTTGGGCGACTACGTGGTCACCGAAGCCGGCTTTGGCGCCGACCTGGGCGCGGAAAAGTTTGTCGACATCAAGTGCCGCAAGTCCGGCCTGCGCCCCTCAGCCGTGGTGCTGGTGGGCACCATCCGTGCACTCAAGTACCACGGCGGCTGCGACCTGAAAGAACTCAACACCGAGAACCTGCCTGCGCTAGAGCGTGGCATTGCCAACCTGGACCGCCACGTCAACAACATCCGCAACCACTACGGCCTGCCCTGCGTGGTGTCCATGAACCAATTCACTGCGGACACGCCTGCCGAGTTCGCCTTGCTCAAAGAAAAACTCGCTTACCTGAACGTGCCGGTATTGTCCGCCCGCCATTGGGCCGACGGCGGCGCCGGTGCCGAAGAAGTGGCCCGTGCGGTGGTGGAGCAGGTCGAGCAAAAGAACCAAGGCTTCAAATTCGTTTACGAAGACGACACGCCTTTGTGGGACAAGATGAAAGCCATCGCCACCAAAATCTATGGTGCCAGCGACATCAGTGCCGACGTCAAAGTGCGCAACGAAATCAAGCGTTTGCAAGAGTCGGGCTATGGCCACTACCCGGTGTGCGTGGCCAAGACGCAGTATTCCTTCTCGACCGACGCGGCGCGCCGTGGCGCGCCCAGCGACCACATGGTCAACATCCGCGAAGTGCGCCTGGCCGCCGGCGCCGAGTTCATCGTGATGGTCTGCGGCGACATCATGACCATGCCCGGTCTGCCCAAGATCCCTTCGGCGGACCACATCGACATTGATGACAGCGGCAAAGTGGTAGGCCTGTTCTAAAACCGGCCCGCTTTGCGGGTGGGGGCGCCGCCATGGTTTTGGCGGCGCTTTTTTTATGGGGGCAGGGCGAAGGCCTCGCGCGACTGCGCGGTGCGTTGCATTTGGCGGGCAATGCTGCCGCAGACCAAATCGCATAAATCGTAAATTGCCGTATCGGCGATGCAGTAATACACGCTGGTGCCCCGGCTTTCGCGGCGCACCATGCCGTGTTTGCTCAAAAGACTCATATGGCGCGACACATTGGCGGCGGTCGTACCCGTCAGCTGCGCCAAATCGCCCACATTGCGCTCGCCTTCACGCAGGATGTTGAGCAGTTGCAGCCGCGTGGGCTCGGAGAGCGCCTGAAAGTAGGCCGCCACATCGTGCAGGGCTTCGGGGGGCAGGTTTTCCATAGGGCAACGTCCTGGGCGCGGGTTGAAATTCATCTTTGTTGACTTGGCGCATAGCCTGGGGCTGATTTTAGTGTATTATTTAACTAATTACGCAATTAGCTAAATATGAACTTAAGGCCCCATAGCCTGTTCCCAGGAGAGTTTCAGATGCTTTGTTTTTGGACAACCGCCCGCCGCCGCGCGCCAGCCTGGCTTGGAGCCGCCGCGCTGTGGCTGCCTTTAGCCGCTGCCGCTGCCAATGCCGCCGCCCCCGCGCCGCTGGCCACGGCCGTGGTTACCGGCGGGCAGCAAAACGGCCTGCAAAGCGTGGACGGCGTGGTCGAGCCAGTGCGCCAGGCCACGCTGGCTGCGCAGGTGGCCGGCTCCATCGTGCGCATCGGCGTGCAGGTGGGTGACCGGGTGCGCGCTGGCCAGGAGGTCTTGCGTATTGACGCGCAAGCGGCCGGCCAGGTGGTGCAATCCAACGCGGCGCAGGTGGACGCGGCGCGCGCCAATTTGGCCGTGGCAGGCAAAGAGTTAGAGCGCCAGCAGCAGTTGGTGCAGCAGCAGTACATCAGCGCCGCAGCGCTGGAGCGCTCGCAGGCCCAGTACCAGGCGGCGCAGGCGCAGGTGCAGTCTTTGCAGGCGCAAACCCATGTGGTGCAAACCCAGCAAGGCTTTTATGTGATCAGCGCGCCCTTTGCTGGCATCGTCAGCGAGCTGCCCGTCACCTTGGGCGATATGGCCATGCCTGGGCGCCCCCTGCTGACCGTGTACGACCCCAGCCAATTGCGCGTTACCGCGCCGGTGGCCCAAAGCGCCTTGCCGCCCAGCCTGGACGGTGCGCAGCTCGAGCTGCCCGGCGGCGCCTTGGTGCCCGCGCGCGGGATCACCGTGCTGCCGCAAATCGACGCGGCCACCCACAGCGCGCAAATCCGCTTTCCGCTACCTGCCCTGGCTGGCGTTTTGCCCGGCACCTTTGTGCGCGTATGGCTGCCCAGCGCCCGTGCAACGCCTAGTGCGGCACCGCGCCTGAGCATGCCCCTGGCCGCCGTGGTGCGCCGCGCCGAACTCACCGCCGTGTATGTGGTGGATGCGCAAGGCAAGCCCACGCTGCGCCAGGTGCGCTTGGGCCGCAGCCAAGGCGAGCGGGTCGAGGTGCTCAGCGGTCTGCGCGAGGGCGAGCGTGTCGCCACCGACCCCCAAGCCGCAGCGCAGGTGCACTGAGATGGCACAGCATCCGCACCTGGGTATTTCGGGCCGCATCGCAGCGCTGTTTCAGCGCGCCCACATCACACCGCTGCTGGCTTTGCTGGCACTGTTACTGGGCGTCTTTGCCGTGCTGGTAACACCGCGCGAGGAAGAGCCGCAGATCAACGTCACCATGGCCAATGTGCTGATTCCCTTCCCGGGCGCCAGCGTGGCCGATGTGGAGCAAATGGTGGCCATTCCCGCTGAGCAAGTGCTCTCGCAAATGGCGGGCACCGAGCATGTGATGTCGCTCTCGCAGCCGGGGCTGGCGGTTATTACGGTGCAATTCAAGGTGGGCGTGCCGCGCACCGAGGCGCTGGTGCGCCTGCACGACACGCTGCGCTCCAACACCGACTGGCTGCCCAAAAACCTGGGCGTGCTCGAGCCCATCATCAAACCCAAGGGCATTGACGATGTGCCCATCGTCACCCTCACGCTCTTTAGCAAAGACACGCAGACGGGCGCCTACGACTTAGAGCGCGTGGCGCACAGCATGGAAGTGGAGCTCAAGCGCGTGCCCGGCACCCGCGAGGTGCAAACCCTGGGCGGCCCCGGCCGCGCTGTGCTGGTGGCCCTGGACCCGGCGCGCATGGCCGGCGCAGGCGTCACCGTGGCGGATATGCAAGGTGCGCTGGAGTCGGCCAACCTGGGCATGCCAGTGGGCGAATTGCTCGGCGCCAACCAAACCGTGGCCCTGGAGTCCGGCCCGTTTTTACAAGAGGCCCACGACGTGGCCGACCTGGTGGTGGGCGTGCACGGTGGCCGCCCGGTGTTTTTGCGCGACGTCGCGCAGGTGCAAGACGGCCCGCTGGCGCCCAGCCGCTACGTGTGGCACGGCGAGGCGGCCGCCCAGGGCGGCGGCCAGTACCCGGCGGTCACCATCAGCATTACCAAAAAACCGGGCGAGAACGCCATTGACGTGGCCAACGCCGTGCTGGCGCGTGTCGCGCAACTGCGCAACACCGTGGTGCCCGACAGCGTGCAGGTGGCGCCAACGCGCAACTACGGCGCCTCGGCCAATGCCAAAGCGCAAAAGCTGATTCAAAAGCTGCTGTTTGCCACCGCCTCCGTGGTGCTGCTGGTCTTTCTGGCGCTGGGCCGGCGCGAGGCAGCCATCGTCGGCGTGGCCGTGGTGCTGACGCTCACCGTCACGCTGTTTGCCTCCTGGGCTTGGGGCTTTACGCTGAACCGCGTGTCCCTGTTTGCGCTGATTTTCTCGATCGGCATCTTGGTGGACGATGCCATCGTGGTGGTGGAGAACATCCACCGCCACCAGCAGCTTTTTCCGCACAAAACGCTGGCGCAGCTCATCCCGGGCGCGGTCGACGAGGTCGGCGGCCCTACGATTTTGGCCACGCTCACCGTGATCGCCGCCTTGCTGCCCATGGCTTTTGTCTCGGGCCTGATGGGCCCGTACATGAGCCCCATCCCCATCAACGCCAGCATGGGCATGCTCTTGTCCTTGGCCATCGCCTTTATGGTCACGCCCTGGCTGGCGCGCCTATGGATGAAGCCCAGCGGCGCCGCGCACAGCGCAGCCCCTGGTGCGGCGCACGGCGACAGCGGCCTGAGCGCCCGCATAGCGCCCTTGTTTGGACGGGTGTTCAAGCCCTTGCTGGATGACACCCACGGCCGGCGCAACCGCGGCTTGCTGGGCCTGGCGGTGGCTGGCCTCATTGCCCTGTCGGTCGCCTTGCCCGCCACCGGGCTGGTGCTGCTCAAGATGCTGCCTTTTGACAACAAATCCGAGTTTCAGGTGGTGGTCGACATGCCCGTGGGCACGCCGCTGGAGCAAACCGCCGCCGTGCTGCACGCCCTGGGCGAGCACCTGGCCAGCGTGCCCGAGGTGACGGATTACCAGGCCTATGCCGGCATCGCCGCGCCCATCAACTTCAACGGCCTGGTGCGCCAGTACTACCTGCGCGCAGGCGGCGAGTTGGGCGACATCCAGGTCAATCTGGTGGACAAGCACGCCCGCAGCGCGCAAAGCCATGCGATTGCCACCCGCGAGCGGCCCGCACTGCAAGCCATAGGCGCGCGCTTTGGCGCCAATGTGAAGGTCGTGGAAGTACCGCCCGGCCCGCCGGTGCTCTCGCCCATCGTGGCCGAAATTTATGGCCCCGAGGCCCAAGGCCGGCGCCAAGTAGCCCAAGCCGTGCGCGCCGTGTTTGAAAAAACCCCCGGCATCGTGGACGTGGACGACAGCAGCATCGCCCATGCGCCCCGCACGCTCTTGCTGGTGGACCGGCGCAAAGCGGCACAGCTAGGCGTGTCGCAGCAGGCCATTGTCAGCACCTTGCGCGCCGGCCAGGCTGGGCAAACCGCCAGCTATCTGCATGACGCCAGCAAATACGCCACCCCCGTGGTGCTGCAACTGCCCCCCGAAAGCCAGGGTGACTTGCCCGCGCTACTGAGCCTGCGTGTGCGCGGCGCGGGCGGCGCACTGGTACCTATTGCCGAGCTGGTGCACGCCAGCGACAGCCTGCGCGAGCAGCCGATCTACCACAAAGACCTGCTGCCCCTGAACATGGTGGTGGCCGACATGGCCGGCAAACTCGACAGCCCTTTGTACGGCGTCTTCCAGATGCGCAGCGCGATTGTCGGCATGCCCACGCCCGGCGGCGGCACGCTGGACGAGTACTTCACCACCCAGCCCTCGGACGCGCTGCGCCACTACGCCCTCAAGTGGGACGGCGAGTCGCAGGTGACCTACGAGACTTTTCGCGACATGGGCGCTGCCTACGGCGTGGGCCTGATGCTCATTTACTTGCTGGTGGTGGCACAGTTTGGCTCGTACCTGACGCCGCTCATCATCATGGCGCCTATCCCGCTGACCATCATCGGCGTCATGCCCGGGCACGCGCTATTGGGCGCGCAGTACACCGCCACCAGCATGATCGGCATGATTGCGCTGGCCGGCATCATCGTGCGCAACTCCATATTGCTGGTGGACTTTATCAACCTGCTGGTGCGCCAGGGCCTGAGCCTGAAAGAGGCGGTGGTGCGTTCGGCCACCACCCGCGCCCAGCCGATTGTGCTGACCGGGCTGGCGGCCATGCTGGGGGCCTTCTTTATTCTGGACGACCCTATTTTTAATGGCCTAGCTATCTCACTGATCTTTGGCATTTTTGTGTCCACCATCCTGACGCTGGTGGTCATCCCCACGCTGTATTACGCCGCCAACTACAAGCACCCCGAGCGACTGGCGCAGGTGGACACCGCGGTTTGATTTTTTGTTCGTTCTATTAGAAAGAGGTTGCGTATGTATTCATGGCAAGTGGTTCGTTTGGTCGCCGGCGTTTTCATCATGGGCTCGTTGGCCATGGGCATCCCCGGCAGCATCTTGTTTGTGAGCGAGTGGTGGCTGGCCTTCACCGCATTTGTCGGCCTGAACCTGGCCCAAAGCGCCGTCACCCGCTGGTGCCTGATGGAAACCATCATGCGCAAGCTGGGGTTTCCGGCGGGGGCTTAGAGGGCGGGTGCGCGGAATCACCGCATACGCAGTGTGGCCGGTCCCAAAGTGGCCAAAAAAAGCCCGGCCACTCACGCAGCCGGGCTTCCTTCTGACTTAAAAGCCTTTTACTTCGTAGAAGCTTCCCAGATAGCGTGCGAGTAGGCCGCTTTGCCCGGGTCTTTCTTGATCACGGGCGAGCTGCCGCTAGACAGCAGCACCTTGACCGTGCGCTCGAAAGCGGCGGGCTCCAAGTAGCCGATCTTGGTGGTGCCTGCGTTGGTGATCAGCTTGGCCACGTTTTCCATTTGGCGCTTTTGCACCGCTTCGTTGGCGCTGCCCGAGGTGTCGCCGGCGACGACGATCTTGGCCGCTTCAGCGGGGTTTTTCACAGCGTCATTCCAGCCTTTGAAGCTGGCCTTGAGGAACTTGGCCATGCGGGCCACAAAGGCCGGGTCTTTCAGGTTGGACTCCAGCACATACAGGCCGTCTTCCAGCGAGGCCACGCCTTCTTTTTCATAGAAGAAGGTGATCAGGTCGCTTTCCTTTACGCCCGCGTCCACCACTTGCCAGTATTCGTTGTAAATCATGGTGGAGATACAAGCGGCCTGGTTTTGCAGTAGGGGGTCGACGTTAAAGCCTTGCTTCAAGATCTTGATGTCTGAGTCGGTTTTGTAGCCCAGCTTGGTCATCCAGTTCAGGAAGGGGTACTCGTTGCCGCCGTACCAGACGCCCAGGGTCTTGCCCTTCAGGTCTTTGGGCGAGCTCACGCCGCTGGACTTTTTGCAAGTCAGCATCAGGCCCGACTGGTTAAACACCTGGGCCACGTTGACCAGCGGCACACCGGCTTCGCGCGCGGCCAGGGCCGAGGGCATCCAGTCCACCACGATGTCGGCTTGCTTGCCGGCGATCACTTGCGTAGGCGCAATATCAGGGCCGCCCGGCTTGATGGTCACATCCAGGCCTGCGTCTTTGTAATAGCCCTTGGCCTGCGCCACGTAGTAGCCGGCAAACTGCGCTTGCGGCAGCCACTTGAGCTGGATCGTCACTTTGTCGGCTGCATGGGCCGCGACCGCACCAATAGACAGCAGGGCTGCTGCCAGGGTGGTGCTTAGTTTCAAACGCATCTTCATAGAAAAACTCCTAGGGTTAAGGACACAGGGGGGAAAATAGCTTGCCCGCGAGGGTAAGCCGGGGAACAGCTCTTGTCCACCCGGACAAGAAAACATTTTGACGCAGCGCAGATGGGGTGCGAGGGGGAGGGGAAGCAGGCTTTCATTTTTTGCCTCGCACTGACGGATGCCAAAACGCGGCGCGCTTTTCGATAGACACCAGCAGCGCATACACCGCCGAGCCGGTGACCGCCGCCACCGCCACCGCCGCCCAGACCAGGCCCATGTTCATGCGCGTGGCCTCGGTGGAAATACGAAAGCCCAGGCCCGAGGTGGGCGAGCCAAAAAATTCGGCCACGATGGCCCCAATCAGCGCCAGCGTGGCATTGACCTTGAGCGCCGAAAACAAATAAGGCATGGCCGTAGGCAGGCGCAGCGACCACAGCGTGCGCCCATAGCCGGCGGCGTAGCTGTGCATCAGCTCGCGCTCCAGCCGGTCGGCGGCGCGCAGCCCGGCCAGCGTGGACACCAACATGGGGAAGAAAGTCATCAGCACCACCACCGCCGCTTTAGACGGCCATTCAAAGCCAAACCACATGACGGCTATCGGCGCCACGCCCACCAAGGGGATGGTGCTGGTCAGCGAGGCCAGCGGTAACAGCCCGCGCTGCAAAAATGGCATGCGATCGATGGCAACGCCCACGCAAAAGCCCAGGCCCGAGCCCAGCACCCAGCCCAAGGCCACAGCGCGCACCACGGTTTGCACAAAGTCGGTTTGCAGCGTGCCCATGTGTTCGCCAAAAGCGGCGGCGATCAGGCTGGGGGCGGGCAGTAGCACGCGCGGCACGTCTAAGGCAATAGTCAGCAGTTGCCAGAAATACAGCAGCCAGCCACCAAACAGCAGCGCAGAAGCGCTGGCGTAAATGCGCGGCCCATCGATAGCCGCCAGTCGACGGATGCCGCTGACGGCCAGCAAAGCCACCACCAAGGTCGCGCCCCAAAATGGGCCGTCTTTGGGTGTGGCCGGGTCGGCCAGCGAGGAGAGCAGCAAGGCCCAGGCCCCGCCGATGCCGGCCAGCACCACCAGCGCGCTGATGCGCAGATCGGGTTGTTTGGTGTGGGGGTTCATAGCTGCCTGCGCTTTCCAAGCACCAAGGCTTCCAAAGCGGCCATGGACGCCGTGAGTGCCAGCCCGACAAAGGCCGACATCACCAGCGCCGACCAGATTTGTACGGTTTGCCCGTAGTAACTGCCCGTGAGCAAGCGCGCACCCAAACCCGCTTGCGCGCCGGTGGGCAGCTCGGCCACCATGGCGCCGACCAAGCCAGCGGCAATGCCCACGCGCAGCGCGGGAAACAAAAACGGCAGCGCAGCGGGCAGGCGCAGCATCCACAACGCCTGCCAGCGCGTGGCGGCGTAGGTGTGCATCATTTCGGTTTCAATCACCTGCGGCGAGCGCAGGCCCTGCACCATGGCCACGGTCACCGGGAAGAAGCACAAATACATGGCGATGACCGCCTTGGGCGCCACGCCCGAAAAACCCATGGTGCCCAAAATCACCAGCACGATAGGCGCAATCGCCAGCACCGGGATGGACTGCGAGGCCACGATCCAGGGCAGCAGCGCTTTGTCCAAGGTGCGCGAATGCACGATGCACACCGACAGCACCAGGCCCAGCAGCGTGCCCATGACAAAGCCAACCAAAGTACTTTGCCCGGTGACAGCCACATGGAACAGCAAATTGCGCGGCGAGGTGACGGGCCAATCGACCAAGCTGCTGTACAAGTCCAAAGCCACCTGGTGCGGTGCGGGCAGCACCGGGCGCTGCACCGTCATGGTGGCGGCGAGCAGGTCTTTCCAGGTCCAGGCGCCCTGGGGCTCGAGCACGCGCTCGATGGCGCCGGGCGCATTCAGGTACACCGTCAGCGCGTACCAGGCCAGCAAGGTGGCCGCCAGCACCACGGCAATAGGCAGGCCTTGCAAGCGCAGGCGCTCGGTCAGCGACACAGGGGCTGCGCTACTCGTGGTGGCCATCGGCTAGTGCCTCGCGTACTTGGTGGGCCATGTCCATGAACTCGGGCGAGTCGCGCAAACCCAAATGCCGCTCGTCGGGCAGCGTTGAATCGATAACGCGCACGATGCGCCCGGGCCGGGGCGACATGACCACGATGCGGGTGGACAAATACACCGCCTCGGCAATCGAGTGCGTCACAAACACCACGGTGCGCCGCTCGCGCTGCCAGAGTTGTTGCAATTGTTCATTGAGCCGGTCGCGGGTGATTTCGTCCAAGGCGCCAAAGGGCTCGTCCATCATCAAAATGCGCGGTTCAAAGGACAGTGCGCGCGCAATCGAGGCGCGCTGCTGCATGCCGCCCGAGAGCTGCCAGGGGTATTTGTTCTCAAAACCAGCCAGGCCCACGCGGGCGAGTTGCTCGCGGGCGATCGCATCGCACTCTGCAGCGCTTTTGCCTTGTATTTGCAGCGGCAGCTTCACATTGCCCAGCACCGTGCGCCAGGCAAACAAGGCGGGCGCCTGAAACACATAGCCATAGGCGCGCGCCAGCCGCGCCTCGTGCGGCGACACGCCATTGACCTGTACCGTGCCCGAGGTGATGTGCTCCAGATCGGCAATTACGCGCAAGAGCGTGGTCTTGCCGCAGCCCGAGGGGCCGATGAGCGAGACGAACTCGCCGGGCGCAATCGTCAGGTCGATATCGGCCAGCGCATGCACCGGGGCGTGCTGGGGGTTGTAAATCAGGGAGGCCTGGCGCACCTGCACAGCGGGAACCTGGGCAGCGGGGCTTGGCGAGGGGGAAGCGGTCATGGAACAACAGTCTTAATCAAAAACGCGGAATCGAATCATGCCTGAAGGCGGTGCTGGCCGGCCGGCCGGGCATATGCAGGCTGCTCACGGCCGCCGGGGCCTGCGCCAGCAGCTTACCGCGCCGGTAGACCCGCAGGCAGGTGGCGCGCAGGCGGATGGCCTCCACCGGGTCGCTGGCCTGCAGTAGCACCATGTCCGCATGGCAACCGGTGGCGATGCCATAGCCCTCCAGGCCCAGCGCACGCGCCGGGTGGGTGGTCACGGCGTCAAAGCATTGGGCCATGGCGGCCTGGCTGGTCATTTGGCCTACATGCAAGCCCATGTGCGCCACTTCCAGCATGTCGCCGCTGCCCAGCGAGTACCAGGGGTCCATGGCGCAGTCCTGCCCGAAGGACACGTTCACGCCGGCGGCCAGCAACTCGGGCACGCGCGTCATGCCCCGGCGCTTGGGGTAGCTGTCGTGCCGGCCTTGCAAGGTGATGTTGATCAGCGGGTTGGCCACCACATGCACGCCTGCCTCGGCGATCAAGGGAATCAGTTTGCTGGCGTAGTAGTTGTCCATGCTGTGCATGGACGTGAGGTGCGAGCCGGTAACGCGGCCTTGCAGGCCTAGGCGTTGGGTCTCAAAGGCCAGGGTTTCGATGTGGCGCGAAAGCGGGTCGTCCGACTCGTCGCAATGCATGTCCACGCGCAGGCCGCGCTCTGCGGCCAGTTCGCACAAGAGCTTGACGCTGAGCGCGCCGTCGGCCATGGTGCGCTCAAAGTGCGGAATGCCGCCGACCACGTCCACGCCTTGGTCCAGCGCGCGCTTTAAGGTGTCCATGTGCTGCTGCTGGCCGCTCTTGCCGCGCAACACGCCGTCTTGCGGAAAGGCCACTAGCTGCAGGTCGATATAGGGTGCCACCCGGCGCTTGACTTCCAGCAGCGCATCCACCGCCAAAAGGCGCGGGTCGCACACATCGACATGGGTGCGGATAGCTAGCAGGCCTTTGCCTACGGCCCAGTCGCAATAGGCCATGGCGCGGCCCACTAGGGCCTCGTGCGTCAGGTGCGGTTTGAGCTCGCCCCACAGGGCAATGCCTTCGAGCAGCGTGCCCGAGGCATTGACGCGCGGCAAGCCATAGCTCAGCGTCGCGTCCATATGAAAGTGCGCATCGACAAACGGCGGGCTGAGCAACTGGCCTTGTGCATCCACGCTCTCGTGCGCCGGGGCTTGCAGTCCGGGCGACACGTCCACGATACGGCCGTCTTGCACCGCGACCGACATGCCGGTTCGGCCGTCGGGCAGGGTGGCGTTGTGGATGAGCAGGTCGAGCATGCAAAAGCGCGGGCTACGGCGTGGCTTAGGTGCCGGCGCGCTCTAGCATGGCGTGCAGCAAAACGTTGCAACCAGCGGTAATGTGCTCGGGCTTGGCGTCTTCCACTTCGTTGTGGCTGATGCCGTCTTTGCAGGGGATGAAAATCATGCCGCTGGAGGCCAGCTTGGCCATATAAACCGCATCGTGTCCGGCGCCAGAGACTACCGGCATATTGGAGTAACCCAGTTTTTTAGCGGCGCGTGCTACGGCGTCGATGCAATCGGCATGAAAGCCGATGGCCGAGTAGCTCGAGACCATTTCGATCTTCACATCCAAGCCGGTTTCGGTGGCTTTGCGCGCGGCAAAGGCTTTGACTTCTTCGGCCATTTGGTCCACCAGGGCGTCGGTGGAGTTGCGCAGGTCGATGCTGAACTTCACACGGCCCGGGATCACATTGCGGCTATTGGGAAACACTTGCACCATGCCCACGGTGCCGCGTCCGTGCGGCGGGTGGCGCAGGGCCGAAGCCACCACTTCTTGCATGATGTGCGTAGCCACTTGCATGGCATCGCGGCGCAGCGCCATAGGCGTGGGGCCAGCGTGCGCTTCCATGCCGGTCACGGTGCAGTCAAACCAGCGAATGCCCAGCACGCCTTGCACCACGCCGATAGTGACGTCGTTGTCTTCGAGCACCGGGCCTTGTTCGATATGGGTTTCAAAGTAAGCGCCAATCGGATGGTCGCCCGGCTCCTGGTCGCCGATGTAGCCGATGCGCGTCAGCTCTTCTTTGACCGATACACCCGTGGTGTCGGTGGCGGCGTAGGCATGCTCTAAGGTGAAAGCTTTGGCGAACACGCCCGAGCCCATCATCACCGGCACAAAGCGCGAGCCCTCTTCATTGGTCCAGAAAGCCACTTCGATGGGCGCTTCGGTTTCGATGCCCAAATCATTGAGCGTGCGCACCACTTCCAGCCCGGCGAGCACACCGTAGTTGCCATCGAACTTGCCGCCGGTGGGTTGCGTGTCGATATGGCTGCCGGTCATGATGGGTGGCAAGCTGTTGTTGCGACCGGGGCGGCGCATAAAGCCATTGCCGATTTTGTCGATGGTCACGCTCATGCCGGCTTCGCGCGCCCAGCGGGTCACGAGATCGCGGCCTTGTTTGTCCAGGTCGGTCAGGGTCAGGCGGCAGACACCGCCTTTGGGCGTGGCGCCGATTTGCGCCAGCTCCATGAGGGAGGCCCAGAGGCGGTCGCCGTTGATGCGGATTTGGGAAATGTCTAGTGTTGTGCTGCTCATGGTGTTGCTCCTGATGTGGGTTTTGAATACCGGTTTCGGCCTGTAGGCCGAGTTACTTTCTTTTGCTTCGCCAAAAGAAAGTAACCAAAGAAAAGGCGAGCCAAAGGCCGTGCCCCTGCGGGGTGCCTTGCGCTACTCGCGGCGCCCGGGGTCGGGCGCAAACTCGCTACGCTCAGACAAGCGCCCGCCCTGATCCGGTCGCCGCTGCGTTGCTCAGCACGGCCTATGGCCTGGGGAGTCCGCGTGTGCTCGTTCGCTGCGCTCACATTGCACACGCTTGCAGGCATGCTGCGCGCGGTGCTGGCGCAGCCGCGCCAATCATCAATCCGTTGACTACGACCGCAGCGTTTACTAATCTGGGCCAACAAACCCGCACCGCAGCCTCCCGCACCAACACCCGTATCCGGCGCAAAGCAACCAAATTGGCTGTTCAGGCTCCCCTTCACCCCAGCCGGGGTGAAGGGGCGGGGGGGAAGCGGGGGATAAATAAGCGGGGAACACAACCCAGCCCCGCCAGGGCCAATAAATACGTACATATAGCGCCGCAGGTAAAAAAACCTTTACCGCTCTACCGCTGTAGGCTTCAAAGCCTCAGCCCGCAAAGCCATAGGCGCAAAGTTCGCATTAAACGCCGGGCGTTTGATATACCGCCCCACTCCCCGCTCTGCCCGCAAATCGCCCTGCACAAACACCAGCTTGCCCTGGCTCACGGTATGGCTAGGAATACCACGCACTGTGCGGCCTTCAAAGATGTTGAAGTCGCCTTTGCTGAACTGGGTTTTGGCGGACAAGGTTTTGCTGCCTTGTGGGTCCCAGACCACCAGGTCGGCATCGGCACCTACCGAGACGCTGCCTTTTTGTGGGTAGATGTTGAACAGCTTGGCGGTGTTCGCCGAGGTGATGGCCACGAACTCGGAAGGCGTCAGGCGTCCGGTATTGACGCCCGCGTCCCAGATGACGGCCAGTCGCTCTTCGACGCCGCCGCAGCCGTTGGGGATCTTGGCGAAGTTGTCTTTGCCAGCAGCCTTTTGCGCTGCGCAAAAAGTGCAGTGGTCAGTGGCGGTGGTGTGCAGGTTGCCCGATTGCAGGCCGCGCCACAGAAACTCTTGGTTGCCTTTGGGGCGGAAGGGGGGGCTCATGACGTAGCCGGCGGCGGTGGCAAAGTCCGGGTCGCGGTAGACGCTGTCATCAATTACCAAATGGCCGGCCAGCACTTCGCCGTACACACGCTGTCCGCGTGCGCGGGCGCGGGCGATGGCTTCGGCCGCTTCGATGCACGAAACGTGTACGACGTAGATAGGCACATTGAGCACATCGGCAATCGCGATCGCGCGGTTGGCCGCTTCTCCTTCGACCATGGGCGGGCGCGAAAGCGGGTGGCCTTCGGGGCCCATGATGCCCATGTCGGCCACGGTTTGTTGTAGCAGATAGACCAGTTCGCCGTTCTCGGCATGCACCGTGGGCATGGCGCCTAGTTCCAGGCTGCGTTTGAAGCTGTTCACCAGGGTTTCGTCGTCGCACATGATGGCGTTTTTGTAGGCCATGAAGTGCTTGAAGCTGTTGACGCCTTCTTCGTTGACCAAGGTGCCCATGTCTTTGCGCACTTGTTCGCTCCACCAGGTGATGGCCACATGAAAGCTGTAGTCGCCTGCGGCTTTTTCGGCCCAGCCGCGCCATTTTTTGTAGGCTTCGAGGATGTTTTCCTGCGGGTCGGGGATGACGAAGTCGATGATGGTGGTGTTGCCCCCGGCCATGCCTGCGGCGGTGCCGGTGAAGAAGTCGTCCATGGTGGTCGTGCCCATAAACGGCAGCTGCATATGGGTATGCGGGTCGATGCCGCCGGGCATGATGTATTGGCCGCCAGCGTCCACCACCGTGGCGCCGGCCGGGGTGGGCAGGCTTTCACCGACGGCCACGATCTTGCCGTCCTGGGTGATGACATCGGCGCGGAATTGGCGGTCGGCATTGACGACGGTGCCGCCACGGATATGCAGTGAGCTCATAACAAATGTCCTTCAACGGGGGTTGGGGTTTTGAAAAAGGGTTTAGCCGGTGCTGCCTGCCATTGTGGACTAAGCCGCAGCGCGCATGGGGTTGTTGGGGTGGGTGGTCCAGTCGCCATGCTGGCCGGTTACCACGGTGCCGGTGCGCAAGTCGGTTTCGCCGGGTGCCAGGTCGCGCAAGGTGATGCATTCGGGCACCGGGCAGGCGATCACGCACAGATTGCAGCCCACGCATTCTTCTTCCTTGACCTCGAAGTAGCGCTTGCCGTCTTTGCTGGCGGTAATCGCTTGGTGCGAGGTGTCTTCGCACGCGATGTGGCAGCGCCCGCACTGGATGCAGCTGTCTTGGTTAATGACGGCTTTGGTGATGTGCTGCAGGTTCAGGAACTGCCAGGCCGAGACGGTGGGCAGGGCTTTGCCCACGATGTCGGAGACGCTGCTAAAGCCTTTGTCGTCCATGTAGTTGGACAGGCCGCTTTGCATCTCTTGCACGATTTTGAAGCCATGCACCATGGCGGCGGTGCACACCTGCACATTGCCCGCGCCCAGGGCCAGGTAGTCCAGCGCGTCGCGCCAGGTGCCTACGCCGCCGATGCCGCTGATGGGCAGGCCGGCAGTTTCCTTGTCGCGGGCGATTTCGGCCACCATATTCAGCGAAATAGGTTTGACCGCCGGGCCGCAGTAGCCGCCGTGCGAGCCCATGCCGCCGGTGGACGGGCTCATGGTCAGGCTGTCCGGGTCCACGCCCATGATGGAGTTGATGGTGTTGATGAGCGAGACCGCATCGGCCCCGCCTTTTTTCGCGGCGCGCGCCGGGTGGCGGATGTCGGTGATATTGGGCGTGAGCTTGACGATCACTGGCAGCTTGCTGTACTGCTTGCACCAGGCGGTGACCATTTCGATGTACTCGGGCACCTGGCCCACGGCTGCGCCCATGCCGCGCTCGCTCATGCCATGCGGGCAGCCGAAGTTCAGCTCCACCCCGTCGGCGCCGGTGTCTTCCACCAGCGGCAAGATAGATTTCCAGGCCTGCTCTTCGCAGGGCACCATGAGGGACACGACCATGGCGCGGTCCGGCCAGTTGCGCTTGACCTCTTTGATTTCGCGCAGGTTCAGGTGCAGGTCACGGTCGGTAATGAGCTCGATATTGTTCAGGCCTATCAGGCGCCGGTCGGGGGTGTGCAGCGCGCCGTAACGCGGGCCGCTGACGTTGACGATGGGCGGGCCGTCCTCGCCCAAAGTTTTCCAGACCACGCCGCCCCAACCAGCCTCAAAAGCGCGGTTGACGTTATAGGCTTTGTCGGTGGGCGGCGCAGAGGCCAGCCAAAAAGGGTTGGGGCTGCGGATGCCTGCAAATACGGTGCTCAGATCGGCCATGGTGTGTTCTCCGGGTTCGGGGTGCTGGGGCGCTTTAGGCGGCTAGCAGGGTGGCATGGATGGCGCGCGCGGCAACTTTGCCGTGCTCCACGGCCTCGACCGTCAAGTCGCGCCCACCGGCGCGGCAGTCGCCACCGGCCCAGACTTTGGCGTGCGAGGTCTGGCCGTGGGCGTCGGTGCGTATGCGCCCTGATTGCAATTCAAGCGCGCTGCCCAGGGGCTGGGCCACCATGGTTTGGCCGATGGCTTTGAGCACCATATCGGCGGCCACCACAAAACGCTCGCCCCCGCCTTGCAGTTTGCCGCCCACCATCTGCGTGCGCTCAAACTCCACGCCGCAGACCTGTCCGTTCTCTGTGAGCACCTGCACCGGGCTGGCCCAGTGTTCGATGTGCACGCCGTTTTCCAGCGCCCAGGCTTGTTCGTGGCTGGATGCGCCCATCTCGGCGCTGCCCCGGCGGTAGACCATGGTGACGCTTTGTGCCCCCAGCTTGTGCGACTGCACCGCCGCGTCCACGGCCGTCATGCCGCCGCCAATCACCACCACGCGCCGACCTACCGGCACCTGCGCCAGGTCTTTGGCTTGGCGCAACTGCGCAATAAAGTCCACCGCATTGCGCAATCCGCTGGCCTGCGGCTCGGCAATGCCTATGCTGTTGACCCCCGCCAGGCCCAGGCCCAAAAATACGGCGTCAAATTCGGCGGTCAGCCCATCGAGGTGCACGTCGCGCCCCAAAGCGGTGCCGTGGCGCACGGAAATGCCGCCAATCGAGAGCAGCCATTGCACCTCTTTTTGGGCGAAGTCGTCCACAGTTTTGTAGCTGGCCAGGCCATATTCGTTCAGTCCGCCGAGTTTGGGCTGGGCGTCCATCAGCACTACGTCGTGCCCGTGGCGCGCCAGGCCGTGCGCGCAGGCCAGGCCGGCTGGCCCGGCGCCGACCACGGCGACGCGCTTGCTTGTACTGGCGGCGCGGGTGAACAAGGGCTTGCCGGGGTGGGCCATCAGGTGGTCGGTGGCATAGCGCTGCAAGAGGCCAATCTCCACTGGCTTGTCCTCTTGGGTGTTGCGCACGCAGGCTTGCTCGCACAGTACTTCGGTGGGGCAGACGCGGGCGCACATGCCGCCCAGCGGGTTGGCCTCAAGAATGGTGTGCGCTGCGCCGCGCAGATTGCCGTCGGCAATGCGCTGGATAAAGCTGGGCACATCAATGCCCGTGGGGCAGGCGGTCTGGCAGGGCGCGTCGTAACAGTAGTAGCAGCGCTCGGCCTCCACACGCGCTTGCGCCAGATTCATGGGCGGGTGCGCGTCGCAAAATTGCTGGGCGTACTCGGTGGGCGAGAGGCGGCCGGCAGCGATGCCGGGGGTGGACGTGTCGGTGTGCATAGGGGCGCTTCCAGTTACAGGGTTTCCATCCAAAGCCGCAGCCGCCTTGCGCCATGGGGCGCACAGCGGGCGCAGCTAAGTGCATTTAAGCGAGCAAAATTTGTTTTACCAATTGGTAAAAACCCTAGCGATATTCCTAGCAAGAGGCGTACCAATGATGGAACAATCCGGCCATGCGATCGGTCAAAGTCAGCGTAGCGCGTGAAAAGCTCGAGCAGGACATCCTGAACGCGGCTAAGCGGCTGTTCGCCCAGCGCGGCTACGGCGGCGTTTCGCTAGACCATATTGCCAAGGCCGTGGGCGCGTCCAAGCAAAACCTCTTGTATTACTTCCCGAGCAAAGAGGAGTTGTACCGCCGCGTGCTGCACGGCGTGCTCGACGTGTGGCTCTCCTACATGGACGCCCTGAGCCAGCGCCCGGACGACCCGGAGCAGGCCATCCGCGAATACATCGCCGGCAAGCTGCGCTTCTCGCGCGAGCACCCCGACGATTCGCGTGTCTATGCCAACGAGGTGATTTCCGGGGCGCCGATTTTTGCCGCCGAAATTGCCGAGCGGGTGATTCCGGCCTTGCAGGCCGATGTGGCCATCTTCAACCGCTGGGCCGAGCGCGGACTGTGCCGCCAGGTGGACGGACGCCACCTGATGGTGTTGCTCTGGGCCTCCACCCAGGTGTACGCCGACTGGAGCAGCCAGATCAGCCTGGTGCTGGGCAAAAAAGAACTCGGCGACGACGACTTTGCCGCCGCCGAGGCGCTGATTGTGGACATGGTGCTGCGCACGGTGTTGATGGCGCCCCGGTGAGCGCGGGCCGCGCCTCAGACCTTGCGCTTGCGGCTGGCGCCCGCCTGGTTGTGGGCGATGGCGGCCCGAATCAAATCGACCAGCGCTGCGGTATCCACGGCGGCGCCCTCGGCAAAATCGATCGCGCGGCGCGTGTTGCCTTCCAAGCTGGCGTTAAACAGGCGCTGGGGGTCGGGCAGTGCGGCGCCTTTGGCAAAGGTCAGCTTGACCGCCTTTTTATAGGTCTCGCCGGTACAAATAATGCCCTGGCAGGACCACACCGGCACGTTCCATTTCCATTCCTCGACGACACACGGATCCGCGTTGGTGACCACGGCGCGCAAACGCCCCAGCAGTTCACCCCGCCAATCGGCCAGTTGCGCGATGCGTTCGTCGATGCATACCGATGCGGGGGTGGAGGGGTTCACGGCCTAGTCTCCGAATCTTGCGCAAACTGCGCCATGGCTGCGTCGGTGAGCGGGTCGTGGGCCAGGCTGGCCAGCAGCTCGGACTTGAGGGTGGCGGCGGCGGCACCTGCGGCGATCAGGCCGGTCAGCACCTCGGCCGAGGCGATGCTGGCGGCGAGTAAATCGGTGCCTTGGGCTTGCAGCGCGACGCAGGCGCGCACCAGGGCCCAGACGTCGCGGCCGTCGGCCTGCAGACGGCCCAGGTAGGGCGCGACATAGTGCGCACCTTGCTGCTGCGCCCAAAGCAGCTGCACCGGGTTGGCCACGCCGGTGACCAATAGCGGCAAGCCGCGTGCGCGTACGGCCTGCATCAGCGCCGCCCAGTCGGGGTGGCAAGGCAGCTTGATGGTCAGTGCTGGCGCGTGCGCGCCCAGGCGGTGGGCCTGGTTTTGCAAGGCGTCCATCCAGGCCTTGGCCTCGTGCAGATCGGGCCGGGGCAGTTGCAGCATCAGCGCGCCCAGACCGGCCTTTGCAGCGGCATCGAGCAAGCCTTGGTAGCTTGGTAGGCTGACATCCAAACCGGCGCGGCGCACCAGTGTTGGGTTGGTGGTGGCCCCGGCAATGCGTGGGCAACCAGGCGGCAGTTGCCAGTCTTGCGCCCGGGCCGAATCGACGAAGAGTTTCATACCTTGTCGCGCTTGAGAAAAATGTCTTTATCCGGGAAAAACTGGCTGTGCAGCGGCAGCAAAGCACCCCCGAGCGCGCGCGCATGCGCGCCCACCTGGCCCTGCAGCAGCTGGGGCTGGTGCATACCGTCAAAAGCGTAGTGCGCCAGGCCCGCCTGGGTTTGCGCCAGCAGCGCATGCATCAGGGTGGGCGCCAGCGCGCCGTCGATGACTACGGCGTCCAGGTCCAAAAGCGCGGCGGCGCTGGTCACCGTCATGGCCAGGGCGCTGGCGCTTTGGGCCAGCCAGGGCGTGGTGTAGCGGGCCAACGGGGCGCCCATGATGGCATCGTCTTGCAGCAGCAAGGGGTCGTGGCCATCGGCCAACAGGGCTTGTTCGAGCTGCCAGCCCGAGGCGCTTTGCAGCAGTTGGGCGGGTCGGCCTTCGCCCGCCAGGCCCATGGGCAGAGAGCCGATGGCACCGGCATTACCGCGCTCGCCCCCCATGATGTGCCCGGCCAGCACCAGCGCGCCGCCGACAAAAGTGCCTACAAAGACATACAAAAAACTGCCTAGCGTCTGGCCGTGGCCTTGCAGCAGCTCGGCCACGCAGGCGGCGGTAGTGTCTTTGGCAAAGGCCACCGGCAAGGGCGTAAGCGCCTGCACTTGCGCTTGCAGGTCCACCTGCTCCCAGCGCGCCAGCGCCTGGGCTGCCTGGCCGCCCAGCACCTCGGCCCATTGGTGCAAAAACAAGGGTGCGGTCAGGCCGATGCCGACCACGCGCGCCCAGTGCGCGCCCAGCGCTGTCTCGAGGTGGGCCAGGCCTTGTGCGATGGCGGGCAGCACCTGGGTCGGGTCGGGGTGTGCGTAGCGGGTGTCGATGCGCTGCACCACCTGGCCGCAAAAGTCGGCCACCACGATTTGCAGGCTGCGCCGCCCGACCTGGATGCCGATGCTGAACGCGCCCTGCGGATGGAGCGCCAGCGGCACCGAGGGCTGGCCGATCTTGCCGCGCACCCGGTCTTGCTTGCACAGCAAACCGTCCTCGAGCAAGCGCCCGACGATGATGGCCACGGTTTGGCTCGACAGGTGCGTAATGCGCGCCAACTCGGCCTTGGGCAGGGCGCCGTGGTGGCGCACTGCCTGCAGCACGATGCGCTCGTTGAACTGGCGCATGCCCACATGGTTGGAGCCGCGCATGCGGCGCGGATCGGCGCTGCCGCTGGGCTCTGCGGCAGTAGGGGTGGCGCTGGCGGTGGGGGCGTCGTCGGTCAGCATTAGGTCATTCGGGGAGGATTACGCCTTTGCAGAACAGGGCATTGCCGTAAGCGGTGACTTCGCCGCTTTGCACAATCAGGCTGGCAGCTTTGATTCTGTCGTAAAAGGCAAAGCGCTCGATGGCCTGGACCGGCTCGGGGCGCGGTATGCGTGCCTGCACCAGGCGCAGCACCGCCGCTTGCGCGGCCGTGCGGTGGCCCGCCGGGCTGTGGCAGACCTGCATGTAGGCGGCCGGCTGGGCCACGTCGCTGGCCAGCGGAAACACCGAGAGCACGGCCTGGCTGACGCGCTCCAGGCTGTGGCCGGGCAGGCGCACCACCGGGCGGCCCTTGGCCAGCAGGTCGGCGGTGAAGTTGGCGTCCACCACCGCCACCCATTCACCATGGCCCATGGCGCACAGGTGCATGAGCAGCTCGGGCGTGAGCAAGGGGTCGATGCCGATCAGCATGCGGCCACCTCGGCGGGCAGGGCGGCGGGGTCGATGGCGCCGGTAATCAGGCCCACGATTTCCTGCGGCGTGGTTTGGCGCGTAAGCCGGCTGCAAATAATGCGCCCTTGGCGAAACACCCAGATGCGGTCGACCAGGTCAAACACCTGGCGCAGGTTGTGGCTGATGATGATGAGCGGCACGCCGCGCGCCTTGAGGCCGCGGATGATGTCTTCCACCCGCGCTGTCTCTTGCACGCCCAAGGCGGCAGTGGGCTCGTCCAGGATGATGAGTTTCTTGGCAAAACCGGCTGCGCGCGCGATGGCCACGCACTGACGCTGACCGCCGGACATGCCGCGCAGCGTCTCGGACATGTCTTGGATGCGCACGCCGGTGGTGGCCAGCATCTGCGCCGACTGCGCGCGCATAGCCTGGTGGTTGAGCACCGACAGCGGCCCCAGATTAAAGCGGGTGATCTCGCGGCCCAAAAAGATGTTGGCCGGCACATCCAGGTCTTCGGCCAAGGCCAGGGTTTGGTACACGGTCTCGATGCCTTGCTCACGCGCATTGAGCGGTGAGGCGAAGTGCACAGCCTGCCCGTCCAGGACGATGTCGCCCGCACCGGGCTGCTCCACGCCGGTAATCAGGCGCACAAACGTGCTTTTGCCCGCCCCGTTGTCGCCCACGATGGCGGCATGCTCGCCCGGGGCGAGAGAGAAATGGGCGTCGGTGAGCGCTTGCACGCCGCCGTAGTGGCGCGTTAAGCCGCGTATGTGCAGCACAGGGGTCGAGGATGTCATGGCGGTGGTCTCTGGTGGTATCCGGGCGAGCATGCCAGATGGGGCTGGCGATTGGTATTAGTAAAACTACTAGGTTTATTTAGTCGGATTTTGCGGTGTAATTGCGCTTCAGTCAGTCTGCGGGCATGCACCGTGGGCCGCTGAAACCCGGATTCCCCCCTTTTTACTGATAATTTTTCGGAGACGCGCTCATGATGCAAAAACGTACTTTCGCCCGCCTGGCCTTGGCCGTGGCAGTGACTTCGCTGTGTGGTCTGGCCCAGGCGGCCGACGTCACCGTGGCCTACATCACCAATGGCAATACCAACGAAGGCTGGACCCTGATCAACGGCGGGGCCAAGAAAGCGGGCACCGCCGCTGGCGTCAAGTTCATCGAACTGGCCGCTGAAAAAGGCGAGCTGTCCAAGCAACTGGCCATCGTCGAGGACATGATTACCCGCAAGGTCAACGCCATCGCCATCGCACCCGTCGACTCCGCTGGCATTGCGCCTGCCATTAACAAAGCACTGGCTGCCGGCATTGCCGTGGTCGCGGTGGACACTGGCATCAGCGGCGCCAAGATCAGCTCCTACGTGGCCACGGACAACATCAAAGCGGCCAATGTGCAAGGCAAATGGGCGGCCGAACAAATCAAAGACGGCGACACCGTGATTTATGTGACCGGCGACCAAGGCCAAAGCACCGGCCAGGAGCGCAAAAAAGGTTTTGTGGACGCACTCAACGCCGTGCGTAAAAACGTCAAGATCGTTGAAGTGCCCACCACCTGGGACCAAACCATGGCCCAAAACGGCGTGGAAGCGGCTCTGCGCGCCAATGCCGGCGCCAAAGTGATTGCCTGCGCCTGGGACGGCGGCGCGCTCGGGGCCAAAGCGGCGCTGATGGCGGCGGGCAAAAAGCCGGGCGACATCAAAATCGCCGGCTTTGACGGTTCGCCCGGCGGCCTGGACATGATGAAACAAGGCTGGCAGCAAGCCAATGCCGCGCAGATGCTGGCCAAAATCGGCCAAGTCGGCGTGGAAACGGCCATCGCCGCAGCCCAAGGCAAAAAGGTCGAGGCGCGCATCGACACCGGTTCTTTCCTGGTGCTGCCTTCCAATGTGGACGCTTTCGCCAAAGACTCGGGCGTTGGCCAGTTCATGAAAGCCAAATAAGCCATGAAACAGCTCACCCGCCAGGAATGGTATGGCGCGCTGGTCGCAGTGCTGGTGCTGGCCGGCCTGCTCAGTGCGGCCTCGCCCTACTTTTTCACGACGGGCAATTTGTCCAACATTTTGGTGCAGGCTTCGGTCATTGCCTTGTTGGCGGGTGGGCAAACCTTTGTCATTCTGACGGGCGGCGTCGATCTGGCGGTGGGTGCGCTCACCGCTTTGGCCGGTGCAGTGGCCGGTTACATGATGGTCAAGCTGGGCGTCTCGCCACTCTTGGCGGTGGCCGTGGCCCTGGGCATTGGCGCGGCGGTGGGCTTGTTCAATGGCTACTTGGTGGCTTTTGTGGGCATTCCGGCCTTTATCGTGACTTTGGGCGGGCTGACGCTGTGGCGCGGCTTGGCTTTTGACCTGACGGGCGGCTTTGACAATGCCGGCCTGCCAGACCCTTTTCCTTTTATCGGCTACGGCGAAATCTTCGGCATTCCCATGCCCACGGTGCTGACCGGCGTGTACTACGTGCTGATGGCTTTTGTGCTCTCGAGCACCAAGATGGGTCGCTATGTGTACGCCATGGGCTCCAACGAAATGGGCGCGCGCCAGGTGGGTATCAATATCCGTTGGTACAAGCTGGGCGTGTATGTGGTCTCAGGCCTGAGCTGTGCCTTGGGCGCGCTGGTGCTGATGGCGCGCATGGACTCGAGCAGCGGCAAGATGGCCCAGATGTTTGAGCTCGACGCCATCGCGGCGGTGATTTTGGGCGGTACCTCTTTGTTTGGCGGGCGCGGCAGTATTTGGGGCAGTTTGCTGGGCGCGGTGCTGATCACCATGATCCGCAACGGCATGAACCTGATGGAAATCTCGCAGTTCAAGCAAATGATGGCGATCGGCGCCGTGGTGATTGTGGCGGTCTGGATCGACGTGATCCGGCGCAAACACTTGCTTAAAAAATAAACGGGGCTGGTACGCTATGACGCACGCGCGGCGCATTTACGTGGTGGGCGAGGCCTTGATGGACTGCCTGATGCAGCCCGGCGGTCAGTTGCTGCCTGTGCGTGGCGGCAGCCCCTACAACATGGCGCGCGCTGCACGTTTGCGTGGCGCCGAGGTGGCCTACCTCAACCCCTTGTCCACCGATACTTTTGGCCAGTCCTTGGCCGCGCAGTTGCAAGACGAGGGCGTTAGCATGCCCACGCCGCGCAGCGCAGCGCCTACGTCCTTGGCCATTGTGCAAATGGCCAAGGGCCATCCCAGCTACAGTTTTTACCGCGAGGGCGTGGCCGACCGCGACTACCGCGTGGACGCCGTCCTGGCCACCCTGGCGCAGCAAGCCGAGCTGCACGGGCCGGGCATTTTGCACACCGGCTCTTTGCTTTTGATTCCGCCCGAAAGCGACAAAGTGCAGGCCTTGCTGCAAGCGGCCAAGGCGCAGGGCTGGACGATCAGCATGGATGTGAATATGCGCCCTTCGGTAGCGCCCGATCTGGATGCCTATGTGCAAGCGGTGCAGCGCTTGCTGCCCCTGGCCGATTGGCTCAAAGCCAGTGACGAGGACTTGCAGGTGCTGGGTTTTTCCGGGGTGGATGCGCAGTCAGCGCCTGCGCTGGCGGCACGTGTACGCGCCCATGGGGCAGCCTCACTCAGCCGCTTGGCGCTCACCTTTGGTGCACAAGGCGCTTATTTACAGACCGAGAGCGGCAGCGCTTGGAGCGATGCGCCGGCCATTACGCTGGTTGACAGTGTGGGGGCGGGCGATACCTTTTGGGGCAATTGTGTTGCCGGCTGGGCGCTGGCCCCGGGCGCCGCCGATGCCCAGACCAGCTTGCGCCACGCCATGGCCGCAGCGGCCATCAATTGCAGCCGCGCCGGCTGCCAGCCGCCACGCTGGGCCGAGACGCAAAGCTTTAAGCCGCTTTAAGTTCCGAAAAACCGAGCGCTTCGAGTGCACCGGCCAGATGGGCCACGCTGCGGTCGGCCTGGTGCAGCTTGTCCAAACCAAAGAGGCCAATACGGAAGGTCATGAAATCGGCCGGCTCGTCGCACTGCAGTGGCACGCCCGAGGCGGTTTGCAGGCCCAGGGCCAAAAAGCCTTTGCTGCTGTGCAAAGCGGCATCGGTGGTGTAGCTGACCACCACGCCCGGCGCCTGAAAGCCCGCTGCAGCGACGCTGCGGATGCCCCGGCCTTCCATCAGGGCGCGTACTTTGCGGCCCAAATCCCATTGTTCGGCACGCACTTTTTCAAAGCCATAGCTTTCGGTCTCTAACATCACCTCTTGCAGACGGGTGATGGCGTCAGTGGGCATGGTGGTGTGGTACATATGGGTGCCGTTTTCATAGGCCTCCATCACTTGCAGCCACTTTTTGAGGTCGCAGGCAAAGCTGCTGCTGGTCGTGCTGTCAATGGCGGTGCGTGCGCGCTCGCTGAGCATGACCATGGCGCAGCAGGGCGAGCCGCTCCAGCCTTTTTGCGGCGCGGTGACCAGCACGTCCACGCCGGTCGCTTGCATGTCCACCCAGATGGTGCCCGAGGCGATGCAGTCCAGCACAAACAGGCCGCCCACCTGGTGCACGGCGTCTGACACGGCGCGCAAATAGTCGTCAGGCAAGATCATGCCGGCCGAAGTTTCCACGTGGGGCGCGAACACGACGGCCGGTTTTTCGGCCAGGATGGTGGCCACTACTTCTTCAATCGGGCAGGGAATCCAGGCGGCCTGGCTGTCCTGGCTGAGGCGGCGGGCCTTGAGCACCGTGGCATGGGCGGGGATGTTGCCCATGTCAAAAATCTGTGTCCAGCGGTAGCTGAACCAGCCGTTGCGGATGACCAGCACGTTTTTGCCGGTGGCAAATTGGCGCGCGACCGCTTCCATGCCAAACGTACCGCTGCCGGGCACCAACACGCTCGATTTAGCGCCGTACACCGTCTTGAGCATGCGCGAGATGTCGCGCATCACGCCCTGAAAGCGCTGGGACATATGGTTCAAAGCGCGGTCGGTATAAACAACCGAGAACTCCAGCAGTCCGTCCGGGTCGATATGGGGTAGCAATGCGGGCATGGTTTTCTCCAGTAAACAGGTGAGGGCGTTGTGCGGGGCGCGGCGGGCTTAGGAGCTGAACAGGAAATTCATCACGTCGCCGTCTTTGACCACGTATTCCTTGCCTTCTGCGCGCATTTTGCCCGCATCCTTTGCCCCTTGCTCGCCACGGTATTGGATAAAGTCCTCGAAGGCGATGGTCTGGGCGCGGATATAGCCTTTTTCAAAGTCGGTGTGGATGACACCGGCCGCTTGCGGGCCGGTATCGCCGATATGAATCGTCCAGGCGCGCACTTCTTTGACGCCGGCGGTGAAATAAGTTTGCAGACCCAAAAGGCGGTAGGCCGAGCGGATCAGGCGGTTCAGGCCGGGCTCGGTCTGGCCCAGCTCTTGCAAAAACAGCAGGCGGTCTTCGTCGCCCATTTCGCTCAGTTCGGCTTCCAGTTTGGCGCTGATAGCCACCACCGGCGCGTTCTGCGCAGCGGCAAAGGCTTGCAGGCGCTCTAACAAGGGGTTGTTCTCAAAGCCATCTTCGGCCACATTGGCCACAAACATGGCGGGTTTGGCGGTAATTAAGAAGAACTGTTTGAGCAGTGGAAGCTCTTCTTTGCTGAAGTCCAGGGTGCGCACCGGCTTGGCTTCGTTGAGCGCAGCTTGGCACTTTTCGAGGATGGCCACCAGCTTGATGGACTCTTTGTCGCCCGAGCGCGCCGTTTTGGTCACGCGGTGCAAGGCTTTGTCGACGCTGGACAGGTCGGCCAGGCACAGCTCGGTTTGGATGACTTCGATGTCCGCAATCGGGTCCACTCGCCCGGCGACGTGGATCACGTTGTCGTCCTCAAAGCAGCGCACCACATTGATGGTGGCGTCGGTCTCGCGGATATGGGCCAGAAATTTGTTGCCCAAGCCCTCGCCGGTGCTCGCTCCTGCAACCAGGCCGGCGATGTCGACAAACTCCACAATCGCCGGCACCACGCGCTCGGGCTGAACAATCTCGGAGAGTTGCGCCAGGCGCAGGTCGGGCACCTCGACCACCCCTACATTGGGCTCGATGGTGCAAAAGGGGTAGTTTTCAGCCGCGATGCCGGCCTTGGTCAGCGCGTTAAACAGGGTCGATTTACCGACATTGGGCAGGCCTACGATGCCGCATTTCATGGGGATGTCCTTCGTTTCGGGGGATCTGCGCCGGCCATGGGCGGTGCGGGCAGGGGTGTCGTCCGGGGTGGCGGAGCAGCGCGCATTGTAATAAAGGGGGCTGCTGCGGGGGCCGCCCCTCCTACAATGACCCGCATGGGACGACCTTTTGACGTGTGTATTCGCGGCGCCGGCATTGTCGGGCGCGCTTTGGCTTTGCAACTGGCGGCCCGCCGCCTGCGCGTCGCGCTGGTGCAGGCGCCCGGCACCGCCGCGGCCAGCGGCCACAGCGATGTGCGCGCTTACGCCCTCAATGGCGCCTCGCGCGAACTGCTCCAGGGCCTGCGTTGCTGGCCCGACCCCATGCACGCCACGCCCGTGTTGTCCATGCAGGTGCGCGGTGACGCGGGCGGCGCGCTGCAATTTGACGCTGCCGAACAAGCCGCCGAGGCGCTCAACTGGATTGTGGATGTGCCCACAATTGAAGGCCTGCTGGCCCAGGCCGTTGGTTTCCAGAGCCTGATAGAAGTGCGCGACACCCCGGCCCCGGCGGCGCTCACGGTGGTATGCGAGGGCAAAGCCAGCAGCACGCGCACGGCCTTCGGTGTCGATTTCGACAGCCACGCTTACCCCCAATGGGCTTTGGCGGCGCGGGTGCGTTGCGAAAAGCCCCATGGCCAAACCGCGCGCCAGTGGTTCGCCTCGGCGGATGGCGAGCCCGATATCTTGGCTTTTCTGCCCCTGGACGGTCCGCAGGGCAACAGTTGCGCGCTGGTCTGGTCGTTGCCGCCGGCGCGCGCGCAAGCCTTGCAGGCCGACACGGCGCAAGATTTTTGTGCGGCGCTGCTGATGGCCAGCCAAAGCAGCCTGGGCGCTTTAGAGCTTATGAGCGAGCGCGCCGTCTGGCCGCTGGTGAGCGCGACCGCGCGCCAATGGTGTGGCACCAATGCCCAGGGCGCTTGGGTGCTGGCCGGCGACGCAGCCCACGCGGTACACCCTTTGGCCGGCCAAGGCCTGAACCTGGGCTTGGGCGATGTGGCCTGCCTGTCGGCCTTGCTGGAAGCCAAGCCCTACTGGCGCGGCGTCGGTGACCCGCGCCTTTTACAAACCTACGCCCGTGCGCGCAAAAGCGCGGTCGCCATGGTGGGTGGCGCAGGCGATGCCCTGCAAAACCTTTTTTCGCAATCCCATCCGGCCATTCAAGCAGCGCGCAATTGGGGGCTCACAGCCTTTTCCCACAGCGGCCCCCTCAAACACTGGATTGCCCAACGGGCCATGGGCCTGCGGGCCTGAACTTTGAAGTACAACGCCATGAATTCCTTTTTGCTGCGCCTGTGCCTGCTGCTATCGTTGGGCGCCAACGGCTTGGCCCAGGCAGACGAAGCCCTTATCCGCAAAAACCTGCAAGCCCGTCTGCCCGATATGGGGAGAATTGACGAGGTGCGCAAAAGCGAGTTGCCCGGCCTTTTTGAAGTGCGTGTGGACGGCGTGGACATCTATTACACCGACGCCCAGGCCAACTACCTGATAGAGGGCAATCTGATCGACACCCGCAGCAAGCGCAATCTGACCGAAGAGCGGGTGGACAAGCTCACCGCCATCAAGTTTGAGGCGCTGCCCCTGAAAGACGCTTTTGTGGTGGTGCGCGGCAAAGGCGAGCGCAAACTGGCGGTGTTTGAAGACCCCAACTGCGGCTATTGCAAACGCTTTGAGCGTGATTTGCAAAAAGTGGACAACGTGACCATTTATATGTTTTTGTTCCCTGTGCTGGGCGCTGACTCCATGGAAAAGTCCAAAGCCATTTGGTGCGCCAAAGACCGAGGCGCCGCCTGGTTGGACTGGATGCTGCGCGAGCAAGCCGCCAGCGCAGCACCTGCCAGTTGCGACACAGGGGCTGTCGTGCGCAACGCCGAACTGGGTCGCAAGCACAAAATTACCGGAACTCCCACACTGATCTTTAGCAACAGCACGCGCGTGCCCGGCGCTATTGATAACAAGCGTGTGGAGCAATTGCTGGCCCAGGCAGCCAAATCCTGAATGCTGGCAATTCGCCAAAGCACTGCTATGAAAAAAACATCGCCCACCCGCGCCCGTGCTGTCCAAGCGCCGGTGCACTTTTGTATCGAGGCGCTCAGCCACAGTGCGCATTTGTGGCAGGTCACGCTGACCATTGCCCAGCCCGCCGCCGTGCAGGACCTGGCTTTGCCGGTGTGGATTCCGGGCAGCTATTTGGTGCGCGAGTTCTCTAAGCATGTGCAGGCAATGCGTGCCACCCAGGGCGGGCGCAGTGTTGCGCTGGCGCAAACTGGCAAGGCCGCTTGGCAGGTGCGCTGCGACAGCGCGCAGGCGCTGCAAGTGCAATACCAGGTCTACGCCTTTGACAACTCGGTGCGCACGGCTTGGCTGGATGATGTACGCGGCTTCTTTAACGCGACCAGCTTGTGCCTGCGCGTAGCGGGGCAAACCGATGGCCCACAGGGCATCGAGGTGCTCGCCAGCGCGGCCATGGGCGGCTGGCAAGTGGCTACCGGCTTGGCGCCGGTACGCACCGACGCACGTGGATTTGGCACTTACCAGGCTGTGGATTACGACGAACTGGCTGATTGCCCTTTTGAGCTGGGCGCGTTTTGGAGTGGCGAGTTTGTCGCCTGCGGCATTGCGCACCGCCTGGTAGTTGCAGGCGCTTTGCCGTCTTTTGACGGAGAACGCTTGCTGGCGGATACGCGCACCATTTGCGAAACCCAGATCCGCTTTTGGCATGGCCAAGAGGGCCAATCGGCCAAAGCACTGACGCGCCAGGTGCCGTTTTCGCACTATGTTTTTATGCTGAACGCCGTGCCCGAAGGCTATGGCGGCCTGGAGCATCGCAACAGCACTGCGCTGATCGCCGCCCGGCGCGACCTGCCGCGGCTAGGGCAAGCCCAGCCGGGCGAGGGCTACACCACGCTCTTGGGCCTGATCAGCCACGAGTATTTCCATACCTGGAACGTCAAGCGCCTGCGGCCCGCGGAGTTTGCGCGCTATGACTACAGCCAAGAAAACTACACCGACTTGCTCTGGTTTTTCGAAGGCTTTACCAGCTATTACGACGATTTGCTTCTGCGCCGCAGCGGCCTGATCGACGACGCGACGTATTGCAAACTGCTCACCAAAACCATCAACCAGGTGCTGCAGACGCCCGGCGCGGGCGTGCAGTCGGTGGCGCAAGCCAGCCGCGACGCCTGGATCAAGTACTACCGCCCGGACGAAAACACGCCGAACGCCACCGTCAGCTACTACACCAAGGGCGCGCTGGTCGCGCTGTGCCTAGACCTGCGTTTGCGCGCGCAAGGCCAAAGCACCCTGGACGCGGTGATGCGCGGCCTGTGGCAGCGCTGTGCGGCTGGCCCTATGCGCGAGGACGATTTGCTGGCGGTATTGCAGGAACAAACCGGCCGCTCCTGGGCGCCTGAGATCAAAGCCTGGGTCCACAGCACCCGCCCCCTGCCCCTGCGCGAATTACTGAGCGCCCAAGGCCTGGAGCTGCAAGACGAACCTGCCACTTTGGCCGAGCGCCTGGGTATTCGCAGCGTGGATAGCCCAGCGGGCGTGCAGATCAAAACCGTGCTGTCGGGCAGTCCTGCCATGGCGGCAGGCCTGATGGCCCGGGATGAATGGCTGGGCGTAGAACTGCCTGGGCCCGGACGGGCCCACTCAGCGTGGCGCATTACCAAACTGGACGAGCTGGGCGTGCTACTGGGCACACAACAGCGCTTTGTCGCCCTGGTAGCGCGTGAACAACGTATTGTGCGTTTGCCAGTCAAGCTGCCGGCCTCGGCCAGTACGCTGCGACTGGTGTGCGGCGAGCGCGGACCGGCGCAATGGCCCGGTGCCTGAGCGGGCCGTTTTTTGGCTGTTTTTGATTTTCTAGAGATGACTATGCACTACGAACTGATTACGACCCGCATCGAAGCCGACAAAGTGGCGATTCTGACCCTGAACCGGCCCCAGCAGCTCAATGCGCTCAACGACCAACTGATGGACGAACTCGGCCATGCACTGCTGGCCTTTGATGCCGACCCCGCCATTGGCTGTATGGTCATTACCGGCAGCGAAAAAGCCTTTGCTGCCGGCGCCGACATTGGCGCCATGGCTGGCTACAGCTTTGCGGATGTGTACGCGGGCGACTACATTAGCCGCAACTGGGAAACTATTCGTAGCATCCGTAAACCCGTGATCGCCGCTGTCAGCGGTTTTGCCCTGGGCGGCGGATGCGAACTGGCCATGATGTGCGACTTCATCATCGCCGCCGACAACGCCCGCTTTGGCCAGCCCGAAATCAAGCTGGGTGTGATTCCTGGCGCGGGCGGCACCCAGCGCCTTCCGCGCGCCGTAGGCAAAGCCAAGGCCATGGATATGGCATTGACCGCCCGCATGATGGACGCCGCCGAGGCCGAGCGCGCCGGTCTGGTCAGCCGCGTGGTACCACTGGACAAACTGATGGACGAGGCCCTGGGCGCTGCCTTGACGATTTGCAGCTTTTCACAAATGGCTACGCGCGCCGCCAAGGAAGCGGTAAACCGTGCGTTTGAAAGCGGGCTCGCCGACGGCGTGCATTTTGAGCGGCGGCTGTTCCACGCTTTGTTCGCCACCGCCGACCAAAAAGAAGGCATGGACGCCTTCATGCACAAGCGGAAACCGGTGTTTACCCACCGCTAAGCGGTTTGCAGGAGCGCCACTGCGGTTTGCTGGGAGTCGGCAGTTTCCATGATTTTGAGGAAACCGCTGATCTCAAAAACCTCCCGCACCGTGGGTGTGAGGCCGCACAAAATCAGCCGCCCGCCGCACTGGCGCGCGCGTTTGGCGGCGACCAAAATCAGGCGCAAACCGGCGCTGGAGATGTAGCTGAGCGCAGAAAAGTCGATCAGCGCCCGGTCCTGCTGGGATTCAAACAGGGTGTTGATGGTTTTCTCTAGCGCCATGGAGGTGGCACTGTCCAGCCGACCCCGAAGGTGCAGCTGTTTCAAACCGTCGATGGTTTGCAAGGTGTAATCAAAGTTCATGAAGAGGCTTTCTTTCCAAGTTGAACGGCGCAGTGGCGGGCGATGGCCGCCCCCGGCTTAACTGAGTTTTTTCTTTAAAGTGATCAGATTGCCCGTGCCGTCGTAGCTGGCCCAGGCCTCGTCCATCAGGGTGCGCACGATGTGCAGACCCAAGCCGCCCACCGCGCGCGTCTCCACGTCGGCCTCAAGGTCGGGCAAAGGCGCATCCCGGAATGGATCAAATGCAGGCGCGTCGTCCTTGACCGAGATCTCCAGGGCGTCGGGCCCTCGCCGGATGCGTACCCGGATGGCGTGGTCAGGCGCATTGCGCAGACCGTGCTCGATGGTGTTGGTGATCAGCTCTTCCAGGCAAATCGTCGCCGAAAACGCGATGTCGGGGCGATCAGTAATGGCGCATTCCACGATATCGGCCAAGGTGTCGAACATATGGACTTGGGAAGGCATGACATAGTCCAGCAAAAGCTGGGTTCCGTCCGGTTCCACGGTGGTGGTGTTCATAGGCAGTACTCCAGAGATACAGAAATAAAACGAGGTCGGATGCGTACCAAGGTTGTCGCAAACACTAGACCGACGAGCCGGTGCGGTGCAAAAACAAACATGTCAGGTCGTCGGAGGCTTCAGCGCCGTCCACAAAATCGGCGACGTTTTGTACCAAATCGTCAACCATCCACTGCGTTCCGAGATAGGGATGGCTGTCACGGAGCCAGGCTTTGAGCCGTGCGTCGCCAAAGGCGTTGCCATCGTTGGAAAATGCCTCGGTAATGCCGTCGGTGTACATCAGCAAGGTGTCGCCGGGGGCCAGCGCCAGGCAGTGTTCGGAGTAAGGCATCTCGGGCAATACGCCAAGCGCCATATCGTTGGTTGAGATCAGGGTTTCCACTTCGCCCTGGGGGTGCCGCACCAAGGGCGGCAAATGCCCAGCGCAGGCGTACACCACGGTGCCTTCACGCGGGTCAAAAATCCCGTAACAGGCGGTGACAAACAAGTTCATGGGGTTGCGTGCGCACAGGAGATCATTGGCCAGCGCCAGGACTTGCGCTGGACTGCGCACCGCAAGCGCCGAATCGAGCAATACCGTCCGCGAGACCGCCATAAAAAATGCAGCGCCCACGCCTTTACCCGATACGTCGGCCACCAATATTCCGTAGCGCCCGTCGGGCAGCGCAAAGCAGTCGTAAAAATCGCCGCCCAACTCGCGCGCTGGATGCATACAGGCATGCACCGACCAGCTTGCCTCCTTAGGAAATTGCTGGGGCAATATGGCCAATTGGACGCTGCGTGCCAGGTTCAGTTCCTCGTGCACACGCTCGTTGACCGCGTACAGCACTTCATTTTTGGTTTCCAGGGCATCCACCAGCACTTTGAGGTCGCGCTCTCGCGCCTGATTTTGGCTTTGAATCATGCCCATCAGGCGCTCGACCTCTTGGGCGATGGTGTTGAAATTGGTGCCCAAAACCAGCAACTCATCCTTGCTGTGAATGGTAATCCGTGCGGAATGATCACCTGCACAAAAAGCTGCGGTACCCCGTGTTAACGCGTTGACCGATTTCAAAACGCCGATGTAAAAGCCATAAGATAAATAGCTATTGACAAAAATGCCCAGCAGCAGCGCGCCAATCAACCATTGACGAATGCTGACAGCGGCCTCTTTACGCTGTGTAAGAACGGCACCGATGTCGACCTCGGTTCGCTTGATCAAGGCCTTGGCTTCGCTGACATTGCTTTGGGCCAGCGCGTACAGTTTTTCCAGGTGGGGCGCAAAGTCTTCAGAGAGGCGGGGCGTTGCGCCTAGCTGGTCGACCGCCTCTTGCTGGTGATTGAGGCCTTGAATGAGCCGGTCTAAGGTGTGGGTTAGGGCGCTGGCCCGATCCTGCCCGTCTTCGGCGCTTGCGGCACCGTCATCGCTCGCTAGGGTTTGCAGCGCTGTTTGGAGTTGACCGACGCCAGTGCGTAAAGCGGGTAAGGCCTCGTCCAGGGCCACCTGGCCCGTCAAGGCAAAGGTGGCCATATCCATGGCATCCATGGTCAGCACGTCGTGCTGCTTTTCAAGCACGTCGATCACCGACGGTAGCCGGTTGCTCAACATGTCAAAAGCGGCGTCTAACTCCGGGTCGATATTGAAGCGATGCGCACGGGCGTTTTCGCGAATATCGGCCGTCAGCGCATTGATGGCTGCCGTGTAGGCAGCAAATATCCGCCTTTTATCTTCTTCTGGGCCTATTTTTTGGACGTTGGTCCATTCTTTGGCAATGCGGTCCGCCAGCTTGATACGACCTTCTTCGTGGACCTGGGCCACCATGCGCGCGACTTGCGGGTTCAATGCTGCGGCGCCTTTCATGGCCGACGGCGCGCTCGTGGTGAGTGCCCGGCTGCGCAAAAGCACCATCTCGATGACCAGGCGCACTTCTTGGCATACGCTTTGCAGCCCTTTTTCCTGCAGTTCCACCAGGGCGATACTGCGGTTGGATTGCTCAAAAAACGGCACCGCAATGTAAATGCCGATCAGTACGCTTAATGCCCCCACAATTCCAAACTTCAACGCCAAATTGATGCGGCGCGACAACCAAACTGCCGGTCCCATCAGAGTTAGTCGTATCGATTTCATGGGGTGAGCCTTCGGGCGCTATTTGCCGAGTTCCAGCAGCACCTTGAGTCCGTCCTCAAGATCTTTTTTCTGGATGTACGCAATCGCCCCGGGTGTTTTGAGCACTGCCTTGATCGCCTCGGCGCTGGAGGCGAGCTGGCGCGGCGGTATGCCCATGCCGCTAAAGGACTGCCGCGCCCAGTAAGCCCGCACCTGTGTCGGTGATTTGCCGGTGACCCGGCTGTAAAACTCCACATACAAGGCAGTGCCTTCGCGCAAGTCGACCGGTTCGACGGCGGCGCCCGCCGGCAGCGAGGTCAATTGCTTGAGGTAAATGCGCGCAACCTGCTCCACACTCAGTTTGTCCGCCTCCAGGTCGCGCCGCCCCACCACTACCATGGCGCTGCTATCGCTATTGGAGGAATCGGACATGCTGGGCGCCATCACGTAGGCAAGGAGGCAGGCCAGGCCGATATTTCTCAGGTTTGCGCGTCTAAAAAACCACATCAAGCGCAACCGAAATAAGATTTACGTTGTTGTCAAACGGTATGTTTCGCACCTTGAAGGCGCCGGTGAGCTGGGGGCTGGGCGTGCTGAGCAGGTCGTATTGCGCTTTGAGCGCCATATTGTTGGTCAGTTCCCAGCGCGCGCCCAAGGTGAACGATTGCATGGATGCATCGGTATACAGCGCTAAACGATCCAGACCGCTGCGCAGACCGGCGATGCCCGCATCGAGCTGGCCCATGCCCGGCACGCCTGTGGGCGTCACCTGGCTGGTGTCGCCTCGGGGGGAAGTCCGGTTTTTTTGTGATACTGAGACATAGGGTGTGCCGTGGGCGGTTTCATAGGTCAAGGTGAGTTGCCAGGCGTTGAGCTTGCCCAGCATTTCGGTATTGAGATTCCAGGTAGCCCAGTCGCCCAATACCGTGAGCGGACCAAAATTACTCGAAAACCCCAGGCCGGTGTATTGCTGGGGCGCATGCAGAGCATCGTAGAAACTGTCCAGCACCCGCGCCTTGGCCGTCAAACTTTGCGCAAACGCCGGCACTGCGGCATACGCGGCAGCGGCGCGGTTCAGTCCGGCGCTCAAAGCGGCGATGCCGTTATTGAGTTCGGTGTTATTACTGGAATCCACCCGATAAGAGCCTAGGTTGGTCCGCGCCAAGCGCAATGTCGTGTTGCCCAATGTAGTACTTAGGGTAATGCCGGTGATGTCATCGACAATCACATTGGCCTGCTCAACCGCCGACGCAGAAAACCACGCATATTTAAACCGGCCATTGCCGTAATAAGCCTCTAGCAACACGGGCCCCAAAGCCCCGGGCACGCGCCACTGCAGACTGGCCCCGTCAAGGTGGATGATTTGTGACGGTGCCGCACCGTACAGCGGAATGGGGCCGCGAATCAGGGGGTTGGCGTAACCGATTTCTTCGGCATAGGTATCCAGGAACAAAGGGGTGCGCATGCGCCCCAGGCGGGCATTGACGGTGTCAAACCGGTGTTCTAGGTAGGCCATGCGCACACTGGGCTGCAGGTCTTCGCCCGCGCGTGCGACGGCTTGGACGGTCAGTGAGGTATCGGCGAGCAAGGCGTAATCCAGTTGAAGCCCCAGAACCGAGTCCAAATCGGCGGACAGGCCTTTGAACGCCGGCTTGGTTTGCGCCCCGGAAAAGACCACGCCCGCATCCGGGTTGCTGTTGCTGACCAGACCGATGGTGGCAAAACCCGAGAAGCGCAGCTTGGAGGGCGTCTCTTCGGTGCTGTTGGCGGCTTGGCCGTAACTGGCCAGGCAATGGCTCAGGAGGAGGGCGCCGAGGGCGGCGGGCACGAAACTTGGATGTTTTTGGCACATGGCTTCACTTCAGTCGCGTTGATATTGGCAAATTTTAAATCAATATCAAAAAGAATATGAAAATATTGCAAATTTGTATGGCAACGGCGCGGCGCTCCTGGGCGGGCCATGTCCGGGCCTACTCTGGCGACGGCAGCGTCCGCCGGTCAGGGGGCGATGTTTGGCTATAATCCTTGCCTTCGGTGATATAGCTCAGTTGGTTAGAGCGCAGCATTCATAATGCTGATGTCGGTGGTTCAAATCCACCTATCACCACCACATTGGTGAAAAAGGGCACGGCAGTGCCCTTTTTTCTTCTCCCTCAGCCTCTGGAAAACACCACGATCCGCTGGAAATACCATGTCCAAAAAAGTCTTCATCAAAACTTTCGGCTGCCAAATGAACGAGTACGACTCGGACAAGATGGCCGACGTCTTAGGCGCCGCCGAAGGCTATGAAAAAACCGCCGTCCTCGAGGAGGCGGACCTGATCTTGTTCAACACCTGCTCGGTACGGGAGAAAGCCCAGGAAAAGGTTTTCTCGGATCTGGGCCGGGCGCGTCAGCGCAAGAAAAAAGGTGCGCAAATTGGTGTGGGCGGATGCGTGGCCAGCCAGGAAGGGGCGAGCATCATCGCCCGCGCGCCTTATGTGGACGTGGTGTTTGGCCCGCAAACCCTGCACCGCCTGCCCGACATGCTGCGCCAGCGGCAAGTGCAAAACCGCCCCCAGGTGGATATCAGCTTTCCCGAGATCGAAAAATTTGACCATTTGCCACCGGCCAAGGTCGAGGGTGCTTCGGCTTTTGTCAGCGTGATGGAGGGCTGCTCCAAATACTGCAGCTACTGCGTCGTGCCCTACACCCGGGGCGAAGAGATTAACCGCCCGTTTGAGGATGTGCTGGTCGAGGTGGCCGGACTGGCCGACCAGGGCGTCAAAGAAATTACGCTGCTGGGCCAGAACGTCAACGCCTACCGCGCCCCGATGGGCCAGAGCGGCGAGATGGCCGACTTTGCCACCTTGCTCGAATATGTGGCCGACATCCCCGGCATCGAGCGTCTGCGCTACACCACCAGCCACCCCAATGAATTCACGCCGGCATTGATCGCGGCGTATGACAAGCTGCCCAAGCTGGTCAGCCATTTGCACTTGCCGGTGCAGCATGGCTCAGACCGCATCCTGATGGCCATGAAGCGCGGCTATACCGCCATGGAGTACAAAAGCACGGTGCGTAAATTGCGCGCCATCCGGCCCGACTTGGCGCTGAGCAGTGATTTCATCGTCGGTTTTCCGGGCGAGACCGAGGACGATTTCGCCAAGATGATGCGTCTGATTGAAGATTTGCAGTTCGACAACAGCTTTAGCTTTATCTTCAGCCCGCGGCCGGGTACGCCGGCGGCCAATTTAGCCGATGACACGCCCCACGAAGTCAAGCTGGGACGCTTGCAGCATTTGCAGGCCGAAATCAACGCCAGTATTGCCCGCATCAGTGAAAGCCGGCTCGGCACGGTGCAGCGCATCCTGGTCGAGGGGCCGTCCAAGCGCGACGGCACCGAGCTGATGGGCCGCACTGAATGCAACCGGGTGGTCAACTTTGCTGGCCCAGCGCGCCTGATCGGTCAATTGATTGATGTCCGAATTACCGAAACGCGCACCTACTCGTTGCGCGGCGAGGCCGTCGTGCTGGAGGACTGAGGCTATGTGCAGCTTGAAAACCTGGTGGGTGGCCGGACTCCTGGCGTGCGCTGGCGCTTTGCACGCCGCTGAGCCGCTGCCCACCGTGGCTTCGCTGGACGTGCCGCGCTACATGGGCACCTGGTACGAGATTGCCAAATTTCCCAATTGGTTCCAGAAAAAATGCATCAGCAACACCCGCGCTAACTATGTGTTGCGCAGCGACGGCACCGTGCAGGTGACCAACCGCTGCAAAACGGCCTCGGGCGAAATCGACGAGGCCGTTGGCGCGGCACGCCAGATCGGGTCGGCTACCTCGCCCAAATTACAGGTGCGCTTTGCGCCGGCCTGGTTGTCGCTGATTCCTGCGGTGTGGGGCGACTACTGGGTGGTCGTGCTCGAGGACAACTACCAGTGGGTGGCGGTGAGCGAGCCCAGCCGCCAGTTTTTGTGGATTTTGTCGCGCACCCCCCGCATGGAGCCCAAGGCCTACGCCGATTTGCTGCTGCGCCTGGCTGCTTTGGGCCTGGACGTGCAAAAGCTCGAAGTTACTGCCCAGGACTGAGCGCTTTGCCTGTGCCTAAAACGGCATTTTGGGCATGCCTTTCATGCCGCCCAGGCGCTTCATCATTTTCATCATGCCGCCACCGCTCATTTTTTTCATCATGTCCTGCATTTGCTCAAACTCTTTGAGCATGCGGTTGACTTCCTGCACCTGAACGCCGGCGCCCGAGGCGATGCGCCGCTTGCGCGTGGCCTTGATCAGATCGGGTTTGCGCCGCTCCAAGGGCGTCATGCTGTGGATGATGCCTTCTTTGCGGCGAATGTCTTTCTCGGCCTTGTCCATATCAAGTTGGCCTGCCTTGGCCGCCATGGCGGCGGGCAATTTGTCCATCAGGCTGGACAGGCCGCCCATTTGTTTCATTTGCTGAATTTGGGCTAAAAAATCATTGAGGTCAAAACCAGCGCCGCTTTTGACCTTGGCGGCCAGTTTTTGCGCCGCCTCGACATTCACGCCGGCGGTGACTTGTTCGACCAAAGCGACGATGTCGCCCATGCCCAAAATCCGCCCGGCGTGGCGCTCGGCGTCAAACACCTCCAGACCGTCAATTTTCTCGCTCGTGCCGGCAAATTTAATCGGCGCGCCCGTTATCTGGCGTACCGACAAGGCCGCACCGCCGCGCGCATCGCCATCGATTTTGGTCAGGATGATGCCGGTCAGCGGCAGCGCTTCTTTGAAGGCCTTGGCGGTATTGATCGCGTCCTGGCCCTGCATGGCGTCGACCACGAACAAGGTCTCAATTGGTTGCAAGGCGGCGTGCAGGGCTTTGATTTCGGCCATCAAAGCCTCGTCAATGGCTAAGCGGCCGGCGGTGTCGACCAGCAGCACGTCAAAGAAGTGGCGTTTGGCATAGTCCAGCGCTGCGCGCGCAATGTCCACGGGTCGCTGGTCCGGGCTGCTGGGGAAAAACTCGGCGCCGGCCTGCGCCGTGACGGTCTTGAGCTGCTCGATGGCGGCGGGCCGGTACACGTCGCCCGACACGGTCAGCACTTTCTTTTTGCGCTTGTCGATCAGGTGCTTGGCCAGCTTGGCGGTGGTAGTGGTTTTGCCCGCGCCCTGCAAGCCGGCCATCAGGATCACGGCGGGCGGTTGCACGGCCAGGTTGATGTCACTCACGCCCTGGCCCATGGTGGCGGCCAGCTCCTGGTTGACGATGGAGACCAGCACCTGGCCCGGTTGCAAAGAGCCCAGCACTTCCTGGCCCAGTGCCTTTTCTTTGACGCGGGCAACAAAGTCGCGCACCACCGGCAGGGCGACGTCGGCCTCGAGCATGGCCATGCGCACCTCGCGCAGCATGTCGCTGATGTTGTCTTCGGTGATACGGGACTGGCGGCGCAAGGTTTTGACCAGGCGGGACAGTTTGTCGGTGAGGGCGGAGGCCATAGGGGTCCAGTGTGGGGGTGTGCGGCAGGGGACGCCGTCTTGCAGACAAAGGGCTAAACTCTGCCTATGATTTTAGACAGTGCCTCATCCTGGAGCCTGCTCTTAAGTGGAGTGGCGGTTTTTGCCTATCTGTGGCCGGCGTTGCGCGCCCGCCATTTGGGCGCCGTGGCGACCCGTGTTTGGGTGGGCGTGGCCTGGCTGGCCCATGCCGCCACGCTGGCGCTGAGCTTTATGGATGCACCGGTGCGTTTTGGCTTCGCGCCCGCGCTGTCGGTCACCGCCTGGCTGATTGCGACCAGCTATGCGGTGGAAAGCCATGTTTTCCCCCAATTACCGGCACGCTGGGCCTTGAGCGCCGTGGGCGCGGCCACCGTTGTGCTGGCTTGGATGTTTCCGGGCAAAGCGCTGCCCCTGACGGCCTCGGTTTGGCTGCCAGTACACCTGGCAGTGGCTATTTCTTGTTACGGGCTGTTCGGCGTGGCCGTGGTGCACGCGTGGTTTATGACCCGGGCCGAGGTGCGCATGCGCCAGGGCTTTGACACCCACAGCGGCCTGCCGCTGCTGACACTGGAGCGGCTCACTTACCGATTTGTCGCGGCCGGTTTTGTGCTGCTGAGCGCCACCCTGGTGGTGGGTTATTGGTTTGGCGACCTGGTCTACGGCAGCGGCCACGCTTGGCGCTGGGACCATAAAACCGTGTTTTCGATGCTGGCCTGGCTGACTTTTGCCATTTTGCTGCTCGGACGAGCCCGCTTTGGCTGGCGCGGCCGGCGCGCCGTAGGTGTTTTGTATACCGGTGCGGTTTTCTTGTTTTTAGCCTATGTGGGCTCGCGTTTTGTCCTAGAGGTGATTTTGGGTCGCAGCGCATGAGGTATTTGCTGCTTCTGCTCGTGGCTTTGCTCATCGCCTGGCAGTGGCGCACAGCGCGCTCTAGGCGCAGCGACCGGCAAGCCCCCCGCGCCGACGAGCCCATCGAGATGGTGGTCTGTGCTTTTTGCGGCGTGCACTTGGCCAAGCCCGAGGCGGTGGCGGGGCGGCAGGGGTTTTATTGCAGTGCAGCACACCAACGCAGCCATGGCGGCTGAGGACGGCGGGCCCGCGAGCCCTGCGGCTTGGGTGGGTGGCTGGTACCCCCTGGCAAGTCGGCTTGATTCCCCCAATTTTGGCCCGCGGCCCGTAGCGGCGGTGGTTGATCTGGTCGTCGTGCATTCGATCAGCCTGCCGCCCGGCCAATTTGGTGGCGACGAGGTGCAAGCACTGTTTACCAACCGCCTGGACTGGGATGCCCACCCGTTTTTCCAGTCGATTCGCGGTTTGGAGGTGTCTTGTCACTTTTATATTCGGCGCGACGGCAGCCTCTGGCAGTTCGTTAGTTGCGATGACCGCGCCTGGCATGCCGGTGTGTCTGCCTACCGGGGCCGTGACAATTGCAATGACGACTCCATCGGCATCGAACTGGAAGGTTTGGAGGGCGGCATTTTTGAGGCGGCGCAATACGCCACACTCAATACACTGCTGACCGATATCGCGGCGCATTACCCTATTCGTTACCTGGCGGCGCACAGCGACATCGCCCCCGGGCGGAAAAATGACCCCGGGCCTGGCTTTGAATGGTCTGAAATAAGAACAACTGCGCGTTTGTTGCAAATTTCCACACCTTAAATAAAAAATTTATTTATTTTGTGGCGCACTTTCCAAGGCCCCAAAACGGTGCGGATGCGGTAGGCGAAAAAAGTACCGAGGCCTGGGCCGCATGATTTCTCGAGGGTGCGGACGCACACCATCCTCTGGCCGCTAGGAAACGGCGGGATTTCTGCTGCGCATGGCCCGCCGGTCAAGGCTTTGCGGCACACATTCCACGCATTGAAAAGTGAGCGCGCGCAGGCCTTTCAATAAGTGACGATTGGCCGACATGGGATTTCCACCAATTCGGGCCGGTACACTACTGGTAGTGGCTTGCAGACCGTAGGCACACCAGATATAGTGTCAACAGGCCTGACTGAAGATTCTCATCTTCCCGCCTCGTTGGCATTTCTATAGCGGACTTCGTTGAATTTTTTCGTACCTCATAAGCACACCATGCAATCTCTCTCGACCCTTTCTCCCACGCCTGTGATGCCCGGCCCCGCAATCGGGCCATTTACCGGCGAATCAGCGCCCAGCCCGCTGACCAGCTACCAAATTATTCGCCGCAACGGCGCCGTTGTTCCTTTTGAACCGAACAAGATTGCTGTGGCCATCATGAAGGCCTCGCTGGCAGTGCATGGCACCCAAGGCGCAGCCTCGGCCAGCGTGCGCGAAACCGTGGACGCACTGACCCAGCAAGTGATCCGCGCGCTGATGCGTTCGCGCCCGGGCGGCGGCACCTTCCATATTGAAGACGTGCAAGACCAGGTGGAGTTGGGCCTGATGCGCGGTGGCCACCACGAAGTGGCACGCGCCTATGTGCTCTACCGCGAGCGCCGCACCCAAGAGCGCGCCAAGCAGCAAACCCAGGCTGCGCCCAAGCTCCCCCAGCTGCATGTCACCGACGCGGGTCAATTGGTGCCCTTGGATATGGACGCGCTGACCAGCCGCATCGAAACGGCTTGCTCCGGCTTGGGCAGCGAAGTACGCGCCGAGCCCATTATTTCCGAGACGCTGCGCAACTTGTACGACGGCGTGCCGGTCGATGAGGTCTTCAAAGCCTCTATCCTGGCTGCGCGCACCCTGATCGAAAAAGACCCGGATTACACCTACGCCACCGCGCGCTTGTTGTTTCATACGATTTCCCGCGAAGTCCTAGGCCGCGACGTGCCCGCCGCTGGAATGCAGCAGGCCTATGAAGACTATTTCCCCGATTTCATTAAAAAAGGCGTTCATTTCGAGCTGTTGGACGAAAAACTGCTGCATTTCGATTTGCAGCGCCTGGGCGCCGCCCTCAAAGCGGAGCGTGATCTGAAGTTTGATTACCTGGGCCTGCAAACCTTGTATGACCGCTACTTCCTGCATGAAAGCAAGACGCGCATTGAGTTGCCCCAGGCTTTCTTTATGCGGGTGGCCATGGGCTTGTCCCTCAACGAGACCGACCGCGAAGCGCGGGCCATCGAGTTTTACGAAGTCCTGTCGTCGTTTGACTTCATGTCCAGCACGCCAACACTGTTTAATAGCGGAACTTTGCGCTCGCAGCTGTCCTCTTGCTACCTGACGACTGTGCCGGACGATTTGGACGGCATTTACGAGTCGATCAAAGAAAACGCTTTGCTCTCCAAGTTTGCTGGCGGTTTGGGCAATGACTGGACGCGCGTGCGCGCACTGGGCTCACGCATCAAGGGTACCAATGGCGAGTCGCAGGGCGTGGTGCCCTTCCTCAAGGTGGTCAACGACACCGCTGTTGCGGTGAACCAAGGCGGCAAACGCAAAGGTGCGGTGTGCACCTACCTGGAAACCTGGCACCTGGATATTGAAGAATTCCTGGAGCTGCGTAAAAACACGGGCGACGACCGCCGCCGTACCCATGATATGAACACGGCTAACTGGATTCCCGACCTGTTCATGCGCCGGGTGATGGAAAAAGGCCAGTGGACCTTGTTCTCCCCGTCCAACGTCCCGGATCTGCACGACAAATTTGGTATTGATTTTGAAACCGCCTACGTGGCCTACGAGCAAAAAGCAGCGCGCGGCGAAATCAAGCCCTCGCGCACGGTAGAGGCGGGCGATCTGTGGCGCAAGATGCTGACCATGTTGTTTGAAACCGGTCATCCCTGGATCACCTTTAAGGATGCCTGCAATGTGCGCTCGCCCCAGCAGCACGCCGGCGTTGTGCACTCAAGCAATTTGTGCACCGAAATCACGCTCAACACCTCGGATACCGAGACGGCTGTGTGCAATTTGGGCTCGGTCAACTTGTTGCAGCACCTGAAAGACGGCGCGCTCGACCATGACAAGCTCAAGCGCACGATTAACACGGCGATGCGCATGCTCGATAACGTGATCGACATCAATTACTACGCGGTGAAGAAGGCGCGCGACTCCAATGTCCGCCACCGCCCGGTCGGCTTGGGCGTGATGGCCTTCCAGGACAGCTTGTACGAGCTGCGCATCCCCTACGCCAGCGACGCCGCCGTGCAGTTTGCCGACACGTCCATGGAGGCGATTTGCTATTACGCCTACTGGGCGTCTACCGAATTAGCCCGGGAGCGCGGCAGCTACTCCAGCTTCAAGGGCTCTTTGTGGGACCGCGGCATTTTGCCCTTCGACACCCTGGATCTCTTGGCCAAAGAGCGTGGTGGTTACGTCGAGGTGGACCGCTCTTCGACCATGGATTGGGATGCCTTGCGCCGCAAAATCGCCACCGACGGCATGCGCAACTCCAATTGCGTGGCCATTGCGCCGACGGCGACTATTTCTAACATCATTGGCGTGGACGCCTCGATTGAGCCCTGCTTTGGTAACTTGTCGGTCAAGTCCAATTTGTCCGGCGAGTTCACGGTGGTCAACAGCTACCTGGTGCGCGACCTCAAGCGCATCGGCCTGTGGGACGATGTGATGGTCATGGACCTCAAGCATTTCGATGGCTCCCTCAGCCCCATGGACCGCGTTCCCAACGAGATCAAGCAGCTGTACGCGACCGCTTTTGAGGTGGAAACCCGCTGGCTGGTCGAAGCCGCTGCGCGGCGCCAAAAGTGGATTGACCAGGCGCAGTCGCTCAATATCTATATGGCCGGCGCCTCGGGCAAGAAGCTGGACGACACCTACAAGCTGGCCTGGGTTCGCGGTCTCAAAACCACCTACTACCTGCGCACGATGTCGGCCACACATGCGGAGAAGTCCACCATCAGCTCGGGCCGCATGAATTCGGTGTCCTCCTCGCAGGCAACGAGTGCATCAGGGAGCTCTTTGCTCGCAGCCGCCGCCGCTGCGGCCCAGGAGCAGCAAATCGCCCTGAGTGCCAATGCGGCTACGGACATCAAGTTTTGCGGCGTGGACGATCCCACCTGCGAGGCTTGCCAATAAGCGCGCGAATATTTTGCGCACCTAAATTTGTAATCCAAACAGACCCGCTGGCGCTGTTGCGCAAGCGGGTCTTATCTAGAAAAACAGGAATTGACTATGTTGACTTGGGAAGAAGATGTAAAGCCGGTTGCCCAACGCGCTTACGCGCCCCGTGAGGAGCAGATGCCTGGCTTGAACCCGGTCTCTGTGGCAGCCGCCCCCAGCGTAGCTGCAGCGCCGGTTGCACCGGCTGCATCCACCGCAGGGGGTGCCGCCACGTCGCACCGCGTGCGCGCCTCGGACAAGCGGATCATCAATGGCAAGACCGATGTGAACCAGCTCGTTCCCTTTAAGTACAAATGGGCCTGGGAAAAATACCTCGCCACCTGCGCCAACCATTGGATGCCGCAAGAGGTCAATATGACCCGCGATATTGCCTTGTGGAAAGACCCCAACGGTTTGACCGAAGACGAGCGTCGCATCATCAAACGCAACCTGGGCTTTTTCGTGACCGCTGATTCTTTGGCGGCCAACAACATCGTGCTGGGCACCTACCGGCACATCACCGCGCCGGAATGCCGCCAGTTTTTGCTGCGCCAGGCTTTTGAAGAGGCGATCCACACCCACGCCTACCAATACATTGTGGAGTCGCTCGGCTTGGACGAGGGCGAAATTTTCAGCGCCTACAACGAAGTCAAATCGATCCGCGACAAAGACCAGTTCCTGATTCCCTTCATCGAGGCGATCATGGACCCGCACTTTCACACCGGCACGCCAGAGACCGACCAAACTTTGCTCAAGTCGCTGATCGTGTTCGCCTGCCTGATGGAAGGCCTGTTCTTTTACGTCGGCTTTACCCAGATTTTGGCTTTGGGCCGGCAGAACAAGATGACGGGCGCTGCCGAGCAGTACCAGTACATCTTGCGTGACGAGTCGATGCATTGCAACTTTGGTATCGATTTGATTAATCAACTGAAGCTCGAAAACCCGCACCTGTGGACCGCCGAATTCAAGGCGGAAATTAAAGCCTTGTTTGAACAAGCGGTTGAACTCGAATACCGTTACGCCGAAGACACCATGCCGCGCGGTGTCTTGGGCATGAATGCATCCATGTTCAAAGGCTATTTGCGCTACATCGCCAACCGCCGTGCCACCCAGATCGGCTTGGATGCCTTGTTCCCCAACGAGGAAAATCCATTCCCCTGGATGAGCGAAATGATCGATTTGAAGAAAGAGCGTAATTTCTTCGAAACCCGTGTCATCGAATACCAGTCGGGCGGTGCGCTTTCCTGGGATTGATTTTTTGGGACAAGCCCGCCCCATGCCACAAGGACACCCTCTATCGATTGCCGATGGCTGCGCCTTGTGCACCCCATTCATGTCGCTGGGAACCCGCCCAACGCCATGGATCTCTTTTTGCTAAAAATGGGCAAAAAGTGCTCTTTGTTTGTTGATCAAGGAGATAGTTATGGCAACTGCAAAAAAACCAAGCGCTAAGAAGGCAGCTCCCGCTAAGAAGGCAGCTCCCGCTAAGAAGGCAGCTCCTGCGAAGAAGGCAGCTCCTGCGAAGAAGGCAGCTCCTGCGAAGAAGGCAGCTCCTGCGAAGAAGGCAGCTCCTGCGAAGAAGGCAGCTCCTGCGAAGAAGGCAGCTCCTGCGAAGAAGGCAGCT
>CANGNS010000006.1 GCA_947455465.1 Comamonadaceae bacterium | reverse complement strand
GATTTTGGCTACCGCATCGCCAAGCAGTTTGGCCTGCCGCTGGTGCCCACCCGCCCTGCCCTGGTGCCGCTCACCTTCAGCCCCGAGGTGTGGGCGCCGTTTGCGGCCCTGGCCGGGCTGTCGCTGCCGGTGCAGATTGCCACGGGCGACAAGAAAACAGGGATGCAGTTTGCCGAAGACCTGCTATTCACCCACCGGGGCCTGAGCGGGCCGGGGGTGCTGCAAATTTCTAGCTACTGGCGCGAAGGCAGCCCCATCCGCCTGAACCTGAGCCCCGGCCTGGACGCCACCGCCCATTTGCTGGGCGCCAAGGCCGCCGCCTCGCGCAAGCGCCTGGCCACGGTGCTGGCCGATGTGCTGCCCAGCCGCCTGGCCGACACCTGGGTGGCGGGCAGCGGCCTGCCGCCGGCCAGCCTGGAGCGCGGCATCAACGACCTGCCGGACAAGGTGCTGACCGCCTTGGGCGAGCGCGTGGCCCGCTGGGATATAGCGCCCGACGGCACCGAGGGCTACCGCAAGGCCGAGGTCACCGCCGGGGGCGTGGCGACCAGCGCTTTGTCCAGCCAGAGCATGGAATCGAAGCAGCCGGGCCTGTATTTCATTGGCGAGGTGGTGGATGTGACCGGCTGGCTGGGCGGCTACAACTTTCAGTGGGCCTGGGCCAGCGCCTACGCCTGTGCGGCGGCGCTGGCGCCATAAAGCTGGATATAATGCTAGGCTTTGCTGGCAATCCCCCGCTGCCTGATCATCGTTTACGCGGGGAATTTCGCTGTACAGCGCCCGGGCGGCCCGATCTTCCCCCAGGCGTTTTGTCGGCACCTTTTGGACACCATTACGTAATGACCACGATCCGTGTAAAAGAAAACGAACCCTTTGACGTTGCCCTGCGCCGCTTTAAGCGCACTATCGAAAAGCTGGGCCTGCTGACCGACTTGCGCGCCCGCGAGTTCTACGAAAAGCCCACCGCGATTCGTAAGCGCAAGAAAGCCGCTGCCGTCAAGCGCAACTACAAGCGCATCCGCAGCATGCAGTTGCCCAAGAAACTGTTCTGACCGAATTCAGCGGTTCGCCGCTGTAGGCAATGCGCCACAATCCGCCTTGCCGGGCCCGGCAGCTTACGTGCTGCCAGCCCTCACCCAAGCCCGCCCGAGCACCCTCGGTGGGCTTTTTTTGATTGTGCTGACCGTTTGCGGAGACTTTGCGCATGTCCCTTAAAGACCAGATTACCGAAGACATGAAAACCGCCATGCGCGCCAAAGACAGCGAGCGCCTGGGCACTATCCGCCTGCTGCTGGCCGCGTGCAAGCAAAAAGAAGTGGACGAGCGCGTGGTGTTGGACGACGCCGCCGTCGTGGCCCTGGTCGACAAGCTGATCAAACAGCGCAAAGACTCGGTGGCCGCCTACGAAAAAGCCGCCCGCCAGGACCTGGCGGACAAAGAAGCGGCCGAAATTCTGGTGCTGCAAGCCTATTTGCCCCAGCGCATGTCGGCCGACGAGGTGCTGGTAGCGGTGCGCGCCATCGTCGCGGAATTGGGTGCCAGCGGCCCGGGCGACATGGGTAAGGTGATGGGCCTGGCCAAAGCGCAATTGGCTGGCAAAGCCGAGATGTCGGCCGTATCGGCGGCGGTCAAGGCGACCTTGGCTGGCTAATTCCGCTAAACGCGTTTAAGGCGCCAAGCGCCTTTTCGGCGCGGACCGACGGTGCGGCTTACGAGCCGGCTACCTTCATGCGGTTGATGAGGATGGAGCCGACGGTTTTGGCGCCGTAGTTGTAGGTGTCGGCGCCAATGGCCTCGATGCCTTTGAACATGTCTTTCATATTGCCGGCAATGGTGATTTCGTGGACTGGGTAGGCAATTTGCCCGTTTTCCACCCAAAAACCGCTGGCCCCGCGCGAGTAGTCGCCGGTTACGTAGTTCACGCCCTGCCCCATCAGCTCAGTCACCAGGAGGCCGCGCCCGAGCTTGGCGATCATGGCCTGCAAATCATCATGGCGCCGGGTGTGGCGCGACTGCAGCACCAAATTGTGCGAGCCGCCTGCGTTGCCGGTGGTGCGCATGCCCAGCTTGCGGGCGGTGTAGCTGCTCAGGAAATAGCCCATCACGCGTCCGCGCTCGACCACCTGGCGTGCCTGCACGCGCACGCCCTCGTCGTCAAAAGGCGAGCTGCCTTTGCCGCCTTGCACGAAGGGGTCCTCGTAAATGTCTAGATGTGCCGGAAACACGCGCTTGCCCAGGCTGTCGAGCAAAAACGTGCTCTTGCGGTAGAGCGCGCCGCCGCTGACGGCTTGCACAAATGCCCCCAGCAGGCCGGCGGCCATGGGGGATTCAAACAGCACTGGGCATTCGGTGGTGGGGATTTTGCGGGCCCGCAGGCGGCTGAGGGCGCGTTCGGCGGCGTAGCGGCCCACGGCCTCGGGCGAGGCCAAATCCGAGGCCTTGCGCTGCGAGCTGTACCAGCCGTCGCGCTGCATGTCTTTGCCTTTGCCGGCAATGGGCGAGACCGAGAGCGAATGGCGGGAGCTGGCGTAGCCGCCCCGAAAGCCGTTGGTGTGGGCGCTGAAAAAATGCGACTGCTGGGCCGACACCGCCGCCCCTTCGCTGTTGCTGATGCGCTTGTCCACCGAGAGCGCCGCCGCCTCGCAGGCCAGGGCGATCTGGGCTGCGCCTTCACTGTCGATGCTCCAGGGGTGGAATAAATCGAGATCGCGCGTGCGCTCTTTGGGTGGGCAGACATCGGCGTCCTCGGGCAGGCGGGCAAACGGGTCTTGCGCGGTAAAGCGGGCAATGTCGTAGGCCGCGCGCACGGTTTGGGCGATGGCTGCGTCCGAGAAGTCGGAAGTGCTGGCATTTCCCCGGCGCTGGCCCACATAGACCGTCACGCCCAAGGATTTGTCGCGGTTGCGCTCGACGTTTTCCAGGGCGCCGTTGCGCACCGACACGGACAGGCCGCAGGCCTCGGAGACTTCGGCAGCGGCGTCGGTGGCGCCGAGTTTTTTGGCCGCTTTGAGGCTGGCGTCAACGCGGGACTCAAAGAATTCGCGGCTGTAAGCAAAGCCCGACAAGGGCGAAGGATGGCGGGAGCGGGGGGAGTGTTTGGCGTTCTTCATGCGGCAGCTATGATACTTGGCTATGTCTAGAAAACTAAAAAAAGGCTATTTCGTCAAAGGTCAGTTCGTGGCGGAGGGCAGCGCGCTGGACTTGGAATACAAGGCCGAGCTCAAAGGCACCGACCAAGCCACCCGCACCGACCTCAAGCGCGAAAGCACCGAGCTGCAAAAACTGGGCGAAGATTTGCTCACCCTGCGCGCCGATCTGCTCACCCGCCTGGAACTGCCCGACAAATTGGTCGAAGCGGTGGCCGAGGCCAAGCGCATCAGCAATTTCGAGGGCAAGCGGCGGCAAATGCAGTTCATCGGCAAGCTGATGCGCAAGTTGGACGAACCGGTGCTCGATGCCATCCGCGCCGCCCTGGTGGCCCAGCACACGCCCTCGGCCCTGGAGACCGAAACCCTGCACCAGGCCGAGATATGGCGCAGCCGCCTGATAGCGGATGACGACGCGCTAGGCCAGTGGATCAACCTGAGCCCGCGCACCGACAGCCAGCAACTGCGCGCCCTGGTGCGCCAAGCGCGCAAAGATGCCGTCCCCGAAAAACCCGGCCTGGCACCGCGCCACGGGCGGGCCTACCGCGAGATTTTTCAACTGGTGCGCGCCCAGTTAGCCGGCGACAACGCCCAAGATGACGAGGCCCCACTGCCCACCAACCCCGCCACCGACGTATGAGCCAGAGCCACTCCGTTTTTGACCCGGTACGCATCGGGATTGTGTCCATCAGCGATCGGGCCAGCACCGGCGTGTACCAGGACCTGGGGCTGCCCGCGCTCAAAACCTGGCTGCAAAGCGCCCTGCACAACCCGATAAGCTTTGAAGAGCGCCTGATTCCTGATGAAGAAGCCGGCATCAGCGCAGCGCTGATCGCCTTGGTCGAGGCCGGTTGCTGCTTGGTGCTGACCACCGGCGGCACGGGCCCTGCGCTGCGCGATGTCACGCCCGAAGCCACGCTGGCCGTGGCGCACAAGGTGATGCCCGGCTTTGGCGAGCAAATGCGCCAAATTAGCCTGAACTTTGTGCCCACGGCGATTTTGTCGCGCCAGGTGGCGGTAGTGCGGGCGCAAAGCCTGATCATCAATTTGCCGGGGCAACCCAAATCCATTGCGCAAACGCTGGAAGGGCTCAAGGACGACAGCGGCGCCGTGCAGGTGCCCGGCATTTTTGCGGCCGTGCCCTACTGCATTGATTTGATTGGTGGGCCTTACCTGCAAACCGTGGACAGCGTTTGCCAGGCCTTTCGGCCCAAGAGCGCGCAGCGCCCGGCCTGACTGAGGCCTTATTTGCCGACCAGCTGGTTCAGGCGCTCGGCCTCAAAGCAATCGGTGCGGGCAGCGCCCTCGGGCATTTGCATTTGCTGCTGTTGGCAAAGTTTTTCCAAGGCCTGCCAGAGCAAAGAAATCTGGTGGTCCTGGCTGGCAGCGCCATCGATCAGGCCACGCAGCGCTTGGCTGACCGGGTCGTCTTCTTGGGTAATGCCGTAGGCGCTGAACTTGGGCTGCGAGCCGGCCACATCGGCGCTCTCGCCGGCCTTGCTTTGGATGATGCGCGCCGGAATGCCCACCGCCGTCGCCCCGGCGGGCACGGGCTTGATGACCACCGCATTGCTGCCGATCTTGGCGCCGTCACCCACTTCAAAGCCGCCAAGCACCTTGGCGCCGGCGCTGACCACCACGTCCTTGCCCAAGGTGGGGTGGCGCTTAGCGCCCTTGTAGAGCGAGGTGCCGCCCAAGGTCACACCCTGGTAAATCGTGCAGCCGTCGCCGATCTCGGCGGTCTCGCCCACGACGGTGCCCATGGCATGGTCAAAAAATACGCGCTCGCCGATTTTGGCGCCGGGATGGATTTCGATGCCGGTAAAAAACCGCGACAGGTGCGAGATAAAGCGCCCCAGCCACAAAAACCCATGCGTCCAAAACCAATGCGCCGGACGGTGCAAAAGGACCGCGTGCAGGCCGGGGTAGCAGGTCAGGACCTCCCAGGTGCTGCGCGCAGCCGGGTCGCGGTCCAAAATGCATTGGATATCAGAGCGTAGGCGAGAAAACATAGGGTTTAGTCTAGCGTCTGGCGCGTGTTCGTGCTGGCAGGTGCTGCCATGTCCTGGACGCGCGAGGACTGTTGCAACACCGCTTTAGCAATGCCGCGAAGAATATGTATTTCTTCCTGCGTGGGCGCGGCGCGGTTAAACAGTTGGTTCAGGCGCGGCATCAGTTTTTTGGGTGCCGCCGGGTCCAAAAAGCCCAGGGCTTCGAGGGACTGCTGCAAATGGCCCAGCATGCCGGCCACTTGCTGGGCGTCGGCCGCGTCGCTTTGCGGCGTCGCCCCGGGCAGCGCAAAGCCGCCCAGCGCCAAACGCCATTCGTAGGCGATGACCTGTAGCGCCGCGCCGATATTGAGCGAGCCAAACTGCGGGTTAGACGGAATGCTCAGGCAGACATGGCAGCGGTACACATCCTCGTTGCGCATGCCAAAGCGCTCCGAGCCGAACAAAAACGCGATGCCCGCCGGGGCTGCCGCACCGCCGCCGCTGGACGCAGGCGCCCCGTCAGCCGCCTGCCACTGCGCAAAATGCGCGCGCGGCGTGCGCGTGGGCGGGCCAAAGTCGCGCGGCGTCATGGCGGTGGCACACAAATGGTCCATGCCATCGAGCGCCTCGTCCAGCGTAGCGACGATGCGCGCTTTGGCCAGCACGTCCAGGGCGCCGCTGGCGCGCTGTATGGTTTCTTCGCGCCGCAGCACATTGGCCCAGCGCGGGGCGACCAGCACCAGGTCGTCAAAACCCATGGTTTTCATGGCGCGTGCGGCGGCGCCCACGTTGCCAGCGTGGCTGGTCTCTATCAGGACAAATCGGGTGCGTGCGGTCACAGGAACGGGCCAACGGTAAAATCAGCGTATTGTCGCCGCCCCGGCGCCAGCTGCCGCCCGCATTGTCCGGGCGGGCCTTCCACGTTCTTCCCCCCTACAACCGATGTCGCTCAATCTGCACCCCATGATCAATGTGGCCGTCAAGGCCGCCCGCGCTGCCGGGTCCATCATCAACCGCGCCGCCCTCGATATTGAATCGGTGCGGGTGTCGCAAAAGCTGGCCAATGACTTTGTCACCGAAATTGACCATGCGGCGGAAGAAGCGATCATCGAAACCCTGCTGGGCGCCTACCCGGGCCACGGCATACGCGCCGAAGAGTCGGGCTCGGCCCATGGCGCCAAAGACTCCGAATTCGTCTGGATCATCGACCCGCTGGACGGCACCACCAACTTCATCCACGGCCTGCCCATGTACTGCGTGAGCATTGCGCTGTCGGTACGCGGCAAGATCGAGCAAGCCGTGGTTTATGACCCGACACGCAATGATTTATTCACCGCCACCAAGGGCCGTGGCGCTTTTCTGAACGACCGGCGCCTGCGCGTTTCCAAGCGCATTGACCTCAAGTCCTGCCTCATCTCCACCGGCCTGCCCTTTCGCCAGGGTGACGATTTCCAGGGCTACCTGGCCATGCTGGGCGAGCTGATGCCGCGCACCGCCGGCATCCGCCGCCCCGGCGCTGCGGCCCTGGACCTGGCCTACGTGGCCGCCGGTTATTGCGACGGATTTTTCGAACGCGGGCTACAGCCCTGGGACATGGCCGCCGGCTCTTTGCTGGTGACGGAAGCGGGCGGCCTGGTGGGCAATTTCACCGGCGAGCCCGATTTTCTGGAACACCAGGAATGCCTGGCCGGCGCGCCGCGTATTTACGGACAACTGGTCAGCATTTTGGGCAAATACAGCAAATTTGCCGGCGTGCAGGACAAAGCAGAGGCACGCGAAGTGGCGACAACTTTGTCCAAGCCCGCTAAGCGGCGCAGTTAAAAATTGTCTTCAAGCCTGCGCAGGCTCAATGCCTTGCACAGGTTTTCGTTTGGACTTGACGGGCAAACTCGCCTTACATTAAAGTAAGGAAAATACGGACAAAGGAAGCTCCATGTCAACAGCCACGCTCACGACCAAAGGCCAGATCACCATTCCCGCAGAGGTGCGCAAGGACCTCAAGGTCGATACCGGCGACAGGGTGGAGTTTGTTTTGATCGCGCCAGGGCGCTATGAGTTTGTTGCCGCGACGCGGGAGGTGACCGAACTCAAAGGCATGTTTGGCCCGGCAAAGAAAGCCGTTTCCATTGAATCTATGAATGCCGCCATTGCCCAGCGCGGGGCAGCGGCGCGATGATTGGCATGGATACCAATGTTCTGGTGCGCTACATCATGCAGGACGACGCCAAGCAGTCGCCTAAGGCGACGCGGCTGATTGAATCCCTGGACTTGGAGAACCCTGGCTACATCACCACGGTGTCGATAGTGGAACTTTATTGGGTTTTGACTGCCAGCTACGAATTGACAGCTTCTCAGGCAGCGCAGGCCTTGGAGGCGGTATTGCGTACCAAGCAATTGGTGGTGGAACGGGCTGACCAGGTCATGCGCGCCTTGCGCCTATTTGACGACGGGAAGGCAGACTTTGCAGACTGCCTCATTGAGCGAGCCGCGTCGGGCGCCGGATGCACGCAAGTGGTGACCTTCGACGTCAAAGCCTCCAAACACGCGGGCATGACGCTGCTAGCCTGAACGGCGCGAGCGCGCTGACCTAGCCCACCAAACTGGCCTTAAAAGCCGCCAAGACCTCGGCAGCCGCCTCCAGACTCAAGCGGTTGCCGTACTGGGCCACTACACGCGCGGCCGCCCGGTTGCCCAGCGCGGCCGCTTGGACATGGCTATAGCCTTGGGTGACCGCGTACAGGAAGGCGCCTGCAAACATGTCGCCTGCGCCATTGCTGTCTAGCGCCTTGACGGGCACGCCCGGCACCTCGGTGCGTTGGCCGCCTTCGAGCACGATGCAGCCCTTGGCGCTGCGCGTCAGGCATACCACGCGGGCCAGTTGGCCGATCTGGCTGCAGACCGCGTCCAGGTCTTGTGCGCCGCACCAGACCTGGGCTTCTTCTTCGTTGCAAAACAAATATTCCAGGCGCCCCGCTTCGTCGGAACTGCCCACCATGGCCTCCAGGCCGGCGCGGCAAAAGTTGATCATGCTCATGTCGCTGAGCGTCGCCGCCAGCGCCACGCCGGCTTTGTGGGCGATGGCGCGGCCTTGCAAAGCCGCGTCCAGGCCAGTCGGCGAGGCGGCCAGGTAGCCTTCCATGTAGTAGACCCGCGAGCGCTCGATGTCCTGCGGATGCAGGGCGCTGCTGTCCAGGTCTGAGGTGGCGCCCAAAAAGGTGCTCATGCTGCGCTCGGCATCAGGCGTGACCATCACGATGCAGCTACCGGTTTGGCCATGCGGCGCGCGGGTGTGGCTCAGGTTGGTTTGCACGCCGTTGTCTTGCAGGTCTTGGGCATAAAAAGCGCCCAATTCGTCCTCGGCCACGCGGCAGGAGTAAAAAGCCTTGCCGCCCAGCTGCGCCACGGCGACGATGGTGTTGCCCGCCGAACCGCCGCCCGTGCGGTGCGAAGTCAGGCCTTGCATGTGCTGCAAGATCTGGGCGCGCCGGGGTGCATCGATCAGCGTCATGTGGCGCTTTTCGACACCGGCTTGGGCCAGCAAGGCGTCCGAGACCTGGTATTCCGAGTCCACCAGCGCATTGCCGATGGCATAGACATCAAATTTTTTCATGGTTTTTCCAACGATGCGCCAGGCGCTTATTGCTCGACAAAAGCGCGTTCGACCACGAAGTCGCCCGGCTTGGTGGTGTTGCCTTCGACAAAGCCGCGCGTCTCGAGCATGTGCTTGAGCTGGCGCAGCATTTCGGGGCTACCGCAGAGCATGACACGGTCGTTGGCGGCATCAAACTTGGGCATGCCCAGGTCGGTTTGCATCTTGCCGCTTTCCAACAAATCCGTGATCCGGCCCTGGTTGCGAAAGGGCTCGCGCGTCACTGTGGGGTAGTACAGCATTTGGGCGCTGACCATCTCGCCCAAAAACTCATGCGCTGGCAGTTCGTGGCTCAGGTAGTCGTGGTAGGCCAGTTCGGCCACCTCGCGCACGCCATGGACCAGCACGACTTTTTCGAAGCGTTCATAAGTCGCCGGGTCGCGCACAATGCTCAAAAACGGTGCCACGCCGGTGCCGGTGCCAAACAGATACAGGTTTTTTCCGGGCAGCAGGTAGTCGATCAGCAAGGTGCCGGTGGGTTTTTTGCCCACCACAATCGTGTCGCCCACCTGGATGTGCTGCAGCTTGGAGGTCAAGGGGCCGTCCTGCACCTTGATGCTCAAAAACTCCAAATGGTCTTCGTAATTGGCGCTGACGATGCTGTAAGCCCGCAGCAGTGGCTTGCCGCCCTCGCCGCGCAGGCCGATCATGGTGAAGTGGCCATTGGAAAAGCGCAAGGCCTCGTCGCGGGTTGTGGTAAAGCTGAAAAGTCGGTCGGTCCAGTGGTGGACGCTCAAGACCTTTTCTTCTAAAAATGCGCTCATAAAGCCTTTTTCGGGTGTGCTGCAGGAGGAGGAATCGCCCCAAGGGCAAACCCTAGAGTGTAAAACCTTCGGCCTGCCGGTTTTCTGCCATGATGGAGCCCATGCCGACCCCTGCCGACCACCCGCCCCTGCTCGTCGCCTGCCTGTGCGCCCAATGGTGCGGCACCTGCCGCGATTACCGCATGCTGTTTGACAGCTTGCAGCCGGTTTTTCCGCAGGTGCGCTTTGTCTGGGTGGATGTGGAAGACCAGGCCGACTTGGTCGAGCCCATTGATGTGGAGGACTTTCCGACCCTGCTGCTGGTGTGGCAGGGCGAGGCGCGCTTTTTTGGCACCTTGACGCCGCACCTGGAGACGGTGCGACGCCTCATCCAAAGCCAACTGGACGCACCGGGCCGGGCGCTGGCCGATCCGGCGGTGCAAGCGCTGGCCGGGCGGCTGCTTAGCGGCGTTTGAGCAAGGGGCTGATCAGCTGCTGGGCAGCAGGGCCCATCCAGTCTAGACCGCCGCGCACGGTGCTGCGGGCCACGCCATCAGCGTCAATGAGCACCGTGGAGGGGAAGATGCGCACGCCAAAGGCCTGCGCAGTCACGCCCTCCGGGTCGCGCAGCACGGGAAGTTTCAGACCGGTTTGCGCGATAAAGCTCTCGACATTGGCCGGCGCGTCTTTGAAGTTAACCGTCAGCACCACCAGCTCTTGCGCCCGCGTGGTGGCCAATTTTTGCAGCGAAGGCATTTCCTGGCGGCAAGGTTCGCACCAGCTGGCCCAGAAATTGATCAAGACGGCACGGCCGTGAAAATCAGCGAGTTGCAGGGGTGCTTTGCCGTCTTCCAAGAGCACCTGGCGCGGCAGCGCGCGGGTCGCCGACCACGGCTTGACGTCATAACCCCCCTCTGCGTGCGCCAAGCCGGCCCAAGCGCCAAAACCCAGTTGCACCAACAGCGCGCGTCTTTGCATCATGCAATCCTTTGCTGCACCCAGGCCTGGGCGCTGGCAATCGCCGCATCCAGCTTGGACGGGTCGGTGCCGCCGGCCATGGCCATATCGGGTTTGCCGCCGCCTTTGCCGCCCACTTGGCCGGCCAGGTAGTTGACCAGTTCACCGGCCTTGACCTTGGCGGTCAGGTCCGCGCCCACACCGGCCACCAGTTGCACTTTGTCGCCTTCCACCGCGCCCAGCACGATGATGGCGCGCGGCAGCTTGTCGCGTAGTTTTTGCAGCGTGTTGCGCAAAGCGGCAGCGTCCGCACCTTCCATGCGCGCAGCCAGGAAAGGTACGCCGCCCAGGTCTTGCACCTGGCTGATCAAAGCCTCGCCCTGGAAACCGGCCAGCTTGGCTTTGAGCGCCGCAATTTCTTTCTCCAGCGTCTTGGTGTGGTCCACCGTGCTGGCGATGCGCAAGCCCAGCTCGGCCACCGGAGTTTTAAGCGCTTGGGCGGCCTGGGCCACGGTGTCTTCCAGGTCTTGCAAATAGGCTAGCGCGCCCTCGCCCGTCACCGCTTCGATGCGGCGCACGCCCGAGGCAATGCCGCCTTCAGAGACGATTTTGAACACGCCGATGTCGCCCGTGCGGCCCACATGCGTGCCGCCGCACAGCTCGCGCGTGCTACCAATATCTAGCACGCGCACGATCTCGCCGTACTTCTCGCCAAACAGCATTTGCGCGCCGGTTTTTTTGGCAGACTCGATGTCCATCAACTCGGCTTTGGTGGCGCTATTGGCCAAAATTTGGGTATTGACTTTGGTTTCGATAGCGCGGATTTGCGCGTCGGTGACTGGCGCGTTGTGCGCAAAGTCAAAGCGGGTGCGTTCGGCATTGACCAAAGAGCCTTTTTGCTGCACATGGTCGCCCAGCACTTCGCGCAAGGCCTCGTGCATCAAGTGCGTGGCGCTGTGGTTGCGCATGGCCGCCGCACGCACTGCGGCATTGACCTGGGCCTGCACCGCATCGCCCACCTTCAAGGTGCCGTGCGACACGCTGCCGTGGTGGCCGAACACATCGGCCTTGATTTTTTGGGTGTCGGCCACGGCAAACATGCTATTGGCGCTGCTGATCGTGCCTTCATCGCCCACCTGGCCGCCGCTTTCGGCGTAAAACGGCGTCGAAGCCAGCACCACTACGCCGCTTTGGCCGGCGGCCAGTTCGTTCACTTCCGCGCCATCCAAGTACAGCGCCAGCACGGTGCTGCTTTGGCTTAGGTGATCGTAGCCAACGAATTCATTACCGGCGCCGCTGTACTCCAAGCCCCGGTCTTGCTTGAACTTGCCTGCCGCGCGGGCTTGGGATTTTTGGCGCTCCATGGCGGCGTTAAAGCCTTCGGTGTCCACTTCCAGCCCTACCTCGCGGCAAACGTCTTGGGTCAAATCCAACGGAAAACCGTAGGTGTCGTGCAACTTAAAGGCAAGGTCACCGCTGAACTTAAAGGGAAGTGGCTGGCCCTCTGCAATTTTTGCTTTTGCGGTCTCTGCCAGAAACAATTCACTTATTGCCGTGTCCAAAATGCCCATGCCGTTTTCCAGCGTCTCGTAAAAGCGCTCTTCCTCCACCCGCAGCGCCTCGGTGATGCGCTTTTCTTCGCTGCGCAGCTTGGGGTAGGCCTCGCCCATCAGCCGCACCAGGTCGGCCACCAGCTTGTGGAAAAACGGGGCCTTTTGCCCCAGCTTGTAGCCGTGGCGGATGGCGCGGCGCACGATGCGGCGCTGCACATAGCCGCGCCCTTCGTTGCTGGGGAGCACGCCGTCGCTGACCAAAAACGCCGTGGCGCGGATGTGGTCGGCAATGACTTTGAGCGAGTTGTTTTGCAGATCGGCGCAGCCAGTTTCGCGGCCGGCGGCTTGGATCAGTTGGTCAAAGATGTCGATCTGGTAGTTGCTGTGCACATGCTGCAAGATGGCGGCGATGCGCTCCAGGCCCATGCCGGTGTCCACGCAGGGCGCAGGCAGTTTGTGCAGGCTGCCGTCGGCCTGCATGTCGAACTGCATGAACACATGGTTCCAGATTTCGATGAAGCGGTCGCCGTCTTCCTCCGGGCTGCCGGGCGGACCGCCGGGAATGTGCGCGCCGTGGTCGTAAAAAATCTCGGAGCACGGGCCGCACGGGCCGGTGTCGGCCATCATCCAGAAGTTGTCGGAGGCGTATTTTTTGCCCTTGTTGTCGCCGATGCGCACGATGCGGTCTGCGGGCAGGCCGATTTCTTTGTGCCAGATGTCATAGGCCTCGTCATCATCAATGTAGACGGTGACCATCAGGCGCTCAGGGGGCAATTTATAGACCTGCGTCAACAACTCCCAGCCCCATTTCAGGCTCTCGCGCTTGAAATAGTCGCCAAAGCTCCAGTTGCCCAGCATCTCGAAAAACGTGTGGTGGCGGGCGGTGTAGCCCACGTTTTCCAGGTCGTTGTGCTTGCCGCCAGCGCGCAAGCAGGCCTGGACGGACGCGGCGCGCACATAGGAGCGCTTGTCCGTGCCCAGAAACACGTCCTTGAACTGCACCATGCCCGAGTTGGTGAACATCAGCGTCGGGTCATTGCCCGGCACCAGCGGGCTGCTTTGCACCACGGTGTGGCCTTTGGAGGCGAAAAAATCGAGGAAAGTCTTGCGGATCTCGGCGACGCTCATCACGGCGCTGTTGCTGGTGGAACTCATAAGGGTGCTGCCCGAAACGGTAATCAGAAAAATTGGAGTCGGTGCGCCAGGCCCCACAGGGCTGGCGCGCTAGGCCGCATTATCGCCGCCGCCCTGCCCTTTGCCGCCTACATAGAGGCGGCCAGCATGTCCCGGTAATCCTCGCGGGTGGCCATGCGCGGATTGGTTTTGTGGCAATGGTCAGCCATGGCGCCGTCAATCACCCGCTCAAACAGGTCTTGGGTCACCCCCAAGGCGGCCAGGCCGCTGGGCAGGCCCAGGCGGGCATTCATGTCGGCGATGGCCAGGGCAATGTCATCGCCCTGGGCGTCGCAGGAACCCATGCCCATGGCGCTGGCCATGCGCTGCAGGCGGTTTTCCTGCTGAATCGAGGGAGCCGAGGCGTTAAAACGCACCACGGCAGCCATAAACAAAGCATTGAGCGTGCCGTGGTGCAGGCGCGGGTTGACGCCGCCCAGGCTGTGGCTAAGGCTGTGCACGCAGCCCAGGCCTTTTTGGAAGGCCATGGCGCCTTGCATGCTGGCGCTCATCATGTTCCAGCGGGCCTCGCGGTCGGCGCCGTTGGCGGTGGCGCGGGCAATATGCGCCCAACCACGCGCCAGGCCGTCCAGGCCGATGCCGTCGGCCGGCGGGTTGATGGCTGGGGCCATAAAGGTTTCCATGCAATGGGCAATCGCATCCATGCCGGTGGCCGCCGTCAGCTGGGCAGGCAGGCCCAGGGTGAGCTCGGGGTCGCAAATCGCAGCCTTGGGCACCAAATACCAGCTGTGAAAACCCACTTTGCGCCCATCGTCCAAGATGACGATAGCGCCACGCGCTACTTCACTGCCGGTGCCTGCGGTGGTGGGCACTGCTATTAGGGGCAGCACGCGCTCGGTGATTTTGGGGCTGCCCCCTTCAATCGTGGCGTAGGTTTTGAGCGGGCCGGGGTGCGTAGCGGCAATGCACACGCCCTTGGCCAAGTCCAGGCTAGAGCCGCCGCCCACGCCGATCAGCCCGTCGCAGCCATGGGCCTCCAAGACCGCCACGGCGGCGCGCACCGCCGCCTCGGTGGGGTTAGACGGCGTTTGGTCAAACACCGCGTGGGGGATGTTGCCCAGCGCCGCCACCGCCCGGTCCAGGATACCGGCGGCGCGCACGCCAGCGTCGGTGACGATCAGTGGTTTTTGCATGCCCACGCGCTCGCACTCGGCGCGCAAGAGCGCCAAAGCGCCAAAGTCCAGGTTGATTTGGGTGATGTAGTTGATCAAGGCCATAAATCCCTCATGCTGGCGGGGCAAAAAGTGTCTAAAGCGCACTGTACCCGCTAGACGCACCCCGGTGCCAGGAAGGCATCGACGTGTTCAAGGCCGGGTCACATGCCATCGTATGATGCGGTTTTTGGTCGGTGCCATGGGCTCCGGCCTTTGTTTTTCACCTCCTGCCGGCCCGCACCATGACCCAGAACCCCTCACCTCTGCTTTTGCTCAAAGACCCCAGCCTGTTCAAAACCGATGCGCTGATCAACGGCCAATGGGTGGCCGGCAGCAGCCGCTTTGACGTCCTGGACCCCGCCACCGGCGCCAAACTTGCCGACGTCGCCAACCTGGGTCCCAACGAGGCGACGCAAGCCATAGCCGCAGCCGATGCCGCCTGGCCCGCCTGGCGCAACAAGACGGGCAAAGAGCGCAGCATCATCTTGCGCAAATGGTTTGATTTGCTGATGGCCAACCAGGACGACCTGGCACGCATCATGACCGCTGAGCAGGGCAAACCTTTTCCCGAGGCCAAAGGCGAAATCGCCTATGGCGCCAGCTTTGTGGAATGGTTTGCCGAGGAGGCCAAGCGCATCAATGGCGAAACCCTGCCCCAGTTTGACAACAACCGCCGCCTCTCGGTTATCAAACAGCCCATCGGCGTGTGCGCCGCCATTACGCCCTGGAACTTCCCGCTGGCCATGATCACCCGCAAAGTGGCGCCAGCCCTGGCTGCGGGCTGCCCGGTGATCATCAAACCAGCAGAGCTGACGCCGCTGACCGCGCTGGCCGCTGCCGAACTGGCGCTGCGTGCGGGCATTCCGGCAGGCGTGCTCAATATGGTGAGCGCCGATGCCGACAACTCGATCGCCGTGGGCAAGGTCATTTGCGCCAGCGACACGGTGCGCCACCTCAGCTTTACCGGATCCACCGAAGTGGGCCGCATCCTGATGGCGCAATGCGCACCGACGGTGAAAAAAATGTCACTCGAACTGGGCGGCAACGCGCCCTTTATCGTGTTTGACGACGCCGATCTGGATTCGGCCGTCGAAGGCGCCATGGCCAGCAAATACCGCAACGCCGGCCAAACCTGCGTCTGCGCCAACCGCTTTTATGTGCAAGCGGGCGTGTACGACGCGTTTGTGGCCAAGTTCACCGCCAAGGTCAAGGCCTTGAAAGTGGGCAATGGCTTTGACGAGGGCGTGGCCCAAGGCCCGCTGATCGAGGACGCCGCCGTCGCCAAAGTGCGCCGCCATGTGGCCGACGCCATCGCCCGGGGCGGCAAAGTCGAGACCGGCGGAGCCGCCTTGCATGGCCAGTTTTTTGAGCCCACCGTGATCTCGGGCGCGAGCGCCGACATGCTGTGCGCCACCGAAGAAACCTTCGGCCCGTTTGCGCCGGTGTTCAAGTTTGAGACCGAGCAGCAGGCCATCGACGCGGCCAACAACACCGAGTTTGGCCTGGCCAGCTATTTCTACAGCCGCGATATTGGGCGTATCTACCGTGTGGCCGAAGCGCTGGAATACGGCATGGTGGGTATCAATGTCGGTATATTGGCTACCGAGCACGTACCTTTTGGTGGCGTCAAACAATCCGGACTGGGACGCGAAGGCTCGCATTTCGGTATGGACGATTACGTGGAAATCAAATACCTGTGCATCGGGGATATCCTGAAGTAGACCCTGCGGCGCCAACATTTTGTATGTTTGGCGGGCCTGTGCGCCAGATCCAGCGGGCAATTGAACTTTTGCGTAGGCGCAGGCCTCGCATGGAGTAGCGCTATGCGGCGTTTTTTATGGGGCTTATTGCTCTTGAGTGGGTCGGTCTGGGCGGAAAACTGGTCGCCCGTCGGCAAATCGGCCGAATTTACGATGTATGTCGACACCCAATCGATGCGGCGCAGTGGCAATATCGCCAGCGCCTGGGTGATGGGCGATTACCGCCAAACCCAGTCGCAACGCTTTCCACCGCCCGTGCTGTGGGTGAAATACGATTCCGTCAAAGAACAAAAAGAGTTTGACTGCGCGCGCGGTCAGCACCGCACCATCAAAACCGTCATCGTGGCCGGGCGCGGCGGCAAGGGCGAGGTGCTTTACACCTTTGGGTCCGGGCCCGAGTTTTTCCCGGTGGCCAATACCGAGCTGGACATTGCGCAGTTCAATTTCGTCTGCCAAAACAGCCGGTGATCGCAGCCTAAAAACCAAACTCAGGCGCCTAGCAGCGCGCGTGCCTGTTCAATAGCCGCCACATCGGTGGGTCGCACCACGCGCGCCACCTCTTGCCCGTCCTTCATAAACACCAGCGTCGGCCACAACTTGACGCGAAATGCGCGGCCTAGCGCGCGGCCGGGCCCGTCTTCTACCAAAATACGGCTTCCCGCCGGCAGGCCCGCCAAAGCTGCATCGGCCAAGGGCGCCGCCGCCTGGCAATGGCCGCACCAAGAGGTGCCAAATTGCAGCACCTTAGGGCGGCTCAGTGCTTGCACCTCGGGCAGGCTCAATGCAGTTGCTTGGTAGGTCAAAGTCATCGTGCGTCCTTATTCGGTGTCGCGCCGGGCCAGGCGCAAGGCGATCAGGCCCGCCGCCACAATGATCAACGCGCCGGCCACGGTGGTGTGCCGGGGCACCTCGCCAAAGAACAAAAAGCCCCACAAAGGCGCCCACAAAATACCGGTGTATTCGAAGGGCGTCACCGTGCTGGCCCGGGCCACGCGGTAGGCATTGGTCAGCAGCATGATGCCCGCTGAGGCCACCACGCCGCACAGGCCGATCAGGCTGGCATCGTCGGCGCTGGGCAGTATCCACGGGCGCACCAAAAACTGCAGACTGGGATGCACCGCATGGTCAATACCCAGGGCCGCCAGCACGGCAGCAGCCAGGCCCGAACCGAGCATGAAAAATCCGTTTTGGTAAAAACCCATCACGGCTGCCGACAGGTCAGCGCCGTGCTTGCGCGCCAAGAGCATGGCCAGGCCATACAGCGCAGCGGCCAGTAAAGAGAGCAAAGCGGCCGGTTCAAAAAGCCCGGTGCCCGGCTGCAGCATGACCATCACGCCCACAAATCCCAGCAGCACCGACGCCCAAACCACCCAGGGGTTGCGCTCGCCCAGCATGGGCCCGGCCAGCGCGGTCACAAACAAAGGCACGGTGAAATACAGGGCCACGGCGTCAGCCAAGGGCAAGGCTGGAAAAGCCATGTAGTACGCCGTGTAGGCACCAAACATGACCAGTGCACGCAAAGTGAGCGTGCCCCAATGCCCGCCCATCAAAGAGCGCCAGCTGCCCTCGCGCCAGACCAAAGCCATCAGGATCGGGGCGGCCACACAAGATCGGATAAAGACCACTTCGGTCAGGGGATAGCCGGCGCTAAAGCGTTTGATGATGGCGTCCTGCACCGAAAAAACCAGCACCCCCAGGCAGAGGTAAATAATCCCGCGCACAGGGTGATGGGTCATGGGGCGGCGCCTGTCCTTGGGAATCAAAAGACGCAGTTTAAGCCCCCCGGGGAGCCCCACAGCGCGCTGGGGTGTGGCTAAAATGTTGTTTCCCCATAACCCCATAAAGAAGGAGCTACGCCATGAATAAGTCAGAACTGATCGATCACATTGCCAACAAATCCGAAATTTCAAAAGCGGCGGCTGGGCGCGCGTTGGCAAGCATGATCGAGGCAGTCACCAAGACGCTGAAAAAAGGCGGCACGGTCAGTTTGGTGGGATTCGGCTCGTTTGGCGTGACCAAGCGCAAAGCCCGCACCGGACGCAATCCCAAGACGGGCGCAGCCCTGAAAATTAAGGCAGCCAAAGTGCCACGTTTTCGTCCTGGCAAAACTTTGAAGGACGCGCTTAATTAATTGCGTATCAAGGCCGGTCTGCGCGGCCGGCCTTCGCCCAGCATGCCTGCGGCTTAGTCCACCTTAGCGCCAGAGTGTTTGACCACCGGCGCCCACTTGCGAATCTCCGCGTCAATCAGCGCAGCAAATTCCTCCGGCGTATTGCCACTGGGAATCGCCCCTTGCGCCAATAGCTTGGCTTTGACGGCAGGCAAATTGAGCGCCTTGGCTGTCTCTTGCTGCAGCAGCCGCACCACCTCGGGCGGTGTGCCCGCCGGTGCTAACAAACCAAACCAGCTGCTCGCCTCAAACCCTTTGATGGGCCCGGCCTCCTCCATCGTTGGAATATCCGGCAAGGCACCCGATCGCTGCGCCGAGGTCACGGCAAAGGCTTTGAGCTTGCCCGCCTTGATCAGCGCCATGGAAGACGGCAGGTTGTCAAACATCACATCCACCTGGTCCGAGACCAAGCCCAGCAAAGCCGGCGCCGAACCACCATAGGGGATGTGCGTCATATAAATGCCCGTCATGGACTTGAACAATTCGCCCGCCAAGTGGATAGAGGTGCCGCTTCCGCTGGAGGCCATATTGAGCTGCCCCGGGTGTTTGCGGGCGTAGCGAATAAAGTCGGGCACGCTTTGGATGCCCAAGGCCTTGGCCTTGTCGGCGTTCATGACCATCACATTAGGCACTCCGGCGACTAAGGTGACGGGCGCGAAATCCTTTTGCGGGTCGTAAGGCAGTTTGGCGTAGAGCGACTTGTTGATGCCATGGGTGCCCACCGTACCCATGAGCAGGGTATAGCCGTCCGGGGCTGCCTTGGCCACCTGCTCGGCGCCAATATTGCCGCCCGCGCCGCCGCGGTTGTCCACGACAAAAGTCTGGCCCAGGGCTTTGGCCAGCTCAGGCGCAACAGCCCGCGCCAAAATATCCGTGGTGCCGCCGGGGGCGAAAGGCACCACGATACGCACGGTCCGGTTGGGCCAGCCTGCGGCGGTTTGCCCGTAGGCCAGCGGCAGGCCGACCAAAAGCAAGGCGCCCATGCGCAGCAGGGCCGATGCGGCAGATCCGAGATTCCATGTCATAGGTGCGTCCTTTGCAGCGACTCCAACGCAAGCCGCTTGGCTGCGCATCTTGGTGCCGCCAAGCGCCTCTGTCAATGCTGGTTTGCCAGTGCCACAATAGGCTGATGAACACGACCACACAGACCACCGGCGCGCGCGTTTTGATCGCCGCCTTGCACGCCCAGGGCGTGGATACCGTTTTTTGTGTCCCCGGCGAAAGCTTTTTGGACGCCATTGACGCGCTGTACACCTACCGCGACCGCATCCGCTTGGTAGTCTGCCGCCACGAAGGCTCGGCCACCTTCATGGCCGAGGCCTACGCCAAAGCCAGCGGCAAGCCCGGCGTGTGCTTTGTGACGCGCGCCCCCGGCGCCACCCAGGCCTCGATCGGCGTGCACACGGCGCACCAGGACGGCACGCCGCTGATTTTGTTTATCGGCCAGGTCAACCGCCATTTCATGGAGCGCGGCGCCTTCCAGGAAGTCGATTACCGGCAGATGTTTGGCCCCATGAGCAAATGGGTGGCGCAAATCGAAAGCGCCGGGCGCATGCAGGAAATGGTGAGCCGCGCCTTTCATACCGCGCTGTCGGGCCGCATGGGGCCCGTCGTGCTGGCGCTGCCCGAGGATGTGCTCAGCCAAAGCCTGCCCACGCCGGCCACCGCCAAGGCGGTGCGCATCGCGCACGCCGTGCCCAGCAGCGCCGATCTGCACACGCTGGCCCAATGGCTGGGCCAGGCGCAGCGCCCGGTCTTGGTACTGGGCGGCAGCGGCTGGACGCAGCAAGCCGTAGCCGACATCGCGCAATTTGCCCACGCCAGCGGGCTGCCGGTGGCTTGCTCTTTTCGCCGGCAGGATTTGTTTGACCACCGCGACCCGCATTACGTCGGCCTGCTCGGCCTGGGCGCGGACCCGGTGCTGCACCAGGCCGTGCAAGAGGCCGACGTTTTGTTTTTGCTGGGCGCACGCATGGGCGAAGTGCCCAGCAACGGCTACACCTTGATCGACGTGCCCCAGCCTGGGCAAACTTTGGTGCATTGCATGCCCTGCGCCAGCGAGTTGGGCCGGGTCTACAACCCGGCGCTGGGCATCGTGGCGGGTATGCCCGCCATGGCCGCCAGCCTGGCTGCCATGCCCCTGCCCATCGACATGCCCACGCGCCTGCAAGCCTGGCGCCAGCGCTTGCGCAGCAGCTACGAGGCCTTTAGCGACGCGCCTGCAGGCACACCCGCGGCCCCGCCCACGCAGGGCACCTTGGCCATGACCGAGGCCTGGCTGGCGCTGCGCGAGGTGCTGCCTGCGGACACGGTGGTCACCAACGGCGCAGGCAACTACGCCGCCTGGGCGCACCGCTACTACCGTTATCCCAATTTCGGCAGCCAGGTCGCACCGACCAGCGGCGCCATGGGCTACGGTTTACCGGCGGCCATCGGCAGCCAAATGGCCCACCCCGAACGCCCGGTGCTGTGCCTGGCAGGGGACGGCTGCTTCATGATGAGCGCCCACGAGCTGGCCACCGCCGTGCACCTGCAGCTGCGCATCGTGGTGGTGGTGTTTGACAACCAGATGTTTGGCACCATCCGCATGCACCAGGAAAAGTGGTTCCCGCAAAACGTGTACGGCACCGCCTTGCACAACCCGGACTTTGCCGCCCTGGCCCGCGCGTTCGGCGCCAAAGGCATCCAAGTGGAGACGGTGGCGCAGCTGTGCGCGGCCGTCGTCGAGGGACTTGCCGGTACCGGGCCCATGCTCATCCATGTGCGCAACGACCCGGAGCAAGTCAGCCCCAGCGCCACGCTGTCGGGCCTGCGGGCCAAGGCCCTGGCCAGCGCGTCTTAAGGTTTTTTACGGAAAGCTGCGATTCAAAATCGCAGCCAAGCGGGCACCGGCCAGCGCGAGGCGGCCCATGGCCGTGGGCGTAAATTGCTTGGCGTAGGCTTCATCGATATCACCGGGCGGGTAAAAGCCGGGGGTGCCCACGATGCGGCAGGATTCCTCGGCGATTTCGCCGGCAGCGGGCACCGCCTGCGCACTGGGCGGCACCAAGGCATCAAGCATCTGGGTCAGAGCGGGCACGTCGGGTGCCTGCTGGCCGACCAGGCCCGAATCCCACAAGGCGTGCAAATTGCTGTTGCGCAGTAAAAAGCGCAGCTGCACCGTATTGCCGCCCCGGTCATCGCGGTAACCGGCGTGCAACGGCTGGTGAATGTCGCCCACAAAATGCACCACGAATTTGAGCGCCCGCAGCCGCTCCTCGTCCGGGCCAGTCCCCGCCAGAATGGCCTCTTGCTGCTCGATAGCCCGCACCACGCAGTTGCCATCCGGGCAATCACGCTCGGGCTTGTAATGGCAGTCCCCCCTGGGAAAGTTAACGTAATGCCACGGCGCGGTCAGCGGGTCGCGAATGGTGTCGGCCCAACTGGCGATGGAGCTCAGAGTTTGGCCGGGCTCCAGAGCCAGCAGCTTGCCCACACCCGCGCGGGCCTGGGGCGTGAGGCGCTGCCAGGCCACTTGGGCAAGCGCTTGATGGCCTTGCCCGCCCCAGGCCCAGAGGCTGGGCGAGAGCATCACCAGCAAACTTCCGAAAAAAACGTGCAAAACGGCCCGGCGCAAGCCGAAAAAAGTCCCAGACATACAGCCCCGATCCAACGAATGTAGTAATAGGGGCCATTTTGCACGCCTGGCGGCGGACCTAGGCCAAGGCCCAGCGCAGTGGCTTAAAAGTGAAAGCCGGTGGACAAGACCTGCTCGGACATCCAAATAGTTTGATCGGCGCTGCCTTGGTAGACCGGCACACCGCGCAGCGCGCCATAAGCCCACTTGGAGGTGAGTTCCAGGTACATGGATTTGTAGATGCGGTAGCGCAGCCCGACCTCGACACCGGCGGTCCAGCCGTTCACCTGCCACCAGTCGTTACTGGAAAAGCAGCAGACATTTTGGTTTTTCGGGCCTACCTGGTTGGCATTGCCCAAAATCGTATTCTCGGCATGGGGCAACAAAATTCCTGCGCCCACCCGGCTAATCAATTGCAGCGCCCCGACTTGCTTTTCCGGGCCATACAAATGCTGCAACCATACGCCGTTGACCATGATGTGGTTTAAGCCGTTGTGCAAAGCGTAGTAAAAATTTTGCGGACTTAAGACCATAGGCCCGTTATAGGGCTGGCCGGCGATGGTGCCATTGACGGTAGCTGTTTGGTACAAATGGGTGTTGTATTTGGTGTGGTCCACGGAAAACTCGAGCGCAAAGGTTTTCTCGGCATTCATGTAGCGGCCAATGCGCAGATTTTCCTGGGGGGTGGTGACGTCCAGGCTGCCGATGGAGTCCAGGGTTTCTTGGAACGTCGCCGGGAAATCACTGGCCGATGCCTGGCGCACCGTAAAGTCGTTGCCCAAGCTGGGCTGGGACACATGGATATCCGAGGGCGCATATTGCTGGCGGCTGTAGCCCCAAGAGAAATACCAGTTGTCATTGCCCAGCTCTTGCGCCTGCGAAATGGGGCTAATAAGCACGGCCACCAAAAAGGCTGCGACACGGATACTCAAACCATAGGGAGCCATAGGTATTCCAATCATTTTGCTAATTTCTTTTCGGCGGGCGCGGCTTTGGCAGAGGTGGGCTTGGCCGTTTTATCCTGGCAGGTGCCGTCGTGGCGCCATCGGGCTCCGGCTTGGGCCATTTGGCAGCGGTTGGGGAAGGTTTGGGTGCGAGGCGAATGCATCCAATATCCGCACACCGGCTTAAATTCACTGGTGCATGCCTGCACCGGGGCCCATGCCATCAGGCAAAAAAAGATGAAGGGCGGCAAACGGGGCATAGGGCAAGGCAAGCTTTGGCCCTATTTTAGTGACTGGAACGCCCTGCCCCCTAGGCCTGGGCCAGATCGATCCGAAAGCGCTTGGCCGGGCCGCCGCCATTGGCCGACAGTTTTTCAAAGTCCTCCACAAATTTTCCTGCGCAGCGCGCAATCACGCGCTGCGAGATGAAATTATCGGCGGCTGTAATAAGCTCCACATAAGGTAAGCCGCAATAGTGAATATCTTGCAGTAACAACTCAAGGGCTTTCGTGGCATAGCCTTGGCCACGCTTCCAAGGTACGACGCCATACCCAATATGCCCCAGGCAAGTGGGCGGAAGCGCTACTGTTTTATGCTGCCAACGAAATTGAATTTTTCCGACAAATTGACCATCCCACATCCATTTTGTAATTTGTGGCAAGCGCTCCACAGAGGTACCATCGGGCAAAGCAATCGGCTCACCGCCGCCGGTCATATTGAGATTGTTTTTGAAAAACTGAACATGATTGGCATTTACCTCGTCTATCTCAGCCTGTAGAGGCTCGGCGCTCTTTAGAAAACTCGAGGGACTCCAGCCATGGGCCAGCGTCTCCAGATACGCATCGAGATACTGAGCACTGGGTTGAATTAATTGGATTGCCATAACGCCTCTACTGATCAATAGTTTTTTGACTTTACTCAAACTTACCGATTCATTCAAGAATTAAATACATTCTTGGACAAGAATTCAGGCATCAGCGCTGCCCTACGCCGTTTTCTTGTTGTCTAAAGGAGTTGAACATGCCTCATGTAAGTCCATCTATTTTTTGCCCCCAGGCTATGCTAAGACTATCGGCATGGGTATCGGCGTTGTTGGTAGTCACTGCCTGCGGCGGTGGCGGCGGCACCTCCAGCGCATCGACGGGCAGCGAAACCAGCGCGGGAGCAACCGGCGTTTTATGCGACCTCCAGGGCGCGGGCTCCACGGTCACCAAAATCGCCGACAACACCAGCCTGCCCTATCAATTTAGCTGGTCGTGCACCGCCACTTCACGCACCATCATCGCAAACGGTGTACCCAACCACGTGGTTGGCACCTTCCCCAACGCCAATAACCCCAATACCATCGCGCCCTATAACGTCAACCAGTCCGGCCCCTTGGCGCCGACGCTTGATACGGTCAAAGCTGTGCCTATCGTCGGCTATGCGCTCAACGGCGTTAAGTTGGACCCCAACACCGGCGGCGCCTGCCAGAACAACGCCACCTCGGCAGCTACCCAGGGCCCCGGCATCCCTTCTTCGGCAACCCAATGCACCTATTTAGGCGGGGGCGACTGGAGCCTGGAGGCGATCGTGCCGGGCAGCCCATTTGACTTTGGCGCTGACTTCAACAACGCCCATGTGCAGCCGACCGGCGAATACCATTACCATGGCGCGCCTACCGGTGTCTTTAAGGCCCTTGGCGGCACAGAAACGGCCAGCACAGCGAACAAAATGCAAATCATCGGCTGGGCCGCGGACGGCTTTCCCATCTATTACAAGTACGGCTATTCCGTGGCCAATGACGCGACAACACCGCTGAAAAAATTGGTGGGTAATTACAAACCCAACGCGGTCGCCACTTTATCGAGCCTGCGGCCCACGGCAAGCGTTTTTCCGCTGGGCACCTTCCGCCAGGACTGGGCCTATAGCGCGAGCAATGGCGGCGACCTGGACGAATGCAATGGCCGCACAGGCGTGACGCCCGAGTTCCCCAAAGGCACGTACTACTATGTGGCCACGGAGAGCTACCCTTATTTGCAGCGCTGCGTAAAAGGAAAGTTGGTTTGAAATTAGGAAACCATGTTTTAGGCCGGCTGCTGACCACGCTTGTGCTGGGGCTGGGTGTCTGGCCTGCAGCCCATAGCCATGTGCTGGCGCTGGACCGCGCCAGCCTGAATGTACGCGGTGATGGCGCCTACATGGTCTTGTCCCTGGCGCCTGCCGCATTGGCCGACCTGGCGCTGGACGATGATGGCGACGGCACGGTGTCGGTCGCCGAATTGCAGGCGCACCGGGCGCAAATACAAGACGCGATTAGCCAGCGCGCCCAGCTGCGCGACGGCCAAGGCGCATTGGCGCTGGAGGCCTTGTTTGTGCAGATGGAGGCGCACACCGTCTCCGGTGCGCAGCAGGCCGGCATTACCGCGATGGGTAAATTTACCTTGCGTCCCGGCGCACTGCCCACCGACTGGTCTCTGGCCTTTTGGCCCGAAGGCAGCAGCGCCTACGCACTACAGGCCAAGGTGACCCGCCAGGCTGAAGACGGCAGCACCGTGCAGCAGCAAAACATGGTCTTTAGCGCCGGGCGCCAGGCGCAGCGCCTATTCCCCAGCGCCGGTGCAGTGCTGGTGGACTATATGGTGCTGGGCGCGCGGCACATCCTGGACGGACCCGACCATTTGCTTTTTTTGCTGGTGGTACTGGCTACCGGCATGGCTTGGAGCACCCTGGTGCTGACACTTAGCGCCTTCACCCTGGGCCACGCCAGCACGCTGGCCCTGGGCGTGCTGGCGCAATGGACGGTCTCGCCCGCATTGGCCGAGCCCGCCATCGCCCTCACCATCATTCTGATGGCGCTACTGGACGAGCGCGCGCGCCGCCGGGCGATTCCCATCCCCGCCGCCCAAAGAATGGCACTGGTGTTTGCGTGCGCCTTGGTCCACGGCCTGGGCTTTGCGTCGGCCCTTACGGAAATCGGCCTGGACCCGGGCACCGTGGGCTGGAGTTTGCTGGGCTTTAATCTGGGCATTGAGCTGGTGCAAATCACGATCGCCGCCTGCTTTACGCTGCTTTTGGCAATGCTGGCACGCTGGGGCCATGCCAGTGCTTTTCGGTGGTTGCGCCCCATAGCCATGGGCGCGGCGATTGGCTTGGCGGGGCTGTGGTTTGTGCAGCGGCTTTAAATAGCCTGGACCTGAGGCCACAGGCCATAAAAAAAGCCCCTGAGCCGGCAAGGCCCAGGGGCTTGAGAGAGCGCCACTCACTTCAGGGAAGTTTGGAGAAGTTAGGCTGCAAAGATTGCATCAGGCCCCGATTTTTGTACAGGGTCACGTCGTCGGGCAGCAGCAAGCCCTTGGCAGCCAAGGCATCCACCGCGGCATTCCATTGGGCCAGGTAGCCGGCTTTGTTGGTATAGAGCTCCTCTACGCTCTTACGCGGATCGAGCGGATTTTTGGAAGCCGTCAATAACGCAAAGGCCAGCTGCGAGCTGCTCAGGCCGTTTTGGTCACCCGCCACAAAGCCCGATTTACGGATGCTGTAGCCCTTGGACGTCGTCAACGGCACCGACAGATCGGGCATGCGCACGCCACCCTTGTCATTGCCTTGCGCATCAGAGGTCGGCAGCAGCACAGTGTAGAACTGTGTCGATGGTTTAGACGGAATCACCGACTCGTCGTTCACACTCAGCGTGTTGTATGCAGCGCTGAAACCCAGGCCTATACCGGACAGGTCTGGCGCACCCAGGCTCTTGGGGTCCGATGTGGGAACGGCCATCGTGCCGTCGGCCACTTTGGGGAAATTGCTGTCCAGCGGCGTTGCCGTGCCTTTGACCCAGCCCTCCAGGTTCACCAGCAAGGAGCGGAACAAGGCGCTGCTCGCAATCAAAGCACCCGGCGAGCTGGACACCGCCGTTGCCGACACTGCGCGGTCCACCGTGTAGTCCGGCTGCGAAACGGCGTTGTCGCTGAGCACGGTCGGGCCATGCGAGGTACCTGCCGCGTAGAACATGCGCACATTGCTAGGAATGGCGATATCGTTGCCTTTGCCGTCGGTCACCGTCAGCGATGCACGCGCGCCGCCAAACTCGATCGGGCTGTCGTATTGGAAGACTTTGGGGCAGGTGTTGAGCTGCGTGCATTTCTTCAATAAGCCGTCGCTTTTTCCGGTCAGGGGGTCGGTGATCGTCGAATACGCGAAGGGGAATTGGTCGCCCGGCGTGTAATGCGTCTCGTGCTGGCGCGAATAATCGCCTGGCTTGGCCCAACGGTAGTTGGTATAGGTTTTGCGCGATCCGCCTACCAAAGGCAGCATGCCGTCAAAAACCGGTTTCATCTTGGCATCGGTGTTAAAGCCTTGCCACAGGAAGTCGCGCAGGAAACGGCCCGACTGGGAAATACCGGTGGCCAGAGTCACTTTCACGCGGCCGGCCAGGGGATTGGCATTGCCCTGCCCGTCTTTGGTCTCGTTGCGGAAAAATGAGATCAGGTCACGCACACCCAAAAAGCCCAGGCCCATGGGGCGCGGGTCGATCGCGGTGTAGTTGAAGTGGTAGATCGAGCCGTTGTCGCTGCCAGCATCCAAAGCGGCGCTCAGTGTCGGGTCAGCAACCACCTTGGCCCGGTTGATCGTGACAAAACCGTAGCCCGACGTGGTGGTGTTGCCGCCTTCCAAGGTGGCATTGCCGGCGGTATAGGTCCAATACGAGGGATCCACCACGATAGGCGCAGACATGGCGGTCTTGCGAATGGTCAAAGTGGCCGCCGTATTGGGCGCGCGGGTGTAATAAGTGCCCAACAAACTGCTGGTCGCATTGTCGGCAATGAACTCGTCTTGTTGCACGCCGGTGATAGAGACGCCGCCATTGGCCAAATCTTTGGCCACCGGGAGCGTCATGCCCGGGGCGTACCACTTAGTGCTGCTAGTAATAGCAGCGCTAGGCACGTTAAGCGTCTGGTAACGGTCGCCTTGCCAGCCTGAGAAGACAATCGTCATGCCTTGCTTCATCAGGAAACCATTGCCTGAACCGGTTCCCGCGGTAGCGGGCGCTCCGGTTGTTGGAATCACGGGTGCCACGGCGGAATACAAATCGTTGGAGGAGCCGTCGACCAGCTTCTCCAGTGAACTGGTGCTTGAGCGGTTATTCACGATATAGAGCAAGCTCCCGCTGGACTTGGCTGCCTCGGTAGGCATCAGCACGACGACGTCAAACTTATAGCGCACGATGCCGCTGGCGTCGGCCGCATTGCGTAAATCCACAATAGTGGGCGCGCAGTAATCGTTGGCAGCGACTTTACCGGTCGCCTCGGCCAAGATATAGGAATAAGTACCCACACTTCCAAAGCTGGCGCCATTAAATGCCAGGCCGGTTCCCTTGGTCACCAGGGACTCGATACTCGAATTGGTAATCGGGCAGGCGTCTCCCAACTCCGGAATCACGATGGCGGACTTCGATACCGGGATGACCGGCAAGGGAAACGGCCAACTTGGAAGAAATCCCGGACCACTGTTGCCGCTACCGCCGCAAGCGGCCAACACGGAAACCGCAGGTATTGCGATGACTTTTAACCATTTTTTCATTCAATGTCTCCAGCTTTTAATACGATGACCTTATAAACCGCACCAGTGGGTTGCCGCCAAGGGCGCGCCACCATCTCCACAGTGGTATCGGCCCCAATGCGGCAGCGCGACCCAAGAGATGCAGCAAAAGATAACACCTACCGCTGTATTTGTGCGGCTTGGCCAAGACGATTAGCTAAGTAATTACCCTTGGGCCTTTTGGGCTACCGGTAAAAAGCCCCCCCCCGAGAATGGCGTCATAACCGCCGCTTATCGCGGTGGCCCAAGGGCCACTGACCGCGATTCGGCCCGGTGTTTAGGACAAAACCGAGGGGTCCTGGCGAATTTCCTCGCGCGCCATGGCCTCCCACAAAAATGGGAAACCATTGGCATCGGTTCGCTGGCCGGTGTTGGCCGCCACGCGGGCCGACAAGGGTTTGCCGCCGCCCAGCATCTCCACCCTCCAGGCCATACGGCAACGCCACTCCAGGGTGATGGCACGCAGATGTGCCTGGCGAATACCATTGGCCACCAATAGCACGCCGTGGTTGGCTAACAAGGCCCATTTTTCTTGTCCCAGCGAGGCCGCCGCCGCGCGGCCCAGGGCACCGTCTTCCACGGTGCCGCCATATTCGTCGTAAAGAATCGGATCGGTATCTACCAGGGCGGACGTTTGGTCATAAATCGGCGGGATGCGATGCACCGCAGACCAGACCGATCCCCAGGCCGGGTGGTTGTGAATAACCACCTCGACATCATGGCGGGCGTTATGCACATCCACGTGCAGATTAATGGCAGGTGTGATATTCCAATCTCCAGCAATGACTTTTCCCTGGGAATCCAAGTGCAAAATATCCGAGGCCGTCACCTCGGCCCAGGTCAACTCCCAGGGATTGGCCAAGAAACTACCATCTTCTTGCTTGACCGTGATATGTCCTGCGATATGGTCGTTATAGCCCTCGCGGTGCAATACCCGACATAACAAAGCCACCTGCTGCCGCGCAGTGAGTTCGGGCAGCAAGGGGCGCCTGCCGGGCCTGGGGGCATATTGCGCCAGTAATTGGCGGTTAATGTCGTTTTTCATACGATGAAGTCCTTGCCAATTACGCCGTATGCGGCGCGCGTGCAAACACCGAGGCGCGGTGCATCCGGCGTTGGTGCGGTTGGTAATCGAGAATCGCGTGGTGGATAACGCTGCGGTTATCCCAAATCATCATATCGCCCACCTGCCAGCGGTGGCGGTGTACAAATTTGACATGCTGGCAGTGCGCATGCAAATAAGCCAGAATCGCATTGCTCTCGGCAGGATCTATGCCTTCGATATGGGTGGTGTAAGTCGGGCTGATGTACAAGGCTTTTCTGCCTGAAATCGGATGCGTCAAAACCATGGGGTGCAAATGGCGTTTCGCCATATTGACCACCTGCAAATATCTCTCATGGGTCACGGCGTTATGGCGCAAGGCGGCCGTCATCGGGCAATTCATATCATGCCAGGCGGACAAGCCGTTCACATAATCCTTCATGCGTGGCGACAGCGCGTCGTAGGCCGTGGTCATACTGATCCAGCATGTATCACCACCGGTGGGCGGCAGTATTTTGGCCTGGGTCATCGTCACGATGGGCGGGCTTGGCAGGAAGGTCTCGTCGTGGTGCCACATATCGGCCCGGTCGCCCAATTTGGAATCAATAATGGTGATTTCCTCAAACCCTTTTCCCAGATTGGGATAAAAGGTATGCACTTCGGGATCGCCAAAATATTGCGCAAGTACCAAATGCTGCTCGGGTGTTAAGTCCGGCACGTGCATCAAAATCGCCTCGTGTTGAACCAATGCCGCCTCCAGACTTTGGAGTATTTCTGGGGAAAACCCCGCGCGGAGGTCGAGGTTCAGAATTTCTGCGCCAATCGCAGGCCCCAAGGGGCGCACAGTAAAGTTTGTAGACACAGGCTATCTCCAAATAAATGCCAAGGGAATGTGTGGTGCAATCCACCAGGTCGATCGGCCAAAGTGTAGAAAGCAGCCCCGCTTTGCGCCAGTCGCATTTTTCGGCAGGCAATGGGGCACTTAAGTCAATGATTTAATTACTGATTTTCTGTTTTCCTCCTATTTGGACCGACAGCACTCGCATTTCCATGACTAAGCCATCCAAACTCGCACCGGCCGTGGAATGGGCCTCGCCCAAAGAGCTTCCCACGCTGCGTAAACGCCCCAACCAGTCGCGCTCACGCGCCTTGGTCAACGCCGTGGCCCAAGCCAGCCTGCGCATCCTGGACGAAGGGGGTGACGAGGCCCTGACCGTCGCCCGCATTGCAGAAGTATCGGGCGCGGCGGTGGGCTCGATTTATCAGTACTTCCCCAACAAAGACGCCATCGTCGCCTTGCTCTACGAGCAGGTTCTGGATGAAGAATCGGCGCATTTGCAAGGCATGCAAGCGCGGCTGGTGGGCATGCCTTTGGCCACGGCCTTGCGCGAGATATTGGCCAATATTATTCGTGTGGAATTGCGCTTGTTTAAATTGAACCAGGCTTTTCATTTGCGCTACCACAATGCACTGCATTTGGGTATGTGGCGCGGCCCTTATCAAAACAAAACCGAATTTATTGACGCCACCTGGCTGCCGCTTTTGCAAATTTACCGCGATGAGCTATCCACACCCCACCCCCAATTAGCTGCGTACTTACTCGGCCAAGGATTGCGCAGCGTTATTCGCTCGATGCTGGAAGACCTGCCGGACCAATTGGAGTCGCCTGCCTTATTGGATAGTTTGGTGGCTATGGCCATGGGTTGCCTAAGGCCGGCCCATACCGATACCACGTAATGGTTAGACTAGCTTTATGAAAAATGCAATCAAGCGCTACTGGCCTGAATTTGTACCCATTATTTTGGCGGCTTTGCTCACCTTTTTGCTGCGGGCAGATGCTTTGTATCTCAGGGAAGTATTCCTCGCGCTGACCTTGATGACTGCGGTCGTAGCCAGCGTTCACCATGCAGAGATCATCGCCCATCGGGTGGGAGAACCCTTTGGCACCTTGATATTGGCCCTGGCCGTTACTGTGATTGAAACAGCGCTTATTTTGGCGGTGATGTTTTCGGCCAGCACCGCTAATGCGCTATTGCCGCGTGACACCATTTATGCCACCGTCATGATTGCATGCAATGGGGTGGTGGGTATTTGCCTTTTGTTGGGTGGCATAAGGCACAAGGAGCAATTTTTCCGCATCGAGGGCACTGGACCGGGGTTTGCGGCGCTAGCAACCATGTGTGTTTTGGTTCTGGTGATGCCCGTATATACCACCAGCTCGCCAGAAGGCACTTACACCAATTCGCAATTGATATTTGTAGCCCTGTCGTCATTGAGCCTGTGGCTGGTATTTGTATTCATTCAAACCATCCGCCATCGTGACTATTTTTTGCCGAATGAATCCGCTTTTGACGAGTCCGTGCATGCAGTTCCGCCGTCCCAGCGCAAGGCCATTTCCAGCTTTTTTCTGCTGTGTATTTCATTAGTGTGCGTGGTGGGTTCTGCCAAGCTGCTTTCGCCTTCCATCTATTTTGCAATGGAGTTGGCCAAGGCACCCAAAGCCTTGGCCGGTATTGTGATTGCGGCTATCGTGCTATTACCCGAGGCCTGGGCTGCCATTCGCGCAGCCAATGCGGACCGGTTACAAACGAGTATGAATTTAACCATCGGATCGGCGATGGCCAGCATTGGCCTGACCATTCCCATCGTCGTCGCGGCATGCGTGGTATTCAAGTTGCCTCTCACGTTAGGCTTGGACCCTAAAGATTTAACTTTACTGATGCTGACCTTTTTAATTGGGTCCATCACGCTCAGTTCGGGGCGCACCAACGTTATGCAGGGGGCGATCCACTTGGTGTTATTCGCCAGCTTTCTCTTTTTGACCCTGGTTCCTTGAGCCCTGTCACCCGCAGCGCTGGTTACAGGCTACCAAATACCGCCGTGGAATTCCGAACGAAACCAATCGCTCTGAGAAAGAGCAGACTTATTGCGCGCCCCACAGCGCGATAAATCCCTTCCGATCGATTTCATAGATTTCTTCCACCCCATCGACTTCGTCGATTTGGCTACCCACCGAAGGGAAGCCAAAGTACCTAATCAACGCCATAGACGGCGCATTGTTCGGGCTCACGGTGTAACGCAAAATGTGGACTTTTGGAAACTCCAAAACCCAGCGCCACATACCCAGCAACGCCTCTTTAGCCAGACCTTGGTTTTGAAAGAGCGGTTCAATGCCCAAACCAATTTCCATCATCCCGTTGTCAGCGGGCGGGCCATGAAAGCTAATACTGCCAACAATAACTCGGGTGTCCCGCAGGACAATCCACCGAACAAACCATTGGTTTACAGCCGGGTCCTGCTTCACCTGGGGAACCCGCCAATGCAAAGGCCCCTTAGACTCCAGCAGCACGCGGTGCGGGTTTTGAATATCTAACCCAGCCAAAGCCGGCCGGTCGTCCTGCGCCTCATAAAGCGCGATCAGATCGGGCGCATCAATATGATGCAGTTCGAGTCGTTCGGTATGGATGATTTTTTGACGCATGCGACCTGTTACCTATGTGCGTTGTCACCTTGACAAATCAGAAAATACCACTATAGCGGCACGGTAGGCATGGCATTTGAATATTGCTTTATATTCAGGACGCGCCACACCGTGTACAAATTTCGATAATGGTGAATCAATGGAAACAAAACTCAACTATTTGACGCCAACACCTGCTTCCCCCAGTGCAGGGCAAAAGGTGCCCGCCGCCAAAAAGCCGGATACGAAATCGCCAGCGAGTGATTTTTCCCAGGTCATGTCCGGGCAGATGTTCAAGGCACAGCAGCAAGGGCTCAGCGACTTACCAAGCGCCCAAGCCGGTTTGCAGGTCGTCCCCTTGGGAAAGACCATGAACGTAATCACCAGCAACGCCGCCGTTCCCGACGTAAGTACCCTGGCCGACTTTGCACGATCGCAGGGCTTTGACGAATCCACCGTTCAAGCGCTGTTTGGATCCCCACCGTCGTCTTCGTCGCGCTAAGGCGCGCGGGCTCTTTGGGCATCTCTTGCCGGCGTGCTGTGAAGGGAAAATTCTTGTAGGTCGTAGACCTGCCATTCCCCTCGACGGCATTCGATGGACCTTACCGCCTGAAGTACGTCTGGGTGGATTCCCAGGCTATTTGCTGAAGAAATCTCGCGGTTTCTTTTCCAAGGCCTGCGTCATATTGAATCCCCTCCGGGGATTTGCCATACAAAGCTGAAAACGTGGTGAGTGCCGCCAAATAAGTGCCCGCCAAACTAGGATGCCGTTTATCGGCTTGGTATAACTCCAATTCTGGTTTCTTTGCAATCGAAAGGGCAAATGCCAGACCCGCAGGAATGACCAAAGCGTCATTTTCATTCCCTGCCTTTGTATATTCATCGGACAGAGGCAGCGTCATGGCCGGCTTATCTTTATAAGCCCAAGTCATGAACAAAATCGGACGTAAGCCATGGCGCAGTATGGTCTGCGAATGCTTTTTTGCATATTCATGAAAAATAGGCTGCAACTGCGGATGCACAGGGCATTGACTGCAGTCCATCATGATGACCGAGTCAAACTGCTTGCCTGATTTATTAAAGACAATTTCGTTGTCACCCACAAAGGAATAGCGACCAATACCCTGCGGCCTTAACAAGGACTCCATATCGTGCCAATCCAAACCGGCGCCGCCAATCGTGACAGACGTACTGCGAACGCTTTGGCCGGGAAGGCCTTCACGCACAATCTGGCTGAAATGGTTGTGCATGCTGTTGTTGTAATAAAAAAAACTATGCCCGACCCACAATATGGCCTTCGGGGCAAGGCCGGGCTCCGTCCTCGCGGGCGCCCACTCCGCCATAACAAGCATCGAGGCGAAAGCCGCGCACATCGCTAGCAGTCTTTTTGCATACATCCAGGTATTCATGGGGAAGCGCCTTTCGACAATGGTGAATCGTGCAATTTGCTGCAAATTCTAGGCTGCCAGCACGCCAATTGCAGCCTATGTTTTTCATGATTCACTGGCAAATGCCACAGGGCTGGCTTTCATTGCCGGCATAACGAGGGTTTCCCTCTAGCCGGGACACGTGGCATCCATGCTCAAATTAAAAAGCTTAGCGATAACCATTACACGTAGTCAATACCCCATGAAAAGACATCAAACCATCACCACCGCACTTTCCCTTTCTTTGCTTGCAGCCTGCGGCGGGGGGACTTCGCCGGTCGCAGTAGGATCATTTCCCGAGCCCGTCAACATACTTTTTGTGGGCAATAGTTATACCTTTGCGCGCATCGCACCTGCTCTGCAATACAACGCCAAGGCGATTTCTGACTTAACTGCTGCTTTTAATGATAAAAACCCTTCGGGCGGCAATAGTTACCCCATTGGGACAGGCCTGCCGCCCTCACCCTGCGCCCAGGCGGGTGTAGGTTGCTTTGAGCCGCATCCTTGGGGCGGCGTGCCCGGTATTTTCAAGAAATTCACTGATATTGCAGGCCTGCGCTACAACGTCTCCATGTCGGCCCGTAATGCAGCCACGATGCGTGGGCAGTTTCTCAATACCGCCAACGCGGATTGGGATTTGCGCGGGAATATTGCTTCAAATAAATGGAATGTGGTGGTCTTACAAGCCCAAAGTGATGAGCCGCTGTCACCTGCCAAAGCTAAAAATGGAAATCCGGTCTCCTGGCGCACTTACGTAAACAAAATAGTCGACTACATCACCGTGGGCAAAGGCGGCAGCACTACCGAAGCCGATATATTTGGTGGACTGGCCAATTGCACCACAGCCGTTACGGCCACAGTCCCTGGGCCAGGTTTGAGTTCAGGCAACTGTACAACGGTTCGCGATATTCCAAATAATACCAATGCCAATCCGGACGCGCGTATTTATTTGTACCAAACCTGGGCTCGCCCCGACATGGTCGAGCCGCACCTGTGCACCGCCGCTGACCTGACAACGATGAACGGCGCGCCTAAAGTGGACCCCACCTGCTCCACCGGGGCCAACGGAAGCGCCGCCACGGGCCAAAATACGATTTATTACACCAGCAAGGCCCAAACTGCCGACAATTTGCGGGACATGACCAACGACATGCGCGATGCCTTTAAGTCGCTTGCCACCTCGAACCCCAAAATTAAGGGTGTGGCACCCGTAGGCGAAGCATTCCAGCGCACGGTAGACAATGGCCTGGCCAAAGCATCCGGCTTTTATAACGCCCAAGGCACCTATGACACCGGCGGTAACCCGGTCGATCTGTGGTGGATAGACCGCACGCACCCCAGCGTGTATGGCTCTTATCTTGCCGCTTTGGTCCTCTTTGGAACGATCACCGGCGTGAACCCCACGACACTGGGCTCCACCGATGCCGTGGCTGCAGAGTTGGGCATCTCGCCCACCAATGCCGCCTCTTTGCAGCGCATGGCCGCCGAAACTATCGCTGCCAGCAAGTAATTACGGCGGACCCCAATCAATTTTCATACCCCGGGCGACGGCCTGGGGATTGGTCACGCAGGTCAGTGGCCTATACGGTAAACCACTGGCGCAAGCTCAATGAGCGATTTATTGCGAAAATTCAGGCACACATATTTGCATGTGAAAGTTGATTACTCCAACTGCACCCTGCGGCCAATAAAGATTCCGGATGTATTGACTTTTTGCTAGCCCAAGCGACTTTGCTGGGAAGGGTAAAGCGGGCCACTAGTTCAGAAAAAGCCTGTCTAAGTTCTCCAATAATGTAAATCCCATGATTTTTTCGCGCAAAAAAACCAAGAAAAATCTCATTCGCGGATCGACCATTGAAGTCACCTCCAACAGCCGGGTCGACCTCTACCATTCGGTCGTTTCAATGGGTTGGACGGCCTATTTTTCTGTTTTTGCCGCAGCATTTGTTTTAATCAACGCCACGTTTGGCTGCTGTACTACCTGGGTGACAACGCCATTGGTGGCCTTAACGGCGCATCCTATTGGGAATACTTCTTTTTTAGCGTACAGACACTGGCCACCATTGGTTATGGCAATAAGTTTCCGCAAACACTCTACGCCGACGTCCTGGTCACCATCGAGGCGATGGTAGGTTTGCTGGGTTTGGGAGTTTTTGCGGCAATCGCTTTTGCAAGGCTGTCGATTCCGCGGTCGCGCATTATTTTCAGTAACACCGCGGTCATCGCAGATTTTGAAGGCGTTCCCACCCTGATGATTCGCGTCGCCAATGAACGAAAAAATACCATTATTGGCGCAGAGATTGCGCTCAGTTTATTCATGCGCGAGACCAGCCCAGAGGGACTGAGTATTCGGCGCATTTACGACCTTGCACTGATTCGTAGCCGTCACCCCATGCTGTCTTTGACTTGGTTGATTTTTCATCCGATCGTGAAGGGAAGTCCGCTGTTTGGCCAGACTGAGGAATCTTTGCTAAATTCCGATATTGCCCTGGTGGCGACCATCAACGGCTTGGATGAAACTATTTCGCAAACCGTCCACGCGAACTACGCCTATCGTTGTACTGACATCCGGTGGGGGCATCGGTTTAAGGACATGTTTACCGAAGACCCATTCACCGGCCAATCATCCATCGACCTGCATCGAATCGACGACATTTACCCGGTTTGAAGGCTTCGCCGCGTCGCCTATGGCGCGCGCCTTTAAGGTCTGTGTCCAAGGCTTGCGCTGTACTGGCCAGGCCCACTCGGATCAACCCAGACGCGCATACCAGCCGCACAGTCGGTCTAAGCGCAAAGGTTTTCCCCTGGCAAGAAATCAGTGTGCGGCCCCACGGTGCCGGCCTGACCCCGCGCCAGCAAGCCAGGCGGCGGCGGACCGGCGCACTTTGGGCTGTGTCATAATCCGGCGCTTCGCTGCACACTGCCCGGGTGGTGAAATTGGTAGACGCAGGGGACTCAAAATCCCCCGCCGCAAGGCGTGCCGGTTCGATTCCGGCCCCGGGCACCAGGATTCAAGTACGCCTCAGCGCCCCTTTTGCGGGCCCTGGGGCGTTTCTTTTTGCGACGCTGCCTGTGCAGCCGGTCGACCATCAAATTTTTCAGGCCCGCCCCCGTGCTTTTCACGCGGTGGCCCGTCCCGGCCCGCTACCATGGCGCATCGAAATTACAGCCCGAGTGCACTATGCCTGTCATCACCAATATCGAAGACCTGCGCGTTTTGGCGCAAAAGCGCGTGCCGCGCATGTTTTATGACTATGCCGACTCGGGCAGCTGGACCGAGGGCACCTACCGCGCCAATAGCGAAGATTTCCAGGCCATCAAGCTGCGCCAGCGCGTAGCCGTCAACATGGAAAACCGCAGCACCGCCACGCGCATGGTGGGCGTGGACGTCAAGATGCCGGTGGCCATCGCCCCGGTGGGCCTGACCGGTATGCAAAGCGCCGACGGCGAAATCAAGGCCGCCCGGGCGGCCGAGAAGTTTGGCATCCCCTTTATCCTATCGACCATGAGCATTTGCTCCATCGAAGACGTGGCCGCGCACACCAGCCGCCCGTTTTGGTTCCAGCTCTACATGATGCGCGACCGCCAGGCCATGGTGAACATGATTGAGCGTACCCGCAAAGCCGGCTGCGACGCCTTGGTGCTGACCCTGGACCTACAAGTGATCGGCCAGCGCCACAAAGACCTCAAAAACGGCCTGACCGCACCGCCCAAACCGACCCTCTCGACCATCGTCAACCTGCTGACCAAGCCGCGCTGGTGTCTGGGCATGGCGGGCACGCGCCGGCATACTTTTGGCAACTTGGTGGGCCACGTCAAAGCGGTGAGCGACATGAACTCCCTGGCCTCCTGGACCAACGAGCAGTTTGACCCGCGCCTGTCCTGGGCCGATGTGGCCTGGGTCAAGGAACAATGGGGTGGCAAGCTCATTCTCAAAGGCATCCAGGACGTGGAGGACGCCAAGCTGGCCGTGCAAAGCGGCGCCGACGCCATCGTGGTCAGCAACCACGGCGGGCGCCAACTGGACGGCGCGCAGTCCAGCATCCACGCGCTGCCGCCCATCGTCGAGGCAGTGGGCGACCAGATCGAGGTCTGGATGGACGGCGGCATCCGCAGTGGGCAGGACGTGCTCAAGGCCTGGGCCTTGGGCGCGCGCGGCACCTTGATCGGCCGCGCCATGGTCTACGGCCTGGGCGCCATGGGCGAGGCGGGCGTGACCAAGGCGCTGGAGATCATCCACAAAGAGCTGGACATCACCATGGCTTTTTGCGGGCACACCCAGCTCCAAAACGTAGACAAGTCGATTTTGCTGCCGGGCACTTTCCCGCAAGCCTGAAGGCCTGGGCACCTGCCTGGCCGCATCCGGCATGTCTTTGCGCCGCATCGCCCACCTGGATATGGACGCGTTTTACGCGTCGGTGGAGTTACTGCGCTACCCGCAGCTCAAGGGCTTGCCGGTGGTGATCGGTGGCGGGCGGCGCAAGATCGATGAAGACTTGATGCTGGGAGATACCAGCCGCGCTCTGCACGACATCGCGGTTTCCGAATTTCCGCTGCTGCGCGATTACACCGGGCGCGGCGTCATCACCACCGCCACCTACGCGGCGCGCCAGTTCGGTGTGGGCTCGGCCATGGGCCTGATGAAAGCGGCCAAGCTGTGCCCGCAAGCGGTGCTGCTGCCGGTGGACTTTGCGCAGTACCGGCATTACTCGCAGCGCTTCAAATCCATCATCACCGACATCGCCCCGCTGATGGAAAACCGGGGGGTGGACGAGGTGTACATCGACTTTACCGAAGTGCCCGGTGGCCAGCGCGAAGGCGGGCGGGTGCTGGCGCGCCTGATCCAAAAAGCGATTTTTGAGGACACCGGCCTGACCTGCTCGGTCGGCGTGGCGCCCAACAAGCTGCTGGCCAAAATGGCCAGCGAATTTAACAAGCCCAATGGTATTTCCATCGTTTTGGACGAAGACCTGCAGCCCCTGATCTGGCCACTGGCCTGCCGCAAGATCAATGGCATCGGCCCCAAGGCGGACGAGAAGCTGCAAAAGCATGGCATTCAGACTATCGGCCAGTTGGCGCAGGCCGAGCCGCTGTGGTTAAAAGAAGTTTTTGGCAGCAAAACCGGCGCATGGCTGCATGACGCCGCCTGGGGCCGCGACAGCCGCCCGGTGGTCACCGAGAGCGAGCCGATCAGCATGAGCCGCGAGACCACCTTTGAGCGCGACCTGGACGCGGTGCGCGACCGCGCCGAGCTGGGCACCATCTTCACCCGCTTGTGCGAACAAGTGGCCGCCGATTTGCAGCGCAAAGGCTATGTGGGCAAAACCATTGGTGTGAAGCTGCGCTACGCCGATTTTCAGATCGCCACCCGCGACCATACGCTGGACCACTACACCGCACAGGCCCAGGAGATCCGCCAGGCGGCCGGCCAGAGCCTCAAGCGCGCGCCGCTGCAAAAGCGCCTGCGTCTCCTCGGTGTCAGGGTCGGGTCTTTGCTGCCGGCGGAGCAAGCTAAGCTATTGCCCTCAGACAAGGAGATCCCCGATGACCGCAATGCACTGCTTTTCCCTGACGATTGAGAACCACATCGCCCATCTGGTGCTCAGCCGCCCCGAGGCCCTCAACACCATGGGCCCGCGCTTTTGGGCCGAACTAGACACCGTACTGAGCGATTTACACAAAAGCAATACCGCGCGGGTGCTGGTCATTAGCAGCACCGGCAAGCATTTCAGCGCTGGCATGGCCTTGGACACCTTTGCCGGCGCCATCCAGATGGACGACCAGTCGCCCGAAGGCCGTGCCGCCATGTTCGACAACCTGTCCGCCATGCAGGCCACCTTCACCAAGCTGGAAACCCTGCGCATCCCGGTGATCGCGGCTTTGCAAGGTGGCGTCATTGGCGGCGCAGTGGACATGGTGACCGCCTGCTGCATCCGCTACGGCAGCAAAGACGCATTTTTCTGCATCCAGGAAATCAATATCGGCATGGTGGCCGATGTGGGCACCTTGCAGCGACTGCCCAAGCTGGTGCCCCTGGCGGTAGTCAAAGAGCTGGCCTACACCGGCCGGCGCATGGGCGCCGAAAAAGCGCTGGGCTATGGCCTGCTCAATGCCGTGTTTGACACGCCTGAGCAAACGGTGGCGGCCGCCTTGCAGTGCGCCCAAGAGATCGCCGCCAAGCCGCCGGTGGCTATTTGGGGTACCAAGCAAGCGGTGCACTATGCGCGTGACCACACGGTAGACGAGTCGCTCAAGCAAATGGGCTGGTTGCAAGCGGCCATCTGGAGCAACCGCCATGTCGGCGAGGCCGTCATGGCCTTCCAAGGTAAACGCAGCGGCAACTTCCCGGACCTGGTGGAACTCAAGTCCTTCACCGATCTGGCCTGAACCGGGCAGGCAGCCCTGCCCTGCCCCGCCCTGCGCTGGTGCGGCTTATTGCCGCGCCGTACGGATATTGGCCGGCAATTTTTGAGGATGGCTGGTCCGAAACGGATTGATATCGAGCCCGCCACGGCGGGTGTAGCGTGCGTACACCGTCAGCTTGAGCGGTTTGCAACGCGTCCAAATGTCCATAAAGATGCGCTCCACGCACTGCTCATGGAACTCGTTGTGGTTACGAAAACTCACCAGGTACTGCAGCAGACCCTCCTGGTCTATGGCATCGCCCGTGTAGCTGATTTGTACGCTGCCCCAATCGGGCTGGCCGGTGACCAGGCAGTTGCTCTTGAGTAAATTGCTCACCAGCACCTCGGACACCGGCGCGTCACCGGGCAGCACCGAGAGCAAATCGGGCGCTGGCGTGTAGCGGCGGCATTCCACGTCCAGGCGGTCCAGGCTCAGGCCGTCCAGCTCGTGTACCGGTTCGCGGTCAAACCATTCGGGGCCCAAAAGGCGCACGCCCACCGAGCCCGGCGCGCTGGCACCGCGCCACAGCGCCTGCGCCAGGTCCTCGCGCAAACAGGCCACAACCGCTTGTTCGTCGGCAAACACGGTGTTGTTAAAACTGTTGAGGTAGAGCTTGAAGGACTTGCTCTCGATGATGTTGGGGCTCTCGCAGGGCACGGTAATGTGCGCCAGTGCCAGCTGCGGTTTGCCGCGTGCATTGAGCCAGCTCAGCTCGTAGGCGGTCCAGATATCGGCACCAAAAAATGGCATGGCTTCGCCCAGGCCCAGTTCAGCGCGCTTATCAACACGCGGCAGCGGGAAGAGCAAAGACGCGTCGTAGTGGTCCACATAGCGCGAGGCCTTGCCCAACTCGGACTGCTCGGGCACGCTTGTCAGGGGGCTGTTGTGCGCCATGGTGTTCAGGCTCCGGGCAGCTTGCGCCGAAAAACCAGGCGCTCGGGGGTGGAGGCCTTGGGCGCGTAGGCATAGCCATCGCCCCGAAATTGCTGCAGCGCAGTCGGATCGCTCAGCCGCTGATCAATCGCAAAACGCGCCATGGCCCCGCGCGCACGCTTGGCATTGAAGCTGATGATTTTGTAGACGCCGTTTTTGTAGTCCTCAAACACGCATTCGATGACCCGGGCTTTGAGGGCCTTGGGCTTGACGGCCTTGAAATACTCTTGCGAGGCCAGGTTGACCAGCACCGGCTCGGCGTGTCCGCGCAGGCGGGTGTTGAGGTAGTCGGTAATGCGGCTGCCCCAGAACTGGTACAGATCGGCCCCCTGCGCGGTGGGCAGGCGCGTGCCCATTTCCAGGCGGTAGGGCTGCATCAGGTCGAGCGGACGCAGCACGCCGTACAGGCCGCTGAGCACACAAATATGGTCCTGGGCCCAAGCCAGCGCGTCTTCATCGAGCTGGCGGGCGCCCAGGCCATCGTAGACGTCGCCATTGAAAGCGAGCAGGGCCGGGCGGGCATTTTTGGTACTGGCGCGCGCCGACCAGGCCTTGTAACGGGCCACGTTCAGGCCGGCCAGCGGGTCGCTCAGGTCCATCAGCGCGGAAATCTGCGCTGGTGAATAGCCGCGCAGCACCTCAATTAAGGCTTTGGAGTCTTTGACAAACAGGGGCGGCGTGTGGGCGTCGGTGGCCAGCGGCGTCTCGTAATCCAGGGATTTGGCGGGGGAAAGTACAAAAAGCATGGTGAGGGGTGTAAATCGCGCAATTTCAGGGCGGCCTTAGGGCATTTCCACCACGGCGGCCGTCAGGCGCCGCACCAGGGGCAAAACCGCCAGCAACACGGGAAAAGCACAAAGCCAGGAAATCCCCCAGGAACCCAGCCACAGCTGCAAAACGCCGGGGGCCAGGCCGACGCCGCGCAGGGTGCTGATGCCCGAAATCAGACAGGTCATGATGCACGAGAGGAACAAAGGCAGCACCACGGCTGCGTAGCGCGCAGGCAGTTTGCGCCAGCGGGGCGCAGGGGGGGCGGGGTTTTCCATGGCGCAATGGTAACGGGCAGCGCCCCCGGCTCTGTAAAATTGGGCCTCTTATCCCCACGGCCAGGCGCCCCGGCGCGCCGCCCCACACAAAGTCCCATGTCCAATACGCCTCCTGACCAGCCTGGTTTGCAATCCCTCTCCAAGTCCTTTGAGCCCGCCGCTTTGGAGGCCCATTGGGGCCCCGAGTGGGAAAAACGCGGCTACGGCGCAGCCGGCCACCGTGGCAGCGGCGCCGCCAAGGCGGGCGAAGCGGCCTTTTGCATTCAGTTGCCGCCCCCCAATGTGACCGGCACACTGCACATGGGCCATGCGTTCAACCAAACCATCATGGACAGCCTGACGCGCTACCACCGCATGCGCGGCCACAACACCGTCTGGGTGCCCGGCACCGACCACGCCGGCATTGCCACCCAAATCGTGGTGGAGCGCCAGCTCCAGGCCCAGGGCATCAGCCGCCACGCCATGGGCGAGACGCCGGCCCTGGCGCGCAAAAACTTTATTTCCAAGGTCTGGGAGTGGAAAGAGCAGTCGGGCAACACCATCACCGAGCAAATGCGCCGCATGGGCGACAGCGTGGACTGGAGCCGCGAATACTTCACCATGGACCCGCAGCTCAGCGCCGTCGTGTCCGACACCTTCGTACGCCTGTACGAACAAGGCCTGATTTACCGGGGCAAACGCCTGGTCAACTGGGATCCGGTGCTCATGAGCGCGGTCTCCGACCTGGAGGTGGAAGCCACCGAGTCGGCCGGCAAGATGCACTACATCTGCTACCCCTTTGCCGACGGCCCCCAGCAGATCGATGGGGTGCTGCAAAAAGGTATGACGATTGCCACCACCCGCCCCGAAACCATGATGGCCGACGGCGCCCTGGCCGTGCACCCCGAGGACGAGCGCTATGCGCACTTGGTAGGCAAAATGGTTGATCTGCCCTTGTGCAACCGGCAAATCCCCATCATCGCTGACGATTTCGTGGACCGCGCCTTCGGCTCGGGCTGCGTCAAGATCACCGGCGCACACGACTTCAACGACTACGCCTGCGCCCAGCGCCACGGCTTGCCGCTGATCACCATCTTTACGCTGGACGCCAAAGTTAACGAGAACGGCCCGGCCGCCTACCAAGGCCTGGACCGTTTTGAAGCGCGCAAAGCCGTCAACCGCGACCTCGAAGCCCTGGGCCTGATGCTGGAGATCAAAGCCCACACCATGATGCTGCCTATCTGCGCCCGCACCGGCCAGGTGGTCGAGCCCATGCTGACCGACCAGTGGTTTGTCGCCATGAACAAGGTCAGCGACCACGACCCGAGCGGCAAAAGCATTGCCCAAAAAGCGATTGATGCCGTGCAATCGGGCGAAGTGAAGTTTGTGCCCGAGAACTGGGTCAACACCTACAACCAATGGATGAACAACATCCAAGACTGGTGCATCAGCCGCCAACTGTGGTGGGGCCACCAAATTCCGGCCTGGTATGACGAAGACGGCCAGGTCTATGTGGCCCGCAACGCCGAAGAAGCCCAGGCCCAGGCGCCCGGCAAAACCTTGCGACGCGATGAAGACGTCCTGGACACCTGGTACTCCAGCGCCTTGGTTCCGTTCAGCACCATGGGCTGGCCGGACGCTGCTGGCGAGGGTGCCGGAGTCGGACGCAGCGATTTTGCGCGCGAAGCGCGTATGAGCCAGGCCGATTCCGGCACCCTCGCCAGCGCGCCGCGAGACTACGACCTGTATCTCCCCAGCAGCGTATTGGTAACAGGCTACGACATCATCTTCTTTTGGGTCGCCCGAATGATCATGATGACCACCCACTTCACCGGCAAAGTGCCCTTCAAACACGTCTACATCCACGGCCTGGTGCGCGACGCGCAGGGCAAAAAGATGAGCAAATCCGAAGGCAATGTGCTGGACCCGGTGGACCTGATCGACGGCATCGCCCTGGAGCCCCTTCTGGAAAAACGTGCCCAAGGCCTGCGCAAACCCGAAACCGCACCCCAGGTGCGCAAAAACACCCAAAAAGAATTTCCCGAAGGCATCCCCGCCTACGGCGCCGACGCGCTGCGTTTTACCTTTGCCGCACTGGCATCGCTGGGGCGCAGCATCAACTTTGACAGCAAGCGCTGCGAGGGCTACCGCAATTTTTGCAACAAACTGTGGAACGCCACCCGCTTTGTGCTGATGAACTGCGAAGGCCAGGACTGCGGCCTCATGGACCACACCAAAGCCGACTGCCAGCCCGGCGGCAAAGCCCACGGCTATATGCAATTTAGCCAGGCCGACCGCTGGATCAGCTCGCTTTTGCAGCAAACCGAAGACCAGGTAGCCAAAGGCTTTGCCGAGTACCGATTGGACAACGTGGCCACTGCTATTTACGAGTTTGTCTGGAACGAATACTGCGACTGGTACCTGGAAATTGCCAAAGTGCAAATCCAAAACGGCGACGCGGCCCAACAGCGCGCCACCCGGCGCACATTGATTCGCACCCTGGAAGCCATCTTGCGCCTGGCGCACCCGGTGATCCCGTTTATCACCGAAGAACTCTGGCAGAAAGTGGCGCCCGTGGCCGGTCTGGCCGGCCCGTCGGTCAGCATCGCCCGCTACCCCGAGGCGCAATTAGACAAAGTCGACCCCGCGGCGCTGGCCAGCATCAGCCAACTCAAGGCGCTGGTGGATGCCTGCCGCAATTTACGCGGCGAGATGAACGTCTCGCCCGCCACCAAAATGCCTTTGTTTGCCCTGGGCAATGCCGAATTCATGCGCGCCAACGCCAAGGCCTTGCAGGCCCTGGCCAAGCTCAGCGAGGTCAAAGTGTTTGATGACGAGACGGCCTGGCAAGCCGCCGCCCAAGCCGCGCCGGTGGCCGTGGTCGGCGATATCCGCATGTGCCTGTTCATCGAGGTGGACGTGGCCGCCGAAAAAGCGCGTCTGTCCAAAGAAATCGCACGCCTGGAAGGTGAAATTGCCAAGGCCCACGGCAAACTGTCCAACGAAGCTTTTGTGGCGAAAGCGCCGCCTGCGGTGATTACCCAGGAGCGCGCGCGACTGGCCGAGTTTGAGAGCACCTTAGGCAAGGTACAGGGGCAGTTTGCGCGGCTGGCCTGATACCGAGTTGGCCTAGGATGCAGCGTCAGCCAGTCGCTGCAAGAGCGATGCCGCATCCGTCCCCACCTGCAATAACTCGCGTACCTGCGGGCTCAAAAAGCCTTGCGCCACCATGCCGTCCAGCATGGCGATCAGCGGGTCGTAATAGCCGCCCACATTGAGCAGCCCAAAGGGCTTGCGGTGCACGCCCAGTTGGTGCCAGGTCCAGATCTCGAACAGCTCTTCGAAAGTGCCTATACCACCAGGCAGGGCCACAAACGCGTCGGCGCGTTCAAACATCATGGTTTTGCGCGTGTGCATGGTGTCCACCACATGCAGTTCGGTCAGGCCCGTATGGCCCACTTCCTTGTCCATCAGATTTTGCGGAATCACGCCATACACCGTGCCGCCTGCGGCCAGCGTGGCGTCGGCCACCATGCCCATCAGCCCGACTTTGCCGCCTCCGTACACCAGTTCCCAGCCCTGGCTTCCGATCCAAGCGCCGGTACAGCGAGCCGATTGGGCAAAGCGCGGATCAGTGCCAGGACGAGAACCGCAGTACACGCAAATTGAAAAGTGGGTCGGGCTTGGCATGGGAAGTGAATTATGGGATGGCTGAGGCATCCGTAGGCAATGTGCTTAATGGGTCCCAACAAGCCACACCCAAAGGCTTGAAGTGCTTCAGGTTAGCGGTGAGTAATACCAACTGGGCGTTTTGCGACAGGGCTGCTATAGCAACGTCGGCAAAGCCCGGATGGCGGCCCTGGGCCATGGCAGCGTCTGACATTTGCCCCGCCAGGCGTGCCGCCTGCGCATCCAGCGGCAATATGCGGTCGCTGTATGCGCTCAGCAGGCCGTCCAGCCAGCGATCCAAACGATCGGCCCGCTCTGCCCCGCCCGCGCGGCGCAACTTACCAATGCCTTGCGCCAATTCGGCAATGGCAATGCAGGGGATGAACAGCTTTTCATGGTGGGCCTGCAGCCATTGGCGCAAATGTTCAGGAATAAAAGCTTCCCGTCCCGGCGTGAGAACCGACACCACACTCGTATCAAGCAAATAGCCTTTATGCAAAATCTACACCCCGCAACGGTGTGGCGTCGCGCTCGGTCCTTAGCGGTTCGGGCATGGCCAAAAGGTAATTGGCCAGATTGGGCATCTCCAGCGGGTACAAGCGCGCACCATCGGCCACCGGCACGATCAAGGCACAGGGCTTGCCATGGCGGCTGACCAAGGTGGGCTGGCCTTTTTCTGCTGCTGCGACCAAGGCAGAAAAACTGGCCTTGGCCTCGCGAATCTGCACCGTTTCCATACCGCACCTCCGTGTGACTACATGTGGTTACATTTCACAAGTATAGCCCAGCGGCCGTGAGGCCAAACAGCGCCTTCAGCCCCCTGAGCCCGTTTAGCGCCTGCGCATGAGGTGGATAAATTCCTTGTCCACGGTTTGCTGGTCCAGCAAAGTGTTACCGGTTTGCTTGGCAAAAGCCTGAAAGTCGCGCAGCGAGCCGGGGTCGGTGGCGATCACTTTGAGCACTTCGCCGCTTTGCATATCGGCCAGGGCACGTTTGGCTTTGAGGATGGGCAGCGGGCAGTTCAGGCCCCGGCTGTCCACTTCTTTGGCGATGGTGTATTCGGTACGCATGGTGGGTTTAATTTTTTAGCCTTCAGTGCGCGGCGCGGCGTTTTCATCGCGCTTAGCCCATTCGATAAATTGCGGCGTGTGCCCGCGCGAGCGCAGCCAGTCGGCCATGGCGTAACCGGTGCCCGAGGGCCAGCATTTAATGGCCTGGGGCTCGTACAGCCGGTAATCGACCAGCTCGGGCGAGAGGCGCACCTCGCCGTGGCAGACTGCATGAAACGCGATGATCACCTGGTTCATGCGCTGGAAGTCGTAAACGCCGATCAGGTTCAGCTCGTCCGTGGCCAGGTTGGTCTCTTCGGCAATTTCGCGGGCAATGCCCTCTTGTGGCGTTTCTCCGGCCTCCATAAAGCCGGTAATAAGCGCGTACATCTTGCCCGGCCAGGCGGCATTGCGCGCCAGCAGGATGCGGCCGTCTACTTCCACAACGCCGGCGAGCACCGGCGTGGGGTTGTTCCAATGGGTGTAATCGCAGGCAGGGCAACGCAGGCGCGATTTTTCGCCGCCGTCTTCGAGTTGGCTGCGCCAGGCCAGCGGCGCGGCGCATTGCGGGCAGTATTTAAATAAGGTGCTCATGGGCAGGTGTCGCTTTAGGCGGGGAAAACGCCCGTCGACAAGTAGCGGTCGCCCCGGTCGCAGACAATAAAAACAATGGTGGCATCGCGCACTTCGCTGGCGATTTGCTGGGCAATGCAGCAGGCCCCGGCTGCCGAGATGCCCGCAAAAATGCCCTCTTCGCGCGCCATGCGGCGGGCCATTTCTTCCGCATCGGCCTGGCTGACCAGGCGGATTTCGTCCACATACTTGGCGTCATAAATTTTGGGCAAATACTCCGGCGACCATTTGCGGATGCCTGGAATGCGCGAGCCCTCGGCGGGCTGGGCGCCAATGATGCGCACAGCCGGGTTTTGTTCCTTCAGGTAGCGCCCCACCCCGCTGATGGTGCCGGTGGTGCCCATGGCGCTGACAAAGTGGGTGATGCCGCCTGCGGTGTCGCGCCAGATTTCCGGGCCGGTGGTCTCCAAATGGATGCGTGGGTTGTCGGCATTGGCAAACTGGTCAAGCACCCTGCCCTTGCCTTGGGCCTGCATTTGGTCGGCCAGGTCGCGGGCGTATTCCATGCCGCCGGCCTTGGGCGTGAGAATGAGCTCGGCGCCAAAGGCCTTCATGGTTTGGGCGCGTTCTATGGACAAGTCCTCGGGCATGATGAGCACCATACGGTAGCCCAACATCGCCGCAGCCATGGCCAGTGCGATGCCGGTATTGCCCGAGGTGGCCTCGATAAGCGTATCGCCAGGGCTGATGTCGCCGCGCTCCTGGGCGCGGCTGATCATGGACAGGGCGGCACGGTCTTTCACCGAACCAGCGGGGTTATTGCCTTCAAGCTTGCCCAAAATAATGGTGTTACGGGCGGTATTTTGGGCTGCGCCTATGCGCTGCAAAGCCACCAAGGGCGTGTTTCCGATGAGTTCGGAGAGGGTGCGGTACGTCGTCATGCCCTCCACTGTGCCACAACGGGCGAGCGCCGCTCCTAAAGGGCAAATATCTTGCCCGGGTTCAGGATGTTGTCCGGGTCCAGCGCTTGCTTGATGGCACGCATCATGGCCACTGCGCCGTGGCCGGCCTCGTTGACCAGAAAGTCCATTTTGTGCAGGCCCACCCCGTGCTCGCCGGTGCAGGTGCCGCCCAAGCGCAGAGCGCGCTCGACCAGCAGCGCATTGAGATGCTCGGCGCGGGCGCGTTCGTCGTTATTGGCCGGGTCGATCAAATAGCCCATGTGGAAATTGCCATCGCCCACATGGCCGACCATAAAGTAGGGGATGCCCGCAGCCTGGGCCTCGGCCACGGAGTCGAGCAAGGCATCGGCCAGTTTGGAGATGGGCACGCAGGTATCGGTGGTGATGCAGCGGCAGCCCGGGCGCGACTGCACACCGGCAAAGTAAGCGTTGTGCCGCGCGGTCCACAGGCGGGTGCGCTCCTCGGGCGTTGCCGCCCATTCAAATGCCTGGCCCCGGTGTTCAGTGACGATGTCTTGCACCGTGGCAATTTGCTCTTGCACGCCGGCCGGCGAACCGTGGAACTCCATCAGCAGCATCGGCGCTTCCGTCAAGCTGAGCTTGGAGTGCTGGTTGACCATGCGCACCGTGTTGCCGTCGAGCAGCTCGCAGCGGGCAATGGGCACGCCCATTTGAATGATCGCAATCGTGGTGCTGACCGCGTCGGCCAGCGTGGCGAAAGCGCAGGTGGCAGCCATCACGGCCTCGGGCAGCGGGTAGACCTTGAGCGTTACTTCGGTGATCACGCCCAGCGTGCCTTCGCTGCCCACCATCAGGCGCGTGAGGTCGTAGCCGGCCGAGGATTTTTTGGCGCCGGTGCCAGTGCGGATGATGTCGCCGCTGGCGGTGACCACCTCCAGTGCCAGCACGTTCTCACGCATGGTGCCGTAGCGCACTGCATTGGTGCCACTGGCGCGCGTGGCGCACATGCCGCCGATGCTGGCGTCGGCGCCGGGATCGATGGGGAAAAACAATCCGTGCGACTTGAGCGCCTCGTTAAGCTGCTTGCGCGTCACGCCGGACTGCAACCGCACCGTCAAGTCCTCGGCCTGGACGGCCAGCACCTGGTTCATGCGCGAGACATCCAGGCTGATGCCACCCTGTACCGCCAGCAAATGCCCCTCCAGGGAAGAACCCACACCAAAAGGAATGACCGGCACTTTGTAGCGGGCCGCCAGCGCCACGGCGTCGGCCGCGTCGGTGCTGGACTGGGCAAACACGACGGCCACCGGCGGGGGCGCATCCAGCGGCGACTCGTCGCGCCCATGCTGCTCGCGTACCGCCAGGGCGGTGGAGCATTGCGCGCCAAAGCGCGCCTGCAAAGCCGGCACAAAAGCCGGATCGATCGGGCGCAGCGCAATCGTGGGCAAATAGGGAGCGGCAGGGGCGTTCATGGGCAAACTCCGGTGTCAGGTAGCGGACAGGCCAAACCAAGAGCATAGCGCCGATCCGCACCCGCCGCACTTAAGATAGTGCAGCGCCGCCTTGGCGCCACCGCAACAACCCGAGAAACCCATCACCATGACGATTTCCATGTTTTCTGCCAGCGTTCCGCGCCTGGCCAACGCCCTGACCAATTTGGCGCACCTGCTCAGCCTGGCACAAACCCATGTCGAGACCCACAAAATCAACCCCGACGCCATCCTGAACTTCCGGCTCTTCCCGGACATGCTGGACTTCAAACGCCAGGTGCAAATTGCCTGCGACACCTGCAAAGGCGTCGTGGCCCGCCTGGCCGGCGTGGAAGGCCCGGTCTTTGAGGACAAAGAGCAAAGCTTTGCCGAGTTGCAAGAGCGCATTGCCAAAACCATCGCCTACATTGAGGGCTTTAGTGCCGCCCAAATCGACGGCACCGAGGACAAAGACATTGTCGTGACCCGGGGCGAGAAACAAACCCACTACAAAGGCATGCAGTTTTTGCTGGGCCACGCCTTGCCCAATGTGTATTTCCACAGCTCCGTGGCCTACAGCATCTTGCGCCACAATGGCGTCGCCGTCGGCAAGCGCGACTACCTGGGCAAGCCCTAGGCCGCCTTGGCCGGCAAGCGCAAATAAAGAGACTTGAGGAGAAAGACCATGTTCCCCACCGCGATTGCCGGCAGTTTGCCCAAACCCGATTGGCTGGCCGAGCCACAAAAGCTCTGGCCGCAGTGGCGCGCCAGCGGCGAGGCCCTGGCACAAACCAAGGCCGACGCCACACTCTTGTGGATCAAAGCCCAGGAGGACGCGGGCCTAGACATCATTGGCGACGGCGAGCAGGCACGCCAGCACTTTGTGCATGGTTTTGTGGAGCAGGTCGAGGGCATCGACTTTGACAACAAAGTGCGCATGGGCATACGCGACAACCGCTACGACGCCATGGTGCCGCAGGTGGTCGGGCCGCTGCGCCTGAAGGGCCGCGTCCACGCCATGGAAGCCCAGTTGGCGCGCGCCCACACCCAGCGCAAGCTCAAATTCACCTTGCCCGGCCCGATGACGATTGTCGACACCGTGGCCGACAGCTATTACGGCGGCGGGCGCGAGGGGCGCATCAAAATGGCTTTTGCTTTTGCCGAGCTGCTCAACGCCGAGGCCCTGGCCTTACAGGCCGACGGCGTGGACATCATCCAGTTTGACGAACCGGCTTTCAATGTCTACATGGACGAGGCGGCCGACTGGGGCGTGCAAGCGCTGGAGCGCGCCGTGCAGGGCCTGAGCTGCACCACGGCCGTCCATATTTGCTACGGCTACGGTATCGAGGCCAACGTCAACTGGAAAAACACCCTGGGCCATGAGTGGCGCCAGTACGAAAAAGTGTTCCCCGCGCTGTCCAAAAGCAGCATTCAGCAAGTCAGCCTGGAATGCGCGCATTCGCACGTGCCTATGGATTTGATGGGCTTGCTGGAAAACAAGGACGTCATGGTCGGCGTGATCGACGTGGCCTCTGACCAGGTGGAGACGCCCGAAGAGGTGGCCGACACCATCGGCCGGGCGCTGCAGTTTGTGCCCAAAATGCGCTTGATCGGCTGCACCAACTGCGGCATGGCACCCATGCGCCGCGACATCGCCACCCGCAAGCTCCAGGCCCTGGCCCAGGGCGCCGCGCTGGCGCGCCAGCGCTACGCCTAAAGCGCGGCGGGGAGAAGACTATGCATGATGCACGATCGGTCCTGGTTGTCGGGGCGGGGGATGCCACCGGCGGCGCCATTGCCCGGCGTTTTGCCCGCGAGGGCCTGATCGCCTGCGTGACGCGGCGGCAAATCGACAAGCTGGCGCCTTTGGTGGCCCTCATCGAGGCCGAAGGCGGCCGCGCCCATGCCTTTGGCTCGGATGCGCGCATCGAAGCGGCGGTGATCGAACTGGTGCAAAGCATCGAGGCCGATATCGCGCCTATCGAGGCGGCGGTTTTCAATATCGGCGCCAATGTGCGCTTCTCGGTGGTGGATACCACCGAGCGCGTGTACCGCAAGGTCTGGGAAATGGCGGCGCTGGCGGGCTTTTTGTTCGGCCGGGAAGTGGCCAAAGCCATGCTCACGCGCGGGCAGGGAACGATTATTTTTACCGGCGCCACGGCCAGCCTGCGCGGGGCTGCGGGCTTTAGCGCCTTTGCCGGCGCCAAGCATGCGCTGCGCGCGCTGGCCCAAAGCATGGCGCGCGAGCTCGGCCCCCAGGGCGTCCATGTGGCGCACACCGTGATTGACGGCGCCATTGACACCGCCTTTATTGCCCAAAACTTCCCTGAGCGCTACGCCACCAAGGCGCACGAGGGCATTCTCAACCCCGAGCACATCGCCGAGAGCTACTGGCAACTCCACCGCCAACCGCGCAGCGCCTGGACCCACGAGCTGGACCTGCGCCCCTGGTGCGAAACCTGGTAAACCCCCTTTCTTTGGAGCCCTTGCAATGGCCAAAACACTCGAATTTTTCTTTGACTTCGGCAGCCCCACCACCTACCTGGCCTTCACCCAGCTGCCCCAGATCGCCCGCGAAACCGGCGCGCAACTGGTTTACAAACCCATGCTGCTGGGCGGCGTATTCAAGGCCACGGGCAATGCCAGCCCCGTCACCATCGCGGCCAAAGCGCGCTGGATGGGCACAGACCTGCCCCTGTGGGCGCAGCACTACGGCGTGCCCTTTGCGTTTAACCCGCATTTCCCGATCAACACCCTGACCCTGATGCGCGGGGCCTGCGGCGTGCAAATGCATGCGCCCCAAGACTTCGAGCGCTACTTGCAGGCAGTCTTTCACGCGATGTGGATCGCACCCCACAACTTGGGCGATGCCCAGGTGCTGACCTCCGTGCTGGAAGCGGCCGGATTTTCGGCGCCGACCTTTATGCAGTGGGTGGCCGATGCCGAGGTCAAAGCCCGCCTCATCGCCAACACCGAAGAGGCCGTCGCCCGGGGCACTTTTGGTGCGCCTACAATTTTCGTAGGCGAAAAATTATTTTTCGGCCAAGACCGGCTGGACTTTGTGCGCAAAGCGCTGGCCTAAGGTTCGGCGCCTTGCGCCCTGTGGATTGAATGCACCGTATTGAAAGACGCTTATGCACCGCGTAGCCATTAGCAGCACCGGGATTTTTGTCCCGCCCGAAACCATCAGCAATGAAGAGCTGGTCCACGCCTACAACCGCTACGCCGCGCTGGAGAACGCGCGCAACGCCCAGGCCATCGCGGCTGGCACGCAGGTGGCGCTGACCGACTCCAGCGTCGAATTCATCGAAAAAGCCTCGGGCATCCAAAGCCGCTATGTGCTTGAAAAACAAGGCGTTTTAGACCCCGAGCGCATGCGCCCCCGGTTCACGCCCCGCCCCGATACCGAGATTTCACTGATGGCCGAAATCGGCGTCAAAGCCTGCCAGGACGCGCTCACTGCCGCCGGCAAAACCGCTGCCGACGTGGATGGACTGATCTGTGCGGCCGCCAATATGCAGCGCCCCTACCCCGCCATGGGCGTGGAAATCCAGACCGCGCTGGGCATCAACGGCTACGCCTTTGACATGAACGTGGCCTGCTCCTCGGCCACTTTCGCGATTGAACTGGCCTATAACGCCGTGCGCACAGGCCAGTCGCGGGCGGTGCTGGTGGTGAACCCGGAAATCACCTCGGCGCACCTGGCCTGGAAAGACCGCGATTGCCACTTTATTTTTGGCGATGTGTGCACCGCCATCCTGGTCGAGCGCCTGGACTTGGCGCCTGCTGGCGCATTCGAGATTTTGGGCACGCGTTTGCTCAGCACCTTTTCCAACAACATCCGCAATAACCAGGGCTTTATGTCGCGCGCCGAAGACCGCGACCCCGAGGACCGCGACCAACTCTTTCGCCAAGAAGGCCGCAAAGTGTTCAAGGAAGTGTGCCCGATGGCGGCCGAGCACATCGAAAACCATCTGAAGAGCTTGGGCTTTGCGCCTACCGATATGCGCCGCTTCTGGCTGCACCAGGCCAATTTGTCGATGAACCAGTTCATCGTGCGCCGCTTGCTAGGCCGCGACGCCAACGATGACGAGGCACCGGTCATCCTCAATGAGTTTGCCAACACCGCCTCGGCGGGCTCCATCATCGCGTTTCACCGCAACAAGGCCGACGTCCAAAGCGGCCAAACCGGCGTGATCTGCTCGTTTGGCGCCGGCTATTCGATAGGCAGCGTGGTGGTGCAAAAAACCTGAGCGCCTGCCCTGACGCGCAGGCCCTGCAGGGCTTGCCTCTAACCCTGCAGAGTTTGCCTTTAAATCAGGCTGCGCTGCAGGCGCAACTCGTCAATCTCTACCGCACCGACGCGCACCGTTTTGACGGCGCCGGCTTCGCGGGCAAAACCTGCCAACCCAAAAAAGCGCAGCGCCGTGGCGTTGCTGGCGGGCAGCCAGATGCTTACATGGGTGCAGCCCTCTTCAAACAAGCCTTCGCGGGCCGCGTTCCACAAAGACAGGCCCACGCCCAAGCCCTGAAAGTCGGCATCGACGTAGATATCCCAAATCTCGCCCATGGTTTGTTGCGTGCCCTCGTCGCGGCTGCGGTCAAAGCCAGCAAAACCAACAATGCGATCCCCGTGCAAGGCCACCAGCACCTGCGGCTCGGCGTATTCGATGGCCTCGCGCCAATAGGCCTGGCGCTTATCGAGCGCCATCACCGGCAATTGCGCGCCCTCGAGCTCACCGGCAAAGGCGGCGCGCACGGTGGCGTTATGGAGTTCGGCAATCGCCTTGGCATCGCGCAGCACAGCCGGGCGCACGGGGAAAACAGAGTTACTGGACATGAATCAATGCAGAAATACAGGAAGGGCGCAATTGTCGCAGCATTGGCCCGCCGTCCAGGGGGCCTAGCGCCCACAAGCCTAGAACCCATTCGGGCCATTCGGGCCCTTGGGCCGCAGGGGCTTGCCTTTGCCGTTAAGCTGTGCCCATGGGACTACGCACTATCTTTGGCCAGCAGGCAGCGCGCTGGTGCTTGCTGCTGGGTATGTGGGTTCTGGCCACCAGTGCCCACAGCGCCCCTTTTGAGGACAGCATGGCTCAGCGCACGCTGGCCTGTAGCGGCTGCCATGGCCCGCAAGGGCGCTCCGGGCCCGACGGCTACTACCCGCGCCTGGCGGGCAAACCGGCCGGCTATTTGTACAACCAGCTGCTCAACATCCAGCAAGGCCGGCGCCACTACGCGCTGATGCAAAACCTGCTGGCCCCGCTGGATGCGGGCTATCTGCGCGAAATCGCCCAGTATTTTTCGGACCTGGAAATCCCCTACCCACCGCCGGTAGCACAAAGCCGCGACCCGGCGCTGCTGGCACGCGGCGCCCAACTGGCGCGCCAGGGCGATGCCGCCTTGAACATCCCGCCCTGCATGCAATGCCACGGCCAGGCACTGACCGGGGTGGCGCCTTCGGTCCCCGGCCTCTTGGGCCTGCCGCGCGATTACCTCAACGCCCAATTGGGCAGCTGGCAAAACGGGCTGCGCCAAGCGCAAGCGCCCGACTGCATGGCCGCCATCGCCAAGCGCCTGAGCGAATCGGACGTGCATGCCCTGCGCAACTGGCTGGCCAGCCAGCCTTTGCCCGCGCAGCCTCGGGCGGCTACCCAGCGCGCGCCCCTGCCACCGGGCGCAAAAGACCTGCGCTGCGGGAGCGCGCCATGGTGACCGTGCGCCGCAGCGCCGCTGCATTGCTCGCCCTGGCCTTGGCCGGCATGGCCTGGGCCTTCTGGGGCTTTGACGCCTATTACGGCGCAGTCACGCGCGCTGTGCCAACAACGCAAACCAAGGCGCAGACCGTGCCCGACCGCATGGAAGAGGGGCGCTACCTGGCGCGCGTCGGTAACTGCATTTTTTGCCACACCGCCCCCGGCGGGGCGCCGCTGGCAGGCGGACGGGCCATCGAAACGCCGTTTGGCACGGTGTACGCCAGCAACCTCACCCCCGACCCGACCCACGGCCTGGGGCGCTGGAGCCGGGACGATTTTTGGCAGGCCCTGCACTTGGGCACGCGTCCGGACGGCAAGCCGCTGGTGCCGGCTTTTCCCTACACCAGCTACACCCATATCAGCCGCAATGACGCCGACGCGCTTTGGGACTTTTTACAAAGCCAACCCCCGGTGGCCCAGCCCAATAAAGCCCACGCCCTGCCCTGGCCGCTGGGCCAGCCTTGGGCTTTGGCGGTGTGGCGAGCCCTGTTTTTTCAACCAGCCGCGCCCCAAGCGCTGGCCGAGACCGAGGCATTGGCCCGTGGGCGCTACCTGGTCGAGGGCCTGGGCCATTGCCAGGAATGCCACAGCCCGCGCAATGCCTTGGGCGCCATCCGCTGGGGTGCGCGCGGCGACGGCGGCACGATGCCAGGCACACCCTGGTGGGCGCCCTCGCTGCGCGACGCGCGCCAGGCCGGCGTCACCGACGCTGCGCAAACCGCCACCTTGTTGCAAACCGGGCAGGCCGGCGGCCGTTTTGTGACCGGCCCCATGGCCGAGATCGTGCTCCACGGCACCCAGCACTTACGCAGTGCTGATACGCAGGCCATGGCGCTGTACTTGCAATCGTTGGTGAAGACAGCGCCACCGGCGGCTGCAGTGACCCCTTCTAGCCCGCCCGATGCCCCAGGCCGCCAAATATATGGCGACCAATGCGCCGCCTGCCATGGCGAAGCGGGCCAAGGCCGCGCTGGCGTGTACCCTGCGCTGGCGAGCAACCGCGCCGTGCTGATGGAGCAGCCCCACAACGCGATTTTGAGCGTGCTGCACGGCGGCTTTGCGCCTAGCACCTCCGGCCAGCCGCGCCCCTTTGGCATGCCGCCCTTCATGCTCACGCTCAGCGACACAGAAGTGGCCCAGGTGCTCAACTATGTGCGCAATTCCTGGGGCAATGCCGCCGCACCTGTCAGCCGCTTGCAAGTGCAGCAGCTGCGCGGCGCACAAGGCCGGCCGTGAACGAGGTCGCCACAGAGCCCGGCATCAGCCTGCTCTATGAGGATGACGACCTGTTGGTGCTGAACAAGCCCGCCGGGCTATTAAGCGTGCCGGGGCGCGGCCCCGACAAGCAAGACTGCCTGAGCGCCCGCGTTCAATCCCGCTTTGATGACGCGCTGGTGGTGCACCGGCTGGACATGGCCACCTCGGGCCTGTTGCTGATGGCGCGCGGCATCGCCATGCAGCGTGCCCTGAGCGCCGCATTTGCGCAGCGGCAAGTGGATAAACGTTATGTGGCCGACGTGGCCGGTCTGCTCGCGCCATGCGCGCCAGAGGCGCCATGGCAGCTGATCGACCTGCCCATCGCCCCGGACTGGCCGCGCCGGCCCCTGCGCATCGTGCACCCCGAGGGCCAACCCAGCCAAACACTTTGGCGCTGCATTAGCCAAGACCTACAACGCCAGACCAGCCTCCTGGAGCTGCAGCCGCTGACCGGGCGCAGCCACCAGCTGCGCCTGCACCTGCAGGCCCTGGGCCACCCCATCCTGGGCGACGCTTTGTACGCCCCAGCGCCGGTGCAAGCCATGGCGGCGCGGCTGCATTTGCATGCCTGTGATCTGGCCTTGGCGCATCCGCGCACCGGGCAAAGTCTGCAATGGCACTGCCCTGCACCGTTTTAGACCATGCCACGGCGCCCAGCGCCTAAAATGCCTTGGTGACCTCCATCCTCAACGCCGACCTGCACTGCCACTCCGTGGTATCCGACGGCACCCTGACGCCCGAAGCCCTGGCCGAGCGAGCCAAAACCAATGGTGTCGAACTGTGGGCCCTGACCGACCACGATGAAATCGGCGGCCAAGCCCGCGCCGCTGCCGCTGCCAAAGCCTGCGGCATGGGCTACCTGTGTGGCGTGGAAATTTCGGTCACCTTTCTGAATAAAACGGTGCACATCGTCGGCCTGGGCTTTGACCCGGAGAACACCGCCTTGCGCGAGGGTCTGGAGCGCACCCGGGGCGGGCGACGCCTGCGTGCCCAGGAAATGAGCGACGGTTTAGCCCGCGTGGGCATCCGGGGCGCTTTTGAGGGGGCGCTGCGCTATGTGGGCAACCCGGACCTGATCTCGCGCACCCACTTTGCCCGCCATTTGGTGGAAACTGGCGTGTGCAAAGACACCAACGAGGTGTTTCGCAAATACCTGACCGAGGGCAAGCCCGGCTACGTCGAGCACCGTTGGGCCACGCTGCAAGACGCCGTGCGGTGGATCACCCAGGCCGATGGCATGGCCATCGTGGCGCATCCGGCGCGCTACAAGTTCACGGCCAACGAAGAGTTTGCGCTGTTTACCGAGTTCAAAGGCCATGGCGGGCGCGGCGTCGAGGTCGTCACGGGCAGCCATTCGGCAGCCGAGTACGTCAGCTACGCCGCCGTGGCGCAGGAGTTTGGGCTGGCCGCCTCGCGTGGCAGCGATTTCCACAGCCCCGACGAGAGCCATACCGAACTGGGCACCCTGCCCTACCTGCCTGGCGCGCTCACGCCGGTGTGGGAACTGCTGTCTAGCCGCATCCAGTAAAGCGCGCCATGGCCCAGTTTTTTGATGTCCACCCGGACAACCCGCAAGGTCGCCTGCTCAAACAAGCCGTGGCGCTGCTCGAAAAAGGCGGCGTGCTGGCCGTGCCCACCGATTCGAGCTACGCGCTGGTCTGCCACCTGGACGACAAAGCCGCTGCCGACCGCCTGCGCCAGCTGCGCGGTGTGGGCGACAAACACCACCTGACGCTTTTGTGCCGCGACCTGAGCGAGCTGGCCAACTATGCGCGCGTGGACAACCGCCAGTTTCGGCTGCTCAAGTCGGCCACGCCCGGCCCGTTTACCTTTATTTTGGAAGCCAGCAAAGAGGTGCCGCGCCGCCTGAGCCACCCTTCGCGCAAAACCATCGGCCTGCGCCTGCCCGCCCATGTGTGCCTGCAAGCGCTTTTGGAAATGCATGGCGCCCCGCTGCTGGCCACCACCTTGATACCGCCAGGCGAGACCGAGGCGCTCAATGACGCGGCCGATATCCGCGCGCGTTTTGAGCACCAGGTGGCCGCCGTTATCGACGCGGGCGCCTGCGCCCTGCAGCCCACCACCGTGGTGGACCTGAGCGGCGCCGAGCCCGAGATCATCCGCCAAGGCGCTGGCGATCCGGCCCGCCTGGGCCTGTAGCGGTGCGCCAGCCCGCCTAGAAAGCACGCTGTGGACATTGCCCATCTCATCCAAACCGTCAGCATTTACGCCTTGCCGGTGATTTTTTCGATCACGCTGCACGAGGCGGCGCATGGCTATGCGGCGCTGTACTTCGGCGATACCACGGCCTGGGCGCTGGGCCGCGTCTCGCTCAACCCGATGCGCCATATCGACCCTATGGGCACCATCGTGCTGCCGCTTTTGCTGTACTTCAGCACCTCGGGGGCGTTTTTATTTGGCTATGCCAAACCGGTGCCGGTCAATTTTGCGCGTTTGCGCCACCCCAAGCGCGATATGGTCTGGGTGGCGCTGGCCGGCCCGGCCATCAATTTTGCGCAGGCCCTGGTCTGGGGCGCGGCCCTGTACCTGCTGCAAGCGGGCGAGGTGAGCGAGCCTTTTTTCATCAAAATGTGCCAAGGCGGCGTGCTGACCAATGTGGTGATGTGTGTGTTCAACCTCTTTCCGCTGCCGCCCTTGGATGGCGGGCGCATTTTGGTGGGCCTTCTGCCCTACCGCCAGGCCTACTGGCTGGCACGGGTAGAGCCCTGGGGCTTTTTTATCGTGATGGCTTTGGTGCTGACCAAGATCATCAACACTTTTTGGATGCTGCCGCTTATGGGCCTGAGCTTTGACGCCCTGGACGCGCTGCTCAGCCCCTTGCGCCTGTTGCTGCAGTCGGGCGCGGGCGGCGCCTGAAAACCTTTTTTTGTTGGACGCTTTCTCATACCTATGCGCACTGAACGTTACCTCACCGGCATCACCACCTCGGGCACGCCCCATTTGGGCAATTACGTGGGCTCCATCCGCCCGGCCGTGCAAGCGAGTTTGCGCGCCGATGTAGAGAGCTATTACTTTTTGGCCGACTACCACGCGCTCATCAAAATTGACGAGCCAGAGCGTATCCAACGCTCCACCCTGGAGATTGCCGCCAGCTGGCTGGCCGCGGGCCTGGACCCGGAGCGGGTCGTGTTTTACCGCCAGTCCGACGTGCCCGAAATCCCCGAACTCACTTGGTTTTTGACCTGCGTGACCGGCAAAGGCGTGCTCAACCGCGCCCACGCCTACAAAGCCTCGGTGGACAAAAACACCGCCGCCGGCCAGGACCCGGATGCGGACGTGAGCGCCGGCCTGTTTATGTACCCCGTGCTGATGGGCGCCGACATCTTGATGTTCAACGCCCAGCACGTGCCTGTGGGGCGCGACCAGGTGCAGCACATCGAGATGGCGCGCGACATGGCCAACAGCTTTAACCACCGCTACGGCGAGCACTTTGTGCTGCCGCAGGCCGCCATTGAAGAATCGGTGGCGCTCTTGCCGGGCCTAGACGGCCGCAAAATGAGCAAAAGCTACGACAACCACATCCCCATGTTTGCCTCGAGCGCGCAGCTGCAAAAGCTGATTGCCAGCATGAAAACCGACTCGCGCGCGCCGGGCGAGCCCAAGGACACCGAAGGCTCGGCCCTGTTCCAGATTTACCAGGCCTTTGCCAGCGCCGAAGAAACCGCTGCTTTTGCCCAAGAGTTTGCCCAGGGCATCAGCTGGGCCGCCGCCAAAGAAAAACTGCACGCACGCATTGACCGCGAAATCGCCCCCATGCGCGCGCGCTACGAGGCGCTGATGGCCAACCCCCAGCAAGTCGAGGCGCTGCTTTTGCAAGGCGCCGTCAAGGCGCGCGCGCTAGCCACCCCGTTTATGGCCCGCCTGCGCCAGGCCGTGGGGCTGCGCCCCTTGTCAGCTACCATGCTCGCCGAAAGCGGCAAAGCGGCTAAAGCCGCCGTGGCCAGCTTCAAGCAATACCGCGAGAACGACGGCAAGTTTTACTTCAAACTGGTGGACGCCAAAGGCCAGTTGCTGCTGCAAAGCACTGGTTTTGACAACCCCAAATCCGCCGCGCAGCTCATGGCCCAGCTCAAGACCGAAGGCAGCGCCGCCTTGGGCGCGCACGCAGCGCATTTACAAGCGGGTAGCGCCAGCGCGGCCGATATCGACGCTGCCTTAGACAACCTGCGCGCCGCCTCGGCCTAAAGCGCCGGGCGAGCCGCCACGCACCATGCAAAGCAAGTATTTTTTGCAGCTGGTGTGCTTGTCGGCTTTGTGGGGGGCGTCCTTCATCCTTACCCGCATTGCGGCGCCGCAGTTGGGGCCCAATCTTTCACCCTGGCTGCGCATGACCATGGGCACGGTGGTGCTGGCGCTGATCATGCGCCTGCTCAAACACCGCTGGCCGCTGGAACATTGGCGCGAGCTGATGCTGATCGGCTTTTTGGCCGTTGCCGGGCCACACGCCTTGTATTCGCAGGCGGCGCTGAACTTGCCCGGCGGCTACGGCGCGCTGCTGTCGGTCACGGCGGTGTTGTTTGGCGCCTTTGCCTCGGCATTTTTGAAAGAAGAGGCGCTCACGCGCGGCAAGCTGGCCGGCTGTTTTTTGGGCCTACTGGGCGCCGCTTTGGTGGTACGCCTGGGGCCGGTGCACCCCAGCACGACGCTGATGCTCTCGGCCCTGGTGTGCGTTGCTGCAGCAGCGCTTTCGGGCATTGCAACGCCGTTTTTAAAGCGCGCCACCTCGCGCATGGAGCCGCTGGCGATCACCGCTGGCATGCACGCCGCCGCCGTGGTGCTCCTGCTGCCCGGCGCAATCTACGATTTGCCGAACGCCCATTTCACACCCAGCGCGCTGGGCGCAGTAGCTGTGCTGGGCATCGCGACGTCCGGGCTGGCGTACTGGATGTTTATGCGCATCATGCAGCACGTGCCGCCTATGGCCTCGATGACGGCCAATTTTTTGAGCACCGGCTTTGGCGTGTTGTGGTCGGTGCTGCTGCTGGGCGAAGCCACCAGCCTGGCGATGGCCGTGGGTGGCGGCCTGATTGTGCTGGCTTGCCTGCTGGTGTCCAACGTCAACCCGCTGGCTTTGCTGCGCCGCTAGGCACGCACCGCCGCTTCGATGTCGGCTATCTCGATCTTTTTTTGCTTCATCATCGCTGCGAACGCCTTGGCAGAGACACTCCGGTCGGCATGCAAGGTTAGTTCTGTTAAGCGCTTGGGGAAAACCTGCCATGACACCCCATAGCGATCTTTGAGCCAGCCGCAGTGACTTTCCTCGCCACCATTCGTGGTGAGCGCTGTCCAAAGCCTGTCGGTCTCGGCCTGATCGTCCGTCTCGACCGAAATCGAGGCGGCCTCGGTCAGGGTGAACATCGGCCCGGCATCGAGTATCTGATAAGGCACTCCGCCCAGCGTGAAGTCAATTAACCAGGAAGCGCCATCTCCGGAAATATCGAAAGTCGCCTCGACCCGGCTCCCCGGGATCAGAGAACAATAAAACTCTGCGGCCTCACGCCCGCGACCGTCGCGGAACCATAGGCAGGTGCGTATGGAATGGCTCATCGAATTACTCCTATTATGTTTGCAGCTTGGTTCAACGGTAATGTGCGCTAGCTTCAAAGTCAAGCTGCAACGCGCTTGCGATTTAAAGAACCCAAAAATGTCCGCATCCTAGCCAAAGGAAGTTATCAAGCACTTCATTACATGAATGCACACTCATCTAAAGCGCATTGACATGTCGCTTGGCTATGGCGCCAAAGCTGCTCCACGCCTCTTCAAAGGAAAACTTCTCTTCGCCGTAGACCAATGGCAGTAGCACCTCATGGTATTCACGACGTGTTTGCTTATCGTTACCTATTTGATTGAGTGCTGTGCTTAAAACGGTTTTAGGGTCCGTTGCGAAAGCTGCGTCTTGATAGCCAAACTCGTCTACGTCAGCAGCCGTTAAGGCAACAAAAGCGGAAACAGAATCGTCCAAAACTTCTGGTTTTTTCAAGACGATGCAATGGACATCGTAAATATGACGCACCAGTGCTGTATCCCATTGTTGTTGCATTCGACCAGACAGATGTTGCGCAAAACGTCTCAAAAAAGATAAAACCTTTTCCGCCAATGTTTCTGCAACGGAGATAACGGGTGCTGTGAATGTAGTCCCACTACGCCCTGCAAATTTGTCGGTCAAGGTTCCGAGTTGCGCAATTTCTGTCGGTCTAACTGGCTTGCGCGCCGTCAACTCCAACTGCAAATTGGGTCGCAAAGCCGCAAGGCCGTCATATGCGCGTTGGTATACCCACTGACTATGGTTATATCGATTGTTATTCAATGAACGCCGAAACTCTTCATCTTCCACTAAGCCAATAAGTTCAAGTGCTTGGATGACTCGTCCTATAACTTCATCGCCAAGGTAGCGCCGCAATTTATTCTGAGTCCAGTGCGCAGCATCCGTCGACAGCACAATTTTGATGTCAGCATCTTCGGACATACGCTCAATGAGCCCATGTGCTTTTGAAAGACTGGTTCCGCCGCAAAAAACCAAGGAAACATATTCGAACTTGAGATTAAAAACCGCCTGCAATGCGGCAGTCAGGTGCTCGTCTTTTTCAAGCAGGCCTGCGGTAACGCCGCCCATGTCTGCCTCGGCAAGCAATGCTTCTATGAGTTCTCGGCGCTCAGCGGATAGCGTTCTCATTCGTGTTCATATTTGATGAACTTACCATTGAAGCCGATTTTTCGGCTGATTCTTTGCTTACCAATGTTGACAACGATACCTGTCGGTACCTGCGTACTTCTGCCCGCGTTGTACTCAGCGGTTTGGAACGACTCCGTTAGGCGAACGCTGAGTTTGGTCAACGCCTGCGGGCCGAGTACTTCAAGAGGCTGGATCGGAATGGGTTTTCCGGAAATTATGCTGGGCTTGGCCTTGGCATAGAGGCCCACGCCTAGTCGCACCAACACGCCAATGTCCGTGAGTTCCTTTAGCGCGCGCTTTACCGATGCTTCGCTGCCAAATGGCTGAAAGTCGGCAGGCCGAAACACGAGGTCGGAACGGTTACGAATGGAGCGTCTGATGCGGCTGGTTATATTCATAAGGGCATTTTCGGATCATTGATCCCTCTACTTGAATTTACTTAAGTAATTGAATTATATAAAGTTATTTAAACAAATAAAGCTCAATAACCAGATAATATATTCTTTAGGACAAGTCTGCAATATGGAGCAAAAACCGAGCCGCCGGGGGAGTGCGCCCGCCAAGGTGAGATCGTCGATTACCACTGAAGGAGTGACCCTATGCCCCGCGAAGTTCCCCTCATTGACCCCGGCACGGTCTTGCTGGAACACGCTGACTTCACCATAGGCCGTGAATTTTGGACAGAAACCGGGTGCTGGCGCTGCACCGACGTTGGCACGCGTACCATCTGCGCAATCAAGCTGGAGGGCGATCCGCGCAACTGGAATGGCCCGCCTTACTCTGTGGTTGAACACGTTTTCGACGAAAACGACTTCGGGGCGCTCTACGCCAGCAGGGATAGCGTGCCGACTTGATGCCCGCTCAAGAATGAATGGGCGAAGCCGAGAGCTTCACGCCGAGCGCATGAAGTAGCTTCAGCATTGTGTCGTACCGAGGCTTGGCGCCTGGGGTAAGCGCCTTGTAAAGACTCTCACGACCAAGCCCAGCATCCTTGGCCAGTTGCGCCATGCCTCGGGCACGCGCCACATCACGCACCGTGCTTAGAAATACATCAGGATTCGGATCTTCCAATGCAGCAGTGATGTAGTGCGCAATGGTTTCCTCATCGTCTAGGTAGTCGGCGGCGTCGAAGGGGGAAAATTTAGCCATGGTTCACTCCTTGTGTAAAGCACGCGCCATTTCAATGGCGCGCTCGATATCGCGCTTCTGCGAAGACTTGTCACCGCCGACGAGAATCAAATAGACTACCTCTGCACGCCGCGAGAAATACACGCGATAGCCAGGGCCAATGTACACGCGCATTTCGGAGACGGGCATTGGAATGACTTGTTATGCCGCAATTTACCCACCTACTGGCGAGCAAATTTCAACCAAAGTTCCATCAGGACAACGGACATATGAGACAACTTGCCCCCATGGCTTTGTCTCAGGTTCCTTCAACTCGGGCCCCGCTCCACCACTTTGGCGTAAAGTCTAGGTACAAAGTGCACTCTGGAATGGCGACTGTTCCCCCTGACCAAGGAGCCCGGCGGTTTGTACGAAAACTGCTGGAGAGTAGGCAGGGAACACCTGGACGTGGTGTGCGCCACCTGCGGGATGTCCGGTCATACCCTCCCGCGCTTCGTTCCTCGCCATCCTCGAACCAGCTACTTGAGGCCACATGAATCTGATACGGACCGAAGTGAATCACCTTGAACACCTGGCCACTTTCCCAGAAATAGACGCGCCCATAGTAGGCAGCGTGACACCACTTTTCCCAGGCCCTTGGGCTGTACTTGGACGTGGCCAGGTCAGAGTTCGGCAGTCCAGCCCAAAGGACCGCAATTCCTAGCCGATGGTAGTTTCGGGTTCTAGTGATGATGTCGTTGACGGAAAGCGCACTTCTCTGAATCTCGACGGCAACTGGTACGCCAGATATCCGAGCAAAGATATCTGCTACGGATACTCCGAAGTCCTTCTCGAGTTCAAGGTCGGAGATGTTGGGCTCGTTGCGCAGCGCGTCAAAGATTTCGAGCTTTGCCTTCAAGTGCTGCTCCGTCTCTCCCTTTCCGAGCGCACAAGTGACGGGTGGTTTGTGAGCGAAGTGGTGGATCTTGATTTGTCCCTTCCGCAGAACCAGTACGCGCCAGCATCGAGGGCAGAGGAACGGTGCTTCGGACTTCTCGGATGCACGTGCCAGCACCTTTGCGGAATCGGATTGGCGTAGGGCGGTCAGCATAGGTGTGTTTGCGGGGCCTAACATAATGTAGACCGCAAAACCCGGTTGATACATCCAGGCACAGTCGATACATCTTTTAGATGAGATGGCTGCAAGCCGCTTGCGCCTTGGCTTACAGATTCGTTTACTGTAGTTTTAAGCAGGTATAAATTTGCCATGAAACCCGGTACTCTTCCTTGAAGTCCACCGGCTTGCTCGATTGGATGCGCGAGCGGGTTCGGCATGAGCACTATAGCCTCAACATCGTTAAATATTACGTTTTTGATAACATTTATTTGTGCATTGGTCAGCCCATGGGCAGTTTCCACGCGCCACCCGCCAAGGCAGCCTTTGGCAAATAGCCGAAAATACGGTCCAAGCCCACCCTACCGATACGCCCGCACACCAACCCCGCCCCCATGCCCAGCATCCTCAATATCTCTGCCTACTTGTTCACCCCGCTGCCCGATGCCAACGCGCTGCGCGATACATTGCAGCGCCGCGCGTTAGGCTTGCAGCTCAAGGGCACGGTATTGCTGGCCCATGAAGGCATCAATATGTTTTTGGCCGGCGCGGCCGACGATGTCCGTAGCTTTGTCGTCCAGCTCCAAGCAGACGCGCGCTTTGCCCCCCTGGCGCCCAAAGAGAGTTGGTCCGAGGCGCAGCCGTTCAAGAAAATGCTGGTGAAGGTAAAAAACGAGATCATCCGCATGAACCACCCGGCCATCCAACCCGCCGCTGGGCGTGCACCAGCGGTCAGCGCGGCCACGGTGCGCCGCTGGCTGGAAGCGGGTGTGGACGATGCGGGCCGGCCGGTCGTGACGCTGGACACGCGCAATGCTTTTGAAGTCGACGAAGGCACCTTCGAGGGCGCGCTGGATTGGCGCATCAGCAAGTTCACCGAGTTTCCGGACGCTTTCCGGGCGCACAAAGAATCGCTCAAGGACAAGACCGTGGTGAGTTTTTGCACCGGCGGCATCCGCTGCGAGAAAGCGGCCATCCTGATGCGCGAGGAAGGCCTGCAGCATGTCTACCAGTTGGAGGGCGGCATCCTCAAGTATTTTGAAGAAACCGACGCCAAGCATTACACCGGCGGTTGTTTTGTTTTTGACGAGCGGCGCGTGGTGGGGCCTGATTTACAGGCGATACCGCTGCAAGGGCCAGGCTACTAAATGGCAGCCAGCGACCACGACCTGCCTGCGCTCATCAGCACCCCGCCAGGCCTGTACCGCCATTACAAAGGCGGCATGTACGCGGTGCTGGCCACCACCCGCCACAGCGAAAGCTTAGAGCCCATGACCCTCTACCGCGCGCTGTACGGCGCCCACGGCCTATGGGTGCGCCCGGCAGCGATGTTTGATGAAATGGTGGACTACCAGGGCGTGGTTCAGCGCCGATTTGTGCGCATCGGCGAATTACCTGGCGGGGCGCTGGATTTGGGGCTGCGCTAGTTCTGGTCTGAGCCCCATGACTTTTTTTTACACTAATTTGTCATAAATAATTCATTTTCTTAAGCGACATTAGCGGGCATGTTGCCAAGCCTGCCGGACGCCATTTCCATTACCCATGCCAAGAAAAGCTTTGGTCGCACACAGGCCTTGGCAGGGGTCAATTTACGCATCGGCGCCGGTGAATGTGTAGCGCTTTTAGGTGCGTCTGGCTCGGGGAAAACCACTCTCTTGCGCAGCATCTGCGGGTTGGAGATGTTGGACGGCAAAGACAGCGCTGTCGCACTATTTGGCCAACAACTGCAGGGTCACGGGGCGCTCAGCGATGGGGTGCGTACGCTGCGTCGCCAAACCGGAATCATTTTTCAACAGTTCAACTTGGTCGGTCGCATGAGCTTGATCAGCAATGTGCTGACGGGTTTGCTGCCGCAGATGCCGCTGTGGCGGGTGGTCTCTGGTGCGTTTACTAAAGCGCAAAAAATCCAGGCGCTACAAGCCTTGGAGTCGGTGGGATTGGCCGCCTATGCATTTCAACGCGCAAGTACTCTTTCTGGTGGGCAGCAACAACGCGCGGCCGTAGCCCGCGCCCTGCTACAAGGGGCACGGATATTGTTGGCTGATGAGCCAGTCGCCTCGCTAGATCCAGAGTCTGCACGGCGCGTCATGCATTTGCTCAAACAGTTGAACCAGGATAAGGGCATGACATTGGTGGTCAGCTTGCATAACGTAGCCATGGCGCGCCAATATTGCTCGCGCATCGTCGCGCTGCGCTCAGGCGCGGTGGTCTTTGATGGCTCGCCAACCGAGTTAACCGATACCCACTTACGCGATCTGTACGGCAGCCACAGCGACGAACTGCTGCGCGACGAAGGGTTTACACCGCCAGCACATGCATCGCTCGATTTATCTATTCCCGTGTAGTTCCCGATTATTTGTTTCTTTTTCTATTGGAGTATTGCCATGAAACCATTGCGTTATGTATTTGCTTTGTCCCTCCTCTCGGTCAGCATGCTGGCTGCCGCGCAAGAAATTAACTTTGGCGTTATCGCGACCGATTCGGCCAGCGTAGAGCGCGAGCGCTGGGAACCTTTGTTTCGTGATATGGAGAAAAAGACAGGCCTCACAGTAAAAGCCTTCTATGCGCCGGACTACGCCGGTGTGGTCGAAGCCATGCGCTTTAACAAAGTGCAAGTGGCCTGGTATGGCAATAAAGCCGCCATCGACGCTGTGGACCGCTCCAATGGCGAGGTGTTTGCGCAAATCTTGCGCTCGGACGGCTCATTGGGTTATTACTCCTTATTGATCACTCAAAAAGACAGCCCGTACAACAACCTCAATGACGTTCTAAAAAATAGCAAGTTAATTAATTTCGGCATTGGTGACCCTGGATCTACCTCGGGCTTTTTGGTTCCCAGCTATTACGTCTTTGCCATGAACAAAGTGGATCCACGTACGGCCTTCAAGACCATACGCAATGCCAGCCATGGCGCCAATATTCAAGCTGTTTTGGCCAAGCAAGTGGATGTCGCCACCAATAACACCGAAGAGACCGATAAGCTAGAACAAAGCAAGCCGGAGATGGCCAAAGAGCTGAAAATTATTTGGAAAAGTCCCCTCATTCCAAATGATCCCATTGTTTGGCGCAAAGACCTAGACCCCGCTGTTAAAGCCAAAGTGAAGAGCTTCCTAATCGGCTACGGCAAGACGGATTCAGATAAAGCAGTATTGAAAAATATCTACAACTACAGTGGCTTCAAAGAATCGACCAATGACCAGTTGATTCCCATTCGCCAGTTGGAATTGTTCAAAGACCGCCGCAAAGTTGAAAACGATGAGCAATATAGCGCTGAAGAAAAAGCGCGCTTGCTGGCTGACATCGACAAAAAGTTGAGCGCTTTAGCCAAATAGTCGCCAAACCGAGCGCCCATGACCCCCGTTAACCCACCGACAAACAGCAGCACAGAGCGTCTAGAGGCTTTGCTGATGCAGGCCGGCGGGGGTCGTTCTACTTGGTCGACGACCGTGGTTTGGGCCTTGGTGCTTGGCACCCTGGCCTGGGCTTGGCAAGGCGCCGAAATGCGTCCGCTGGACCTCATCCGTGACGCTGACAATATGCGTGTGTACGCGCGGGAATTTTTTCCGCCGAATTTTCACGATTGGCGCATTTATTTGCATGAAATGGTGGTTACCCTTCACATCGCACTGTGGGGCACGGTTCTGGCCATCGTGGCTGCTATACCTTTGGGTTTGCTGAGCGCCCACAATGTGGCCCCGCCCTGGGTGCATCAGCCCGTGCGGCGCTTTATGGACTTATGCCGAGCCATCAACGAGATGGTCTTTGCCATGTTGTTTATCGTGGCTGTCGGTTTGGGGCCCTTTGCGGGTGTACTTGCCCTGTTCGTGCACACCACAGGCACTTTGGCAAAATTGTTTTCCGAAGCGGTGGAGGCCATTGACGAGCGTCCCGTCGAAGGCATACGCGCCATGGGTGCGAATAAATTGGCCGAGGTGGTTTATGGTATTTTTCCGCAAGTCATGCCCTTGTGGCTTTCCTATTCTTTATACCGGTTTGAATCAAATGTACGCTCTGCGTCTGTGGTAGGCATGGTCGGTGCCGGAGGCATTGGCGTGGTGTTGTACGAAGTCATTCGCAGTTTTCAATATGCGCAGACTTGTGCAGTCCTGATTATGCTGGCCCTCACAGTGACACTCATTGATATGTTTTCTGCATGGCTTCGCAAACGCTTCATTTAAGCTGGCACAACCCGGTAAAGATAAGTTGGGGCTGCGGCGCATTTAACGCATTGCAGTTCAATCAACCCTTGGTTCTCATCGCTGATCGGGGCGCCTTGGGTGGCGAAAACGAAAAATTTCTACGTGGCTTACTTGAAGACCATTGCAAATCCATAGCTTGGTTTGAAGGAGGGTTGGCCTCTGTTGAAAAGGCCAAGGAGCTATGCGATTGCCTTTGGCCGGTTTTAGATCAATATCCCGATTGCCTGGTCCTTGCAGTTGGCGGCGGAAGTACGCTTGATTTAGCCAAAGCTGTCCGATTTCGCCTTCCATCGGAAATTTCCGCCGAACAAGTTTGGCGAACAAACCAATTACCAGATTCCTTTCATCGACATCCACTTTGGCTTATCCCCAGCACAGCAGGAACCGGCAGTGAAGTTACGCCGTGGGCTACGCTTTGGGATACGCTGGCACCCCAACCCCAAAAATTGTCATGGTCGCCAACTAATGGTTTTGCAGAGCGCGCCATTATTGACCCAGACCTGAGCCGATCATGTCCTCTTTCGCTGAGCCGAGATTGCGCCTTAGATTCGCTTGCCCATGCGCTAGAGTCACTTTGGAATATCAATCGGACGCCCATCACCGAAGCGCTGGCTATTGAAGCTGCATGCACCGTGATTGCACAGCTCCCCGCATTGCTTCATTGCGATGAAAATTATGAAGCCCAAACAGAATTGGCAAGGGCTAGTTTGTTAGCCGGACTGGCGATGTCGCAAACCCGAACTGCTTTGGCCCATGCACTTTCTTATCAACTTACACTTGATGAAAATTTGCCACATGGCCATGCTGTCGCCGTATGGCTGCCAATGGTTTGGGATATTGCGATCAAATCAAGCACCGATTGCCAAAAGTCATTAAGCCAGATATTTGAAAACTCATCCGATTTTGGTGTGACAGAGATCCATCAATGGATCTGCGCGGTGGGTATTGAGCCTCGCGAATTACGCACAACAGATGCGGGACGTCATCAACTCATAAATGAACTAAGTTCCGCCCGAGGGCGGAACTTTTTGGGCACCTATTTGTAATAAATCAGGCGTAACTTACTGACTTATCCAGGTTTACGGTAATGGATTTACCAATGGTAGCCGTATATTTGGATGATCCAATCGTATCGACGAAGACGTAGTCACCCTTTACCGAAGTTGCTGTGACAGTTAGCAGCAAATAACCACGGCGCGAGGTATCTGCGTAATTGACATCGTCGACCAAGCCCATCCCCGACCCGTAAGATTTGGTCACATAGCTGCCATCGACAAAGGGTGCGAATGCGCCAAGGCCGACACTTTCAAAACCTGGTGATGTGACAGATGATCCAGCGAACTCATAACCCACTTTGGTTCCATCCAACAAACTGAGGTTATTGAACCACGCGTTGTGCGAGTCGCCAGAAATCGCCACCAGGTTTTTCTTCATGGCACTAGCGGTACGCAATATTCCTTCACGTTGCAAGGGATAGCCGTCCCAGGAATCGAGGTTGTAAGGCAAACGAGGATTGACCAGAGGATTTGCCAGTCCTGCTTGCTCCGCAGACCGTGCTGCAGCCGGAGTCGCCTTAGCCATGATGTAGGCGCCTACCGCTTGACCCACCGAGTCCGCTGTGGCACCCTTGGCAGCTTGCGCACCCAAGACCGAGGCAGGAAACCACATACGTCCCATGATGTCTTGATTACCCAGTATTTGCCACGGTGCAGTTGACGCGTTGAATCGTCCAGTCAACCAGTCCAATTGGGTTTTGCTAATCATGGTTCGATTGGCGTCTGCTCCTGTTTGAATGCCGCCAACATAATCTGCATAGTTATAAGCTGACCCGTCTGCATTTGCCGGGTCACCGTAGAAGCCATATTGTTGGACACGACCTTCTATGCGCGTATCCAACATATGTAGTGACAACAAGCCGCCGAAATCAAAGCTTCGGTAGATTTTCAGCAAATTGCTACTTTCTGTCCGAATAGGCATCCACTCGTGGTAAGCGGTTGCTGCATTATTCTTACGAACGGCCCAATCACCTTGCGTTGCATTATGGTTTTGGGCTCCGGTAACAAATGCATTATTTGCAAATTCATGGTCATCCCACACCGTAATCCAAGGCATCTTTGCATGCAGAGCCTGCAAATTGGCATCTGACCGATATTGCGCATAGCGGGCGCGGTAGTCTGCCAAGGTGACGATGTCTTTCGCTGGAACGGGAGCGGCACGCCCTGTAGTACCTGATGCGTCTCCAAATCCGCCTACACCGTACTCATAAATATAGTCACCTAAATGAATCGCATACTGCGCGTCAGAGGTAAGCGCTGCGTCATATACATTGAAAAATCCTGCGGAATACAAAGAGCAAGAAAATACCGCCAATTTCACCGAATTGGCATTGGCAGCCGGCAATGTACGGGTAATTCCCACAGGCGAAGAGACACCAGCGCCATCGACAAATCGGTAGTAATAACTCACTCCAGGAGTCAGACCCGTGGCGTCCACTTTGGCTGTGAAACCAGTGGAACTGTCGGCCACTAAAGTCCCTGTACTAACTACCTTTCCGGCTGCAAAACTGGTATCGACACATACCTGCCAAGTGAGGTTTACAGGCGTTGTGCTGTCAGGTATCTTGGCATAAGTCCACAATATCACCCGGTCTGCCAGCGGGTCGCCGCTGGCAACACCGTAAGTAAATTGGGCCGGCTTTGTCGAATTGCCACCACCACAGGCGACTAAAGCACTATCCAGAGACACCACAGCGGCGGCGGCACTGGACTTAACAAGAAAACTCCTACGATTACTCATAAAACCTCCGATAAAGAATATCGGTAAGTAGGCATGAGAAATATTGCAGATTTACTTCGGGAGCAAAAACAATTGGTGACGCGCTAGGCTAAATGCAGTGCCATAACACCCATCACGATAAACGCGGTGCCAAACACACGCATCCGGGTCCACGGTTCTTTAAGCAGCCAGGCGCCCAAAATCGCGGCAAATAGCACCGATGTCTCTCGCAGCGCGGCTATGAGGGCAACGGGCGCCACGGTCATAGCCCACAAGGCAATCGAATAAGAAGCCAAGGAGGCGCCCGCCCCGCCTGCCGCTACGCGCCAACGCTCGCGCACATAAGGCATAACATCGCCCTTGCGATGCCATAGAGTTAGCAAGGCAAAAGGCCATCCATCCAAAGCAAACAAGAGCGCCGCGTATTGCAAAACATGGCCGCTCATACGCGCGCCCTTGGCGTCGACGACCGTATAAATAGCAATTAAAACCGCATTAGATAATGCAAACGCAAGCGCCTTTTTTTGCTGCAGCATCGCTCCCCCAGCACCCATGCAGAGAAGGCCCACGCTGACCCCAAAAACGCCCGACCATGCGAGCGGTGTGAGTACCTCTCCGAGCACCACGAAAGAGCTGAGCGCCACCAGGACAGGTGCTGTGCCTCGCATCAAGGGATAAGCCAAGCCCAAGTCACCATGTCGGTAAGCACCAGCCAGCGCAAAGTAGTAGGCCACATGTACTAGCAAGGAAGCGATGATGAAAGGCCAAACCTGTGGATCGGGCAGACCCAGATACCAGCACACCGGCATGGCATAAAAGGAGCAAATTACGTGGATAAGCGCGGTATCTAGGGTCTTATCTGTGCTGGACTTGACCAATGCGTTCCAGCCCGCATGCAGCAAGGCACCTACCAGTACGGCGATCAGGACCTGCGGGCTGAGACTGTTCACCAAGCGTCAATGGGCCAGCGAACAGCGCGCGGCGCATTGCAAAAAATGCGCTAAGTCGGGCGTCGCAAGACCTGGCTGTTTGGCCAAATCATCCCACACGCGCAGGCGCACGGCATCATGTGCGCCTGGTTCCTCCAAGAACGCTTGCGCTTGCTCGAGACTAAAAACGCCACCTTGCAGGGCGAGGCTGCGTTTGGAGTCCTCAGACAATTGGGCCAGGTAGTGCGGACGGGTAGCACACAGGTAGCGCTTGGCACTGACATGGCGCTGGATGGCATCAATCACTGCGTCGGGGAATAGACCCCGCAAAAACGGCACGACCCGATATTGATGCACGTCGTCCAGGCCGCGCGCACTGGGCGTCTCGCCCAGGTCATGCAGTAAATGGCCCAGGTCATGTAAGAGCGCAGCGCTTATCAGGGCATCACCGGCGCCCTCACGCTCGGCTTGGGCCGCACACTGCAAGGCGTGCTCCAGATGGCTGACAGGCTCTCCGGTGTATTGCGAGTGCCCACGGGCAAAAAACAAATCGCGAATTTCTGCCAAACGTGATGGAAGCACTTGCATGGAATACCTTAAACCCAAGGCAGAGAATAAGTTTTGATGTTGGTAAAGCTTTTCATGGCTTCCTGCACGCCTTCTTTATAGCCCAGGCCAGAATCCTTGATGCCACCAAACGGCGTGAGTTCTAGGCGATAGCCCGGCACTTCTCGGATATTTACCGTGCCCATCTGCAACTCGTCAACGAAACGAACGATATCGTCTAGCCGGTTGGTGCACACGCCGCTGGACAGGCCGTAAGCCGTGCCATTGGCCAAAGCAATGGCTTCGTCCAAGCTAGAAAACCGAATAATGGGCGAAACCGGGCCAAAGGTTTCCTCACGTACTACGGTCATCTGCGGGCTAACGTGGTCAATAACCGTCGGCGCATACAGAGCGCCTCGCCGTTGGTTGCCATGCAGCAGACGCGCACCTTGGGCGATCGCCTCATTGACGCGTGCTTCGAACAGCATCGCTGCTTGTTCATCAATGACGGTTCCCATCAAATTGTCACCGTCAGAAGGGTCACCGTAGCTCCAGGCACGGGTTTTGGCCAGCACCAGGTCGGTGAAATCCCGTGCTACTTTTTCGTGAACAAGCATACGCTTGACCGCGGTACATCTTTGGCCCGAATTTTTGTACGAACCGTTGACGGCCAGGGTGGCAGCCTCCTCCAAGTCGGCATCGTCCATCACGATAAGCGGGTCGTTACCGCCAAGTTCTAAGACCACGCGGCGGTAGCCCGCTTTGGCGGCGATGTATTTTCCAATCGGCACGCCGCCGGTGAAGGTGATCAGGTCTACCTGAGGATGCGTCAGCATTTCGTCGGCAATTTCGGCCGGATCGCCCGTTATCACTTGCAGCATTTGCGGCGGCAAGCCCGCTTGGTACAACAGATGCACCAGATAAATCGCAGAAAAAGGTACTTTCTCCGAGGGCTTGAGCACCATGCGGTTATTGGTGGCGATGCTCGGTATGACTTTATGCGCCACCTGGTTCATCGGATGGTTGAAGGGCGTGATCGCGCTGATAACCCCTAAGAGGGGGGCGCGCTGGGTGTAAACGCGGCGTTGCTTGCCGTGGTGCGTCAGGTCGCAGCTAAATATCTGCCCATCGTCTTTGAGTACTTCTTGGGCTCCAAATAAGAGCACGTCGCTCACGCGGCCTGCTTCGTACAAGGCGTCTTTCATGCATAAGCCTGACTCGGCGCTGATCAGTCTGGCTATGTCCTGCAAATGGTCGCGCGCCAAGGCGGCCGTCTTATTCAGAATGGCAGCACGTTCGTAGCGGGTTAGCCGGCTTTGGTAGGCGTGCGCCCACGCGTAGGCGTGGCGCACCTCTTCCAGCGTGGCTTTGGGCACCTGGCCCAGGCGTTCGCCGGAATAGGGGTTGACGACGGGAATGTGCCGCTCGCGCCCAGCGCCTAGGGTTTGCCCCCCCAGACGCATGGCGTCCAGTTGGTTTTCACGAATAAATTCTGCAATATCTGTCATAGCGTTTCCAAAATCATGCGGCCAAGTTCAGGGCCAGTTCGAGGGCGTCAAAGTTACGCCAGCGCCGGCCTCGGTCCAGACCGGGTAGAGGGCGGTTCATAATCAAAGGGACCCGCTGCTCACTGATGCCACCATGCGAGCGCAGAGGCACCTCCAGGCCTGACAAGTCGTGGCGCGATTGGGACGTGCCCAACACCGTGGACCGTTCCGATACCACCACCAGGTCGCCTATCCGATCAGGGGGCAATTCAAATTGCTGGGCAGCCTGTTCGCGAGTCAGCACGACCTCAATACCGCGCAGCCCGCTCAGACGGGTCACAAGTTGCGCGCAGTCGCTTTCGGAGGGCAAATAAACCGTTGCATAAGAACCAAGCGCGCCATGATGTACCACGTAGGGGTCGGTGATCGGCAATATGACACGCGCCTGGGCGGGCCCCAACCAGCTATCCAGAATATCTTGTAAATACAGCACGTCGGGACTGCCGTCCATTTGGGTCTTGGCGTTCATGCCATGGTCGGCAGTCAGCGCGATGACACAGTCCATAGCGTCCAACTGCTGCAAATACCCGTCCATCATGGCGTAAAACGCATTGGCGCCCTCCGTGCCTGGCGCATATTTATGCTGGATGTAATCCGTCGTGGACAGGTACATCAAGTCCGGTTTCTCATGGGCCATCAGCCACACACCAGCAGCAAATACGAACTCAGACAAATCAGCGCTGTAGACGCTGGGCAGCGGGCGGCCGATTTTTTCCAATACCTGCTCTATTCCGTTATCGACCAAAGTTGCCTTGTCTGCCTTTTCAGCCGAAAAGCATATTCCACGCATCTGGTGGCCCAACAGTCCGCGCAATTTATCTTTGGCTGTAACCACTGCCACCTTCTTACCCGCATCTGCCATGGCTGCGAGCACGGTCGGCGCGCGCAGCCACTTAGGGTCATTCATCATGACCTCGGTATCAGTGGCGCTGTCGTACAGAAAATTGCCACAAATCCCGTGCACGCTAGGCGGTGCGCCGGTCACGATAGACAGGTTATTGGGGTTGGTGAATGTAGGTACCACGCAGTCAGCGACGATAGCCGTGCCCTGCTGTAGTATTTTTTTCATCCAAGGCATGTGGCCGGTGGCGACCGCCTGGGCGATGTAGTCCGGCTCGCAGCCATCGACGCAGACCACCACCACAGGGGTTTGGGGCAGCGGGTAGCTGCGCTGGTTCACAAGCAGAGGCATCTGGGGTTTCCTTTTTCGTTCCTTAGGGTTGAGCCCCGTCCTCGACCGCGTCAGACTGGGCCTGGCTTTGAGCCGTCCGTTCCCGGCTTTGCAACACATGCCGTCGCAGGGTCTGCGCCGCGCGTTGCGGGTCACGCGCTTCGATTGCGGCCAAAACGTCTCGATGCTCCTCAATGGAACTGGACAACAGTGCCTGCTGCGACAGATTGCGCCGACGAAACAAATCCAATTCACGGGTAAGCCTGCGGTAGAGCAGCGACATTTTTTTGTTTCCAGCGAAGGAGACCAATGTCTCGTGAAATTCGACATTGAGCTGGAAATAAAGGGGGGCATCAGAGGCAGCAACTGCCGCCTCCATGCTATCGAGCAGGGTTTGCAATGCTGCGATTTGCTCGGCGCTCGCCCTAGAGGCTAGAAGCGCACCCACCTCGGCTTCCATCATCGCGCGCAGCTCGTAAATTTCCAAAGCCTCATCCAAAGGCACCTGACGTACATATACGCCGCGGTTCTTTTTCAAGGTCAGCAGCCCTGCCTCCTCAAGCATGCGAAAGGCCTCGCGGACGGGGCCCCGTGAAACACCGAGACGCTCCGCAAGCGCGGCTTCATTTAGCTTGTCACCCGGGGCCAGCTCGCCCAGCGTAATCATGCGTTCGAGGGCTTGCTGCACCGCGCTTGTAAGTGAACTCGCCTGCAGCATGGCGATGGTGGGCTGTTCTAAGCCCAGAATATCGTGGAATGTGGTCGGCATTGCATGATTAAACCAGATTTTTGCAGATTGTCAACAATAGTACGAAATGCAATTGACAAAACTGAGTGAAAATCATGCAATCAGCGTTTCGCTTGCAGTCTCGGCACACGCGCAATGAGCCCTGATTTGCCCGCGCCCCGACATCATTTACCAAAATACGGACAACCTTCATGCCTTTGCACCGCGACGCCATTTTGCTAACGCCCGGCCCCTTAACCACCAGTTTGCGCACCAAACTGGCCATGTTGCGCGACTGGGGATCCTGGGACAGTGACTTCGTCGCAGTCACTGCCAGCGTGCGCAAGAGCTTGCTAGAAATCGTCCATGGCCAAGAAAGCCATGTGGTCGTGCCCCTCCAAGGCAGTGGCACCTTTAGCGTGGAAGCTGCCGTTGCTAGCGTGGTACCGCGCGACGGCCATGTGCTGGTGCTAGACAATGGCGCTTATTGCAAACGTGCGGCCAATTTGAGTACGCTCATGGGCAGGCGCACTACGGTAATTGCCTTTGACGACGCAAGCCCAATTTCCGTTACTGCCCTGCAAACAGCGCTGCAAGAGGACAGCAGCATCAGCCACGTCGTGCTTATTCACTGTGAAACCGGTGCCGGGGTTCTCAACCCCCTCCAAGAAGTTGCCGATATCTGTGCACAGCAGGGCAAAGGCCTGATCGTCGACGCGATGAGTTCTCTGGGGGCCTTGCCGATTGATGCACGCAGCATCCGCTTTGACGCACTCATTGCGGCCAGTGGCAAATGCCTCGAAGGCGTTCCGGGAATGGGTTTTGTTTATTTGCGCAAAGAGATTTTGGCGTCCTGTCGGGGCAACAGCCAGTCGCTGGCCATGGATTTGTACGATCAATACACGTATATGGAAAAAACCGGTCAATGGCGTTTTACACCGCCCACGCACGTCGTGGTGGCCTTGCACGAAGCACTGACCCAGTTTGCCCAAGAGGGCGGGCAAAGCGCGCGCCTATTGCGTTACCAGACCAATTTCCAGACCCTCGTGCGCGGCATGGCGGCACTGGGCTTTCAGCCCTTTTTGCCAGAAGCTTTTCAGGCGCCCATCATCGTCACCTTTCATGCTCCGGCCGACCCAGCTTACACATTCAAGAAGTTTTATGACGCTGCCAAACGACACGGCTTTATTCTTTATCCGGGCAAACTCACGCAGGTAGAGACCTTTCGGGTCGGCTGCATAGGCGCCATCGGACCTGTAGAAATGGAACAAGCAGTCCACGCAGTGGCTCTGGCCATGCAGGATTTGGGGATTGTCAGTGGCGCACCTGCTTTAGACTGAATATATAAGCCACTTTAAGCGCGCCACCCCAACATCACCCGCAAATCGCGCAGATAGTCTGGCACCCGCACGCAGACATAGGCGGCGCACAAGGCGTTGAGCAGGCCAGTCAGCAAAAACACCTCGGGCACGCTCCATCCAGCGCTCAGCAAAGCGCCAGCGAGCAAGGCGCTGACCACCATAAACAAGGCATTGAGAATATTGTTTGCGGCAATGATGCGGGCCCGGTGGCTGGCCGGGCTTCTTTGCTGAATCAGCGCATACATGGGCACGCTAAAGAGGCCAGTGAACAGGCTCATGAGCAGCAAATCGGCCATCACGCGCCAATGCGCCGGGAGGGTCAAAAATTGCGCCACGCCCATCAACGCCGAAGGCGCCAAGCCGTGCGAGGCCGAGTACAGGTCCAGCGCAAACAGGCTCATGCCCGCAGCACCCACGGGCACCAAACCCAGCCCCAGGCCGGCGCCTCGGCGGCTCAGCCCCTCACAGAGCAAGGCGCCAGCGCCCACCCCTACCGAAAAAACAACCAACAGCAGCGAAGCGACTTGCTCGTCGCCGTGCAATACCGACTTGGCAAACGAGGGGAACTGGCTCAAAAACACGGCCCCAAAAAACCACATCCAGCTAATGCCCAGCATAGAGCGAAACACCACCGGGTCTTGCGCAGCCATGCGCAGGTTGCGGGCGGTTTCGCTCAAGGGATTCCAGTTCATCGGCTGGCCTTGCAGGTGCGCAGGCGTAGCCGGAATAAAGCCGGCCACCACGCGCCCCAGCACGGCCAGTACCACGCAGGCCAGCGCTACCGCCTCGCGCCCTACCTGCGGCAGCGCTACTAGCAGGCCGCCCAACATATTGCCCAGCAAGATGGCGACAAACGTGCCCATCTCCACCATGCCGTTGCCGCCCACCAGCTCGCGATCGTCCAGCACTTCGGGCAGGTACGCAAACTTGGCCGGGCCGAACAAAGTGGAGTGGCAGCCCATCAAAAACGTGCAGACCAGCAAAACAGCCACCTGCTGCGCCATAAAGCCATAAGCGGCCAGCAGCATGATGGCCACTTCCAGGTTTTTGACCAGGCGCATCAGGCGCGCTTTGTCCCAGCGGTCGGCGATTTGGCCGCTGGTGGCCGAGAACAACACATAAGGCAGGATAAACAGCGCCCCGATGACCAAACCGGCCAGTGCCGGCGGCAGCCAGTCCACCTGCACTTGGTAGGTGACCATGACGGTAAAAGCAAACTTGAACACATTGTCATTGCCCGCCCCGCTGAACTGCGTCCAGAAAAACGGCGCAAACCGACGCTGACCGAGCAGCGCAAATTGGTTGGGATGCAGCTGGGACATGGCCTCAGGCCTGCGCCCGCTCCCCGGTTTGCAAGCGCCACAGCGCCGCGTAGCCGCCTTGGGCGGCCAGCAGCTCGTCATGGGTGCCGCTCTCCACGATACGCCCGGCCTCCATCAGGTGGATGCAATGCGCCTGGCGCACCGTTGAGAGCCGGTGCGCGATCACGATGGTGGTGCGCCCCTGGCTGACCACGGCCAAGGAGCGCTGGATGGCGGCCTCGGTCTCGTTGTCCACGGCACTGGTGGCCTCGTCCAGGATAAGCACCTTGGGGTTTTTGAAGATGGCCCGTGCCAGAGCCAGACGTTGGCGCTGGCCGCCCGAGAGCTTTTGGCCTCGCTCGCCCAGGCGCGTGGCAAAGCCCAAAGGCAGCTTTTCGATGAACTCGGTGGCCTCGGCGGCGCGCGCGGCCTCGGCAATGGCCGCGTCGCTGATGCGCGAGGGGTCTTGCTCGCCATAGGCAATGTTGTCCGCCACGCTGGCGTCGCTCAGAAAACCGTCTTGCGCCACATAGCCAATGGCGCGGCGCAAGTCCTGTAAATTCAGCGCATCAATGGGCTGACCGTCCAGCAAAATCCGGCCCTGCTGGGGCGTGTAAAAGCGCAGCAGCAGCTTGATCAGGGTGGACTTGCCCGAGCCGGTCGAACCCACAAAAGCGGTGGTCTGGCCGGCGGCAATCGTCAGGTTGATGGCGCTGAGCGTAGGCGCCTCGCCCGCGCTGGCATAGGAAAACCCGATGTTTTCCATGCGGATTTCGCCCTGCACATGGTCTTTGGCAAAGTGCTGGCCCTCGTAGGCGATGTGGATGGGCGTGGCCAGGAGCCCCATGGCCCGCTCGATCGACGACATAGAGCGCTGGTACATATCGGCCACCTCGGCCAGGCGCGTCATGGGCCAAAGCAGGCGCTGGGTCAAAAACACCAGCACCGAGAAAGCACCCACCGCCAACTCACCATGCAAAGTGAGCCAGCCGCCGTAGAGCAAGGTCGTCGTAAAGCCGGCCAAGATGGCCATACGAATCACCGGCGTGATGGCCGCGCTCACCCGGATGGCCGCCGCATTCGTGGCGCGGTAACGGTTGCTGGCCTCTTCGATGTGCTCGGCCTCAAAGCCCTCGGTCGCAAAGGCCTTGATGGTCGCCAGGCCCAACAGGTTGTTATTGAGCCGCGCGCCTACATCGCCCGCTGCCTCGCGCACCTGCGCATAGCGCGGCGCCAAGCGGCGCTGAAACCAAAATGCGCCAAACAAAATCAGCGGCACCGGCAACAGCGCAATCACCGCAATGCCCGGCTGCAACGCAAAAAATACCGCGCTAATCATGACCGAGGAGCAAAGCACCTGGATGATCTGGTTGGCCCCGCCGTTCAAAAAGCGCTCCATCTGGTTAATGTCGTCGTTCAAGATGGCCATCAGATTGCCGGTGCGCTGGGTCTCAAAATACGCCATATCCAGGCGCTGCACATGGCGGTAGGTGTCCAGGCGCATAGCGTGCTGGAGGTTTTGCGCAAGCTGGCGCCATTTCACCTCCAGCAAATACTCAAACACCGATTCACCACCCCACACCAATACGTTAAAGAGCGCCAGCGCCAGCAGTTGCTCCCAGGTGTCGCGGATGCCCAAGCCCACCAGCACGTGCCGGGCCAAAAAGCTCTCTTCGCCTTTGACCACCACATCCACCGCCGCACCAATGAGCACCTCGGGCAGGATGTCGAAAAATTTGTTGACTACCGAATACAGCGTCGCGAGCTGAAAGTCGCGGCGGTAGGCGCTGGCGTAGCGCAGGAGTTGGGAGAGTGGATGCATCTGCGCGCGGGCCAGCCAGGGTTAGCTGCGCACCTTGGCAGCCACCTGGGCCACCCGCGCGCCATAGGCGAAGGCGGTCTCCAAGTCGCCCGCGTGCATGGCTTCGGCGGGCGTGGTGTTGCTGGCGTGGGCCATCAGGCCGATGCTAGAACCCAACCGGTTGACGGTGTCGTTGCCCATCATGCCCAGGCCGACCCAAAGCATGCCGTGCTGCATGGCCAGCGTCAGCATGGTTTGCAAAGTGGCCAGTTTGTCGCCGCTGGGGTAGCCCGAGCAGGTAAAGCCGCCGGCCACTTTGTCTTTCCAGGCGCCGCTGTACCAGCGCTTGGACGAGGCGTCGGCAAATTTTTTGAACTGCCAGGACACCGAACCCATGTAGGTGGGCGATCCCATGATGATGGCGTCGGCTGCGTCCAATGCGCCCCACTCGGCCTCGCTCACGGCGCCATCGCCGCTGATGGCGATGAGCTGGGCATCGGCCCCATCGGCCACCTGCTGGGCCAGGCGCTGGGTGTGGCCGTAGCCGGAGTGGTAAATCACGACGGTCGAAGTCATAAATAGTGCCTCAAAAAAACTGCGCGCCTACGCGCACAAATCAAACACCAGCACCTCGCTGGCCTGGCCCTGGTCCAGCAGCAAGCGGCTTTCGGCCTCTATAAGCAAAGCGTCACCGGCGCTTAGCGCCTGGCCGTTGACGCGCAGCGTACCGCGCAGCACCTGCACATAGGCTTTGCGCGCTGGGTCCAGGTCAAGGGCAGCACTTTGGCCGGCATCAAAGCAGCCAGCGTACATGCGCGCATCCGCGCTGATGTGCACCGCGCCCTGCGCCGAGTCGGGCGCAGCCACCAGTCGCAGTGCGCCGTTTTTTTCCTCTGCGGAAAATGTTTTTTGCTCGTAACTTGGCGCAATGCCCCGGACATTGGGCTCGATCCAGATTTGCAGGAAATGGGTGGTGGCGTCTGGCGCGTGGTTGAACTCGCTGTGCTGCACGCCGCTGCCTGCGCTCATGCGCTGCACGTCGCCTGGCGGAATGCCTTTGACATTGCCCATGCTGTCTTTGTGCGCCAGGTTGCCCTGCAGCACGTAGCTGATGATCTCCATGTCCCGGTGGCCGTGCGTGCCAAAGCCCGTGCCCGGGGCGATGCGGTCTTCATTGACCACGCGCAGATTGCCCCAGCCCATGAACTGCGGGTCGTAGTAGCCGGCGAAGGAAAAACTGTGAAAGGATTTGAGCCAACCGTGGTCAGCATAGCCGCGCTCGGCCGATTTGCGTAAGGTGATCATGGGCGCAATGGTAGTGGATCGGGCGTCGCCCCGTGGCCTGCGGGGCTGAGCGGCGGCGCGCGGGTGTACAGTAGGCCGCAGGGCCGGTGCACAGGCCCGGACAACCCTAAGGAGATACGCGCATGCCTCAGCCCAAAAACATTGCCATCGTGGGCGCCGGAATGGCCGCAATCGCCTGCGCCCGCACGCTGGTGCAGGCCGGCCACCGCGTCAGCCTGTTCGAGAAAAGCCATGCCGTGGGCGGGCGCATGTCCACCCGCAACAGCCCGTTTGGTACCTTTGACCACGGCGCCCAGTACTTCACCGTGCGCGATCCGCGCTTTGCGCTGGCCCTGCAAACCGCCCCTGGCGTATGCCGCCCTTGGAGCGTGACCATGGTGCAGGTGCTAGACCACCTGGGCCGCGTCGCAGCGGCGGGCTTGCCGGCGCGTGAGCCGCACCTGGTACCCGCCCCAGGCATGCGCTCCCTCGCCGCGCACTGGGCTGAGCCGTTGGGGGCGTCGGTCCACCTCGAAACCTGCGTCACCCAGATCGAGGCCGACAGCCTGCACAAAGGCCGCTGGCAGTTGCGCACCCAGGGCCCCCAGGACAGCGCGGGCGTTCATGCTGGCTTTGACGCGGTCTTGCTCGCCGTCCCGCACCCGCAGGCTGCGGCGCTCTTGCGCACCTTGCCGGCAGCGGCTGCCGGTCGCGCGGCCCTGCTCAAAGCCCTAGAGCCCGTGCGCGTTGCGCCTTGTTGGACGCTGATGCTGGCCTTTCCGCAGGCCGTGCAACCGGGCCTGACCACGCTGGGCCCGCAGTGGAACGCCGCCCGCAGCACGCACCACCGCATCGCCTGGCTGACGCGCGAGTCCAGCAAACCGGGGCGCGGCATCGTCGAGCGCTGGACGGTGCAGGCCAGCGCCGAGTGGTCGCAAGAGCACCTCAACGATGACGCCAGCCGGGTCGAGGGCAAGCTGCTTAAAGCCTTCTCCGAGGTCACCGGCATCCGGGCCCAGCCGGCCCATGTGCAAGCGCACCGCTGGCTGTACGCCAAAACCACCGCGCCGCTGGGGCGTAGCCACCTGTGGGAAGCGCGCAGCGGCATCGGCCTGTGCGGCGACTGGTGCCTGGGCCACCGGGTGGAAAACGCATTCGTTTCGGGCCTGGAACTGGCACTTGCAGTCGCCTAAGGTCTTTGCACCCTACCGGGGGCGTTTTGCCCCCTCGCCCACCGGCCCGCTGCACGCAGGCTCTTTGGTGGCGGCCCTGGCCAGCTGGCTCGATGCACGGGCGCACGGCGGCCAGTGGCTGGTGCGCATCGAGGACGTGGACCACCCCCGCACCGTGGCTGGCGCGGACCAGTACATCCTGGCCCAATTGGCCGCCTGTGGTCTGCACCCGGACGCGCCGCCCGCCTGGCAAAGCCAGCGCAGCGCCCTGTACCAAGCTGCACTGGAGCAGCTCAAGGCGCGCGGCCTGGCCTACCCCTGCGCCTGCTCGCGCAAAGACATTGAAGGCGCAAGCCCAGCGCTGGCCACGCGGCCACGGCACGCCGAACTGCGCTATTCGGGCACCTGCCGCGCCGGTTTGCAAGGCAAGGCCGGCCGCGCATGGCGTTTGCGCACCGACCAGCCAGCGGAGCCCATCGCCTGGCACGACCGCGCCTGCGGACCCCAAGTGCAGGACGTAGAGGCGCAAGTGGGCGACTTTGTGCTGCTGCGCGCCGACGGCTGCTTTGCTTACCAACTGGCGGTGGTGGTGGACGATGCCGACCAGGGCATCACCCATGTGGTGCGCGGGGCCGACTTGATGGACAACACCGCACGCCAAATCTACCTGCAGCGCTGCTTGCAACTGCCCACGCCGCAGTACCTGCACACGCCGCTGGTCTGCGCGCCCGACGGGCACAAACTGTCCAAACAAAACGGCGCCCAAGCCGTCGATGTGGCGGATCCGCTCCGCGCCCTCAACCAGGCCGCCGCTGTGCTGGGGCTGCCGCCCCAAAGCGGCGCGCTGTCGCAAGCGCTGGCGCATTGGACCGCGCTCACCGCAGTACACGGGGCCCAAAGCCTGTGGGGCGCAGCGGCCAGGCGCAGCGCCGGTGCAGGCGCGGGCCCGACCTAAAATACGCTCTCCCCAGCCCAAGACCTTTTGTGCAAGGCCTGCCGCCGGCAGCCCAGCACAGCACAGCACCTACTCCAATCCCCGGCCATGTCCACACCCACCGAGTCCCCTATCGATACCGAATCTTCGCCCGCGCCGGTATTCATGCGCACGGTCAAAAGCTTTGTCAAACGCGCCGGGCGCGTCACGGCCGGGCAGGCCAAAGCGGTAGAGGTTTTGGGGCCGCAGTATTTGCTGCCCTACCGCGAGGCGCTGCTGGCCTGGCCTGAGGTCTTTGGCCAGAATCCGCAAATCCGGCCTGTGGTGCTGGAGATCGGCTTTGGCATGGGCGAGGCCACCGCCAAAATTGCCGCCACCTTGCCCGAGACCGATTTTTTATGCTGCGAGGTGCACGAGGCCGGTGTGGGCGCCTTGCTCAAACGCATTGGCGAAAACGGCCTGACCAACATCCGCATCTGTCCGCACGACGCCGTCGAGGTGATTGACCATATGTTGGCGCCAGCCTGCCTGGACGGCATTCACATCTTTTTCCCGGACCCTTGGCACAAAACCAAGCACAACAAGCGCCGCCTGATCCAGGCGCCTTTTGTCGCCAAACTGGCGCAGCGTTTAAAACCCGGCGGCTATCTGCACTGCGCGACCGACTGGCAGCCCTATGCCGAGCAAATTTTGCAGGTGCTCGAGGACGAGCCCCTGCTGCACAACCCCGCGCGCCAGGCCTACCCCCAACTTGTTGGCTACGCACCCAAACCCATGTACCGGCCGCTGACCAAGTTCGAGAACCGGGGCATCCGCCTGGGTCACGGCGTCTGGGACGTGGTGTGCCAGCGCCGATAAGGCCTGCCCCACGCAAGGGCGTGGACGCCAGCCGGGTGTTCATGCCCGCCGGCCACTTTGCCACGGTGGCCGAATTTGTGCTCCACCAATTCCCTTTTGTGGGCGCCGCAGAGTGGTTGCGCCGCCTGGCGCAGGGCGAGGTGCTGCTGGACAACGGCGACGCAGCCACTGCCGACAGCCCGGCGGACAAGGGCGGCTGGCTGTTTTATTTCCGGACTGTGCAGCAGGAAACGGCGATACCCTTTACCCACGAGGTGCTGTACCGCGACGCAGATTTGCTAGTGGTGGACAAGCCGCATTTTTTGCCGGTGATTCCTTCGGGCGGGTATTTGCAGGAAACCTTGTTATTGCGCCTAAAGACATCGCTGGATTTGCCCGACCTGGTGCCGCTGCACCGACTGGACCGCGATACCGCCGGCCTGGTCCTGTTTTCGCTGCGCAAACCCACGCGCAACGCCTATTACGCTTTGTTTAGAAATCACTTGGTGCACAAGACCTACGAGGCCATCGCCCCCTACCGCGACGACCTGGCCTGGCCCCTGCGCCGCGAAAGCCGCATCGGGCCGGGCGCGCATTTCATGCAACAGGCCGAGGTGGACGGGCCGGCCAACGCGGTCACCACCATCACACCGCTGCACCTACAGGGCACGCTGGCCCGCTACCAGCTCGAACCGCTGACAGGCCAGCGCCACCAGCTGCGCGTGCACATGCAGGCGCTGGGCTGTCCTATCGTGCATGACGGCATGTACCCCGTACTCACGCCCGAAGGCGCTAGCGACTATGCCAAACCGCTGCAGTTGCTGGCCCGCCGCCTGGCTTTTCAAGACCCGCTGAGCGGCCAGGCGCGGGTGTTTGAGAGCAGCCGCCAGCTCCTGCCGCTGGCCAGTCTTAGGCCGTGATTTCTTTGGCGCTGATGCGGTAGCGCAAATCGTCGGGCGCATAGGCGTCCAGGCGCTGGCCGCCAGTTTCGGCATGCGGGTACATAAAAAAGCCCAAACGCGGGCCCTGGGCTTGGGGCAGCACCACGTCGTGCGCGGTGTTGTAGGCCATCCAATTGCCTTCCCAGCCGCCAAACAACACGCGGTTAACCGGGGCCACCACCGGGTTGCGCGGGTCTTTGATCCAATCGGCCGTCTCCTGGCGCATCACTTTGGCCACGTCGGCCGGGTCCATGGCCACCCAGCCATGGCCTTGCAAGTAGACCTCGGCGCGGCAGTGCTGGGCGCCTTGGAGTTTGGCCGAAATACCACCCAATTCTTTGTAGCCAAAGGCGCTGGGCGCCACACGCAAGCCATAGACATCGCGCGCGGGCAGGCCCACGGCGCGGCACAGGCCGACAAACAAGGCGTTGAGGTCGGCACATTTGCCGCCCAGGTTACCGGTCTCGAGCATGGCTTTAATGTCGCCTTCGCCGCAACCGCGCACCTTGGGTTCGCGGTAGGTGTTGGTAACGATCCAGTCAAACAGCATTTGGGCTTTTTGCACGTCGGTTTTGGCGCCGGCAATCGCCTGGGTGGCGGTGCTCAGCACGATGCCGTCCACCGGGATGAGTGCGGTAGCACGTGTGTACGGGGCCAGCGCAGCGGCTGATTCGGCTGGCACGTTTTTCGACTTCCAATCCTGCAAACGGTTTTGGGTTTGGATGCGGCTGGTCACCTCGACAAAAGGGGCGCTTTGGCTGGCGTCAAACTGCGCGTGCACCATGCGTGCACCCTGCTGGCCGTCGGCCACCATGCGGGCGGTGCCACTGCTGGTAAAGACCGAATCCATGGACCGCTGCCAATCGCTGTCGATGCTGGGCACGGGCACCCAGGCCTGGCTGGCGCCTTTGGGCGCGGCAATTTCTACGCGGGTGGTGACTTCAAAAGTGCGCCATGTGCCGGGCTGGGGGGCAAATTGCCGCTCAGAAGGCGCCGCGCTTTGCGCAAAACTGTCCAGATAGGCCGCCGACAGGGCTGAGGCGGCGGCGGTGCGCAGGAATTGGCGACGCGCAATAGGGCGTGCAAAAGGACGCGCAGCAACGCGCGCGGGTGTGAACACGGTGGTCATAAAGAGAACTCCGGATAGTAGAAAAAAGCGCGTACGGCGTAATACAGATACCCGGGGGTAGCGCGAAACATGGCGCCCTTACAAGAACGAGCGCCAAGCGGCGGATTATCGTCGCTGCAGCAGGTATATTTGCCTCTCCCCGCCCTCCCGAGATCACCACCCTTGCAATCCGAGTCCCCCGACGAGCCGGCCAGCCCCAGCGGGCGCAGCGCCATGGCCGCGCATGCGCTGGCCGCCTTTCGCCATGTGGTGCAGGCCAGCGCCGGTTTTCGCCAGCGCCCCGGCCAAGAAGCCATGGCCCAGTGCGTGGCCGATACCCTGAGCGAAGGCGACTTGGGCGATTGCGCGCAACCCGAAAAATCGATTTGCGTGGTGCAAGCGGGCACCGGCGTGGGCAAATCGGCCGCATATGCCAGCGTGGCCATCGCCATGGCCTTACAGCGCAAGACACGGGTGCTGATTTCGACGGCCACCGTCGCGCTGCAAGAGCAGCTCATGCAAAAAGACCTGCCCGCCCTGGCCCAGACCATGGAGCAGCCCTTTGCCTATGCGCTGGCCAAAGGGCGTGGGCGCTATGTCTGCAAGCTCAAACTCGAGCGCGTGGCCGGCGCAGGTAGCGCAGAGGAGGACTTTTTTGAGGATGACTTCCCAGCCGTTGCGCTGGCCAGTGCTTCGCAAGAAGCCTTGGAGGAGCGCCGTTTTCGCCTCTACGAACACATGGCGCAAGCCCTGGCCAGCGGCCGCTGGGATGGCGACCGCGACAGCTTGGTCGAGGCACCAGACCCGCAAGACTGGGCGGGTGTCGCCGCCGAGCGCCACAGCTGCACCGCCCGGCATTGCCCGCGCTACCGCGATTGCAGCTACTACCAGGCGCGCACCCGCTTGGCCGAGGCCAACGTCATCGTGGCCAACCACGACCTGGTGCTGGCCTCGCTGGGCATGAAAACCCTGCCCGAGCTGAGCAACTGCCTGCTGGTCTTCGACGAGGCGCACCACCTACCCGCCGTGGCCCTGGACCAGTTCAGCAGCACCATGGAGCTGGCCCAGCTGCGCTGGCTAGACCGTCTGCCCAAGGTGCTGGGCGAGTTGGCCAGTGCGCTACAAATCGACCTCGATGCCGACGTCAACACGCTGAGCAGCCAGCTCAAAACCACACTCAACCAACTGGCGCGTATGGCTTTGGACGCCGTCCATGCCCATACCGGCGGGCAAGACGGCACGCTGCGATTTGCCCACGGCCAGTTACCGGCCGACATGACCGAGCCGTTGGCGCAGGTGCTGGCTCAGGCTGGCGCGCTGTCCAAGTCGCTGGAGGCGCTGGGCGGCCATATCAAACAAATTGCCAAAGAAGACCCGATGCAGGCCCTGCAATGCGCCCAGCAGTACGCCAAGCTAGGGCCGCTGGCGCCGCGCCTGGCCAGCCTGGTGGGCACGGCCAGTTTGCTGCTCGAGCATGGCGAGCAGCCCCTGGCAAAGTGGCTGCAGTGCAAGAGCGAAAACGGATTTTTACTGCTCAGCGCCCATGCCTGTCCCATGGTGCCGGGCGATTTGCTGCGCCAGTTTGTCTGGAGCCAGGCGCGCGCCGCGGTGCTGACTTCGGCCTCGCTGACCAGTTGCGGCAGCTTTGATTATTTTCTGCAGGAAGTAGGGCTTTCGGGAAAAGCGCATGTCCGCGCCCTGGAGGTCTCCAGCCCCTTTGACTATGCACGCCAGGGCACGCTCACGGTGGTGCACACGCAGGCGGACGCCAAAAACGTGGCCGCCTACACCGCCGAGGTGGTGCAATGCCTGATGCACGACCTGAACCAAGTCGCGCATGGTGCGCTGGTTTTGTTTACCTCGCGGGCGCAAATGCGCGCCGCCACCGACGCGCTGCCAGCTGCACTGCTGGACAGCGTGCTGGTGCAGGGCAGCACCTCCCGGGCGCGCCTGCTCGCCACGCACACGGCCAGGGTGGAGGCGGGTTTTGCATCCATCGTGTTTGGACTGCAGTCCTTTGGCGAGGGCCTGGACCTGCCCGGGCTTTTGTGCGAGACGGTATTCATCACCAAACTGCCGTTTTCACCCCCATCCGACCCGGTCGACGAGGCCCGCGCCGAATGGCTGCGCAGCGTCGGACGCGATCCTTTTGCCGAACTGGTGATCCCGGCCACCGCCGTCAAACTGCTGCAATGGACGGGAAGGGCCATACGCACCGAGGACGACCAGGCCCATGTCGTGTGCTACGACAAGCGCCTGACCGAGCAAAACTACGGACGGCGCATGCTCCAAGGCCTGCCGCCCTACCGCCTGCTGCGGCGCGATCGGGCATAAAAAAACCGGCCCGAAGGCCGGTTTTTTGAACCGCTGCGCCGTGATTAACGGATAACAGCCAGCTCTTCGAGCTTGCCACCTTTGATGGTGCGCAGAGTCAGCGCGCCACCGATGATGTCGCCTTTGGCATCAAAGCCGATCGGGCCAGTCACGCCCTTGAAGTCTTTGGTAGCAGCCAGTGCGGGCAGGTATTTAGCGGGGTCCGAAGAACCTGCTTTGACCATGGCAGCAACCATGATCTTCACGCTGTCATACACATAGGGAGCGTACACCTGGACGTCGGCACCAAACTTGGCTTTGAACTTCTTCTTGAAGTCTTCCATGCCTTCTTTGGCCTTGCCTTCGACACCACCGGCTTCAGCACAGAACACTTGGTTGTCTGTCACTGCATCGCCAGCGAGCTTGACCAACTCGGTCGAGCAAATGCCGTCGCCGCCCATGAACTTGGCAGAAATGCCCAAGGATTTCATCTGGCGCAGCATCGGACCGGCCACAGCATCCATACCGCCGAAGAAAACGACGTCAGGCTTTTTGCCCTTGATGGTGGTCAAAATAGCGTTGAAGTCGGTGGCTTTGTCGGTGGTGAACTCTTTGGCAACGATGGTGCCGCCAGCAGCAACCACAGCTTTGCTGAACTCTTCAGCAACGCCTTGGCCGTAGGCAGTACGGTCGTCGATCACAGCAATGGCTTTGCCTTTCAAGGTTTTGACAGCGTACTTACCCAAAGTGCCACCCAGCTGGGTGTCATCAGCCACCACGCGGAAGGTGGTTTTGAAACCTTGGCGTGTGTACTTGGGGTTGGTCGCCGAGGGCGAGATTTGGGGAATGCCAGCATCGCTGTAAATCTTGGATGCGGGGATGGACGTGCCCGAGTTCAGGTGACCGATCACGCCGGCAACCTTGGCGTCAGCCAATTTCTGGGCGACTGCGGTGCCTTGCTTGGGATCGGCTGCGTCGTCTTCGGTCATCAGCTTGAGGGTGACCTTTTGGCCGCCGATGGTCACGCCAGCGGCATTGAGCTCTTCCACAGCCATGATGGCGCCGTTTTCATTGTCTTTACCCAAGTGGGCGATGGCGCCGCTGGTGGGTCCGACGTGCGCGATCGTGACAACGCTTTGGGCCATGGCCAGACCGGTGGACAGGCTCAAGACTGCCGCTGCAAGAGTAGTCAATTTCATAAGGGGTAACTCCATTGAAAATAAAAAATTAAAAATAAGCCCTAAAGCTTGAGAAATTCTAATGCCAAGCCGGCGGGTGGCCCGCCATATTGTCACAAATTGTTCAAATAGCCAAATACCTAGGGGGCCGCCCCGGCGAAGCTGCCCCGATACGCGCTTACAGGCCCCCGTGGGACTGCGCCACCATCATGTACAGCATGGGGATGGACAGGAGGGTATTGGTACGGGAGGTCAACATTGCCAAACGGGCTGCAGCGGCCTTGGCGGCCGGTTCGACAGCCACGATGCCCAAGGCCTTCTTCTGGTTTGGCCAAATGATGAACCAGACGTTAAAGGCCATGACCAGCGCCAGCCACATGCCAATGCCGATAGCCGCATAACCCACTTGCAGGCGCAAAGCGGCGTGCAAATAGCCCTGCAGGGCGGCCACAATCAGGCCGGTAACCACGGTCGACAGTGCCGCATAGCGGAACCAAAACAGTGCTTCAGGCGCGATCACCTTGCTGATAGCAGGCTTTTGCTCGTCCGGAATCTTGGGCATGGAGGGGATTTGCACGAAATTAAAGTACCAGAGCAAGCCAATCCACATCACACCCGAGGCCACGTGCAGCCAGCGGAAAAAGAAACTCTCCCAGGCCAGCGTGATTTGCACCGGGCTGCCAGAGACGGCCCCTGCGATCAGCACAATAAGAATCAGCAATACCAGGCCAGCGACCAAAGTTTTGCCGAGCGATTGAAGGATTTGAGACATGCGATGTACTCCGTTGGTTGAAATAGAAAGACGGGATGTTAACGCGCTCGCTGAAAGAGCGTCAAACCGCGGGATTTGGTCTGGTGCTTGGGTTTTCGGCGCTGGCGCACGCAACAATGAAAAACGGGCCCGAAGGCCCGTTTTTACTAGCGATATGGCGGAGTGGACGGGACACTCTGCCAAACCTCCGAAAACCCAATAGAAACGCGGTTTTACGCCTTTTGCCACTAAGTTGGACACCCAATAAGTGGCTCACCGCAATGTGCAAGTGAGCCACCACTGTAGCGCAGGATTCGAGTCCCTGTTTGGGTTTCGTACTCGCGACCACGCAGCCGCAGAAATGGGTGTAAATGGGCGCTTTATTGGGCAAACACGGCCACTTGGGCTATGCGCCGCACATCGCATTAATTGGGTGCAAATGGGTGTACTATTGGTTCTATGCCGCGCGCCGAATCCCTAAAAATCACCCCGGAAGTCCTGAGCCTGATCGCCCGAATCGACGAGTTCAAGGGCGCTTGGCGGGCACTGGGCACACTCGCACCGGATCGCCTGTCCGCCCTGCGGCGCGTAGCCACCATCGAAAGCATTGGCTCATCCACCCGAATTGAGGGCAGCAAGCTCTCCGACCGTGAGGTGGAGAAATTGCTCTCAACCCTGGAGATTAAGTCATTTGAAACCCGCGACGAGCAGGAAGTAGCAGGCTACGCCGAACTGATGGATCTGGTGTTCAGTTCGTGGCAGGACATCCCCTTCAACGAAAACCACATTAAGCAGTTGCATCAGACCCTGCTGCGCCACAGCGAAAAGGACGAGCGGCACCGGGGGCAGTACAAGACCAACTCCAACAGCGTGGCCGCCTTCGACGAAAACGGCACCCAGATCGGGATCGTGTTCGAAACCGCCAGCCCGTTTGACACGCCGCGCCTGATGGCGGAATTGGTGGCGTGGGTCGCCCAAGAACGCGACAAGGCGCAACTACACCCCCTGTTGATCATTTCAATCTTTGTCGTTGTCTTTCTGGAAATTCATCCGTTTCAAGACGGCAACGGACGCCTGAGCCGCGTGCTCACAACCCTGCTGCTGGTCCAAGCTGGCTACGCCTATGTTCCGTACAGTTCACTGGAAAGCGTGATCGAGATCAACAAGGAAGCCTATTACCTGGCATTGCGCCAGACGCAGGGAACAATTCGGACCAATGCACCTAACTGGCAACCATGGCTAGAGTTCTTTCTTCGGTCTCTCGCTGAGCAGGTTCGTCGACTGGAGAAAAAAGTCGAGCGTGAAAAGATCGTACTGGCCACCATGCCGGAACTGTCGTTGCAGGTTGTGGAGTTCGCTCGTGAGCATGGACGAATAACGATGGCTGATGCCATTAAGCTAACCGGAGCAAGTAGAAATACGCTGAAACAGCACTTCCGCAACTTAGTGGAGCGCAGCCATTTAGGTCAGCATGGAAGTGGGCGTGGGGCTTGGTATGAGTTGCGGTAAAGCTCGTGTGCCTACCGCACAAGCGGTAAGCTACAACGGAAGAATAAACAATAGAGACCGCTCAACAGGCAATGCGTGTTGTCTGAAAGGCTCAAATGGGGAGTAGAGGAATTTGAACCAAAATATGTTGAATTGCACTCAAACCTGACCCAGGTTTTGCATTGAAGTTTGACCCACCCCAATTGATTCAAAGTATCACTCAGTCTTCGTTGATTTCCTAGTTTTTGCCTCCTTGGTTTTAGTCGAACTGTTTTTGAATCGGTAACTGTCATTGCCGGTTTCCGCAATATGGCAGTGGTGGGTCAGCCGATCCAGAAGCGCAGTAGTCATCTTTGGATCACCAAACACTGCACCCCACTCAGAGAAACTGAGGTTAGTCGTGATGACTATGCTCGTGCGCTCGTAGAGCCTGCTGATCAGGTGAAACAGCAATGCGCCACCGGCTTGGCTAAATGGCAAGTACCCCAGCTCATCGAGGATCACCAAATCGGTGTGGATGAGTCGGTTGGCAATCTGGCCCTGCTTGCCGGCTTGCTTCTCCAACTCCAAGGCATTGACCAACTCGACCGTTGAGAAGAATCGCACCCGCCGGTGCAAATGCATGATGGCCTGCACCGCCAAGGCAGTTGCAAGATGCGTCTTGCCCGTACCCGGGCCGCCGATCAGTACGATGTTCTCCGCGTTGTCCATGAACAAACCTCGATGCAGGTTTCGAATCAAAGCCTCATTGACCACGCTCTGGCTGAAGTCAAACTCAGACAAATCCCGATACGCTGGGAAACGCGCCACCTTGACCTGGTAGTTCACAGAGCGCACTTCACGCTCGGCCACTTCCGCTTTAAGCAGGCTGTCGAGAATCGACTCGGCTCCTTTGTACGCCGGTGAGCCCTGCTTGGCCAGCTCATCAATGGCATGCGCCATTCCATGGAGCTTGAGCCCTTTAAGGGTCTCTATCATTGCCTCATGCTGCATGACGATCCCCCCGCAAACTGTCGTAACGAATGACATTGGCCTGCGGCTCTATGCGCAGAACCAGGTCCTGGGGTGTGGTGATGGGCGCCGGTGGTGTTGACTCCACCAACCGACCCAACAGGTTGAGGATGTGCAGTTTGGACGGCACGCCCGACTCCAGTGCCAGCTCCACCGCGGTGAGTACGGCTTGCTCGTCGTGGTGCAGCACCAGGGCGAGGATCTCAACCATCTCACGGTCTCCGCCCAGGCGTTTGGTCAGCGCCGCCTGCAAGCGTTTGAATCCGTCTGGGAATTCCTTGAACGGAGCGCCGTTACGCAAAGCACCGGGCTTGCGCTGTAGCACAGCCAAGTAATGGTGCCAGTCATAGATCGTTTGGCCCCCGCTATGTTTGCGGTCGAAGTGCCGCTCATGTTCAGCGATGGTTTGTCCCTCAGCGGCAATGACCAGTCGGTGGGCGTAGACACGCAAGCTGATAGGCCGATTGGCAAAGGTCGCTGGCACGCTGTAACGGTTGCGCTCGAAATGGATCAGACAGGTGGGGGACACGCGTTTGGTGTGCTCTACAAACCCATCAAAGGGTGATGGTGTGGGCATCAAGACAGGCTGCTCTTGCTCCCACAATTCCACGATACGACGCTCTCTGTCGTCTGGGTTGGTAAGTTCTGACCACAGCTCGACGCAGCGGCGTTCCAACCAGTCATTGAGATCGGCAAGTGTCTTGAAGTCCGGCGCGTTATGCCAAAGCCGGTGGCGGGAGTCCTGCACATTCTTCTCGATGCGCCCCTTCTCCCAGCCAGCTGCCGGGTTACAGAACTCGGCATCGAACACATAGTGGTTGACCAGCACGTTGAAACGAAGATTGACGTCCCTGGCCTTGCCCTTCTTGATCTTGTCCACGGCGGTACGCATGTTGTCATAGATACCGCGTTTGGGGATACCACCGAGCACTCGAAAGGCATGGTTATGCGCGTCAAACAGCATCTCATGGGTTTGCAGCGGATAGGCACGCAATATGAATGCACGGCTGTAGCAAAACTTGAACTGAGCAATCTGCAGCTTGGTGCGTTCTCCGTTGATGACGGCCCAGTCCTCGCTCCAGTCGAACTGGAACGCTTCTCCCGGGGCAAAGGTCAACGGTATGAAGGTGCCACGCCCGGTGGTTTGCTGCGCCTCATGCTGAGCTTGCTTCCAGTTCCTGGCAAAGGCCGCCACCCGGTCATAAGAGCCTGTAAAGCCTAAAGCGCAAAGGTCTGAATGAATCTGGCGCAAGCTGCGCTTTTGCTTGCGCCCCTTCTTGCTCTCTGTCTTGAGCCACCCTGACAACTTCTCGGCAAAGTCATCCAGTTTGCTCTGCGACTTGCGGTCTGGATATCTGGGGTCAATGACCCCGCTATCCAGATATTTACGAATGGTATTGCGAGATAAGCCTGTGCGCCGGGCTGTCTCCCGGATCGCCATCCCATCGCGCAGGCGCCAGCGCCTGATCACACTTAGTAAAGCCACGTCGATCACTCCTGTCTCTCCTGCTCAATACCGAGCAGGTCAGTGTGTACACGTGGGTCAAATTTGGATGCAAATTCCTAGGTCAGTTGGGTCAGTTTTAAATGCAAATCAACATCATCTTCTTCGGCTTCAAAAAATGCCTGCGCCTCCGGTGAGTTCGGCTGACGCATGAAACGCTGGCGCTTTTGGTGCAGGATCTCATCGGCGCGCGCCGCAGCAATGTCGGCGGTTGATGTCGGATCGACCTTGTACTTGACCCGCTCGATCACCCCTTCGGCCGTGCTCACGGTCTCGATGGTCTTCTCGTACTTCCGGATTTCGCTGGCCTCGGTAGGCCAGGTCGTCATGTCGTTGGGGTCGAAGGGTTTGACGCTCATATCCGCTAAAGCGTAACCGAAATGTTTGTGGGCAGCGATGGCGAGATCCCGGGCGCGGGCCAATGCGAGCCGCTGGTCGCGCGTGCGTAAAGACACCTTCAACTCCCGACCGCTGCGCCACCGATCCCGCAGAGGAGCCGGAATGCAGATCCGAAAAAAGTAAATCCCGTGGCGGGACAGGCGCAGATAGGCCGGAATTCGCATGGCTGAGCTCCAAAAAGTGGCTCACTGCGGTGGCTCACCTGTTGGGGACTCAGAAAGACAAAAGGCCCGACGAATCGGGCCTTTTGAAGGTTTGGCGGAGTGGACGGGACTCGAACCCGCGACCCCCGGCGTGACAGGCCGGTATTCTAACCAACTGAACTACCACTCCTGGTAGCGATAGCGTTGTCGCTATCTACTTTTGCTTTCATCATCTTGCGATGAATCTGGCGACCCCACGGGGATTCGAACCCCGGTACTCACCGTGAAAGGGTGATGTCCTAGGCCTCTAGACGATGGGGTCAAAACCTTGGACTAATCCGTTTCTTGGAAAAAATTTTGGTGGAGGTAAGCGGGATCGAACCGCTGACCTCTTGCATGCCATGCAAGCGCTCTCCCAGCTGAGCTATACCCCCAAACCGCAAGACCCTGCAAGCAGCGCCTTCAATTTCCAAGCCCTCGATTATAGCCAATAAATTTAGCCCATCAAAAGCCGCTCCAGAACTTTTTCCCGTTCGCTGAGCGCAAGCACCGCATCTAGCGAGGGAGTTTGCGCTGTACCGAGCACCAAAACCCGCACCGGCATGGCCAGTTGTGGCATTTTGAGACCGGTTTGCGTCAGCACTGCCTTCAGCACGGCGCTGATGGCGGCCTGGTCCCAGGTGCAGGTTGCCAATTGCTCGCGCAACAGCGTCAGCGCCGGGCGCACAGCTTGGTTTACATGCTGCGCCAAGTCGGCCTGCGAAGCGGGCGTGTCGGTGTAGAAGCGCGCGACCCAATCGGCCAGGGCGATGGTGGTGTCGCAGCGGTCCTTGAGCAAATCGCACAAGGGCGCCAGGCGGGCGTCGGCGGTCACGTCCCGCGCTTGTAAATGCGCCTGCACCAGCGGCGCCAGTGCGGTGCCGGCCATCGCCTTGAGGTGCTGGGCGTTCACCCAGCGCAGCTTGGCCTCATCAAACTGCGCCGCGCTTTTGCCCAGATGGTCTAGGTTGAACCAGGAGACAAACTGCGCGCGGCTGAAGATTTCCTCGTCGCCGTGGCTCCAGCCCAGGCGGGCCAGGTAATTGACCATCGCGTCGGGCAGATAGCCCTCAGCAGCGTATTGGGTGACGGCCTTGGCGCCATTGCGTTTGCTGAGCTTTTCGCCCTGCTCGTTCAGCACGGTGGGCAAGTGGGCGTACACCGGCGGCTCTTGGCCCAGCGCACGAAAGATGTTTATTTGACGCGGCGTGTTGTTCACATGGTCATCGCCCCGGATGACATGGGTGATGGCCATATCAATGTCATCGACCACCACGCAAAAGTTGTAGGTAGGCGTTCCCACCTGCTCGCCGGGAGCGGCCGGGCGGGCGATGACGAGGTCGTCCAGCTCGGCATTGCTGATTTCGATGCGGCCCTTGACCTTGTCCTCCCAGACCACCGAGCCGCCTTGCGGATTTTTAAAGCGCAGCACAGGAACCACGCCCTCGGGCACCGGCGGTAGCACCTTGCCCGGCTCGGGGCGCCAGGTGCCGTCGTAGCGCGGCTTTTCTTTGGCGGCCATTTGCCGCTCGCGCAAGGCGTCCAGCTCGGCGATGCCCATGTAGCAGGGGTAAACCCAGCCGGCAGCCTGCAACTGCAGCAGCACCTCTTTGTAGCGGGCGATACGCTGCATTTGGTAAAACGGGCCCTCGTCATGGTCCAAGCCCAGCCAGCGCATGCCTTCCAAAATGACATCCACGGCGGCTTGGGTGGAGCGGTCTTCGTCGGTGTCCTCAATGCGCAAAATAAAGTCGCCGCCGGTGGCGCGGGCAAACGCCCAGGGGTAAAGCGCCGAGCGGATATTGCCCAGGTGAATAAAGCCGGTGGGCGATGGGGCGAAGCGGGTACGTGTTTTTGTCATGCCAATTCAAATTTAAAGGGTGTCCAGACCGCGCAGCAGATCGGCCTGCATATCGCCCACATGCTCCAGGCCCACGGCAAAGCGGATCAGGCCTTGACCGATGCCGGCCGCTTGGCGCTGGTCTTCGGACAATTTGCCGTGCGAGGTGCTGGCCGGATGGGTCAGCAAACTCTTGGTATCGCCCAGGTTGGTGCACAAAGAAAGCACCTGCAAGCTATCGAGCACATGAAAGGCGCGGCTACGGGCGGCGGCAGCATCCGTCGCTTTCAGGTCAAAAGACAGCACCGCGCCGCCGATATTCGACATCTGACGCATCGCCAGCGCGTGCTGCGGGTGGCTGGCCAGCCCGGGGTAGTACACGCGCGAGACCGCCGGGTGCTGCTCCAGCCACAGCGCCAGTTCGTGGGCGCGGGCGCTTTGGGCGCGCATGCGAATGTCCAGGGTTTCCAGGCCTTTGAGGACCACCCAGGCATTAAAGGGCGACAAAACCATGCCACTGTTTTTCATCACCGGCAGGCATTTGCCGGTGATCAAGTCCTCGCTGGCGCACAGCGCCCCGGCCATGACGCGGCCCTGCCCATCCAAGTATTTGGTGCCCGAATGCATCACGATATCGGCGCCCATGTCCATCGGGCGCTGCAGCGCGGGGGTGGCAAAGCAGTTGTCGACCGCCAGCAAGGCCCCGGCGTTGTGTGCGATGTCGGCCAGCGCCTGGATGTCGCACACCTCGGTCAAAGGGTTGGTCGGCGTCTCGGCAAACAAAAGCTTGGTGTTGGGCCGCATGGCCGCTTTCCAGGCGGCCAGATCGGTTTGCGCAACCATGGTCGATTCCACGCCAAAGCGGGCGAATTCGGAACCTATGAGCTTGATCGTCGAGCCAAACATGGACTGCGAATAGAGCACATGGTCACCGGACTTGAGCAAACTAAACAGCATCAGCATCACCGCCGACATGCCCGAGGCGGTGGCCAGCGCCGCTTGCGTGCCTTCCATGGCTGCCAGACGCATTTCAAAGCTGCTCACCGTCGGGTTGCCCGAGCGACCGTAGGTGTAGCCCTCCTCCTGGCCGCCAAAGCGGCGGGCGGCGACCTCGGCCGAGGGTTGCAGGTAACCACTGGTCAGGTACAGGGCTTCCGAGTTTTCGCCGTACTGGCTGGGCTCCACGGCCACGCGCTGGGCCAGGGTATCGGGGTGCAAGCCGGAGGGAAGTGAATGGTGGGCCATAAAAATCAAGTCAAAAAGTGGGCGAAATGTCAGTCCGCCGGATTGGGCAGCGCCAGACGCGAGCTGTCATGCGCATCTTCTTGCCCACTGACGCGGGCGCCACTGAGGCGCGCAATATCGGCCACGCCCACGTCGCCAGTCACGTAAATGCCGTCAAAGCAGGAGGCATCAAAGCCTTTGATGGCGGTATTGAGGTCGCCAATGGCCGATTTCATGGCCTCGACGTCTTGGTAAATCAGGGCGTCGCAGCCGATGATGGCGCGCACCTCTTCGACGCTGCGGTCGTAGGCGACCAACTCGGCGCTGGTGGGCATGTCGATGCCGTAAACATTGGGATAGCGCACCGGTGGCGCGGCGCTGGCGAGGTAGACCTTGCGCGCGCCGGCGTCGCGGGCCATTTGGACAATCTCCTGGCTGGTGGTGCCGCGCACGATGGAGTCGTCGACCAACAGCACATTGCGGCCCTTGAACTCGCTGGCGATGGCATTGAGCTTTTGGCGCACCGACTTTTTGCGTACCGCCTGCCCGGGCATGATGAAAGTGCGGCCCACGTAGCGGTTTTTCACAAAACCTTCGCGGTACGGCAAGCCCAGCAGCTGCGCCAGCTGTGCGGCGCTGGGCCGGCTGGACTCGGGAATCGGAATGACCACGTCAATTTCGCTGGGCGGCACGGTCGAGACCACACGCTTGGCCAGGGTTTGGCCCAAATTGAGCCGCGCCTGGTACACCGAAATGCCATCCATGACCGAATCAGGGCGTGCTAGGTACACAAACTCGAAAATACAGGGGTTGAGCACGGGCGCCTTGGCGCACTGCTGCGCCTGCATTTGGCCTTGCAGGTCAATAAAAACCGCCTCGCCGGGAGCCAGGTCCCGCTCGAACTGGTGCAGCGTGCCTTCCAAGGCCACCGATTCACTGGCCAGCATGATCTGGTCCGCGCTGCGCCCGATACACAAAGGCCGGATGCCAAAAGGATCGCGAAAAGCCAGCACCCCGTGCCCGGCAATCAAGGCGATCACGGCATACGAGCCCTTTACGCGCAAATGCACCTGGCGCACCGCTTCAAACAAATGCGCAGGCTGCAGCGGCATGCCCCGGGTGGTTCGTTCGATTTCATGGGCCAACACATTGAGAAGCACCTCGGAGTCGCTCTCGGTGTTGATGTGGCGGTGGTCCACGGTAAAGAGCTCGTGCTTGAGCGCGTGCGCATTGGTCAGGTTGCCGTTGTGCACCAGCACGATGCCAAACGGGGCGTTGACGTAAAAGGGCTGGGCCTCTTCTTCGCTAAAAGCATTGCCCGCCGTCGGATAGCGCACCTGCCCCAGCCCACATTGGCCCGGCAGCGCGCGCATATTGCGGGTGCGAAACACATCCTTGACCATGCCTTTGGCCTTGTGCATGAAAAATTTATTGTCCTGCTGCGTCACGATGCCTGCGGCATCCTGCCCCCGGTGCTGCAACAGCAGCAAGGCATCGTAAATGAGCTGGTTCACAGGTGCGTTGCTGACAACGCCGACAATTCCACACATCTTGGGTTTACTCGCTCAAGGGATAAATCGGGCAAAAGCCTGGGGCAGCAAGGGTTTGAGGCCGGTCAGCGCCGTCTGCGCCATGCGCGGGGACTGGGCATCCTGCCACAGGTCCGATTCTGCCAAGGGCGTCATGGTCACCGCCACGGTGGCGGCCATCAGGATCAACGCGCCGCGCGCCGCGCCAAACACGGCCCCCAGCACGCGGTCTATAGGCCGCAAACCAACGGCTTCAATAACTTTTTTCAGCAAAAAAATCAGCACAAAACCGGCCAGCAAACAAGCGACAAAGCCCATGACAAAGGCTGCGGCATAGCGCACCGCCTGGCTGGCGCCTTGCATGGGCAAGGCGGAAGCCCACTGGGGGGCGATGAACTGCGCAGCGAAAAAGGCCACCAGCCAGTTGAGCAAGGAGAGCACTTCGGCCACCAGGCCACGCCATAGGCCCAGCAGCACCGACACTGCTACGACAGCGCAGGAAACCCAATCGAGATCGGCCATGCGCGCCTGTGCGTCAGAGCGTCAAAAGCTGCGCGGAAAGGTTCAGGGACTTGATCTTGGCCACGGCTTTGTCGGCCTCGGCCTTGTCGGTCCAGGGGCCCACGCGCACCCGGATGCGCCGGCCGTCGGCGCCATTGACCACCTGGGTGTAGGTCTTGAGTCCTGCTTTTTCCAAAGTATGGCGTGCCTCGCGGGCTTTTTGCACATCGGCAAAAGCGCCCACCTGCACGGTGTAGCGCACCAGGGCGCTGCTGGCGCCTGCTGCGGGGGCCTTGCCCTCCAGCAAGGTTTGGGCTTTAGCGGCCTCCTGGACCGCCACGGCCGCAGGCGCGGCAGCCACGACAGCCGCTGGCGCGGGGGCAGCAGGCTTGGCTGCGGGGGCGACCACCACTTCTTGCTCAGCCGACGCGGCAGGGGCCACGCTGGCCGCAGCGACCGCAGGTTCGGCCTTGGCCGGACTGGCCGCTGAGGCCGCGCTCAGGGGGGCCACCTTGGCTTTATCGGGGATGTCAATGGCGATATTGACGTCAATCGGGCGGGGCTGGCTGTCAAACAGGAGCGGGAAGCCGACCACGCCGATCAGCACCAGGGTGGCCGCGCCAATGAGGCGGTTGCGTGCCCGGGTGCGCATGGCTTCCAAGCTCTCGGGTGCGGGGGCCGCACTTGCGGGTTCGGCACCATCCTTGCGGAACTTGAAAAACGCCATAGCGGGAATTTATTTTTCTGAAGAGTTGAGGTGCGCACCCTGCAAGCGGGGCAGGCCCTGTTGCAGCACACCACCGACGGTGTAAAAGGATCCAAACACAAGGATTCTATCAGCGGGGTCCGCACTGGCCAGGGCCGCCTCCAAGGCCGCCAGCGGGCTGGCAAAGGCCTGGGCGGCCACGTCTTTGCGCTGGTTTTGCGCGTGCCACTGCGCCATCAGCGCCGCGCCAGCGGCCGCCCGCGGAGTGGGTAAATCCGTGAAATACCAGCACTCGACCAGCGGATTCATGCGCGCGAGCATGGGCGCCAGGTCTTTGTCGCCCATGGCGCCAAACACCGCGTGGGTGCGGGGGAAATAGCCCATGGCGTCCAAATTGGCCGCCAGCGCCGCCACCGAGTGCGGGTTGTGCGCCACGTCCAGCACCAAAGCCGGCGTACCCGGCAGGATCTGAAAGCGCCCGGCAAACTCCACCATGGCAAAACCGTTGCGGATCGCCTGCGCCGTTACCGGCAGCTGCTCGCGCAGCGCAGTGAGCGCGGCCAGCACGCCGGCGGCATTGACCAGCTGGTTGGCGCCGCGCAGCGCCGGGTAGGCCAGGCCGCTGTAGCGCCGGCCACGGCCCGACCAGGCCCATTGCTGGCTGTCGCCACTGGTATTGAAGTCGCGCCCGACGCGCCACAGGTCAGCACCGATTTCCAGGGCGTGGTCGAGCACACTTTGCGGCGGCACCGGGTCGCTGACCACCACCGGGCGGCCGGTGCGCATAATGCCTGCCTTCTCGCGGCCGATGGTTTCACGGTCCGGGCCCAAAAACTCCATATGGTCCAGGTCGATGCTGGTGATGATGGCGCAATCGGCGTCCACGATATTGACGGCGTCCAGCCGCCCGCCCATCCCCACTTCCAAAATAGCCACGTCCAGCGGGGCGCTGCGCATCACATCCATGATGGCCAGCGTGGAAAACTCGAAATAGGTCAGGGACACCGGCTCGGCGCCCGCCGTGCGCGCCGCCTCTACGCGGGCAAAGCCCTCCACCATAGCGGCCGCTTGTACATTCTGGCCTTGCAGACGCAGACGCTCCTCAAAATGCACCAAATGCGGCGAGGAATAGACCGCCGTGCGGTAGCCTGCCTGCATCAGAATGGTCTCCAGCATGGCGCAGGTGGAGCCTTTGCCGTTGGTGCCCGCCACGCTAATCACGGTGCAAGGCAGGCGCAAATCCATGCGCTGGGCCACTTGGCGCACACGGTCCAGGCCCATGTCGATGTTTTTGGGGTGCAGCTGCTCGCAGTAAGCAAGCCATTGGGAAAGGTCTTTCATAGCCGCAGATTGTCGCCCACGGGCGGATGAAGCCGCGTTAGCATCCGCACAGCCGTGGCATCATGGCGGCCATGCACCCTGCCACCGCACCCACGACCCTGACCGTGTACGGCATCGCCAACTGCGATACCGTCAAAAAAGCCCGCCTTTGGCTGCAAAGCCAGGGCCTGGCGGCCGAATTTCACGACTTCAAAAAGCAGGGCTTGGCGCCCGATGTGCTGGCCAACTGGGTGCAGACCCTGGGTTGGGAGCGCCTGCTTAACCGCAAAGGCACGACCTGGCGCAAACTGGCGCCCGCGCAGCAGGCCAGCGCACATGACGCAAGCGGCGCCAGTGCGCTCATGCTGGCGCACCATAGCGTCATCAAACGCCCAGTGGTTAGCTGGCCCGACGGGCGGCTGACCGTAGGCTTTGCGCCCGAGGCTTTTGCCGCCATGCTGGCCTAAAATGCCTGGTTCGCCCGGCTGGCGCGCCACCTTTGCGTGGATGCACCGCCTTTGACCTCAGCCCCGCACGCGGCCGCGCCGCCCATCATCCAGCACACACCATGAGCACCTCCCAGATCGCCAATGTCAGCGTCAGCACCCAGGCCAGCGTGTATTTCGACGGCAAATGCGTCAGCCACAGCCTGACATTGGCCGACGGCAGCAAAAAATCCGTGGGCGTGGTCCTGCCCGCCGAACTCACTTTTGGCACGGCCGCCGCCGAAATCATGGAATGCGTGGCCGGCCACTGCGACTACCTGCTCAGCGGCAGCGCCCAATGGCAGTGCTGCAGCGCTGGCGAGCGCTTTAGCGTGCCGGCCAACAGCAGCTTTCAAATCCGCGTGACCGAGGCCTTTCACTACATCTGCCACTACGCTTGATCTGCCCGGCCCGCACGCCCTGCCCTTTTTTAGAACTGCACCGCCTATGTCCACCATTCTTCAAACCATTCCTGTCGGCCAACGCGTAGGCATCGCCTTCTCCGGCGGGCTCGATACCAGCGCCGCTTTGCACTGGATGCGCAACAAAGGCGCTGTCCCCTACGCCTACACCGCCAACCTGGGCCAGCCCGACGAGGCCGACTACGACGAAATCCCGCGCAAGGCCATGGAATACGGCGCCGAGCAGGCCCGCCTGATTGATTGCCGCAGCCAGCTGGCGGCCGAGGGCATCGCGGCTTTGCAAAGCGGCGCTTTTCATATCTCGACGGCGGGGGTGACCTACTTCAACACCACGCCCATCGGACGCGCAGTGACCGGCACCATGCTGGTGGCGGCCATGAAAGAAGACGACGTCAATATCTGGGGCGACGGCAGCACCTACAAGGGCAATGACATCGAGCGCTTTTACCGCTACGGGCTGCTCACCAACCCGGCCCTGCGCATTTACAAGCCCTGGCTGGACCAGGCCTTTATCGACGAGCTGGGCGGGCGCGCCGAGATGTCGGCTTTCATGACGCAAGCCGGTTTTGGCTACAAGATGTCGGCGGAGAAAGCCTACTCGACCGACTCCAATATGCTGGGCGCTACCCACGAGGCCAAGGACCTGGAGCACTTGAGCAGCGGCATCACCATCGTCAACCCCATCATGGGCGTGGCTTTTTGGAAAGACGAGGTGGCCATCGCCCGCGAGGAGGTCACGGTGCGCTTTGAGGAAGGCCGCCCGGTGGCCCTCAATGGCCAGGAATACCCCGACTTGGTGGAACTGATTTTGGAAGCCAACCGCATCGGCGGGCGCCACGGCCTGGGCATGAGCGACCAGATCGAGAACCGCATCATCGAAGCCAAGAGCCGCGGCATCTACGAGGCGCCCGGGCTGGCGCTCTTGTTTGCTGCCTACGAGCGCTTAGTCACCGGCATTCACAACGAGGACACCATTGAGCAATACCGTGACAACGGGCGCAAGCTCGGGCGCCTGCTCTACCAAGGCCGCTGGTTTGACCCGCAAGCCATCATGCTGCGCGAAGCGGCCCAGCGTTGGGTGGCCCGGGCCATTACCGGCGAAGTCACGCTGCAACTGCGCCGGGGCAACGACTACTCCATCATGGACACCCGCTCGGCCAACCTGACCTACCACCCCGAGCGCCTGACGATGGAAAAAGGCGCCTCCACCTTCTCTCCGGCCGACCGCATCGGCCAACTGACCATGCGCAATCTGGATATTGCCGACACCCGCGACAAACTGGGCATTTACAGCCAAGCCGGCCTGCTGGCCCACGACGCCGGCGCAAAAATGCTGGGCTTGACCAAAGAGTAAATTACAATAAGAATCTATTTCTTTTATCAAATTTATGAGGGTTTGGCATGATCAAGGGGCGGGGTTGGCAAAGCTTTTCGCTGCATTGCCGCGCCTTTGGCAGCGCCCTGCATAGTATTGGCGCCTGCCCCGTGACCGCGGCAGCTTGAATCGGCATCAACCCTATGCCTAAAGCCACGACGTCACGCAGTTTCAAAATCTGGTTTTCGCTGCTGGGCTTTGCCCTGTGCCTGCTCGTAGGCCTGCTGTTCATCCTGCATTACAGCCAGCGCCAAAGCCTGCTCAACCGTGACCTGCGCGCCGAAGATGCGCTGGTAGCCGCAGCCAACCGCATGGACCGCGAATTTCTGCGCTTTCGCCAAGCCTTGAGCGAGCATGACAAAGCCAATAACGCGCTGGAACAACTGCAAATACGCAATGAAGCACTCAGCGCGCGGGTGCGCGAGCTCAAAGAAAGCCCCCAGGGCGGCCTGTTTTTAGCCAGCCCGGAGCGCGCCCTGGTGATGGAGCGCCTGCAAAGCCTGCAAACCTTTGCCACCAAGCTGAGCCAAACCTACACGTTGGACCCCGCCGAACTACAAGGCTTGCGCCAGCTGGCCGACGGCTTGGCGCCCGAGGTCATCAATATCACCGGCCAGGCTACGGCCTGGGGGGCGCGGCAGTCGACCCTGCAGCGCGACCAGTGGCTGCAAGGCAATATGCGCATATTGGTGGTCAGCGCCCTGATCGTGCTGTTGCTAACGGTCGCGCTGGGGGTGCTTGCCCTGCAGTACCAAAGGCGGGTGCGGGCCCAAGCCAAATCGCAGCAACTGACCGATTACTTTCGGGAAACGCAGATCAAGGCCGAAAGCGCCAGCCGGGGCAAAAGCCGCTTCCTGGCCAATATGAGCCACGAGCTGCGCACGCCGTTCAATGGGATTTACGGCATGCTCAGCCTGCTGGGCACCACCACGCTGAGCGAGCAGCAGGCCGATTACCTCAAGACAGCCAATGCCTCGGCCAGCCATTTGCTCAATGTGCTCAACGATATTTTGGATTTATCGGCCCTGGAAGAGGGAAAGATCAATCTGCAAACCGGCCCGGTAGACCTGCACCAGATGATGCGGGATGTCGAGGAAGTCATGCGCCCGCAGGCCCAGGGCAAGAATTTGCAATACACCGTCCATGTCGCGGCCAATGTGCCGCGCTGGGTGGTGCTGGACGAAAAGCGCGTCAAGCAAATTTTGTTTAATTTGGTCAACAACGCCATCAAATTCACCAACCAAGGCTCGGTGACGGTGCAGCTCGATCGCGTGGGCGCTGCGGTCAATCCATCGGGCCAGATGACCTTGGCCGTGCGGGTCGAGGACACCGGCATCGGCATCCCAAGCGAGGCGCTGGAGAAGCTGTTTCAGCGCTTTAACCAGGTGCATAACGGCCTCAACGACGAATACGGCGGCACCGGCCTGGGCCTGGAAATTTCGCAGTCTCTGGCTCAATTGATGGACGGGCACATCAAGGTGAAAAGTGCGGCGGGCAGCGGATCGTGCTTTACGCTGCGCATCCCCACTACGCTGGCTACGCCCAAAGCACCCGCCCGCGAACGCCCCGCATTTGTGCTGGACCCGCCAACCAGAGCCGAGCGCGCCTACCGAATATTGGTGGTGGAAGACAACCAGGTGAACCAGAAGTTCATGGACATATTGCTCAAACGCATGGGCTACCACACCACGTTTTGCGAAAACGGGCTATTGGCCGTCCAGCGGGTACAAACCGAACCCTTTGACCTGGTGCTCATGGATTTGCATATGCCCGTGATGAATGGCGTGGAGGCCACGCGGGCCATTCGCGCACTGGACCATCCGGCCAGCAAACTGCCCATCATTGCCCTGACCGCCGATGTCATGAGCGAAGCGCACGACCAGGCCATGGCCGCCGGCGTCAACCAGTTTGTGACCAAGCCAGTGCATCTGGCCCGCTTGCAAGAGGCCATCCACCTGCACTTGGCCCCGCCTCCCGAGCCGACCCGTTTTTCAGTGCTTTAGCGGTGGCGCTGGCGCAGGCCGTCAAAACCGGCGCGGGCCGGGTCCGCCACCAGGTACTGCGGCCCTATCGTCTCTAAGCTTGCGGGCGTGATGCCCAAATCCACCAAGCCGGGCACGCGCCCAGTGGCCACATTAGGAATTTGCATGGAGGCCAGGTTGTCCGCGCTCATGAGCGGTGCGCCCGGCAGCAAGCCCAAAAGAGCCGCTTGCACCCGCCCCATCCACAAGGGCAGGCCCAGCACCGGGCGGCCACGCCCCTGGCCGATACCGGCACAACGGGCCGCGAACTGCACCAGCTCGCGCAATCTGCGCACCTGCGGCCCCGCCAGCTCAAACACCTGCAACGGCGCCACGCCATCCAAGCCCTGCCGCACACTTTGCACGACGGCCTGGGCCACATCCTCCACCCACACCGGCTGGAACAGCGCGTCGGCGCAGGCTAGGGGCATCACAGGAAAGTGCGCCTGCAAGGCGGCAAACACGTTCAAAAACTGGTCGCCCGCCCCAAAGACCACGCTGGGACGCAGCACCGTCAGGCTGGTGCCAAGAGACGCCGCGGCACCTGCGCCACGCAGGCCCAAAACGTCCATCAGCGCCAGCTCACCCAGCGCTTTGCTGCGCAAATAGTGGGACGGCAAAGCTTGCGGCTGGTCGGTGTTCACGCCCAAGGCGCTGACATGCACCAGGTGGCGCACCGACTGGGCGCGGCAAGCCCGCGCAATTTTGGCCGGCAGTTCTTGGTGCACATGGCTAAATGCCGCCACGCTGCCATGCAAGATGGCGACCAGGTTGACTACCGCGTCCATGCCGGCGGCCGCTTGCGTCAGCGCTGCCTCGTCATGCACATTGCACACCAGCACCGTGAGGCCGGGTAAATGCATGACCGGCTTGGCATGCTCGGCTTTGCGGGTGGCCACGGATACCCGGTATCCGGCGCGCACGAGTTTTTCGCAGATGTGGGCGCCGATAAAGCCAGAGCCGCCTAAAAGCAATATATTTTTCATGAAGTTTCCCTGAACACAGGCGCTACAAAACCACCGGCTCGGTCTCGAGCATGAGGCCAAAGCGCTCGTACACGCTGGTCTGGATGGCGCGGGCCAGCGTCATCACCTCGCCGCCGGTGGCGCCTTGGCTGCCTTGGCCGCGGTTGACCAGCACCAAGGCCTGTTTTTCGTACACGCCGGCCTGCCCCACCGATTTGCCACGCCAACCGCAGGCGTCGATCAGCCAGCCGGCGGCCAGTTTGTAGCTGCCGTTGTCCAAGCGGTAATGCACCACCTTGGGGTCGCGGGCGATGATGTCGGCGCATTGCTCGGCGCTGACCGTCGGGTTTTTGAAAAAACTGCCTGCGTTGCCCACCACCGCCGGGTCAGGCAGCTTGGCGCGCCGGATGCGGCACACCCAGTCAAAAATGTGCTGCGCGTCGGGCTGCTCGACGCCCTCTTGCTGGCGCATTTTTTCGATGTCCGCATAGCCCAGCACCGACTTCCAAACTTTGGGCAGGGCAAAGCGCACTTTGAGAATGAGCGCGCGGTCTTTGAGGCCCATGCCGCTGTCATGCTTGAAAACCGAGTCGCGGTAGCCAAAGGCGCAGCGGGCCGCGTCCAGGGTAAAAACCTCGCCGCTGCGCAGGTCCAGGGCGTCCAGCGAGTCAAACACATCTTGGAGTTCTACGCCGTAGGCCCCGATGTTTTGCACCGGCGCGGCGCCTACCGTGCCCGGAATCAGGGCCATGTTTTCCAGGCCGGGCAGGCCCTGGGCAAGGGTCCAGGCGACAAAATCGTGCCAGTTCTCGCCGGCACCCGCTTCCACGATATAGGCCTTGGGCGTTTCGCGGACCAGGGCGCGCCCCATGATCTCCATTTTCAGGACCAAGGGCTTGACGTCGCCGGTAAGCACCAGATTGCTGCCCCCGCCCAGCACAAACTTGGGCTGGGCGGCCCAGTGCGCGTCCTGGAGCACCGCCTGCGCGTCTTCCAGGCTGGCGATGCGCACCAAGTGCTGCGCTCGCGCCACAATGTGAAATGTATTGAGCGCCTGCAAAGGCACATTGTTCTCGACTACCATGGCAGGATTGTCGCACCCCCGGGCCTTGGCATGCCGCGTGCCAGCCCCCGCCCCCTTTCAGGAGAAAACCGGACCATGCCCTCGTTTGACACCGTGTGTGAAGCCAATTTAGTCGATGTGAAAAACGGCGTTGAAAACACCGTCAAAGAAATCACCACCCGCTTTGACTTCAAAGGCACTGCGGCCGCGATTGAAATCAAGGACAAAGAAATCACCCTGATCGGCGACGCCGAATTTCAACTCGACCAGATCGAAGACGTGCTGCGCAACAAGCTTACCAAGCGCAATGTCGATGTGCGTTTTTTGGACAAGGGCGATGTTCAAAAAATGGGCGGCGACAAAGTCAAGTGCGTCATCAAGGTACGCAACGGCATCGAGAGCGAATTAGGCAAAAAAATCCAGCGCCTGATTAAAGACAGCAAACTCAAGGTACAAGCCGCCATCCAGGGCGATTCGGTGCGCGTGACCGGTGCCAAGCGTGACGACTTGCAAGCGGCCATGGCGCTGCTGAAAAAAGAAATTACCGATATCCCGCTGAGCTTTAACAATTTTCGCGATTGAAAATTAGCCCTCGGTTTTCGCCTTGGCGCCCAGGCGGGACTCGGTGCCATTCATCAAACGGCCCACATTGGCCGCATGGCGCCAGACCAGCAGCCCGCTCATGATGGCCAGTGCCAGGGCAATGGCGTTATCCGCGCGCCAGGCCAGGCCATCGCCGAACAGGTAGTACACCGGCGCAAATATGGCCGCTACCACCGAGGCCAATGAGACATAACGGGAAAAGTAGGTGACGATGAGCCAGCTCGCCCCCACGGCAAGCGCCAACCAGGGGTCCGTAGCCAGCACCACGCCTGCCGCAGTGGCCACGCCTTTACCCCCCTGAAAGCGGAAAAACACCGGAAACACATGCCCTATAAACGCAGCCAGTCCTACCAGCGCTAGGGCGCTTGCCTCCAGCCCATAAGGCACGCCCCATCGCTGAACTGCAAACACCGGCAACCAGCCTTTGGCGCCGTCGAGCAAAAGCGTGACCACCGCTGCTGCTTTGCTACCCGAACGCAGCACATTGGTAGCGCCAGGGTTTTTGCTGCCAAAGGTGCGGGGGTCGTTCAGTCCCATGAGGCGGCTGACAATGACGGCAAATGATAAAGAACCAAGCAGGTAGGCCGCCAAGGTGACGAGCAAGGTATTGCCCAACAGGGCCCAGGGGCTCAATGATTCCAAGCTTGTTCTCCTTGATGCAACGCCGCTTTACTAATTTGGCGCATTAGTCTTCCAAAGCGCACTGTACTGCCTTGGCGCCGAGCAGGTGCACACAGCATTGGGGCTCCAGCCCGACGAGGTAGCCGCGCCGCCCGCCGTTAATCAAAATTTTGGGCAAAGCCAAAATGCTTTCCTCGATGTACACCGGCATGGCTTTGCGGGTGGCAAAAGGCGAGGTGCCGCCCACCAGGTAACCGCTGTGGCGGTTGGCCGTCTCGGGCGCGCAGGGCTCGACCGATTTGGCGCCGATAAGGCGCGCTAGGTTTTTGGTCGACACCTTGCGGTTGCCATGCATCAGCACCACCAGCGGCCGGGCGTCTTGGTCTTGCATGATCAGGGTTTTAACCACATGAAACGGGTCCCAGCCCAGCACCTGGGCGCTGTGCTGCGCCCCGCCGTGCTCCAGGTATTCATAGGGGTGCTCCGTAAATGCCACCCCCTGGGCTTTGAGCCATTGGGTGGCCGGGGTCTCGCTGACGCGCTCTTTCTTGGCCATGGGCCGGGCTGCGGGCTGCGGGCTGCGGGTTTACTGCGCCGGGTCGCGCATGTCCTGGCGGATGGCGTCGATGGCGCTGAGCACTTCGGGCGGCAGCACAGTGTCAAAAGCAGCCAGGTTTTCGTCCAGCTGGGCCTGCGTGGTCACGCCAATAATGGTGCTGGCCACTTGCCATTTGGTATTGCAAAAGGCCAGCGCCATGTGTGCGGGCTGCATGCCGTGGGCGCGGGCCAGCGCGTTGTAGCGGCGTGCGGCGTCCAGGCAAGGCGCGCGGCCCCAGCGCTGCTTGCGCACCGACTCAAACAGGGTGATGCGGGCATCGGCCGGCGCATCCGGGCCGGTGGTGCCCGAGATGTCGTATTTGCCGGTCAGCAAGCCATAGCCCAAGGGCGAATAGGCCAGCAGCGACACACCCAGGTGGTGCATGGCCTCGTCCATGCCGTTTTCCTGCACGCGGTTGAGCAGGTTGTAGCAGTTTTGTACCGTGGCCACGCGCGGCAAGCCATGTTGTTCGGCCAGACGCACAAATTCGCACACGCCATACGGCGTCTCGTTGGACAAGCCGATGGCGCGGACCTTGCCGGCCTGGACAAGCTGGCCTAGCGCCTCAAGCTGGCTGTGCATGGAGGTGACGGCGCGGTCCTTGGACGGGTCATAGGCCGACATGCCAAAAATGGGCACATTGCGGGTGGGCCAGTGCAGCTGGTAGAGGTCGATCACCTCGGTGTGCAGACGGCGCAAGCTGCCTTCGCAAGCCTCAATGATGTCTTTGCCCGTCACGTCCATGGCGCCACCACGCACCCAGGGCATGCCGCGCGAGGGGCCAGCCACTTTGGTGGCAATCGTCAGCTGGCTGCGCAAGCCGGGGTTGTTGGCAATCCAGCGGCCCAGGTAGGCTTCGGTGAGCTGAAAGGTTTCCGCGCGCGGGGGCACGGCGTACATCTCGGCGGTGTCCCAAAAGGTCAGGCCGCGCGCCACGGCGTGGCTGAGCAGGTGGTGGGTGCGGGCTTCGTCGACCTGCTCGCCGAAGGTCATGGTGCCCAGGCAGACATTGGGGACGCGTAAATCGCTTTTTCCGAGGGTGATGGTTTTCATAGCGGCAAGTTTAACGGGGGCAAACGTCTAGGCGGTGGCCGCGCGCGCCGCCTCTTGCAGGCGCAGCACGCGGCGCTGCACTTTGCCCGTGGTGGTCATGGGCAAGGCGTCGACAAATTCCACTTCTTTGGGGTACTCGTAGGGCGCAAGCAGCCCGCGCACGTGCGCTTGCAGAGCGCGCGCCAAACTGGCCTCCAGCGCCTTGGTGCGCTGGCCGCGCCTGCCGTGCACCGCCAGATACTCGGGCGCGATGACCACATAGGCCTTGACCAAAGCGCCCCGGTCCGGATCGGGCTTGGGCACCACAGCGGCGTTGGCCACGGCGGGGTGCTTGACCAGGCAGTTTTCGATTTCTCCCGGGCCAATGCGGTAACCGGCGGACTTGAACACATCGTCGCTGCGCCCTTGGTACCAGAGATAGCCTTGGGCATCGCGCACGGCCAGGTCGCCGGTGCGGCACCAGTCGCCGGTGAACTTGGCCTGGGTGGCCGTCGGGTTTTTCCAATAACCCAAAAAGAAGATCGGGTTGGGATGGCCATGCACGTCCAGTCGGTGCAGCGCCACGTCGCCGGGTTCGCCCACCGGGCATTCCTGGCCGGCCTCATCGATCACCGCGACGCGGTGCCCCGGATAGCCCATGCCCATGCTGCCGGGCTTGGGCGGCCAGATACGGGCGCAGTTGCCGACGATGTAATTGATCTCGGTTTGGCCAAACATTTCGTTGACGGTGACGCCCAACTGTTTTTGGCAATAGGCAAACACCGCATCGCCCACCGCCTCGCCGGCGCTCATGATGGCTTGCAGGCGCAGGCCGTAGGCGCGGCGCACGGTGCGCCCGGGCGCGCCGGGGGCTGCTTTCATCATGGCTTTGAGCGCAGTGGGGAACAAAAAAGTGTGCGTCACGGCGCAGCGTGCCATGAGCTGCAGCGCCACCTCGGGGCTAAAGCGGCCGCTGTAGGCGACGATCTCGCGGCCAAAGTACAAAGTAGGCAGCAAGGCGTCCATCAGCCCGCCGGTCCAGGCCCAGTCGGCCGGGCTCCAAAACACGGCTTGCGAGCCTTGGGGCAGCGCCCCGGCAGCGGGCGCCGGGCCTTGCGGGTCAAAGCCGAACCAGTTTTGGCTGCAGACAAAGCCCGTCAGGTTGCCTATCAGGCTGCGGTGGGCAATCAAGGCGCCTTTGGGGTTGCCAGTGGTGCCGCTGGTGTAAATCAGCACGGCAGGCTCGTCGGCCCGCGTGGACACCGGCGCAAAGCGGGCGCTCTGGCCTGGTGCCTCGGCGCTGCAAATGGCGCGCAAATGCGGGCACGCGCCCTGCACCGCCTGCAGGGGCGCCAGTGCAGCCTCGGTGCAAATGGCCAGCACCGCCTCGCTGTCTTGCAAGCGAAAAGCCAGCGCCTCGGGGCCAAACAGCATGGACAGGGGCATGGCCACGGCGCCCATTTGCAGCACCGCGATATAGGCCACCGCCGTCTCAAAACACTGCGGCATCACGATGGCCACCCGGTCGCCACGCTGCACGCCCTGCGCCCGCAGCGCATTGGACAAGCGGTTGGCTGCGCTTTGTAATTGCGCATAGCTGTGGGTGCGGCTGCTGCCGTCCTCGTGGTAGCTGCGGATGGCCACACGCTGCGCACTACCCGGCGCGCGCGCCCAGCGCTGGCAGCACTCTGTAGCGATATTGAAGCGGGCCGGCACTTTCCAGCCAAACTGGCGATGCAGTTGCGCGTAGGCGGCGGGCAAGTTGGCGGTTGCGTTGACGGGTAAGGCGCTGGGCGCGGCGCTCGCCTTAGGGCTGGCGGTGTCCCGTTTCGGACTGCGGGGGCGAGTGGACATGGCAAGTCTCCGTATGATGGCGAAATGTACCAAGCCCGAAGAATCGCACGCAGCGAATACGTTCCCATCCGCAATCTGCGCTACCACGTCCAAGTCTGGGGCAGGCCCAGTGCCCAAAGCATCCCGCTGGTGCTAGTGCATGGCTGGATGGATGTGGCTGCGTCCTACCAATTTGTGGTCGATGCCCTGGCGCAAGACCATTTCATCATCGCGCCGGACTGGCGCGGCTTTGGCAAAACCGCCTCGGGCGGGGCGGACAACTACTGGTTTCCCGACTACCTGGCCGACCTGGACTTTTTGCTGGACCACTACGCCCCCGCCGACGGGCCGCACCCGCAAGTCAACCTGGTGGGCCACAGCATGGGCGGCAATGTGGTGATGCATTACGCCGGCGTGCGCCCCGAGCGCATCCGCCGCCTGGTCAATCTGGAGGGCTTTGGCCTGCCCGCCTCGCCGCCAAGCGACGCGCCCGGGCGCTATGCCAAGTGGATGGACGAGCTCAAGAAGCTGCACCGCGGCGAAATGGACTTGCACCCCTACGACGCCCCCCAGGGCGTGGCTCGGCGCCTGATGAAAACCAACCCGCGCCTGAGCGAGGACAAAGCCCATTGGCTGGCGCACCACTGGGCCGCCGAAGACTTGAACGGCCAATGGCGCATCCAGGGCGAGCCAGCGCACAAGCTGAGCAACGCCAATATTTACCGCGCCGAGGAAGTGCGCGCCCTCTACCAGCGCCTGTCGATGCCGGTTTTGGCGGTGGAAGCGGCCGACAACAGCCTGGACGCTTGGTGGAAAGGCCGCTACACCCTGGCCGAGTACCACGCGCGGCTTAAGGACATCACCCAGGTCGAGGTGGCCCGCATCGAAGAGGCTGGGCACATGATGCACCACGACCAACCCGAGGTGCTGGCCGCCCTGATCGAGCGCTTTATCGCCTGATGGAGGCGGTTCGTCGCGCCGCGCCCCAAAATGGGGCGTTGCGGGCAGGTGTTTTGGGCGGCGTGAGAAAATAGGCCTTTTCCCCTATTTGCAGGACCCAAGACCATGGACGTAGAACGCAGCAACCAGATCGGTAGCACCTTGGCGGATTTGAGCCACCGCACCGCCGAACTTCGGGGGTATCTTTGACTACGCTGCCAAATCGGAACGGTTGCGCACGGTCAACGCCTGGCTGGAAGACCCCACGGTCTGGAACGACAGCAAACGCGCCCAGGAGCTAGGCAAAGAGAAAAAAGCCCTGGAAGGCGTGGTCCTGACGCTCGACAGCCTGACCGGCGAGCTGTCCGACAACACCGAACTTTTTGAGATGTCGCGCGACGAGGGCGACGAGGCGGGCATGCTCACCCTGGAAGAGGACGCCGCGCGCTTGACCGGCATCATCGAAGGGCTGGAGTTCCGCCGGATGTTTAACAACCCGGCCGACCCGATGAACGCGTTTTTGGACATCCAGGCCGGCGCCGGCGGCACCGAAGCCTGCGACTGGGCCAGCATGCTGCTGCGCCAGTACCTGCGCTACGCCGAGCGCAAAGGCTTTGCCACCACCATCGAAGACGAAACAGCCGGTGACATTGCCGGTATCAAAGGCGCGACCATCAAAATCGAGGGCGAATACGCGTTTGGACTCCTGCGTACCGAAACCGGTGTGCACCGCCTGGTGCGCAAATCGCCGTTTGACAGTTCGGGCGGCCGGCACACCAGTTTTGCCAGCGTGTTTGTCTACCCCGAGGTGGACGACTCGATCCAGATCGACATCAACCCGGCCGATGTGCGGGTAGATACCTTCCGGGCCAGCGGCGCGGGCGGCCAGCACATCAACAAAACCGACTCGGCGGTGCGCCTGACGCATATCCCTACCGGTATCGTGGTGCAGTGCCAGGACGGGCGCAGCCAGCACAGCAACCGCGACGTGGCCTGGAAGCGCCTGCGCAGCCGCTTGTACGACCACGAGATGCGCAAGCGCATGGAAGAGCAGCAAAAGCTCGAAGACACCAAAACCGATGTCGGTTGGGGCCACCAGATCCGCAGTTATGTGCTCGATAACAGCCGCATCAAAGACTTGCGCACCAACTACGAAACCTCAGCCACCCAGAAAGTACTGGACGGCGACCTGGACCCCTTTATCCAAGCCTCGCTCAAGCAAGGCGTTTAAAACACAAGGAGAGCATGCATGATGCAAGCCGCAGACCACAGCGCCGCAAGCGCCGCGATTTTCCGCAAGGACTACAGCGCCCCGCCCTTTTGGATCGACACCGTCGACCTGAGCTTTGACCTGGACCCGGCCAAGACCCGGGTCCTGAACAAAATGCGCTTGCGCCGCAACCCGGATGTGCCGGCCCAGGCCCTGCGCCTCGATGGTGAAGAGCTGAACCTGGCGCGCGTGCTGGTCAACGGCCAGGGCACCTCCTTCAAGATGGACGGCGACAAACTGGTGCTGGAAAACCTACCCGAAGGCCCCGAGGCTTTTGACCTGGAAATTTTCACCACCTGCGCGCCCGCCAAAAACACCAAGCTGATGGGCTTGTACGTGAGCAACCAGTCGTTTTTCACGCAGTGCGAGGCCGAGGGCTTTCGGCGCATCACCTACTTTTTGGACCGCCCCGATGTCATGGCCAGCTACACCGTGACCCTGCGTGCGGACAAAGCGCTGTTTCCGGTGCTGCTGTCCAATGGCAATCTGGTCGATGCCGGACCGCTGGAAGACGGACGCCACTTTGCCAAATGGGTGGACCCGCACAAAAAACCGTCCTATTTGTTTGCACTGGTGGCCGGGCAACTGGTGTGCCGCGAGCAGCGCATCCGCGCCGCCAGCGGCAGCGAGCATCTGCTGCAGGTGTGGGTGCGCCCGGGCGATCTGGACAAAACCGAGCACGCCATGCACTCGCTCATGGCCTCGGTGGCCTGGGACGAGGCGCGCTTTGGCCTGCCGCTGGACCTAGAGCGCTTCATGATTGTGGCCACCAGCGACTTCAATATGGGCGCCATGGAAAACAAGGGCCTGAACATCTTTAACACCAAGCTGCTGCTGGCCAATCCGGCCACGGCCACCGATGCTGATTACGCCAATATCGAAAGCGTGGTGGGCCATGAGTATTTCCACAACTGGACCGGCAACCGCGTGACCTGCCGTGACTGGTTTCAGCTCAGCCTCAAAGAAGGCCTGACGGTTTTTCGGGATCAGGAGTTCAGCCAGGACTTGTGCGCCGACGCCTCGGCCCGCGCCGTCAAGCGCATCGAGGACGTGCGGCTCTTGCGCACCGTGCAGTTCCCCGAGGACGCCGGCCCCATGGCCCACCCGGTGCGCCCGGACAGCTATGTGGAAATCAACAACTTCTACAGCGTCACGGTCTACGAAAAAGGCGCCGAAGTCGTGCGCATGATGCAAACCCTGGCCACCGAAGGCACGCAAAACAGCGGCCGCGCCGGCTTTGCGCGGGGCATGAAGCTGTATTTCGAGCGCCACGACGGCCAGGCCGTGACCTGCGACGACTTTGCCCAGGCCATCGCCGACGCCAACCCACAATCGCATCTGGCGGCCTTGCTGCCGCAGTTCAAGCGCTGGTACAGCCAGGCGGGTACGCCGCAATTGACGGCAGCGGGCACCTACGACGCCGACAAGCGCACCTACCACCTGACCTTTATGCAAAACAGCACGGCGCGCCCCGGCCAGGCGGCCAATGCGCCCTTTGTTATTCCGGTCAGTCTGGGCCTGGTCGGTATGCACAGCGGCGCCGCCCTGCCCTTGTACACCGCGCCCGACGGGACGGCGCAGACCAGCCATCTGCTGGTGATGTCCGAGCAAGACCACGAAATCACCTTCTACCAAGTGCCCGAAGAGCCTGTGCCCTCGGTGCTGCGCGGCTTTTCTGCACCGGTGGTGCTGCACTGCCATTACACCGACGCCCAACTCCTGGTGCTGCTGGCCCACGACACCGACCCCTTTAACCGCTGGGAAGCGGGCCAACGCCTGGCGCTGCGCCACGCGCTGGCGGCTATCGGTGCCCAAACCGTGCCCGTCCAGGTGCTGGACACGGCCTTTTTGGACGCCATGCGCCAGGTGCTGCGCCATCCGCAGCTCGACGCAGCGTTTAAGGAGCTGGCGCTCACCCTGCCCTCGGAGGCCTATATGGCCGAGCAACTGCCCCAGGTCGATCCGCAGCGCGTGCACGCGGTGCGCGAGGCGATGCGCCTGCAAATGGCCACCGCACTGCAAGCCGATTGGCAATGGGCGTTTGAAACCCACCATGCTGGCGGCGCCTACAGCCCGGACGCGGCCTCGGCCGGACGGCGGGCCTTGGCGGGCCAAGCCTTGGTGTATTTGTGCCTTGCGGGCGAGGCCGCAGCCGACACCACCTGGCCGCACAAAGCGCTGGCCTGCTTTCACAGCGCCAGCAATATGACCGACCGCTTTAACGCCTTGCACGCCCTGGTCAACAGCGGCAGTGGGCTGGCAGCCCAGGCGCTGGCCCAGTTCCATGCGCTGTTCAAGCACGAGCCTTTGGTTATCGATAAATGGTTTTCTATCCAGGCGGGCGCCTGCGACCGGGGCGGCCAGGTCTTGCGCGAGGTGCGCCAGTTGCTGGAGCACCCCGACTTCACGCTGCGCAACCCCAACCGCGCGCGCAGCCTGATCTCGGCCTATTGCAACAACCCCGGCGCATTCCACCGCGCCGATGCAGCCGGCTATGTGTTTTGGAGCAAGCAAGTGGCCGATCTGGACGGCATCAACCCCCAAGTGGCCGCCCGGCTGGCGCGCGCGCTGGACCGCTGGACGCAACTGGCCGAGCCTTACCGCGGCGGCGCCCGCGAGGCACTCTTGCGCGTGGCGGCCAAGCCCGATTTGAGCAACGATGTGCGCGAGGTCATCGACCGGGCGCTGTCCATCTGACGCGCTCGCGCATTTCCGCATTCACCAACCCGCCCTTGCACGCAACTGGAGCACGCCATGGCCAAGCCCGTTTCCCTTTCCCGCTATTTGGTGGAGCAACAGCGCATCCATGGCCTGATTCCGGCGCAGCTGCGCCTGCTGCTCGAAGTGGTGGCCAGGGCGTGCAAAGGCATCAGCCACTCGGTCAATAAAGGGGCGCTGGGCGAGGTGCTGGGCGGCGCCGGCAGTGAAAACGTTCAGGGCGAGGTGCAAAAAAAGCTCGACATCATCGCCAATGAGGTGCTCATTGAGGCCAACGAGTGGGGCGGCCACCTGGCCGCTATGGCCAGCGAGGAGATGGACACGATTTACCAGGTGCCCAACCGCTACCCGCGTGGCGAGTACCTGCTGCTGTTTGATCCGCTGGATGGCTCGAGCAATATCGATGTGAATGTGAGCATCGGCACTATTTTTAGCGTGCTAGTCAAACCCGAGGGGCCACAGGTCGCGGAGCAAGACTTTTTACAAGCCGGACGCCAGCAAGTGGCGGCGGGCTACTGCGTGTACGGGCCCCAAACCACGCTGGTGCTCACCGTGGGGCACGGCGTCGCCATGTTTACGCTGGACCGCGAGCAAGGCTCTTTTGTGCTGACCCAGGAAGATGTGCAAATCCCTGCCGACACCAAAGAATTTGCCATCAATATGAGCAATATGCGCCACTGGGATGCGCCCACACGCCGCTACATCGACGAGTGCCTGCAGGGCAGCGAAGGGCCGCGCGGCAAAGATTTCAATATGCGCTGGATCGCCAGTATGGTGGCTGACGTGCACCGCATCTTGACGCGCGGCGGCGTGTTTATGTACCCCTGGGACAAGCGCGAACCCGGTAAACCCGGCAAGCTGCGCCTGATGTACGAAGCCAACCCCATGGCCTGGCTGGTGGAGCAGGCCGGCGGCGCTGCTACCAACGGACACCAGCGTATTTTGGATATTGCGCCTGAGCAATTACACCAACGCGTCAGTGTGGTGCTGGGATCAAAAAATGAGGTGGAGCGGGTAACTGCGTATTACGCGCAGGACGCAAAGGCCTAAAGGCTTCAGCTTATGGGCGCTGGCTATAATTGCACTCTGGTGCGCCGGTGTAGCTCAGTCGGTAGAGCAGCTCATTCGTAATGAGAAGGTCGGGTGTTCGATTCATCTCTCCGGCACCAATTAAATCAATTACTTAGCCTCGTTTCGCAAGAACGGGGCTTTTTTGTTTGGCAGTTTTTTTGCGCCATACCTGCGCTGTGCCGCCGTCGGTACCAAATTAAGGCCCCTTTGAGGCCCCTGTGAAGGGACATGTAAGCACCATGCCCATTGCCCATTCACCCACCCTTTGTAGAGGCCAAATAATCAAATCAGCGCCAACTTGAAGCGGCTCGTACACCCACCGCCCACGTTTGCCACACCACACCCTTTAAGTGCGAACTTATCGGCCAGTCTGGCAAGCCTTTGCATTTGGCAGCAGGCGCGTACTTACGGGTAACGTCCACAGATTACGCAAATGTCTTTTCCCGCCCATGCACCACAGACCGGCCTAGGCCATGCGCATGCACAACCTAGGCAATGAAGCCGCTTGCCTGTGAGTGGACAAGGCCCTTGAAAAGATACGCCGGCGCTTTGCTTAACCTGCGATACGCCCCCTTTTTTAAAGCAGCAGATGGTATCTCTAGAGGGTGTCCGGCTGGCGGAACAGAGCCACCGGCAAAATTAGCCTGCATAGCACCGGCTGGCGGAACAATGGGGGCGCGCTTTATTCCGGCTGGCGGACCTATGCGCGGCGTACCTATTCCGCCAACCGGACTAAGCACTGTGTTTTTAGCGGGACGGTCCAACCGGTAGGCGCCGCGTACAAAAGCTAGCTCCGCGCCAGGGTCATAGCCTTTGATACGGTCCAGTGCGCGCCAGGTGACCGCGTACCAGCTCGCCTTGTTAGGTCGATAGCCCTTCACCGTTTCGTAAATAAAGCCGTAATGCAACAGCTCCTGTTTAGCGCGGTGAATCGTATCGGCAGACCTCCAGCCCCGCTGAGCCATGTAAACGCGGGACAAGAGCAACCGGCCATTGTTGTCCTTGCAAAATTGACGGGCAACTTCCCACAACAAAGCCCGTGCCGCGTGCGATAGTTGCCCATAGGCTGGGCAATCCATAACAGACCAGGGCATCGCAATGAAGCCGCCAGCATCCCGTGATGCGTCCGTTCCCTTGCGCTTATTTTTGGGTTCCATGGTCCCGCCTACGAAGCCAATGCTCAACTTTGCGCCGGTCACAATCCGAGAAGGAATAAACACCCGGCCAGCAATCGAACAAATCGCGGTCCTTCTTCTTAGTGCGATGGCATGGGATTTTTAGGCCGCGTCGTCGAAGCTCAGCCACCAGCTCGGGCCCATTGGAACAACCGGCAATTTCGTCGAGGGCTTCGCGCGTTATCGGCCTTGTTTTGAGCGCTTGAAGCACTCGCAAGTGGCGGGGATTTGTTGTTCCGGCAAAACTCATTTTGAAGCCCGCCGCAGTTTGAACCATTGGGAGGGCATGGCGCACCAGATTCGCAGTGCCCAGGTGTTCATAGCGGCCATCATGCTGTGACCCCCAAAACGCGGCGCAACTCGGAAACCGGCCAGGCAAGCCGGCCCTGAATGCGCAGCGGCTGGATTGGACCTGTGCCTCGCATCGCCCAAATGCGCAAAGTCTGGGCAGCGCGGTTTAAATGGCGCGCTGCTTCGGCGGTTGGCAAAGCTGCGCGGTTTTCCTGCGCCAAGGGTTGTACATTGATAAAAGCCATGATGAAACCTCTCGGTTTGTTGAACATGGCCCTATGTTTTTCCGGCGACTATCCTCCCCCGCAAGTGTCCCCCCTCCCCCAATTTGGGGGACACCCTTGGGGTACACCTGCAGATTTATTTTTTATCTACGATAGCCCCTTTATCGCGAAGGCGCTCCCATGCCTTATCAAAAACGGTGTCCCCGATGAATAGTCTGTTATTGGCTAGCGCAGTGCGTATTTCATTCTTCACGCCGGATTTTCCAGGCGAGTTTTTGGGAAAGTTCAGGGGGTCGTGCCCTAGCCTATGTATCTCCTCAAGAATGGCATCTTCTTGCGCTGGAAACGCCATTACGCGCCTCACAGGTGGAGACTGCATGGAAGGACTTAACTCCACTTCAAACCCCAAGTACTGCGCTAAAACTGCCGCATCGGCGGGGCACCCAGGCAATTTGCCCTGCGCCCAACTGCAAAATTGTTCCAGAGAAAGCATGCCATCGGTGTACGCCTGCTCGCCGGGCTCCAATAAAGCGGAAAGGTCGGATTTGAAGGTGCGCAGCTCACCGCAAAGCACGGCCCTTTCTATAACGCTATCAAGGCTTTCGCTGTACTGTCGGCCCTCGGGTGAATCGATGTGAAAGTCGTTTAAGGCGCCATGTGCTTTGGTGTACTCATAGGCCAATAACTGAGCGGCCATGTACCAGCGGTCAACGTAATGCTGGGTTGTCAAAATCCACCCCTTCCAGGTGCCACTTCAAAGAGAAACCCCAGCGGACGGGTGAAGGAGCCCGTTATTGAGCCCGGTTTCGAAGCGGACCTAGCTGGGGTGAAAACCTCACATAGCCGCTTGGACAGGCGCGGCAAGGCGTTTGATGCGTTTACGCACTTTGGCGCTTTGGCCTGCGGTCCACAAATCTCTTTGCACTTGCAGCGCCAGCCAATAGCCAGGCGAAGTGCCCAAAGCCTCGGACAATCGCAAATCCATATCGGCAGAAACGGCCGCATGCCCGTTCAATACCCGTGAAAGCATCACGCGGCTAATGCCAATGTGCGCGGCAAATGCAGTGACACTAGCGCCCAAGTCCTCCAACCAGCCACTGAGTAATTCGCCCGGATGGGCCGGGTTGTGCATTGCCATGATGTGCCCTTTAGTGATAGTCCAAATAATCCAGTAATTCCACATCTACCCCCACAAACCTAAAAGTCAGTCGCCAATTGGCCTGCACGGTCAGGGCGTAAAACCCGGCGCGCTCCCCAGTAAGGCCATGCACGCGCCATGAAGGGCGGGCCAAGTCCTGCGGGCCAGCGGCCACCTGCAACGCCGTTAACAACTCCCGAAGGCGCTTGGCGTGAATCGCTTGGATACCGGCCACGCTCCCGGTTTTAAAGTAGCGCTCCAAGCCTTTATGTCGGAATGTTCGTATCATAAACTGTTAAGCATTGGTTTACAACTAAGCCCCCACAATCCGCAGCGCACCGGGTGTGGCCTTGGCATCAAACTGCACCCCGGCCAAGGTCAGGATATGGGCCTCTATCTTTTCCAGGTAGGGGCGCAGGGCATCCAAGCTGCGCGGCCGGTAGCCTTCGGCGGTGCCGCTGGGGGAATGGCCCATTACCTGCGCGATAGCACCGGCGGGCGCACCGGCGGCCTCGCCTAGCAGCGAAAAGGTGCGGCGCAGGCCATGGATGGTGAGCCCCTGTATGGCGGCGCTTTGCAATGCTTTGTTGTGGCTGGCCCGTGCGTCGCTGATACGGCCCACGCTGCGGGGGCTGGCAAATACATACTCGTTCACGCGGGGCAAAGTTGCCAGCAAATGGGCCAGGTAGGGGCCCAGGGGGATGGTGCGGGTCGAATGGACTTTATCAGCCATGGTGAGCTTGCGCCAGCGAAAATCCACGTTCTCCCAGGTAAGTCCGGCCAGTTCTTGTTTCCGCGCGCCGGTCAGTACCAGCCCCATAAGGTAGACGCTGGCGGTGCGGTTAGGCAGTTGCGCCACGCCTTGCCACCAGCCGGGCAGTTGGTCTGCCTCTATGGCATCGGTGCGGCGGGTATGGGTAGGCAGGCTCTCCAATATGGCGAGGGCCTTGCCCGCATCGCGGTCGATTAAATGCCGGTACTGCGGGCGGCCCGCACACCAACGCAAAAAGCCCCGGAACATCATGAAAGCGCGCGCCGCTTGGTGTTTACCGGCTTGGGCTTCGCGCTCAAACCACAGTTGCAGGGCGTCCTCTGTAACTTCGCCCAGCGGTAAGGCCAATAAGGGATAAATCGGCCCTTGCCGGGTCAAACCCTTGCCGCGTCGCTTGGGCACACCGCCGGGGGCGGCCATAAGCTCTAAGGAAGCGCGATACCCGGGCTTCCAGGCAGGGCGGCGCTTGGGGTGGCCTTCGGCCAAATACTGGGACCACAAATCGCCCACACATATTGCTTTGGAAGCCGCAGCGGCGGCGGCGGACTGTGCAGCCGCTTCTTTAATCGCCAATTCCTGTGCTGCGGCCGCTTGGGCTTGGCGCTCTAATGCGCGCGGGTCGATTTTCTGCGTCTTGATTAACAGCATCAATTCCCGGGCCCTATCTTGCGCCGCTTTGATGCTTATCTCGTTTACCGCGCCAATGGTTTTGCTAATTGCCTTGCCATTTAATTTGGCTTCATAAACGAATGCTTTGGCCCCCTTGGCAGTGACCCGTACTTTGAGGCCAGTTACTTCTTTATCTTTTAGAAATACTTTTGCAACACCTGCGGGGCAATTTAAACGCTCAATTAAACCAATAGTCAGCACGTGCGCTAGGGCTAAATCAGGGGTATCTGTTTTCTTAGGACGTGCCATCGTAAAGTCGCTTTGACCATCCGAAGCCAGGCCATACCTGCGCTGTGCCGCCGCCATACCTGCGCTGTGCCGCCCGCAGAACGCTATTTTGACGAATACGGCTCAACGCCCAGACTGTTTGCCTATCCAGTGCCTCGGATATAAGTTGTTGATTTATATATCATATCAACTTTGGCAAATAATTGCAAACACTAAATTCACACCATTCGTAATGAGAAGGTCGGGTGTTCGATTCATCTCTCCGGCACCAATTTCTTGATTTTTTCAAGCCTGTCAAAATTTTCTGCTTGCGATTTTCTCGCACAGGCCGCTGATGCGTAGCGGGCTCTCGGTCACTTTATTTGCGGATACTTCAGCAATTTCACCGAGGTAAATACCGGTAAATCGGTTTATTTTCAATTTGTATATTCCATAGCGACCATCAGTCGCCGTCGTGGAAATACCTTTCCACTGGACCTCCATCGCACCGTCACTCAGGGTCATTTTTGCGTCGGCAATGGTATGCAATTCGGGGTTTTCTTCTACCTCAAAATGATTATCTAAAACCGTGATCGTCATACTGCTGCTGCCATGTTTGCAGTACAGCGCAAAAGGCGGTTCCTTGCTAGGCGTTTTTTTCTCCACCGAGGGCGAGTTACGGCAGGCGCCCAAAGTTGCCAGCAGGCCGATGGCCAGGTAAATAAACCACCGCATTTACATCGGCACCTGCTTTAGGGTTGGTGTCTTTGCGGGTACAGGGGCGCTTTTGTGTGCCGCGGGTGTGCCCGTTTGCAGAAATTCGTCGCGCAAAGGGCAAGGCTCGTCGCTAAAGCATTGCTGGTCTTCAATGCAGTGGCGCAAGCCGAGGCGCAGGTTGACGTCGGTATTTCTAAACGGGCAGTGTGCCAGTGCAGTTTTTTGGGGCATGGTGTTTTCCAAACGATGGTTGCACCATAAATGCACCGGCCGCCCAGCCCTTTGATATCGGTCAAATAGGCGGCAGTCCTGCCACCAAAAAGCTATTTTGGGGCGTCTGCGCGCATTTGGCGCCACGCCCGGTAGCGCTTGGTCATGCGCCGACTGCGCAGCTGGTCGAGCACCAAGGTCCACAGCGGCGAGGCTTGCGGCTTGGGGCGCTTGCCCTCGGCCAGGCGGTGCAGCTGCGAGCGCGTCAGCGCCATGGTGGCCAGGCCGACCAGGGTTTTGTCCTTCCAGCCGATATGCACGGCCGGCGCCACTGTGTCCTGCCCTTGCGCCCACTGGCGCGGCAGGTCTGGCGCCACCGCCAGGGCTGTGCCCATGCCCACCAGCGCCACGCCGCCAGCCAACACGCTGCAAGCCACCTGGGGGCGCAGGATGCCGCCCGTGGTCATCAAGGGCATACGGGCGTGGCCGCTCAGGGTGCGGGCGAACTCCAGGAAATAGGCCTCGCGCGCCAGCGTGCGGCCATCGGCCGTGCGCCCTTGCATGGCCGGGCTTTCGTAGCTGCCGCCCGAGAGTTCCACAAAATCGACCGCCTCGTGGTTGAGCATTTCTACCACCGCCTGGGCGTCGCTGTCGCTAAATCCGCCGCGCTGGAAGTCCGCCGAATTGAGTTTGACGGCCACGGCAAAGCCCGGCTGCACCACCTGGCGTACGGCGCGCACCACGGCGAGGAGCAGGCGCGCGCGCCCGGCAATGTCGCCACCCCAGCCGTCGCTGCGCTGGTTGGTGTGGGGCGAGAGAAACTGCGAAATCAGGTAGCCGTGGGCGGCATGGATTTGCACGCCGTCAAAGCCCGCCTCCTGGGCGCGTCGCGCTGTGGTGGCAAAGCGGGCGATCAGCTCATCCATGTTCTCTTGCGTCATGGCCTGGGGCGTGCGGAACATTTTGGAATGCTTGCCCATGTCCAGTGCCACCTCGGAGGGCGCCCACACCAGCCCGCCCATAGAGGCAAAGACCTGGCGACCAGGATGGCTGATTTGCATCACCACCTTGCCACCGGCCGACTTAGCCGCCGCGCTCCAGGCGCGAAAGCCGTCCAAGGGCGTGTCCTGCTCCAGTGCGATCGTGGCCGGGCCGGTCATGGCGCGGCTGTCGACCATAACGTTACCGGTCAAAAGCAAGCCCACACCGCCTTGGGCCCAGCGCCGATACAGGCCCTCTAAGCGAGCGCCGGGCAACTGGCCGGGCTCGGCCAGGCTCTCTTCCATGGCTGCCTTGGCCAAGCGGTTGGGCAGCACCAAGCCGCAGGGCAAAGGCAGGTCCTGGAAAAGTGTGGAAAATGGGTTATTTGAAATACTCATAGGGCGCGCTCTTTGACCAAATGGGGTAACACCATGCTAAAGACTGTGTTGAAAATATTGGCCGGCTGGTTTCTTGTCATTGTTTTTCTGTTCTTTTTTATGCTTTTGTTTTCGGACGTGTAGGGCACGGGCCCTCAAGGCAGAGGGCCGGCTTGGCGCATGGCTTGGGACAGCCCGTCGTGGCCGCGCACAGCCAGCGTATCGGCAGCGCCCAGGCGGTCGCGGGGCTCGCGGTTCTGGCCTAGTTTGGCTTTGCCTTCCAGACGGTCCAAGCGGATTTCGATGCCGACGATGGCTTTGAGCATGCCGTCGATGTAGTCAGGCGCGGAGTCCGACATCTTCCAGGGCTTGGGCTCGGGCGCCTCGTGCGTGCGGGTGAGTCGCCCGACGATGCCGCGCACATATTTCTCGTCGTCGTGGACAGTGAGCCAGCCGTGCGCATGCACCACCTCGTAGTTCCAGGTAGGCACCTGGCGGTGTGCCTCGTGTTTGCTGGGGTACCAGTTGGGCGAAATATAGGCTTCCTTGCCACGGAAAACGACCATCACCTGCGCACCGTCGCGGCATTGCTGCCACAGCGGGTTGGCGCGGGCCACGTGGGCTTTGAGCAGGCCACAAGGCCCCACCGATGGATCAAACTCAAAAGGAATATGGTTGGCGTCCATGCCCTGCCCTGTCGGGGTCACCAAAATACCCAAAGGGTGCTCGTTGATTATTCGGTGCAAACTGGCAGGATCCTGCACTGCGAAATGCGCGGGTGTGTACATAAACTCTCGCTCCAAGGCAAAACAATGGCAAACCGCAAGGGGCAGCGCATTGTAGGCAGGGCCTGGCGTTCAAAAGACGGCGTGGTCGCCACGCTCGGGGGCACTGGCGCCTTGGGCCCATGCGGTATAGGCGTCAAATAATGTTTGGTTACCGTAAGAGGGCGTCGCATCGGCGTCGTAACGCAGGGCTTGGGCATCCCAAACCAGCATAGATTCGGTGGCGTAATAACGCCCAATGCGCGCCAACTCGGCCTTGCTGGCAGCCGCAGGGAATACAGTCCCGGCCAGACCGAGCAGGGCAATAATCGCGTCCAACAAACCGACCGGAACACTTTTGAAACGCGCCGGTTGGCCCAGCAACTGAAACAAAAACTCGCCCTGCTGGCGCGGCGTAATGGCCGGGCCGGGGCCGCCGATGGGCAATATGCGGTTGTGGCAATCCGGATTATCCAAACACGCGGCGATAAATTGGCCCAAATCGGCATCGCTGATAGGTTTGCAGGCGGTGCGCATGCCATCGCCGAATACTAAAAAAGGCTTGCCCTTTTTCACCCGCTCTAGCTGACCGGACAAGGATTTAAAAAAAGCCGTTGGGCGCACGATGGAGTATGTCAGGCCCGAGGCTATTAAACGCTTTTCAAATGCGAGCTTGGCCTGCTGAAAAGCGAGCTTTGGTTTTTGCACGCATAGGGCTGATAACAAAACAAAATGCCGCACCCCCGCCTCTTTGGCGGCGGCAAGCGCATCGTCGTGCGCCTGGTAATCGATACGCCAAGCGTCTTGGGGGGCGCCGGTGCGCGAAGCCATGCAGGAAACCACGGCATCAAAGGGTGTGCCGGCAAAACCATCCCTTCGCAGCGAGGCCGGGTCCGTCGGATCGCCCCAACGCATCTGCGCGCCGTGCAAAGACGCCGCCAATGACGGGTCGCCGGACAGGCTGCGCACACCTTGGCGGGAGCGCAAAAGGCAAACCACCTCGTGGCCCGCAGCCCGCAACGCCTGCGCCGTAGCGCGGCCGATGGTGCCTGTGGCGCCCAACAGCAGGACGCGTTGGGCAGAGCCCGGTGCCGTTGGGGGTAGATGAGCCTGGGGCGAATCCGTCATGCTGCAATTGCCACAAAATTACATTGTCATCAAATATTGCCAAGGCAATGGCCTTTATGTGGACTGTAAATCAATGTCCAGAGAACCACTGTTTTACTATGGCTTCGGCGGGCTCATTACGTATGCTGCTTGCGGTCGGTCCAGGCTCATTGTTGTCCGATTGCGATTGGCACGTAACCTTTAGACATATTTGAGGGCGGCGTCACGATTAAGCCTGGGTCTATTCCTACAAGGCTTCCATTAGTAGGAGGCTCGAGCGTGGGGCCATTGGTACCATATTGAATGTGCATTATTTCAACTGCATTTTGTAGTTTTTGAAGTATGGTTGGGTCCAATCCAAGCTGCGCAATTGCAGGTTGATCTATGAAATTGTACCAAACGTAGGTTACCGTTGATCCGTCATTAAGTTTTGCAGTAAAGGGGCCGGCAGCCCATTTACTTGACGACCAAGCAGAATTTGTACTTGTATCCAGAGTCGGCCATGAACTTGCGGTTAATGCGGGAAATATCTGTTTTGATAAATTGGTAGTGGCGGGCACTTGGTTTGCCTGTATAGGTGTCCATCCTTTGTCATCTAGGCGAAAATATTCGGGTAAAGTTCCAGCTGTGACTGGGTCGACCCAGGACAAAGAAAAAACTGTACCTCCCGACTGATTTTTGCTTATGGAGGATGTAACCCATCCATTTAGTATGACTGGTTTATCGTTATCAACCATCTTGGCGCTTAATCCACTTGGCGTAAAGGAAACTGGGTAGCCGCCCTTGGAGTTGAGTTGAAGAGGTAAAACCCCTCCACTCATGAAACTTGCGAAGTTATCCCATAATGCTTGCTTTGAATAATGGGTAAAATCTTGCGTCAATATTGCCCTCGTGCTAGATTCATTTGTTGGGAAATTCATCTTGGCAATTCTGCGATACACCACGCCTGATGGATCCACCGCCGTGTAGGCCGGCACAGTATTAATCTCTAAAGCGAGTCCAGAGTTAACGGCCGGCATCGCATCCAACGTTTTGCTAACCAACGTTTTATCAAGAGCATCTATTTTGGTAAATAATTTGGGTAAGTAAAAAGAAACTGGCCCTTTGAAGTTTTCTGAATTCATAACCAAAACCCAACTTTGATCACCAATTGGAACAGCTTCTACTTTGTCGTTTGCAGGCATCAGCGGAAGTGCTAAGTAACCATAACCAAAAAGTGACGAGGGCAAATTGTGTAAGTCAAAAGTAAGGCCGTCAGGTGCGATTAATAATCGATTACTCAACTGCGCCATACCCAACATTTCAGTTTTTAACCTATTGCCCAAAAAGTCATATCCCGGGGAGGCCACTTCATTGTTGTAACAGTCCGGCGTACTGTTGAGACGAAACTTGGAAATGGTTGAGGGGAAATGAGTGGAAATCCACTGCCCCGGCCCCCCCTCGATAGTTTGGAACTGACTCCAAAATGTGCCTTGGTTGGGATACAAATTCCGCATCACAGTACCTAAGGGACATAGCAGTTTGTTGGCGCGGTTATCTGGCACCAACCAAGTTCCCCAGCCAAACTGCAAATTTTTCACTTGATAATCTGATATTTTTTGAATGCTGGTGTAAAGACTAAACCCATAATGAAATTCGGGGGGTGACTCCTGAATGTTTAGTGCTGCATAGCCATGCAAAGTTCCTCCTGATAAATAGTCAGGCAATACCTCAGCGTTCAGGACATTAGACAAGGTAACGACTACATTGTTATATGTCTTATCGCCTAATCTTAAACTGGGAATGGTCAACCTTCCAGTAGCAGGATCAAATTGATCACCAATCCCATTGGCAGGCGGCGCACCGACACTTACGACGGAGCCGATTGTCGCTACTACATTGCAATAGCTTCTAGTGCCCACGGACACTTTACTGATCAATAGCTTTGATGTATTAGGATCATATGTGTCGGCGAAAGCATCATCCAACAAATAAGATTCACCCAAAAAAATAAATCCGGTCAACCTGCCAGACTGAAACTGCAGCGTGAAATTTGCACCGTTCGGACTGTTTTGGTAGGGGTTATCGGTACCTGTAAGTAACCTCAAATTGCCTAGGTCGGGAATGAGTTTCCAAGATACGCCGTGTTGATTTGTCCAGATGAGGTTACCGTTACCAGCCTGCGCCTGAATAGTGCCCACGTGATAATCGTTTTGAACGGGCAAACGCCGATAGGTACCAAGCAGATTTTTAGTTTCGATGCTAGAGCTTGGGGGATTAGGCGGGTTAACAATACAACTGTCAACCGCTAATGCGGTTGCGGTCTGAACAGTTAGCCAAATTACGAAAAGGGCCTGGCAAATAATTCCCATGGATTTGATTTAAATAATAAATTATTTCAAATAGGAGTGAGATTAAATTTAAAACCACTGCTTCTGTTAAATTTTAGCAGTATCACAAAAATAGTCATATGAAAACCATATGAAGATCGAACCAAGTCCGAAAAAGTCATGAGGGTTTGAGACAAACGGAGTTTGAGACGACTTTTACGGGTCGCTGCCGGAGATCGCAGTCAGGAGCCCAAAGCAAAAAGCCCCGCGTGGTGCGGGGCCTAAGGCTGCCTGAAGGCCTGCTGAGCAGGTTTGAGGTCTTTGTACTGGCGGAGAGAGTGTCTGAAACTACCCATGTGGAGCCTTGGAAGGCCTTGCATGATGTTGGACGACCTTAACAAGTCTCTTTCGCCCTGTACCTCAAAGATTTTAGGCTGTAACTAGTTTCTGCCTTTGCATGTCCCTTCCAAGACCCTACGCTAACGCCTACAAGACCGCATATTCCTTATCAAGGCCTTGCTGGAGTAACGAAAGTGGTAACAAACAGGAGCCGACATGCAACTTACAGACATTGTAGTCAAGAAACTTAGCCAACCCGGACGACATACAGACGACCAAACCAAGGGGCTTCACCTTTGGGTCAAAGTCACCGGCCAGAAGTACTGGATTTTCCGGTATACGCACCAAAGCAAGCGCCTAGCGCTTAGCTTTGGCGCCTACCCTGACGTTGGGCTCCGGCAGGCCCGAGAACGGGCTATTGAGGCCCGCAACCTAATTAACAAGGGAACCGACCCCACCCAAGAGAAAAAAGCCGCCAAAGAGGCGGAGGCATCCAGCGCAGCGCCAAGGTTCAAGGAATTTGCACTGGCCTACATCGAGACCATGCGCCCCAAATGGCGCAACCAAAAGCACGGTGACCAGTGGGTTGCCACGGTAGCCAACTACGCATTCCCGGTGATCGGCACGATGCCGCTGGAAAAAATCGAGACGCAGCACGTTTTGGAGATACTGACCCCGATCTGGCACACCAAGTCGGAAACCGCTGTGCGACTGCGCGGACGCCTCGAACGAATCCTGAGTGCGGCGATCACCCGCAAACTTCGCACGGGCGCCAATCCAGCCTTGTGGAAAGGGCACCTCGAGAACCTGCTGCCTACGCAGCGGGCATCCGACAACCACCATGAGGCCCTGCCCTACCCCGATATCCCGGCATTCATGGCCAAGTTGCGCAACGCAGATGGGTTATCAGCATTGGCCTTGGAATTTTCCATTCTCAACGCCTCCAGAACCAGCGAGGTGTTGTTGGGGCTGCGCAGCGAGGTGCAGGGCAACGTCTGGACCATTCCCGGCAGCCGCATGAAGGCTGGGAAAACGCACCAAGTGCCGCTTTGCCGGCGATCAATGGACTTGCTTCTGGTAGCCCAGAGCATGGACCCAGATAGCGTGTACCTATTCTCCCGCAACGGCAAGCCACTTTCGAACATGGCCATGCTCATGATGGTGCGCCGGATGCAGCTGGGGTTGACCGTGCACGGCTTTCGCAGCACCTTCAGGGATTGGGTATCCGAGGAGACCGACCACAGTCCGGAAGTGGCCGAGATGGCGCTGGCGCATACGATTGGCAACAAGGTGGAAAAAGCCTATCGGCGTGGTAATCTGCTGGAGCGGCGGCGGCTGCTTATGCAGGACTGGGAGTCCTTCTGCATGTTGGGAAATGACAGCAACTTGACCTTGCTGCAAACGCGACTGGCAGCTTGATCCTGCCGGGCCTTCACAAAGCGAAGCGGGAAAATGCACAGCAAGGTTTTGTCTTGAAGCAAACTTAGTGGAAAACTTATGGTCAAGTCGTCCAAGCAAGTCAGCTCCGAATCGAGCGAGAAAAAAATCCCTAAACCGACTAAAGCCGTCCTCCAAGGGGTGATTGCCAGAGGAATCGATGGAATTCTTTCGGATGCCGACGAGGAAATGGATGCGATTGATGAGCATTTTGCCCCCAGTAGTCTTAGTGCATCGTATGAAAACTTGCTTAGAAAAAATAAATGCCCAAGGGCTGAATTGATCAAATTGCTTGCGCGTGCCTTAGGTGAAAACGATTACTTGCGACAAATGAAATTGGTGCAGGAACAAGCAATAAGCAAAATTCGCAAGCAGAATTGGTTACTTTTAAAGTCCTCCTCTGACCGCCAACCGGGGGGCAGATCACCTTCCACTTATCTTTGGGCTGCGGCCTTACAAATCGCGCGAGATCATCATGCGAAAACTGGCAAGTACCTTAGCGCTGAGCGAGTCTGTAGTGCAGTATGCCGTGAGGCATTCAACAATAACGTAATTACATACGTCGCTGAAGTGCAAAAAAAACAGAAAGGCCCGATTGCCTATGAGGATTCGGCAAATCCACTTTGGATGCCTTTTAAGAGCAAATACGGCATGCCCATTTCGAAGCGGACAGTGTCTGCTTGGTTGAACGAGGCCAACCTAATCGGACCCAGTAAAAAAATAGGCAAAAAATAGTAACTGCGTATTTACCTCATTTTTTCAGAATCACACTTGGTACTCCTACCAACCAAAGGAGTCTCATAGTGACCAATTCCAAGCAGCTGTTGCGCATCGCCGAAGTCAGCGACTTAACATCCCTAGCTAAGTCCACCATTAACCTGTGGGTGGCACAAGGCAAATTTCCTAAGCCGATACTGCTATCGCCGACGATAAAAGTGTGGCGACTCCAGCAGCTCCATGAATGGGTGGACCTGCACAGCGGATCCGCAGCCGCAGACGCGTCGTAATGTTGGTCCGTAAAAAGTTTGAATCGGGGTGCTGTATGAAACGGCATTGGATGCAATTTCCCATGGCTAGCCGATCCGCTGTGCGTATGCATTGCTTACCGCGACCCGCGCCATGACTGCAATCAAGCCCGACTCCGAACCGGCGGAAGACGACCTTGGGCCGTCAGATAGACCGATGGCGCACGCCACCGATGTTCCCGCTAAAAGTTTGGGTTTTCGGACCATAAATAGCGTTCAACGCGCGCTGATAAAACCGCCTGCGTTCAAGTTGCTGCTACTCAACATCGCGATACATGTGAGCAGTAAAACCGGGGTCGCTTATCCCGGGTTACATCTGTTAGCTACAGAGTGTTCATTGTCGTTGTCGCACACCAAGCGATTACTTCGTATAGCCAAGGAGGCTGGAATTCTGTCTGTCGTGTTGCAAGGTGGCGGGCACTCATCAAACCGCTACCAGTTCGATCTTGATGCACTGGCCAAGTACATTCCTGAGCCCGCTTTACCAATCCCAGCGCATGTCGTAGAGCGCTTGAGGGAGCCCATGGCCGAACCGGGTTCATCCATGAACCCGGTTCAAGGTGGAGCAGGCAGCCAGTCCACCCGTGAACCGGCAGCCGGTTCACCCATGAGCACCAAACCCCAACGACCCCAAAGACCTCAGTCTTTGGGGGAGGGGGGAAGGACCACCCCTTCGGGGTCGGCTTCGCCTCCCCCTTGGGTGGTCCCGGCGCTACCTGAGCAACTCGACGTAAACCTCTTTACTCAATTGGTGGAAATGGGGCCGAGAAAGCAAGCTCGCATCGACCTTCTGGCACAAGAGGCTTTCGATTTGGACGTTGCCGGTCATGACCTAAATGCCTTAGCTACAACCACCCTCAAGCGGGGATATAAGTCATGGTGCAAGCCGCCAACAGCAACTCAGAGAGGCCATTCACACCCATCCCCAAAAACCGCCAAAAGCAAAATTGAAAATCCGGCCAACCCTAACGGCTGGGGTGGGTACTAGGGTGATGACTAGGCAGGATATTGAGCGAATCCTTCAGCAAAGGCTCGAGCTGGTGGGGCTGGTGGGAGATCCCTGCCCAGCCGAAGAAACACTGAAACTGATGGCGGGTGATGAAGTTCTTACCGACGCGCTAGCCGGGTGGACGATGCGCGAATACAACGCTACCTTGCACTGTGCCCTCGCGGATCACGAAAAGACCTATATGGCCGAGTATTGGATGGCGGAATGGTCTGGAAAGCTCAATATTGCAAAGCGTAACCGGGGTGAGCAGGTAGCTCGGAACAAACATTACGAAAGCGTTTACGGTCCTTCTGTTGCCTACCTTAAGAAAACATTTGAAAATTTTGAAGCCCCCAATCAAGTGCTCAAGGATAGGTTGTATGAAATTTGTGATTGGCCGTGCAAATACCCGTCCAAGGCCGAAGGTGAAGCGATACCTTGGTCCGATGGCAACGATTATTATTTGAATTTGATTCTGGCCGGCCCACCCGGAACCGGGAAAACCCATTTAGCTGCCGCCGCGTATAACAACCATCGTAGAG